>JAVBNB010000059.1:0-47949 GCA_031551825.1 Tannerella sp. | reverse complement strand
CATATCTGCATTCCAATTATTCATTCGTTGAAAGGATATGCTGTGTTTTGGGATAATTATTCGCCCACAACATTTACCGACAATCCGTGGGAAACGTCATTCGATTCGGAAGCCAGGTGTAGTTACGACTTTATCAGTTGTAGCTTATTTTGAATTTGCTTCAGGCGTTCAGATAGATTACCCTTGACTTCTATGGTTTCTATTTCAAAATCACTGATAAGGTCGCGTAGAATATCGTTTACCTGATACCTGAGTTCCGGTAATTCGGATTCGGAACACGAAATTATATCAGGTTCTTCAATGGGGACGAATATAAGAAGGTCGATTTCATCCATTGTATTTTGAACCTTACCGAATATGGATTGAAGATTCAGCGATTCATCGGTAGCTTGAATGTATGCGAACAAATCCACAGGGCATCTGTCAAAAATAGCATCATTACCACTTTTGACTATTTGCTTTATGGAGTATTCAAGTTGTGCCAGATAATCATCAACTGTCGGTATTTCGGGAAAGATGTATCCAGCCTCTTCCAATTCAAAATATGGCTCAGGGTAATATTCGTAGTCAGGGAAAGATTCATACAGCTTTTCAGCTAATGTTGTTTTCCCAACCCTGTGAGTGCCTGCTATTGCTATTTTCATTTGTGCAAAGGTACATAATGTTTGTAAAACGCAGGTATGGGAGGCAGGTATAAAACTACAAATCAAACCTGTGGCTTTCCAATACAGGCGGTGTCGGGTTCAAATCGAAATAATCGACTTTCCTGATGGGCAAGCTGAAATATGCCAAGTCGGTGTATTGCTTGTATAATCGGGGTAATACGGGATTTTCATCGTATATCTTTTTGCAAATCACATCCGGTACATTGAAAGATGCCGCACCCGAAATCCGCACTGAAATTTTATCTGCAAAAGACAAAATTTCAATATTGGGATTGTGTTGTAGGTATTGGTAAACCTCTTTTAGGGGCGAAGTGGCAAAATATAACGTCTTTCCCGCTTCGTCGATAAGCATGATTTGGAAAACCCGCATAGTAGGATTTTCGTTTTCGTCCGCAGTGGCAAACGCAACCTCTTTATGTTCTCTTATAAAATTGAAGACCTTTTCCATTGTCGATTAGAATGTAACCAATCCGCATAGTCAAAACTATGCGGATTGATTGGTTTATGCGATTGTAGAAGATAAATTATTTGCGAACCCAGACATTTGTTATCTCTCCAACTACTATTTTGTGATAGTCATTCGTTTCAGCGTGTGCATCCACTACGAATTTGCGTGCTTCTTCACTGCGGAAGTCATCGGGAGAAACGGTAGTAACTTCAAACAAATCAAGTTCGATGATGAGTTTGGCTTGTTTGTAAGTCATGTTACCCGAAGGCGTTTGTACGGCAGTTAGGGAAGTCGTGGTCATTTTCTCGTTGCTTACATTACCGGATGACTGACCAAACTTCATAATATCTTTCTTGTATTCTTCATCAAAGAAAGTCATGGTATATTTATTTTCTTTACGTATAAGTTCGAGCGTATAACGGTTCGAGCGCAAGAAAGAGAATACGACTTGCTTATCAAACAAAATACCCCAACCGCCCCAACTGGAAACCATTGAATTGTAATGCGACGAGTTTCCTGCCGTCAATATGGCGAAGTCTTTGTTTACAAGGGTAAAAATGTCTTCTTGTACATCCTTTGCATCTATTGTTTTGAACAAATCGTTGAACGAAGCTGCCTGTATCTGTTCGCGGGTTAATTTAACCGTTGTATTTTCTTGTTGCCCCGTATCCGCTTTGCGGTTACTTCCGTTGCAGCCTGTAAATACGCAGGCTGCAACGCAAAGAGACATTAAAACTATATGTTTCATATAATTGATTTGTCTTGTATTATTTACTTAGAAACCGAATTTTCCGTTATTGTTCTTCCACGTATCTTGCGGGGCAATGGTTTCAATCACATCCCAATGTTCGGCTATCTTACCGTTTTCTACACGGAATAAGTCGTAGAACGAATTGTGATTACCAGCCAAATGGCCTTCGCTTACCACCAATACAAAGTTTCCTTCGCCCAATACTTTGTGGATTTTGTCGTATTTCATCGTAATGCCTTCTGCTGCCCATTCGCCGAGTTTTGCACCCAAGCCCGAAAGTTGGTCGGGGATTTGCGGATTATGTTGGATATAATTGTCGCCATCGAACTATCCCGCCAACTTATCCATTTTTCCGTTTACCAGAATATCATCCACGAAATTTCTAACCAATGTCTTGTTAGCTTCTGTTTTATCCAAGTCGGTAATTTGCGTTGCACCGTCAATCATTGTATGGCCGCTCGGATTGGGGCTTGCGGTTTCCTGTAAGTTATCCCAATGCTCTACTATCTTTCCATTCTCAAAACGGAAAATATCAAAGCCGATTTTGGGGCCGAAGAAGTTGTAATCGGTATGAGTGAACACATAATCGCCATCCTGAAATACACGCACAGTATTCACTTTGGCCGAACCTTCCGGCAATTGCGCCAGCAATGCGCCAAAACCTGCCAAACCGTTGGCAACACCTAAATTGTGCTGAATGTACTTGTCGGGGTTGACATAGCCTGCCGGCTCTTGTGCCCCTGTTTCAATGCTTTTGAGTAGAGCAACAACCTGTTCTTTTTCACTGACAGGTTTATTGTTGCTATTGGAGCGACCGAGGCAACTGGCAGAAACCAGACTTAACAGACATACTGTCGAAATAAAAAATATATTTCTCATTACTATTTATTTTTATTGATTAATAACCGATAGTGAAACGTTCCTGATGATGTTGCGGGTTTTCCAGTTCATCCACCATTGCTTTGGCATAATCCTGAACGGAAATTTTGCTTTCGCCTTTATCGTTCAGGATTAAGTCGTCTTTACCCAAACGGTAGTTGCCTGTGCGTTCGCCCGGTTCCAATGAACCTGCCGGAGAGAAGAATACCCAGTCAATCTCTTTTTCGTTCATCAACGTATTCAGGTAAAATTCGCCGAGCGATTTCACGCCGCCCATAATTTCGGCAGGAATAGCGCCTGAATCCACTACGCGAAGTCCCGGAGCAACGAACAATGTTCCTGCGCCGCCAACGATAAGCAACCTTTTAACGCCTGCTTTCTTAACGCCTGCAAGAATTTGAGGATACACTTTCAGCGTTTCTTCGTAAATGGCAGGGTTTGTCCACCCCGGATTGTACGCGCTGATAACAGCGTCAGCGCCTTTGCACAATTCGGCTACCTTACCGGCATCCGACACATCGGCTTTAACGATAGTCACATTAGGGTTCGAGATTTTTACACCTTCGGGATTACGAACGACTGCCGTAACTTTGATACCCCTGTTCAATGCTTCATTCAGGATAGCGGAACCTACGAATCCGCTTGCTCCAATCAATACGATTTTTTTCATTGCTATACTTTTTAAATTGTTTTTATTGTTTTACGATACAAAAGTACGGGGTAATTCAGAGGTACTGATAATCCATCAGCGGACTATAATGGTAAATCTCCGCTTACCGGCCTATGATAAGCGAAGTCATGGACAGCGAACCGGCGACTATCTCATCATTAAATATGTCGACTTTATCGTCCGGCTCCTGTGCGCCCAAAACATATAAGAGTGGGATATAATGCTCTTCGGAGGTTACGGCCAGTTCTGCATCTTTACCAAGTTCGTGATAGTTGATAAGCGGCTTATGGTTGCCCGACAAGATATGCTCTTTCATGGCTTCGTTCAATCGTATCGCCCAATCGTAGGCAAAATTATTATTGAATCCGGTTTCGTCCGCCCTTGCCAGCCAAAGGTTATGCACCATATTACCGCTACCGATTATCATAATTCCTTCGCGCCGGAGAAACCTCAAAGCCTGCCCAAGTTCATAGTAACCTTGCATATTTTTACTTCGGTCAATGCTCAACTGTACGACGGGAATATCCGCATTGGGATAGATATGTTTCAGTACAGACCATGTACCGTGATCCAGTCCCCAATCATAATCCACACTTATTCCGGCCACTTGCTCAATAATTCTTTCTGCCAACGCCACAGAGCCGGGAGCAGGATATTGTTGTATATAAAGTTCGCGCGGAAAGCCGCCGAAATCGTGGATTGTTTTAGGGTGCTCCATAGCCGTTACGCTCGTTTCTGTCTTCTCCCAATGTGCCGATATGCAGAGAATAGCTTTTGGGCGAGGCAGTTTCTTTCCCAATTCTTCCCATTGGGGGGAAAACCTGTTGTGTTCAATGGCGTTCATCGGCGTTCCATGTCCGACAAACAGCAACGGCATTATATTAACTTCTTCCTCTTTCATATTAAAAATCTGTTTTTTCGATGTTATAACTATTGTGGGATAACTATTGTTTATCGAGGGATATAGCTTCAAGTAAAGAAGCAATATCCCCCTTCACGGAAATAGAATTATGTTGAATGTTTGACGGAATAGAGGCATTATCCATATTCACACGGATAAGTTTTACATTGTCGGGGTATTGTTGTGCTAGCTTTTCAAACGGGAAACGGATAATGACCGGAGTATTAAACCCCACGCCGAGTTCAAAAAGAGTAATCTTTTCGTTTTTAGCTCTTTCAATATATTTATAGTAAGCATCGAGATTACGCAAATGCGGTTCTTCTACAAAAGTGCTGTCTTTGCGAAGATTGGGAATAAGAAAACTACCGCAATGCGGACAGCGGGGAACATCCTGTTCCCTGATATAATAGTCGTCCACGATATTATTTACCATACGTTCAACCATTTCACGATTGTCGTAAACTTCCTGCGTACAAGGAACGGAACATTGGAATAAGCCGTAATCGCCCTGTGTGGCGAGTTTTTTATTATCGTCAAATCCCGCTTTGGTAAACTGCCTGTCCACGTTGGTTGTTATGATAAAACAATCCCTACCATCCATGATTTTGCATAAGTCGGCATAAGGCTTCAGTGCATCGGGCTTATACCTTACGTTCCAAATGTGTTTAGCCCAGAAAGTATAGTAGCCAAGTGCATTTTCAGGTATTACATTCCAGTAAACAGCCATTATCTCGGATATGGTTTTTAATCCCAGCTTCGTATATTCAGGGAACCACTCTGCCGTTAGTTTTTCATCCCCGTAATAAATTCCGCCTGCTGCGGTCAATCCCGAACCTGCCCCTATAATGATTGCATCCGACCGTCGAGCCATTCGCGTATGTTGTCGGCATCAGCCGAGTAATTCGTTATAGATTTCATAATCTTCGTTCTTAAATACATTGAAAATAACCCGTTCAATTGTTGTTCCTTTGTTCAGGTAATCGGTAACGGTTGATACTGCAATTTCCGCAGCTTTGCGGTTGGGAAAGTGAAATTCGCCTGTCGAAATGCAGCAGAAAGCAACTGATTTCAAACTGTTCATTTCGCTTAATTCAAGACAGGAACGGTAACACGAAGCAAGGTCGGCACAATCTTTTTCGGTTAGCTCGCCGCTTATTATCGGGCCTACCGTATGAAGTACGTGTTTTGAAGGAAGATTGTACGTACCTGTTAGTTTTGCTTGTCCTGTGGGTTCGGGATGCTTTTGACGGCGCATGATTTCATTGCATTCGTTCCGCAACTGAATGCCTGCTGCGGAATGTATGGCATTGTCGATACAGCCGTGACAAGGCACAAAGCAGCCGAGTAGTTGGCTGTTGGCTGCATTGACAATCGCATCGGCTTTCAAGCGCGTAATATCTCCCTGCCAAATAACAATCCTGTTATCCGCTTTTGTTACAGGCAGTTCCATGATATCTACAATGCCTTTTTTCTCCGCTTCTTCCCGCAACACTTTATCCTGAACTTGAATGAATCCGGCATCAACAGTTTCAGGCATCCGCACATTCATAAGGCTGCGGAGCAATCGTCTTTGTTCTTCGTAAGATTCGGGGATTGTAACATCGTTATACCGTGAATCTTCCTGTAACAAATACTTGATGAGATATATCACATTTTCTTTCATACATCTATAATTTACCACGATACAAAATAAAGCAACAGGAGGCAAACCTTTATAATAAAAGTCCGTCAAATCATGGTAAATCTCCGCTGATGGATTATTTCTTGGTAGAATCTCTGAATTGGGCAGGCGTTACGCCTGTATGTTTGCGGAAATACTTGTTAAAGTTGGTCGGCTCGTCAAAACCAAGTTCGTATCCGACTTCTTTTATAGACGGGCTGCTGTACGACAGTAGCCGTTTCGCTTCAAGTATGGTACGGGAATCAATGTAGATTTTAGGGGTATTTCCGGTAAGCGCCTTAACCTCTTTGGACAGAATTTTCTCATTTATGCCTAACAGATTGACATAAAATTCGGTGTTTCTGTTTTCTTTGAAATGCAACTCAACCGCATTATAGAATTTCCGTCCTATATTATTTGTTACGGAAGCAGAAGAAGTGGCAAGCTGCCTTTCCGTTTCAAGTAATATAACACGCAGGTAGCTTTGGGCTATTCCGGTTTGAAATTTGTCAACGGGATGCTTTAATTCTTCATCCAGTAGTGAGGTTAGGTTTCCGACAACTTGCGGACAAATAGAAACCGTTTTATTGAGGCTGACCGGATTAAGTATTTCGGAGGTATGCAGAAAGTTGGAATCAAGTTCGGTTACTGTAAAAAAGGAACTTGTGAACAGTATGATCTTGCCGGAATAATCCGATTTTATATCAAACTCGCAAACCTGACCTGCCGATATAATCAGAATCTCATTTGAATGTATCGTGATTTCGCGGAAGTCAATCCGGAATGTTGCTTTCCCTTCCGTAACCCAAATGATTTGGTAAAAGGTAGCTTTATGGGGTTGTCCAAGCAATTTCGGTAATTCTTTGGCAAACCTCAAATCTTTGACCTCTATTCCAATCGGGAGGGCTTTAAATTCAAATGTTCTTATATCCGCATTCATAATATATGATGCAAAGATAGGCTTTTAACCTGAATTGGGAGGTTATTGTTTAGGTTTCTTCTTTAGATAGAAGCCACAAGCTGCCACAGAGAGACGGGAGGCAGATATAACCTAAACGCTGGGATATCGCTGCTATTAAGTTGCGAATATCTTCTTCACTGAAAGGTATGTCATGGGGCAAGCGTACAAAAATTGGATAAGAAAAAACAGAGTAAAAATATTGAGATTCATATACGTTTTTATATCTTTGCAGTTGAAAGCCGTTCTTTGTGTGTATTGTGAAAAATGACGTAGAAAAACGAGATTAGCTTGTTTCTTATCCGTTATCTGTCAAGAAAAATATTCTTGTAATTTGCTTATTTTCAACTGAAAATACAAAGTGCTATGTCTTCTTGGGTGGTAGGTCAGCCGGGTCTTTATACCGCACTGTAAGCCTATCTTTTTCAGCTTCTCGTTGCAACAACTGTTGCTCGGCATGGGGAAAACATGGTCATCGCCTGACATACCTTTGTATTTCTCTATAATTCGTTTGGGGACATCCAACAGCCGGATATTGGAATCGGTGTTGGTTTTGTTTTCCGCCGTCGGTTAATAATCCACAGGTTGCCGTCGAAGAATCTTTGCAGGTTGTCGGTGGTGAGGTTCTTCACATCCGCATACGATAAGCCTGTGAAAACAGAAAAAACAAAAAGGTCGCGCACCAGTTCGTAGGTTTTGTTTTTCATCGGAGCCTCGATAAGCGTTTTTCAGTTTGGTGGCGGTAACATAGCCGTCTGTCTGCATCGGTTCCTGATAGCGGCGGTTCACATCTACTCGTATCCGGTCGATGGTGAGATTGATTTATTGCGCCTGTGCACTCTTTCTCGATGCACAGTTGTTCTTCACATCCGACAGGTGGAGCGGAACATCCATCTTGCAACTGAACTGTTTAACTTCGCCGTCCACAGTGATACGGCACATCAAAGGCAGGTTGCCGTTGGGTTTCTCGCTGCCTTTCTTTACATAAAATAAGACCTTGAATGTTGACCTCATAACTCAATGTTTTTTCTGGTTATAAAATTAGTTATCATTGAGTTACCGGACGGTATGCAGAATTACGCAATGCGCTGAATAAGAACCTTGTAGCAAGAATTTTACGCAACTATTCAAGTAATGGGATCGTAACGCATCTCCTGCACCGTTCTGCCTAAATACGGTTTTCAGTCCATAGCCGTACAAAGCAAAACAGAGCGTAACGAACGCTTTATCAGCTAATCCGCTACACTCTGCCTAATTCCGCTTTTTAGTTAGAAGTTTATTTTAAAAACGGTTATCATTTCACATTGTATCCTTCGGCTATGACATCGAATGCCGGAGCATTTGCCGGAAGGGTGAGTTCTATTTTACGACTTTCGCCGGGAAGCAGATTGAAGTAACCATCAGAGAAGAATGCCGGAAGAATAAACTCTTTTGTATTTTTGTCACAAGCATTCAATTTAATGGCCGTAGCGATTGTTTTGCTCGGATTTTTGACATTGACAATCCATTTGTCACCGGTTTTTCCGGTTGAGATAGTTAGTTTTACATCTTCCAGTTCATTTAATGTCCGGTTACGTTTGATATCTCCCTGATTTTTCCAATAGTCATTGATTGATACGACTACTCCGTTTCGGTTTTTCAATTCAACACGGACAAGCGCGAAGTCCGGTGCGTTTTCCTGTATCTCGGCAGTGAAACATTCTGTTTTGGTACCTGCCGGCACGTCAAATTTAGCGCTTTTTGAATAATACCGGTTTCCTTTTATATCATATCCTGTTACAGAGACAGTCATACCTTTTTGCGGAGTATATGTGTTATTTAAAATAATCACTTTATCGTCGTGAAGGTTTTTCTGTACATGGATATACTCCTGTGCCTTCTTTACGCCGAAATAGGCCGCCGGTGTTTCGTAATCGTAGGTATGTGTCTGCCACATCATGCTTGGCCATGACGGGTGACTCATCCACAATACAAGTCCTGTAGCGTCGCCCCACATATTGCTGTTTACACCTTCGATAATGGCGCGCCATGTGTTGTATGCAACCATTTGTCCCTTTTTGGCAAAATCGTCGATGTCTGTCGGTTCGCCATAGCTGTTTACCGCTTCCATAAAATCTCCGAAGAATTGGCTTTTGTGATGCAGATCGTGATAAGCCCATACGTCGTTTATCGGCCAAAGGTCTTCCGGTGCAATAAATTTGCGGATGGTATGTGCGGTCGGTATTGCCTGCGCTCCAAGCTCTGTATTGAAACCTCTGCCGTACTTTCTGTAATAGTCCGCGTTGTCTTTTATGTATCCGTAAGGACCGCTATTTGTCATATTCAGGAACCGCGAATTTCCGTGATAATGCCTTGTTGGGTCTTCTTTTGCAATCATTTCGTAAAGCATGGTTCCCAACCCGTCCGGCGCGTAGCCTTCGTTTCTCGGACACCATATTGCAATACTTGGATGTGTACGGAACTTGCGTATTACATCGCTTGCATTACGGAAGAATAATGGGTGGTCATTGGGATCGACCGTATCGTCTGTTGTGATCCAGAAATCGTTCCAGACAAGCAAACCGTATTCGTCGGCCAATTCATAGAACAGAGATTCTGTATTTTCGCCTGTCCAGTTTCGGATCATATTGAAATTCGCGTCCTTTTCTAAGCGGAAGAACGACTCCATTGTTTCGCGTGAAAGGCGTTTCATCATTTCATCCATACCCCATGTGGCGCCTTTGATAAAAATGCGCTTTCCGTTTACTCTGAAGGCTAAGAACTGGCCAACCGGATCGTCTCCCGGCAGTTGTTCAAAAACATTCGCTTCGTTTACATCCGGCAGCAATGTCGGAATTGCTTCCCGCATACGCGGTTCTCCAACATACACACACTTTTCATAGTTGAATACCGGTTTCAGTTCATTCTTGGCGTCAACGGGAGTGTACAGAACACGATGATTCCCTTTTTCTTCCGTATTTATCATTAGTTCGTATGAAAGTTCACGGATACCAAATCTTATTTTTTTGCTGTCAGAAACCTTTTCATTGACAGAGGCCTGTAATTGGAGGTTATACAGATTTTGCGCTCCGTATCCGTTAGGCCACCACAGTTTAGGTTTGTTTATATTCAGTTCTTTATGTGTTTCCGGATTAAAAACCAATACTTTTTCTTCTCCGGCATTGAGATTATAAGGCATTTTGACGCTGATACCTTCGAAATCAGCCTGAACGGTTCCGCTAACGGTTTGTTTCGTCCTATTTTTCAACGGAACATGAATCGCGACAACGGCTTTTGTTGTGTCAGGTAAAGGGAGGTTTGTTATCACGTGCGGATCTCCGATCATCACATCGCTTGTTGCTTTAAGCCTCACATCCTGCCATAAGCCGATGTTCCGGTCTCTGATCCCCGGTATCCAGTCCCAGCCCATGGATGCGATGAAAGTAGGGCCGTCGAGGCTTAATTGTCCTCCGTTGAGTCCCTGTCCGGCTACCATGGATTGTTCGTGAGAAATTCCCGGGTTGTGGGGAGGGTGTATCAGTACAGCGAGTACGTTCCCTTTTTCTTTTACAATATCCGTAATATCAAATTCGCCTCTGATAAAAGCGCCTTCTATATTTCCAAGTTTTTTTGCATTCAGGAACACTTCCGCACGGTAGTTGATCCCGTTGAAAATAAGTGTCAATCGGTTTCCGTTGGATGCCTGAGGACGGTCAAACGCGGTTCTGTACCACCAGTCTATGTGACATAACGTGTCCGGAATAGCCATGTTGTTAAGTCCGAAAGTTGGCTCCGGATATACCCCCTGATTGACTAACGTTGTAAGGACAGTTCCGGGAACGGTCGCATTATACCAGTTATTTGTATTAAAATCAGAACTGAATACGGATTTTTCCGACTCCAACACTTGTGTCGATGTTCCTAATTCCCAGCCGTCGGCTACGAGCCATTCGTTTGGAGTTACAGGAATCATACGCGTTGGTATGTTCTTTTTGGCTACACGTTGAGACGTCTGAAACGGCGCTTTTCCTGTTGGCAGTTCTTCTGCCGGTTGTGTGTCTCGCAGTCCCTGCCATAAATAACGGGTTCCGGTCTTTCCCCATTCGGTTTGAGCTTCGGCTAAAAAAGAACCACCTGTTAAAATACAAGTCGAAAGTAAAATAACACTTCTTTTCATCTTAGTTTTTAAAATCATAGTAAATTGTTATTGGGTTTAATATGTTTGTTTTCTGTCTGTTTGGAATTGTCAGTATTGATGAAAGTATAAATTTAAGTGTACAAAATTAATAATAAATTACCTGAAAATCTATTTCCGGTTTTATTATATTAAATATTTTTCAGCAGACGCAACGAATCTGTTAATAATTGCATCTATGTATTTACAGAGATCAATAATCTATATTTAAATTGAATAAAGAAACCGCTTATGAAACGTAATTTTTTGCTTTGCTGCCTGATTTTGATTTATATGGGTACATCGTGTAATTCGGACAACTACTCCGGGAATGATGCTGCAATGAGCCCCAATTATTATAATATGGTGCCGGATTATGATGCATTGGCCGAAGAGAGTTATAAAGAATTTGAAGAAAACAACTTTCTTTCGCCTTATGAGCATCCGCTTTCTACCTTTTCAATTGATGTGGATGCTGCTTCGTATTCGAATGTCCGCCGGTATATAAACAAAGGAGAATTGCCTCCGGTTGATGCTGTGCGTATTGAAGAGATGATCAATTATTTCTCGTACGAATATCCGCAGCCTGACGGAGCTGATCCTGTCCGTATATCTACGGAAGTTGGCGCTTGTCCGTGGAATAGCCAGAACCGCTTAATAAAAATCGGATTAAAGGCAAAAGAAATTCCTTCGGATAAATTACCCTTATCCAATTTTGTTTTCTTAATTGATGCCTCCGGCTCGATGTATGGCCCCGGACGTTTAGGTTTGGTGAAATCATCCCTTAAATTATTGCTGAATAACCTGCGTGATGATGACCGTGTAGCGATTGTGGCTTATGCCGGCGCTGCCGGAGAGGTCTTGCCATCTACGTCGGCGAAAGACAGACAAAAGATAGTCGAAGCATTGGATGGTTTGACGGCTGGTGGTTCAACAGCCGGTGGGGCAGGCATACAGTTGGCTTATAAAATAGCTAAAGAGAATTTTATAAAGAATGGAAATAATCGTGTTATACTTTGTACGGATGGAGATTTTAATGTAGGTGTGTCCTCGAATAAAGGACTTGAAGAGTTGATTACCGAACAACGCAAGAGTGGCGTCTTTCTTTCTGTATTGGGTTATGGTATGGGCAATTATAAAGACGACAAAATGCAAACATTGGCACAGGCCGGTAACGGTAATCATGCGTATATTGATAATCTGCAGGAAGCCAATCGGGTACTTGTGAATGAGTTCGGAGCAACCATGTATGCAGTAGCCAAGGATGTAAAATTGCAGATAGAGTTTAATCCGGAAAAAGTGCAGGCTTATCGTCTGATTGGTTATGAAACCCGCCTGTTGAACAATGAAGATTTCAATGATGACACAGTGGATGCCGGTGAAATGGGTGCGGGACATACGGTTACTGCCTTCTACGAAATAGTGCCGGTAGGCGTGAATAGTAATGTTTTTCAGCCGGGTAATGTTGATCCCCTTAAATATCAGAAACCGAAGGAATCTGAAACGGATATAATCAATTCGCCGGATATGTTGTTGGTGAAATTGCGTTATAAACCCATTGATAGTGATGTAAGTAGTAAAGTTGAACAATCTGTGGTTGATAACGGTAACAACAGTGTATCGCAGGATTTTCGTTTTGCATCATCTGTGGCTATGATGGGCTTGTTGCTTCGTGATTCCAAATATAAAGCCGATGCGAGTTATGATAAGCTGATAGAGCAGGCGAATTTGGGATTAAACAATGACGATCTGGGCTATCGCCGGGAATTTGCACGTATGGCCGGAACAGCAAAGGGGATGTCGAAAAAGTGAATTTGCAGTGCTTTTCCTATAAATCCGATATTTTTAATTAAGTTTGCATTAATTTAATGCAAACTTAATTATTATTATGAACAAGTTTTTTGTTGTAGCATTTATTGCTCTGTTTCTTTTTTCCTGTGAAAAATCGAAAGGAAAAGTTTCCGTGTCCCTGAATAGCGACTTTGTTGAAGTTCCCATGCAGGGTAATACCTATACTACTGAAGGGACGGATATTGTCAATTTATATGATGGAAGTTTAGGTTCCTGGAATAATTCATCGACTGTGCTTAGCACCTATTTCAGGGTTGCCAATTCCGGTACTATGAAGCTGGGGCTTAAATACTCGGCTACTGCCACCGGTAAAATCAAAGTGAGCTGCGAAGGGAAATCATTTGATGTCAGTTTGGTTCAGGGAATAGATCATACGATCCTGGTGGGCGAAATTGATGGTATCCAGGCTGGTTATGTCAGGGTTGATTTGCAGGGATTGGAGCGCTCCGGAAGCACTTACGGAGCAATTAGCGCCATTATGGTGGGGGGATTGCCAGGAACTGAAGATTTTACTTATGTAAATAATGCTGATTACCACTATTGGGGGCGCAGAGGCCCTTCGGTTCACATGAAATATACCTTACCTGAAGAAGATATAGAATGGTTTTACAATGAAGTAACTGTTCCGGAAGGATCGGATCCGGTCGGAAGCTATTATATGGCAAACGGATTTGCGGAAGGTTATTTCGGAATACAGGTCAACAGTGCAACTGAGCGAAGGATATTATTTTCTGTATGGAGTCCTTTTGTTACTGACAAGCCGGAAGAAATCCCGGAGAATGAACAAGTACTATTGAATAAGAAAGGGAGTACGGTTACATCTCAGGCTTTTGGAGGAGAAGGTTCCGGTCGGCAAAATTTCATGATATTCCCGTGGAAAGCCGGAGTTACTTATGGATTTCTTACTCATATACGACCTGATCCCGCCCGTTCCGGTTATACGGAATATACTTGTTATTTTCACGATCCGTTAGTCGGAGATTGGATGCTTATCGCTTCTAATTCCCGCCCGAAAACAACAACTTACTATAAATCACCACACTCATTCTTAGAAAACTTCGATCCTGCTTACGGTTATCTCCAACGCAAGGTGTTTTTTGGAAACATGTGGGCAAGATCCAATGCCGGAACATGGACGGGTTTAACAAATGGAACTTTCACTTTTGATGGGACTGCAAAAGCGAAGCAACGCATGGACCACAAGGGAGGAGTGGAAGATAACCGGTTCTTCCTGCAAAATTGCGGTTTTTTCAGTGATTACACAGATGCGCATTCAAGTTTTACCCGTACAGCAACGGGTAGCGCTCCGGTAATTGATTTCGATCATTTGCCATAAAATTTTAGAATATCGGAGGTCTTTGTTTTTATTAAAATAATTGTAGTATGGAAAATAAGACAACTTCGGAAAAAGCACCTGCAAGTATAGAGGAATATATTGCAGGATTTCCATTGCCGGTTCAGGTAATGATGGATGAGGTGGTGAAAATTATAAAGAATGTTGCTCCTGAAGTGACGGAGGGGCTTAGTTGGTCGATGCCTACGTTTAAGATAAAAAAGATTTTAGTGCAGTTTGCCGGTCATAAGAATCATATAGGTTTTTATCCTTATCCTGAAACTATTGTACATTTTGAAAAGGATCTGGTTGGTTATAAAACGTCTAAGGGAGGAATTCAATTTCCTTATAATAAACCGTTGCCATATAATCTTATCAAACAAATCGTAAAATATAATGCTGATAAATTGCGAGGATAGAAAATATTTTATCTTTGCATCTAAATAACCATTAATCTTTAATCTATGAAGTCTAATAAATATTTATGTACTGTTGCTATTGTTGTGATCTTTGGATTTGTTTCACAAAATTCAATATCTCAGAATATTGTGACAATATTCGGTCAGGAGAAAATAGAGAAAACCGATGAAGGGGAAGTTTTTTATCATTTTGAGAAAGGGTTGATCCTTCCGGGAAGCGTTAATCAGGGTTCTTTGTTTAATGCGCAGGATATGATCGCTTGGATGTATGCAACGGATAAGTTTGTAACGCCGCGAGCCGGAGATACGGTTACTTATTCGTACCCGAATATGAGTCCGGAACAATCGCCTATGCGTGAGAGGTATATGGCTATGATGCAACAAAGAGGGATTACTCCTCTTCCTCAATGGAAGTGGACGGAAGCGGAAATTGATTCTACCGGATCGTTCCAAAATCCGTTTTTGCGTTCGGCTTATTTGTATACGGCTTTTGAATCTCCGCAGGAACAGCTCATCATGTTAGAAACAACAGGTGGGACGCGTGTTTATATTAACGGATTTCCGCGCGAGGGAGATCACTATGATTTCGGATATACGTTGATTCCCGTCAAATTAAAAAAAGGCTTGAATGAGTTTATATATACTCCGGGACGTTTCGGACATGTGACAGCCAAACTTGTAAAGCCGGATAAGCCGGTGATGTTTACCAAACGCGATATGACTGTTCCGGATATTATTATCGGTGATGAAACTCCCAAATGGGCGGCTATACGTGTAATCAACACAACGGAAAAGGCGTTGAAAGGCATAACTATACGTACGACTCTTGCCTCGGGACAGATGATAGAACATAAAGCTGATGATATTATGCCGCTTGCTGTGCGGAAATTGAAATACCGGATACCGGGAGCTGCGAATGTCGCGATCGGTGATGTGAATGCCACAATCGAATTATTGGATAAGTCGGGAAAGATGATAGACCGTACGGAAATTACATTGCGAAGTGTGTTGCCTTCCGTACATCACGAACGGACCTTTGTCAGCCGTGTTGACGGTAGTGTTCAATATTACAGTGTGGCTCCGGCTATTCGTAATACGCCGGACGAAACTAAAGCAATGGTGTTGACCGTACATGGCGCCGGAGTGGAGGCCCGGAATCAGGCGCGGGCTTATAAATCCAAAGACTGGACAGATGTGATTGCCGCGACAAACAGACGCCCCTACGGTTTTAACTGGGAAGACTGGGGGAGAATCGATGCATTGGAAGTGTTAGAAGAGGCTAAAAAAGTTTACAATCCTGATTTATCAAAAATTTATCTGACAGGTCATTCTATGGGAGGCCATGGTACATGGTATATCGGAACAACTTACCCGGACAAATTTGCTGCTATCGCACCTTGCGCGTCTTATCCCGATATTATCGCTTATGGCAGACAGCCGGATGAAATGCATAACGAGTATCCGTCTTATAAAGCGATTGAAAGGAGCGCCAATTCCGGGCGTGTTTTATCACTAATACAAAACCTGAAGCAATCTGGTGTTTATATTTTTCATGGAGATGCCGACAGGGTTGTGCCTACGGATCAGGCTCGTAAGATGCGCCAAGTATTAGGGGAATTTCATCCTGATTTTTGTTATTACGAATATCCGGGAGGAGAACATTGGTTTGGCGACATTAGTGTGGATTGGCTACCGATTTTTGAATTCTTTTCGCGTCATACGATTCCGTCATCGAAAGATGTGAAAGAAATAGATTTTTATACGGCAACGCCCTCTGTTTCTGCATCGGATTACTGGATCAGAGTGGAACAACAACTGAGCCCGTATCAGTTCACAAATGTAAATGTAATGCATGGGAAAGACACGATATTTATACAAAACGCGGAGAATGTTTCGATCTTAGAGTTGGATATTCCTTCGTTGGAGATTGAAGCGGAAGCGATTGTTATTTTGGCCGGCGATCAGGTTTTGAATGTTCCTGCCGACCGGAAAGCATTGCTGGGATTTGATAACGGACAATGGCGGATAAAAGAGTCTGTCAATTTAAAACATAAGTATTCCGGCCGTAACGGAGGATTTAAGCATGCGTTCGATAATCAGATGGTGTTTGTTTACGCCACGAAAGGAAGCCGTGAAGAAAATGAATGGTACTGCAATAAAGCCCGCTTTGATGCCGAGACATTCTATTACAGAGGGAATGGTTCTGTTGATGTTATTCCCGATACGGAATTTTCATTAGCCAAGTACTCAGGCCGGAATGTGATTATCTATGGAAATAAGAGTAATAACCGGGCTTGGCCGCTTCTGTTAAGAGATTGCCCGATACAGGTGGTTAAGAATGAAATAAAAGCCGGCGATGTAACGTATACGGGAGATGATTTGGGTACATACTTTGTCTATCCGCATCCGTCGGACGATAAAGCGTTGGTTGGTGTTGTTGCCGGAACGGGTGTTTCGGGTATGCGCGCAACGTCGCCCAATAATTATGTTTCCGGAATAACAGGCTTTCCGGATCTTATGATTTATCGTGCGGATATCTTGCGCGATGGGCTTCCTGCTATGGAAGCCGTCGGTTTCTTTGATAATGACTGGAGCTTGACAGGAAGTGATTTTTAGTTGGGCTGCTTGCTGTCTGGTTAGGCATTTATTTATTAAAATGAGTCAATTCGAATGGGGGAAAATATGAAAACGGAAAAAGAAAAAATGTTAGCCGGAGAAGTTTATAATCCGGCGGATCCGGAGTTGTCGGAACGATGGCATTTCGCGCAAAAGCTTATAAAAGAATACAATGGGACGGATACGACCGATCGCGCCGGAATGATTGATTTGTTAGGCAACCTGCTTGGCGCTCTTGGGAAGAATACGCTTATTGCGCAACCTTTTGCCGTTGATTACGGAAATAATATTTTTCTCGGCGATGATTGTGAGATTAATTGCTATTGCGTATTTTTAGACTGCAACCGGATTACGCTGGGGAATAATGTGCTGATTGCGCCGGGGGTGCATATTTATGCGGTTTTTCATCCGCTGAAGGCCTCCGAACGTTTTGCTAAAGATGAGAACGGAAAAATTCTTTTTTGTAAAAACCTGACGGCTCCCGTAACGATCGGTAATGATGTATGGGTTGGCGGGGGCTCTATTATTTTTCCGGGTGTAACGATCGGTAATAATGTAACTATTGGAGCCGGAAGTGTTGTTACGCGTGATATTCCGGACAACGTTCTCGCGTTCGGAAATCCCTGCCGTGTTGTCAGGGATCTATTATAACCTATTGAATATTCCGAGTAACTGATCAAGGAAATGTTGTAATAATGCCGGTTTCAGTAGCACCGGAAACGACAATCCGTAGAGCGCACCGTAAAAGTGGGCGTTGTGGTTGATATTATCAACAGATTTTCTTGCCATGTATTGACAATAAATCAGATATAACACGCCAAATATAATGCCCGGAACGGGAATAATGGCAAACAACAGTATTGTACTCCACGGATCGAACAGGATGGAAGAAAACAATATGGCGGAAACGGCTCCGGATGCTCCTATTGACTGATAATAAATGTTGTCGCGGTATTTTATCAGATCATATAGGGATGCAAAAATCATTCCTCCGAAATATAAACCCAAAAATCCCCAACTTCCAAATCCGATGCCATTAAACAGGGATTCCATATAGGTGCCGAACGACCAGAATGTGAACATATTAACAAGCAGGTGCATCGTGTCGGCATGCACGAAACCATGTGTGATAATGCGATACCATTCGTTTCTTTTAACGATGGCATAGGGGTTGAATGAAAGTCGGTTAAATAAATCACGACGGTTGAAACAGATAAATGAAACGACCACTGTTGTTCCTATAATCAGATATGTCAGCATAGAATTCTATTTTTTATTCAGGATGCAAATATAATTTCTTTCATTGGATCCCAGAAGACATTTTTCCAGTTTTTAATTTTTCCGCTGTTGACAATGACGCCTTCTGCTTCAAGCAGTTGTTGCATCTGTCCGGAATATCCGAAGCCTTTAGCTCCGGATAGTTGGCCTTGACTGTTAACAACACGATGTGCCGGTAGCCCTGTTGTGTAAAGTCCGCACTCTTTCATGAACCGTCCGGTCATTCTTGACAGATTCGGATAACCGGTCGCTTTGGCAATGGCACCGTACGTAGTCGCGCGTCCGGGAGGGATGCGTCTGACTATTTCGTAGACAGCATCCCTGAACGCTTCTTTGTCGGATTGCAACATCATGTCCGGAATTTTATAGGGATTATTGCGGATTTATGTTGTTTATGGGTATTAGTTTTACTGCGCTGTTCAGTCCCGAGGGCATCACTTCCCAATGACCGTATCCCGTTTTTTGATAATTCAAATCAACAAGATTTATCTCTTTAAAGATACGCCAGTTGACTCCGCGACGTTCATAATCCGCGATGCGGTTTGCCGGCAGATTAGTCACTTCTATTTCGATGAGATTCACGCCTTCTTTCAGATATTCACCGATATGTACGCGAAAAGGGACAGCCCAGCATGTGCCCGCATTCTGTCCGTTGACTTTTACTCGCGCGCTTTCGCGTACGTCGCCAAGGTCAAGAACCCAATCGTCCGCTTTTATCGGAGGTAATGTCACAGAAACGGAATATAAAGCGGTACCGCTGTTGCACTTGGCATCCGGGTTATCAATTGTAGTCCATGATACGGGATTGTTTATCTTATAAGTTTCTTTGATTTCCGGTTCGCTTTCGATGAAGCGCAATGTCCACCCTTGATCTAACGAAAGGCTTACGGGTTGGTCTGTATAATATTTCCATTTGGAAAAAGTAGTATTCTTATCGGATTTTGCCGGCGAATTTTGTGCTGCAGCCGGTTCTTTGTAAGTTTTTACGATCAGCGATTCTCCGGAGCGAAGTTGCAGGTACACCTGTAGCTTTCCGTCTTTCTGCCGTGTCTGAGCCATACCGCTTACACCGGTCACGGGATCGTAGATAGCAGCTGATGTAGCCTGTGTTGAAAGGGTTATCCAGTCTTCCGTATTTTTGTTTTGAAGAGCGGAGATAAAGTAATGATGTCCGTCATTGTCGGAACGCCGTATGTATTGTAATCCGTATTTTGTTTTCATTTCTTCCGGCGCGGCTTTGCATCGGGCTAATGTGGCGGCGTAGTCTTTCCCTGTAATGATGCGTCCTTTATGAATTTCCGTAGCGATCGTTTGCTTAAAAGATACTATTGGTAATTGTCTGATCGCTTTTTTGAATGCCTGGCGTTTTTTATCTAAGTTTCCGTACCCCGGAACATCCTGCGGATAATTTCCTACGAAAACGATATCAGCGCCTTCTCCGGCTAATTTCAGCAGATGATTTAATACATCCACCGGCATGAGACGCGTTGCAGGGATAATCAGCGCCTTATATCGCGCTCCGCCGGAGGTTACTAATTGTCCGTCCTGGCAGCGTGTAGAGCGGATGAAATCATCGGAAATATAATCGACATCATATCCGCTCTGTGTGATATTGTTCACGACATCAATAAATTCCGGAAGCCTTTCTCTCATCTTATGAATGTCGAACGCGAGAAAACGTCCCGGTTGTTCGTTCCAGATATCATAGATCGGAAGATATAGCAGGAAATCATTATCGGGTTTTCCTTTTTGCAGAAATGACTGGCAACGTGTGATGTATTCAAAAAAGGCCGGAGCATCGCGCCAGATCGTATTTGTCGGTGACATATTGACTGATGCATAGAAAAGCCATCCGGGCCATTCGGCTTCGCGCGGAGAGTAGGGGGTACCGTGGAAAAATACATGGTTTACGCCGGAAACAAATAGCAGGTCAATATCCGGTTTGCATTGTGACAGGGATGTGCGGAAATGTTCTGTAAGCCAGGTGAAGGTTTCGGACGATGTATATGGCTTTCCTGATATATGTGCTGCGGACGATGCGTATTTCAGCATGGACAAGTCAGAGTCATTGTGGCGTGTCAGCGAGTCTTTGCGTAATCCGTTGATATTAAACTCCGATAATCCGAAACCTTCACATTCGGGAATGTTTACAGATGCATATAAATCAATCAGGTTTCCCGGGGAACCGTGTGCCTGATTACGTGTTGTACTTCCGTGATGATTTGCCCATGCCGTCCATTTACGGGTGAAATTTTCTTTTAGTAAGTCGGACAATGTTTCGCGGTAATCGGATATGATACGCGCTGTTGCTTCGGGACGTTTTCCGTCTATGTTTGTTGTATCTAAAAATACAAGAAATTGCTCTTCGAGCTTGTATCCTCTGCGGCGTGCGAATTCATCTAAGAAACCGGGCGTCCAGTCTCCACCGTAAACTTCGTAGGAGTCATTGAAAAAAGTATGAGGATAGGATGTGTTGTTTGCTTTGAAAGCTTTATCGAAGTTCGCGAAGTAATAATCAACCGTTTTTGCGGAAAAATGGTTCATCACATATCCTTCTCCGCCCGGCGCGGCGCGTTTTACCATTTGAAATGTTTTACCCTCAAACAAAGCGATGAGGCGCCATTGTCCTTCGGGAGCAGTCCATTGTAGTGAGCCATCTTTTACCTTGTTTGTCAGATTCAGAATTTTTCCATCGGAAGAATAGGCTATCAGGCGTGATAGTTTTGCAACAGAACGTTGTTTTTCGTCTTCCGGTTCTATGCGTTCGGAAAGCTGTTGACCGCTCTGCAAGCTGTATTCCTGAAAAATAGCTTTTGTCGCAGCATCTTCGATGGAAACATTCGGCCCGCCGAAGGGCCATCCGGTACCTGTATTCATATCAACCTGGATATTCAATCGTTTTCCTTCGTCGTGTGTATGTTGTAACATCTGCATCCATTGCGGAGATAAGAATTGTATATCATTTGCGTCATTGCCTTGTACTCCATAGATGGGTGTTATTTCAACCCCTCCGATACCGGCTTGGGAATATTTTTCGAGATTGTATGTAAGGTTGGCTTTGTCGACGGCGCTACCTAACCACCACCAGCGTGTTGCAGGGCGTGCATCCGGTTGTAGAGCAGGCCATTCTTGGGCTTTCATATAAACTCCGGAAAGCAAAGTTACAATTAAAGAAATGACTATTTTTTTCATTCTGTTTGTTTTATTGTTTTAATATTCAGGGAAATTCATTGGCGCTTTCTCCTTTTTGGTATACTGACGGAGCTATCCCAAACTGTGCTTTAAAGCACTTGCTAAAGTAGAACGGGTCATTAATACCTACCTTGTATGATACTTCAGAGATTGTCAGTTCGCCTGATTGCAATAGCTCTGCCGCCTTTTTCATTCGGATGATACGTATGTATTCATTGGGTGAGTAACCTGTTACTCCTTTTACTTTTTTGTAGAATATGGTTCTTCCGACTTTCATTTGTTGCGCAAAGTCGTCTACGGGAAAATCGGCGTTGGACATATTTTTTTCAAGTACTAAGTTCAATTTTTCCGAAAATTCTTTGTCTTTATCATTGGTGCAAATGGAAGTATGTAAGGTTCCGGGTTCGGACGAATATTTTTTTCGTAATATTTCCCGTTGTTCCATTAATTTGAATATGCGTGAAAGTAATAATTTGATTTTGAACGGTTTGGTTATGTATGCATCTGCTCCATGTTCGAATCCCTCAATCATATTTTCCTGCGTACTTAAGGCAGTAAGCAGTATAATAGGGATATGACTTGTGTTGAAATTTGATTTGAGGCGTTTGGTGACTTCAAATCCGTTCATGTTTGGCATAAGTACATCACAAACGATAAGGTCGTATTCGCTTTCTTCTGTCCTTTCTAATCCGATTTTTCCGTCTTCTGCCACATCGATCTCAAAATAAGCGCTAAGCTCTTCTTTCAAAAAACGGAGTACTTCGCTATCGTCTTCTATTATAAGTACTTTGTATGGGTTTAGAGGTTTAACGAATTCTTCTTCCGCCGGTGGTTGAATCTCCGGAGTCTCTGTTTGTACAACATTGGACACTTCTTTCATCAGGATATTATCGGGAATGAGGAAGTCATTTTCTTTGTATTTTGATTTATCGAGAGGTAGTGTAACGGTGAATATGGAACCATTGTTGTCGTTTTCATTAAAGGAAATTGTTCCTTTATGTACATTGACAAGTTCG
The DNA here is from genome assembly GCA_031551825.1 of Tannerella sp. Taxonomy (GTDB): domain Bacteria; phylum Bacteroidota; class Bacteroidia; order Bacteroidales; family Tannerellaceae; genus Tannerella. Next base: position 25,159 of record JAVBNB010000059.1, on the reverse strand, counting down.
TGTGTCAGGTGAAGCCCGATACCAATACTTTGAGAGGAGAAGCTACTTTGCATGAAACGTTTGAACAATTCCCCTTGTTTCTCTTTCGGGATACCCACGCCATTGTCCGAGACCTGCATTCGCAGGCATTTATCCGCATGATCGATCGTTACGGTTAATGTGATTTTGCCTCCCGAGGGAGTATATTTAAAAGCGTTGGATAACAAGTTGTATGTTATTTTATCTACTTTTTCCTTATCTATGTACATTTTATAGTTATCGGAAGAGGAGATATAGCGGAAGTCCATATTTTTAGATTGCGCCACATCTTTGAAACTGTAAAAGATTTCTTTCAGAAAAGCGATCACATCTGTTTCTTCTAAAGACAATGCTAGCCTGTTATTCTGCATTTTACGAAACTCGAGCAATTGATTAATCAGACGAAGGAGCCTTTTGGTACTTTTATCCATTACGCGCAGAGGTGATAGCAATTCTTTGGGAAGCAGATCGGCTTTTTGTTCCATTTTTTCCAATCCGCCCTGTATTAATGTTAACGGAGTTCGGAACTCATGGGATATATTCGTAAAAAAAACAAGCTTATAATTCGTCAGTTGCTCTTCTAATTTAATTTTATTATTAAGGCGTGAGAAGTTGCGTGCAACGCGATATGTAATATATAAAATACCGAGCGCAAGGATGGCGTATAAAATATATGCGTATGTCGTTTTCCAGAAAGGGGGGGTGATTATTATCTGCATTTTGGCTTCTCGTGAATCCCAGACACCAGTACTATTGCTTGCTCTTACTCTCAACGTATATTCTCCCGGGTAAATGTTTTTATAAGAGGCTCTGTTTTCTGTGGCGGCAGTACTCCATGTTTTGTCGTAATTTTCAAGGATATAGGAGTATTTTGTCATGTTGGATTCCGCGAAGTTGAATGTTGAAAAGTCAATGGAGAATGTATTCTGCGTATGATTTAATTTGATTTGATCGGAATGAGCAATGGAGCGTGGCATAGGCGCATCTTTATCACTGGCATTTGTTTCTATACCGTTTACCGTAATGTTGGTAAAGATGATGGGCGAAGAAAATGCTACTTTTTTTAGTGTTGACGGATCAATCACAATCAGTCCATGGTTGGAACCGAAAATTAACTCTCCGTAATCGTTCATACAAGCGCTGTTTTCACAATATGCATTACCCAAACCGTAGATTGAGAAAGAATAATTTTCGAATGTATTATTCCGGGTATGTAAACGTGAAATGCCGTATTCGGTCGTTATCCATATATTGTTGAAACGGTCTTCCACTAATGATTGTACTGTGTTGTTGACGAGTCCGTTTTCTGTTGTTAAACTTTGAAAAGAAAGCGCTTCATAGTTATTTTCGGGTTTGCATACGCTAAGCCCCGAACCTGCCGTGCCTATCCACATATTGCCTTTGCTGTCGCAAAGCAAGGCTCGTATTTCATTGTTTTTCAGTTGTCCGCCCTGATTGTTGTAGTGATAATATTTTGTTGGGTCTTTGATAAGAGAGTCCGGGTTAAAAACAAACAGGCCATCATCGCAACCGCACCAGAGCATTCCGTTTTTATCTTCACTTATAATCCGCATTTGTCTTACAGAATAGTTATAGTTGAAAAAATGACGGAAAGAAAAATTACCATCTCTATCTTCTACAGCAAGCTCTAATCCGCCACCAAATGTTGCGATCCACATTCGTTTTTTCGAATCTTCATACAGGTGGAAAATATTATCATTGGCAAGTGAGTTTGCGTCTTCTGTATTTTTCCGATACCATTTATTATCCACACATAATCCGCTTCCACGACTTCCTTGCCATGTTTTTCCTTTATGGTCTTTTATTATTTCGTAGATGCTTGACGGATATGAATGTTTTTGCAGCACCTTGGTCATTTGTGCATTATATTCATATACCTGTCCTTTGCGCGTACCAACCAGAATATTTCCATTCTGTGTTTTATGTATCATTCGTATCGTATTTGAACGATCCATAAGATCTTTATCTTCAGGGTAAATTCGCTTTACGTCTTCACTCATGACCGTAAGAACAGATAATCCGGCATGATCTGTACCGACCCAGATTGCTCCGGAGCGATCTTCAAATACGTTATGCAGAAAATCCGCCCCTATGGGACTACTTCCATCAACCGATGAAGTATAATGGTACATTTTTTCGGATGGGGCATGATATGAGAATAACCCGTTACCATAGGTCGATATCCAGATTATATTTCTTGAATCGTGAACGATACTATATCGTTCGTAATCTACATATCCGATCTTATCCGGCGGTATCAGAGTGAAAACTTTTGATATATTTTTTTCTTTGTTTATATACCACAATTTGCCGCTGTGATTGTATATCCAGTCATTCCCTCTATTATCGGTTATTACGGTACCGGATTTGGGCTCATCTTTTAATAGGCTGCTGCCATGCAGAATCTGATTGTTTTGGATGTTATAAGTAAATACTCCGGCTGTAGTAAGAATGATTAGTTCATTGTTATTATAGATGCATCCGGTAGGTGTATTGCCATCTATTTCCGGCAAACTGATTTTGTTTTCTTGTTTTTGCGACAGGATGTTATAAATTATTATCTCATTATCCTGAGTGATGAAGTATATATTTTTTGTTTTATCACTAACGGCAAAGCGGAAATCGTTCTGAGAGTCGGTAATATTCTGATTATTACCGGAAATAACGACGAGTCCTTTTGCTGTTCCTATCCATATCGTATTTTTGGGACTTTCCTGAATGAAATACACGTGATTGTCTGGCAGATTATTCTGTTCCTTTTTATATATTACGGAAGAAAATAGCCCGTCTTGATATCGTATCAAACGCGCACCGTTCCCATTAGAATGTCGTAACCATACATCGCCATTTTCTGCAAGAAACACGTTTGTATACCGCTGATACAGGTCTCCATTGCCGGTATAATCGATGAAACGGTCATGTTTGAGATCATAACAACTATATAGTTCGGGAGTCGTGGCAATCCATAAGAAACCGTTTTTATCTTCATTTATAATGCTCGTGCGTTGATCAATAAGCGATATCTGCTGGTTGGGGTTAGGACGCAACGTAACAAACGAGTTTCCGTCGTACCGGCATAACCCATCTATTGTTGACATCCAAATAAAGCCTTTGCTATCCTGATAGAAGTAGCGGACTGTATTGTTCGCCAGTCCGTTATCCGTAAGAATTTGGGTGGAACGTATTTCTATATCCGCACGACATAAATTCGACAACAACAGGCATATTATAAAGACATAACTTTTCATTTGCATCTGTTTATTAAACAATGCAAATATAAGTAATTATCATTTATCACCCAAGTATTAATCCATGTGAAAGACTTCCGGCAGGGGGATGCTTACCGGTGAATTATCCGGATTTACTTCCATGATATCTGCCATGTAATCCCACCATTTCTGTACGATCGGGTTTGTTCCCATATCCTGTGATGATTCTTCGCCTTTTGTTTTCTGGCAGGCAAAAAGAATATTGGTCTCTTTATCCCAATAGATTGAATAGTCGTAAACCCCGTTTTTAGACAGAAGTTCGCGTAGTTCCGGCCAGATTGCCGCATGACGTTTTTCGTATTCTTCCTCGAAACCTGGTTTCAGGAACATTTTAAAAGCCTCTCTTTTCATGTGTGCAAGAATTAAAATTAAAAATTATTTCAAAGTAAATGATGTTTTATCGAATGTGATGTTTTCTTCCGTTATATTTTCGGTATTGTTTACTGCAAAGAGAAATTTTCTGACTTCGCCTACGTGAATATTTTTTATTTCTACGTTTTTGATTGGAAGCCGGGCATCGCCTTTTAGTTCGTATATGGCATCCGTCGCTTCACATGTCACATTATTGATGTGAATCCCGTCGATGCGGGTTATTTTTTCTTCATAAGTGGGAACGAGATCCCGCCATTGGTATAATACATCCGTATCGATTTCCAGTACGCGCTGCATACGACCGGCTTTTATATTTTCCATGTAAATGTTTTCGATAAATCCGCCGCGACGATGGTTTGTTTTGGCAAAGAATAGACGAAATACGGTATCGGGCGCGTTACAATCGTGCATGTAAATGTTTCGTACGCCGCCGGACATTTCACTTCCGATGCCTAACAGTACATGTCCTTTCAGGATGTCGCAATTACGTACTACAATATTTTCACAGGGGGTGTTCAAACGCCATGCGTCACGATTACGTCCGGATTTTATGACAACGGCATCATCCCCCTGATCAAACACACAGTTTTCAACTAAGAAGTTTCGGCTCATTTCAAGATCGACTCCGTCATTGTTGTGCCCATGGGCTTTGACATCGAGGTTCCGGACTGTACCTCCTTCGCACATATACAAATGTACTGTCCAAAATGGACTTTCCCTGATTTTAAATCCGTCGAGCAATACGTTTTTGCAGCGATTGAAATGGATCAGATGAGGGCGTAAATTATTTTCTCCTTTTGCCATTTGACGTTCTTTCACAGGAACATCCGTTGAAGCCATTGTATAGAGTTCTTTCAATGCGTTCAAATGAGGTTCCGGACGCTTGAACCATATTTTCCATGTATCCATTTTGGGGCTTAACGTTCCTTTTCCCGTAATAGCTACGTTCTCGCATTCGAAAGCATAGAGTAGGGGCGAATAGTTGTAACATTCCAGACCTTCCCATGAGGTCATAACAGCCGGCAGGTAATCAGCGGGATTGTCTGTAAAACGAAGTACCGCATTTTCTTCCAGGTACAGGTTTACATTGCTTTTGAAATGTATCGGGCCGGTAATCCATTCTCCGGCAGGTACAACAACTTTTCCTCCTCCGGCCTTGTTGCATGCCTCGATAGCCTTTGCTATCGCTTCCGTATTGTTTTCTGATTCAATCGAAGCTCCATAATTCGTGATAATAAAGTCTTTTTCGGGATATATCAGGACTTTAATCGTATCCATCGGAAATGGTGCGTCATTTACGATAATTGTTTCATATTTATATTCTTGCACCGGTTGTGTACATGAATACAGAAGAAGTAAACAGGCAAATAATGCCGGAAATAGTTTGATGTTCGGTCGGATTGTTTTTGTTGCCATATACTGAAATTGAATTTTATATTTGGAATTTGTCTGTTTAATCATCGCATTTATTTCACGTATTGATTCAGCGTACAGTCAGTTTTCCGTAAACCTTCTATGACTGATTCCGCGTTCATGATTGCTCCTTCTTTGGTATTATGAACGCCATCAACAAAATAGTTGCTTGTTTTTTCTTTTCCGACGGCTTCATATTTCATCGCGGTTATTTCATTCAGGTCTATGTAATAGACGCCTTCCTGTTCTGCTACTTCTTTTGACCATTTGCCGTAAGTTTCATCGCAACGTCTTACTTTTCCATCATCATTCCAGCGGTTTCCGGATGTGTGAGATGTTATGATCACAATGGCCCCTTTAGCTTTCGCTTGTCGGATATACAGGCGCAGATAGTGGCCAAATGTATAAACTTCTTCTTTACCGCCGTTACGTTCCATTACGACTGTTTCGCTTTCTTCTCCGGTACCGGGGAGAGAGGCTCTGGCACGGCCTGTATTGAGCGGCCCTCCGTCATTGTGCCCGAAATCAACGATCACGAAATCGCCTTTTTTTACAGCTGGAAGCACTTTGCCCCAAAGCTCTTCCGTATAGTATGTGCGGCTACTACGTCCGCCTAAGGCATGGTTTTCCACAGTGATGCGTGTTGTATCGAAGAATTGTTCGAAGAAGCTGCCCCAGCCCCACATATTGTTTTCTCCTTGTCCACCACCGCATTTTACCGTGGAATCGCCAATCGTGAAAATAATCGGCTTTTTTCCTTTGCGGCTTGCTCCCGGTGCCATGTTTGCCGGGTTTTTGGAGCTTGCGAAAGCGAATATCGGAGCCTTTGTCGTCTGCATCTCCGCATAGTACTGAACCGCGTTGTCATTCATTTTCGGGAAGTAGGTTTTCAATAATTTAATCATTTCTCCTCCGGCCATTAATACAGGGCCGTATCCGTGCGCCGCGTGTACGTTTACCGGACGATAATAATAGAATGCCGCATCAAAGGCCATACCTGTTCCGACACACGTACCTTCTACTTGTCCTTTTACATTTATTTTCGTCGAAACTGCCTGCCAGCCGAGAGTTGCAACAGGTCCGTAAGCAATCGGGTCTATCCATCCGTTATTGATAGCATGTGCGATACAATAGGTAAAGATCGCAGTCGCTGACGTTTCATAATAAGAATCGTTACGGTCAAGTAACTGATGCCAGAAACCATCACCACTCTGATAAGATGTAATGTTTTCGATGTGTGTCTGCAATAATTGAATGACGTCATTACGACCCGTATAATTTTGAGGTAAAGCATCGAGTACATCGCACAGGGTAAGCATTGCCCAACCGTTGGCGCGCGCCCAGAAAAAAGATGGATGCCTGGATGAAGACTCAACCCATCCGTGGCGGAACAGCCCTTTTTCCGGAACAAACATACGGTCGGAAAACTGTTTGATCTGCTTTATCGTTTCCGCATAATAATTATTCTGGTTATCGCTCGCATATCTTCCCATCCAGGCAATCGCAGGAATCCCCATATACATGTCGTCAAGCCACAACGTGTTTGGGTGCGGGCGATTTCGTGCTAATGTACCATCACTTAACCGGTGTTCTTTATAGAGGATGAAATTCGAATAGTTATCAATCATCTCTTTCAGATTGAGGTCTTTGTCTTTCAATTGCGCTTTGATCATGGCGGCACATACGGCTCCGGCATCATCAAGTGCTTGAGGTTTTAATATTTTAATAAATTGTTCGTCTGTAGTTCCGTGCTTATAATATGCTTCTTTGAAATATGGATACGCGGTGGACAGGAAATTGAAACGTTCGTGTACATAATCGAGATATCGCTTATCTCCGGTTGCATCGGCTGCAATCTGCATAGCCGAATAAGTAACACCCCATTCATAACTTGTCAGCCTGAATGTTCCGCGTTTGAGCTGTGCTTCGGCCGGAAGGTTATTATAATCCGAAATCACGACGTTAGTGTTTTTATTTACCACCTGTGCGGGAGTGCATTGTTCCAGATAGGAGTATACACGATCCATATCTGCTTTTATTTTTTCTTCGGATGGAACTCCGTAAGGTATTTTATATTCCGGTTGCATTAAATGAAGCGGAGTATTGAAATCGTTTATTTCCGTTTTCTTGTTTTGGGCAAAACATTCGGAATTCAATCCTGATAGGAAGAGAAAAATAAAAACCAATTGTTTCATCGATACCATATTTAAGTTTTTTATGAGTAATATTACTACAGTTAAAATGTAACGGCAAAGAAAATAATTGTACACAAATTCAAACATATATTTGTGTACAATTATATGGATTATTGTACGGAATAGGCCTTTATCGCTGAAGCGTTATTCCCATTAATCCGATAACAATATCATTGGATATGGTTTCTATCCGGAGGAATTCCAATGTTTTTTCCTTGTTGAGCGGCATATCAAGCAATATGCCTGCGCCACCGTCTATGGAACGTCCGTAAACATCTGTGATATTCAAATCTTTTTCTAAGTTGTTACTTAATAATCCGGATTTCAGATGCAGGCGATAAGGGCGTGGCGATTTGAGGCGGAAAGCTAATCCGTCAACAAAAAAGTCCTGTTCGATCGGGCACCAGTTTTCCGGATTGATAAGATTGAGCGTATCCGCGCTTCCGTCGCTGTATCCAACAACGACAGTTCCGTTTACATTGTGGCATTGCATGTGATTTGTCGTACCGGCAAGAAACAAATAAGCATTGGATGCTTTGCCCTGCAGAGGAACATACATTGAATCCGGAAAATTATCCCACATCGAAGTGTAGGCGATATTATAGCCTTCTTTAGGGGTGCGTAGTGGGATCTTATTTGAAGTGGTGAATATTCCATTTATGGAATTATTACGTAAGCCACTATCATCAATATCTGCCGTAAGTAACGGATGGCACCATTCACCGATTCCTTGTGTCGGTATCTGTAGGGTGGTGTACGGAGGACGCGGTGAGAAATAACGGTTCCGGAATGTATTGGTGACACTATCATTGTAGTAGTTGTCCATATTGACCGGTTCGCAAAGAGATGCATTCAGATTTGTGAATGGTTCCGGCATCGGCGAAGATACTTGTTCAATTTCGATAGGAATCGGCTGTAACCATACGGCTTTTCCTTGTATGCGTTTAGCAAACAACGTGCGATGTCCGGGTGTTCCGGTCAGTGTTCCGCCGATTGCTTTCATATCGGGCGAAGTGTAACTGATTTTGTTTGTTTTGGATTGCTTTTCGGTTTTCATGCCGGATTGAGCCGGTTCGGTCGAAATACTTTTCCGTATATCCGATAGTACATTTTGCGGGTCTTCGATCGCGTTTATCTTTGCAGCTTTTATCTGCCACGCACTGTTAAGTGCTCCTTTTTCCGGTGCGTCGTATGAAAAATCAAGCGGATTTCCTTTCCATTTGATTTCAATGTTGTATTTTTCTGTTTGAGGCAAGGCTAATGCCAGTTTTGGGTATTGAACCCCTTCTTTCCATACGGGATTCATCTTTTTTCCGTTTACCGTTACAACGGCATCATCGTATAATGCGCGAATCTCCAATTGTAACGCGGCAGGGCGTTGAAAATGGAGTGATATGTCATATTTATCGGTTTTGCCTTGTCGTGTAAATGAATAGTCGATATAGGGTGTTTTCAAAGAAGCATATTCCCATTCGGCGGGAAATCCCGGAACGACGTGAACCGTACCTTCCAATAAATCCGGATAAATTCCGTAAAGTCCTTGTATTAAAGCACGTGATGCAACTCCGATAGGATCTCCAAAATCACGGTAACATTCTCCGCGTGCAGCATCATAAAAGCTGACCTGTCCGAAATTTCCAGGGCTGCTGCCGAGGTACATACCGTCCATAACGGAGCTTTTCAAAAGTTTGAATGCTTCTTCATTACGCCCTGCCTTCCAGTAGGCTAACGATGTATGCATCACTTCGGCAAAAGCCACGTTGTTGATACTCCATGAATAGGGTAGCCAGTTGGTGGTAGCTATTGTTTGCAGGTCTTTTTCTTTCAAATCATCCGAAACTACATCAATGTGTGGAATTTCCGTGTCGATATAGCGTGTGGATTGATAAGCCTGCCGCATGTTATCTACATCGGAGTCGATCGCATGATAGATAGTCCAGACAGCGGCATTTTCATACTTTCTCTGATGGCCCATTAATTCCTGATATTCTGCCCAATGCCCTTTATCGGATAACCACAATCTTTTGTTCATTGCCAATAAAATACGCTCCGCTTCGTTTTCGTATGGCTTGCCGTTTTTACCGATTAGTTCCGCAAGGCGTGCCGCCAATCTGTTCGCACGATAATTATAGGCTGATGAATGGGTGACGCCTCCTCCGGTGTAGTATAACGCATCGCTTGCCCAGATGCAGCAATAAGCGTTATAGAGTCCGTCGTTGTCCGGGTCGAAGTTACGCTTTTCCCATTCGAGATGTCTTTCGATGACAGGCCACATTGTTCGGATATACGCCGTATCTCCTGTCCACAGGAAATGCCACATCAGTTCGTCGATGTAGCAAAGGTTCATGTCGTAATGATGCATTTCGTTGTTGCGGTACGGGTTACGACAGATGTAACCATTGCTATACATCTGTGTGCCCCAGCGCTTTTCTGCGCGTGCCAGATGCAGGGTGGAATCTTGTGTAGGATGTGGGTATATGGGAGGTACATCTGTTACTTGTGAAGCGGCGTATGCATCGAAGTGCGTACGCGCTCTGTCATGCCATCCCATCACATCGCCTATGTATGCCGCGCGCCATCCGCTGAGCGGCATCCGCCACCCTACGGCTCCGTGTTGCCAGACGACACCGTCCCATATACCGTCTGCGGCAACGGAAAGGGCGCCGCCTAATGTGTTGAAATAGGGATCGGGAGTAGAGATTACAATCCGTTCGGCCAGATCTTTCCGGGAATCTTCTGCTTTCTGATAGTATTGGGAACCTTTGTCTATTGTCAAGTTGCTTATATCGTCATTTGCAAACAGTAGATATTGAGCTGTTCCGTTAAGTTGCATGTCGCGAATATGCAAAATCGTATCCGATGGGTCAAAGCTGTCCACCGGATCAACTCCCAGGTCTCCGTTTCTGTTCAGGTTCTGTATTTTAGTGGGGGATAAGAGCGCCCGGATAACAGCTGCCGCAGGCATGTCCGATGACTCAATCTTCCATATTGCTGCGTCTTCGTCGGGGGATGCAAGAACCGATATCCGTATTTCTCCATTTTTGAATGTATCGTTTTTTACTTTATAACTTCGTCTTCCCGGGGTATAGCGCGCCTCACAAAATTGGGCGGATTCCAACGGCAGTGTGTCGTTGCCGGAAACATAGACAAAGCGGATATTTTTGTTTTTATTTTTTTCGAAGGTTGCAAATATGGGCCGGTCACTTGTTTCTACACGAAATGCCGTATGGCTACCGTATAAAGCGCGTGTATAACGGTTATTGCCGTTTATGCAGACAAAATCTCTTTCATCGGGGCGATATTGCAGAGAGCGTTTGACTCCGCGCTTTTCGTCGTTGTATGATACTGATTCGATAAAATCACCAATTTTTTTTGCTTGCTGTGCGTTTACGGAAATATATCCTGCAATATATAATCCAATGATAAATACTATAAACTTTCGGCTCATTTTTAATTATAGTTTAGTTGTTCGTACTTTTTTCTTGATAAAAAAGTACCAAAAAATCAAGACTTCGTGTGCTTCGCTCGTTCAGCCGGACGTTCCGCCAGCTAAAATCTATGTAACTCGCTTCGCTATCTACGATGAAACACCTACGTTCGGCACTATTCAAGCAAGCTTGATACTGCTCTCACTTAAACGGTGCTTTCAAACAGCATAGATTTTGACGCTGTCTTCACTGGCTGAACGGCTCACCACACGAGGTCAATCCAATGCGACCTTCGGTCACAAATAATTGTCAAATACTTTATGCTTCGCTAAGCGACCTTTGGTTGTTAACTGTCAATTATCTCTTGCGCTATGGCGCAGGAGATAGGCCTTCCCAGCGGACGTTCCATGTTCCGTCTTTCGGGAATCCCGGATTTTTTTCTTCGCATCCGTCCCAACCGGCGCACATTAAGGCTACGGCGTATAGCAAGCCTCCATTACCTGGCAGGTATACACGCAAGCGCCCATCCTGATAATTGTGTCCGTTCGGCAGATAGGTGTTGGTTCTTTTTTCCATTAATATGGCTCCGACTGCTTTTTCAGGTTCTCCGAGGCGTGCCGCGTTCATTGCTGTCATCGGATAGTCCCATCCCCATGTTTTTCCCCAGTTCCAATTATCCCAGATCCAGTGCAGCGTATTTTTCATATAATCTTCGCGAACTAATTTACATTTCGGAAGGATGCCTAATGCACCCAGAACCGCCATGTGGTCGGACGTGAAACGTACATCAACATAGGTATCCGGAGCTGTTTCGGCAGCGAGGTAAAGCTTATCTTCATTATAGGCTAAAGGAGAAAGCTTGTCTATTAGCTCATCCCATTGGAGATTGCGTTTTTCACCATTACGTACGCGCCATTGTTGCGCCAATTCCATCCCGAAATGCCAGTATGAAAGTTCAAACGGAGGATTGACCGTTTCGGATGCGCGAAGCGTTTCTTGTGCCGGTATGATTCCTTTCAGGATAAAGCGCCCTTCCAACTGGTCGTAAGTGGCGAAATCATACATGAATTCTGCTGTTTCCTGTATCAGACGGTTGTATTTTTTTAAATTTTCATCACTTGGATCGGCACGGTAGAGAAGTTCGGCCATGTAGATATAGTGGGGTTGTTGCCAGATGAGGAAGCTTCCTACTTTAGAAGGCGCCTCTATTCCGCTTGGATCTGTCATTTTCATCCAGCGTATACCTTTGAAACCTTGTCTTTCCGCAATTTGCCGTGCTATCGGTTCCACCTCTTTATACCATTCCATGGTACGTGCCAGAAGTTCGGGACGGTTCCACAGTGCAAATTGTGCCTGATGCCACCAGACCATTTCCAGATGAAATTTTCCATACCATGAATTGTAGGTTAGCCCTGTCTCCTGTGGAGGTGTTGAACCTGCACATTGCACAGCCAAAAGGTATTGACTTAATACGACTCTTCGTTCGAGTTCTTTTGCGCGCGGGTCGGTACATCCGGAGAAATCGACAGCTGCGCCGTTGTACCAGAAGTCATGCCAGTATTTGTTTGTTTCGGCTAATGTTTGCGAGGTGGAAGGGTTTTCTTTTTCAGGTTGGGTGGATGTAAACGCGCAGGTTATCGCAAATTTTTCATCTTCGGGAGTCACGACGAAATAGTTTGCTTCTTTTTTGGATATTTTAGCGTTGCCTTCCCATTGTACGGAAACAAAATAAACCGTATTCCCCAATGTGCGCTTTAATAGCGCCGACGAATTCGTTTCGGAAACAATTTCCGTGTTGTGCTTATCGTTACTGTTCCAGTCACACGCATCGTCGGAGTGACCTCCCGTAGGGTAGGGGAAATGAAGCTTTATTGCCGGTTTTAAGGGAGAGTTTATCTCCGCAGCCAGCATATCCGTTTGAGAATGTACATACGTTGAGACTTTTACCGGTGATCCGTTTAGTTTGTAGCTGCTATGTATGACACCGCGTTCAAGTTCTAATGTCTGTTGTATGTCAGTAAGCGACTCTAAACCAGTGTTTTTATCAAGTTCTAACCCGATAATTCCTAAATGAAGCCGGTGAGGGTTTATACGATACCACTCCGCCGCTTCTTGTGGGCGTCCCTCTTCGTTAAATTGTACAGCGTATAATTCTTTTCTTCCGCGTCCGAAATCATATTCTTTTAATGTTTCTTCGCGGCGTAAATTCTTGGGATTGTCAAAACTATGCCAGCCCCATTGTGATTGCGTTCCAAGAGGCATGCCGTTGGAATATCTTTCGGGAAATGTCTGAAGCCCTGTCACATCTACGGTAACGGCAAATTCTCCATTTCCTACGGTTAATGACGCCAGTGAATCAAATTCCGAGATTTGCGGATTGTTTCTTGATAATAAAGCCGTACGGTCTATCGCTTCTTCCGGAGTTTGTCTGCTTGTACATGCGCAGAAAAACGCCAGAGCTGATATCATGATACTGATTTTCTTCATAGTTTACATATTATGTTTGTTATTATTTTCCTAATTCTATACATCCCATGATAAACGGGCCTGTCGCTTTCGCGTCGTTATTGCGCATTTTTTCGTTTATATAATATTCGAAACTGCCGTCCCTGTATGGGTTGCCCCCAAGTCCTCCAACCTGACAACAACGCGTCAGAGTCAATGTTCCGTCATTGTTATTTACAATTAATTTGCTTTTTAATCCGTTGAATGCTTTTTCGGCAACCGCTTTGTATTTCGGATCAATGTATCCTTTATTTATGGCTTTGGCGTAAGCATACATAAACTGTGTCGTAACGGACGCTTCCGGAAAGTTCCCTTCCCGTTCAATTTGGTCCAGGACCTGGTACCAGAGTCCGTCTTTATCCTGATATTTAGGTAAAGTTTCGGCAAGGCCTTTTATCATGTTAATCATGTCAGCGCGTCCTTCGTGATTTTCCGGAATAAAATCGAGCGCGTCAACAAGCGCCATAAACCACCATCCGATACTTCTTCCCCAGAAATTGGGAGAGTGTCCGGTTTCCGGATTCGCCCATTTCTGGCTACGGCTTTCGTCCCATGCATGATGATATAATCCTGTTTTTTCCTCGTAGGTATGTTGATGACATAGTCTGAATTGTTTTACGGCTTCGTCTATCCATTCCGGCTTGTCGAATTCCGCTCCGTATTGAGCTAAAAATGGCGATGCCATATATAATCCGTCCAACCACATCTGGTGAGGATAGATTAACTTATGCCAGTAGCCGCCGTCTGTTGTTCGAGGCTGATTTTTCATCTGGTTCACAAGTTTATCCATCGCTAATTTGTATTTTTCGTTTTTAGTGACGCGGTATAAGTCGAATAATACTTTGCCTGAATTGATGTAGTCGATATTGTATGTTTCAACATGGTACAGGAGAATATCTCCGTTACTGTCGATAAGAGAACCGGCCCATTTCTCCACATAATCGAAATAGCGCCTGTCTCCGGTCTTTTCCCATATTTTCAACATGGCGCAGCATCCTACTCCTTGTGCATATCCGAAGAATAAACGACTACCGTGGTCTAACTGCCATGCTTCCGGAAATCTTTTTCTTTCCGAGTCGGCAAACCATTGCGCATAAGTAGAGGTGTTTATTTCCGGTTTTTCTTCAACCGGAAGTCCTAAGTAATAGGACGGCATGGGCGATTGTGGGTAACCCATGGAGCGGTGAGCCACATTGTTGCGGTATATATCATCCTGCATCAGGCAGACACGTTTATCTTCCGCAGGAATATTGGTATAATAAATGCGGATTTCTCCATCTAAAGCCGTTACAACCTCTTCGCGCCAGTCACCGAACAGGTCTGCAATCATGATAATATCGCCCTGTATGTCTTCTTTCAGTGTTTCTCCTTTCCATTTTACGATTTGTTGTGCGCGTCCTCCGGACATAGATTCCGCTCCCCAGCGATCGTCTACACTACCGAATGTTTCACGTAACAGATCGCCATCCCACCAAACCCAGTTACGGCAACTTGGTACGTCTTCATTGGCGCCTAAATAGCCTCCCTGCGCTGTTAGTAAGTATTTGTTCGTGCTTCCGCCTTTACCGTCTTCCGAAGCGAAACATTCCATTCCCGGATTGTTCGGGTCGAAGTCTGTGACCATACCGTCTCCGACATGCAATGTTTTATGTCCGATGTTCCATACGGCTTCTCCGGTTGCGGCATCGACTACACATACGCCACGACCGTTATCATGCCATGGTTCCAATGCGAGAAATACTTCCATTCCCGGACGTTGCGGATCTATATCGGTCAGGTATATTTTGTCGGGGTGTCCGAGTCCGGCAGACCATAACAATGTTCCGTTGTCGTCAAGCATACATGAGCCAAGTAGGATTTCGTCCCTGCCGTCGTTGTCGACATCTCCGCATATCATATTATGGGAACCCATGCTACGTGCTATCGGATTTTCTTTATCTCCGTCCCAGCGCCACGCGCGTTCTAAGTTGTTGCCGTTCAACTGCCACGCGTCAACGACCATTAATTTGTATGTCCCGCGACATGCTAATATATAAGGTGTTTTGCCATCTAAGTAAGCTACTCCTATCTGATTACGGTTTTGTCTGTTCAGGTTACCGTATCTATCGTTTCGTTCCGGCCAGTCTACCTGTGCGATTTTTTTTCCTGTCATGCCGTCAAGGATCGTAAGATATTCTTCTCCATAGCCGACATGTCCCTTTTTGTCACGCTTGATTGTATCCGGAGCTGTTTTCAATGCGATTTCCGCCTTTCCGTCTCCGTTGAAGTCAAACGCAACAAACGGAGAGTACCATATTCCAGGCTCAATGCCCTGTCCCATATCATAAGACCACAGGAATGTTCCGTCATGCAGATATGCTTCTATTTTGTAAGTACGGCCTAATGTATCTCCCTTCTGAAATCCCGGATCCGTATTGGTTGAAGGAGTGCGTACAATATAGTCATAAATGCCGTCTCCGTTCAGATCCGCTACGGCAACCTTTCCTGCTTTTGTTGATTTATCCTTTAGGGGAACAGAATGGTAATTGGACTTGTTTATCGTGTTGAAATCCACCTCTAAAGAGCCGGAAGCATCCTGTTCTTTTTGTTTAATAACAGGTTTCACAAAGTATGTGGCTTTTCCATTTACCGGGTTTGTGTCGATAAAATCTGTCGTTTTAGCTATCGGCGAAGAATTGAGCCGTTTTGTTTTTCCGTCAACAGTGCGGTACAAATTAAAAGAAATGTTTCCATTTTCACTTTTAAGCAATCTCCAGTTGATGTATAGCCCAATACTATCCTTTGTTGCGGCGGCTGTCAGCCCTCTGTCTAAATATTCCGTAACCCTATTTTCTGCCCAGCCTTCTATTTTGGGTTTGGCTTCATGTCCCGGTTCCAATATTTCGTAATAATAAGTGCGTTCACGCGGATCCTGTGCATGTAAGGCACAGGCGATACAGAATAAGCAAAGTAGTATATTGTATTTTCTCATGATATTGTAAGTTGAAGATTATTATTGTGTTATTTCTTTTTCTAAAGGCCAGTAAGGAGAAGGTGTTCTTGTTTGCTCCATGTCTCTTTCAAATTCGGCTACAATCTTCGGATATTTTTCCGCAAGGTTGTTACTTTCCGTCATATCTTCTTTGATATTATACAACTCCAATGGTTCATCTTTTCGGATTGAAACAACTTTCCAATCACCCCGTCGCGCCGCACGTTGTTTTCCTGTGAACTCCCAGTATAAAAGCCGGTTGTCAGTGTCTACGTTTTGTCCGGTGAACAAAGGCAATACATTTATTCCGTTTATATTTTCAGGTGTTTCGGCTCCGGTGAAAGCGGCAAGGGTAGGCATCATATCCGGAAAATAGATAAGATTATGGAGGGTTTGTACCGGAACTGTCCCCGGCATATTGACAATGAGCGGAACGCGTATGCCTCCTTCATAAAGCTGTGCTTTTCGTCCACGTAGAGACGCATTACAGTGAAGTTCTTCAAGTGGCGCCTGCACAGCGGCTCCGTTGTCGGAAGTGAAAATGACCAATGTGTTTTCGCGCAGGCCGAGTTGTTCTATTTCTGCAATAAGTTTTCCAATGGCCGCATCCATGTGGGTTATGAGTGAGGCATAGCGTTTTGTGTTCATATCCCACCCCTCCTCATCATACCATACTGTTTCGTTGATAATGTAAGGTTCGTGCGGAGCATCATACGCGAGATACAGAAAAAACGGATTCTCTTTATTTCGCCGGATAAAATTGATGGCATCTTCCGTTGATATATCCGTATTGTGTTTTATACGTTTGTCATTGGCGTTTTCTTCTATGTTGCCAAGTTCCTCATTATTAAAGCGCCAATAGGGATAATAGTACGGATCATTGGAATAAGGAGTGCTTACAAGCCATCCGTAAAATTCGTCAAAACCCCGGTTAAGGGGAGTTGCTTCGGGATTGAAGCCATCTAAGTGCCATTTATTCACTAAGCATGTCCGGTAACCCGCATCACTTAATACGGTTGCTATTGTTGTATCTTCGGGTAACAGATGCATCCGGCGGATGATATTATTTCCCTTTTTACCTTCAATGCCTCCGACTTCACAGAAATTATCCCGTATCGTCGTGTTTCCTGTATTTTTACCGGTCATTAACGCACAACGTGATGGTGAACTGACTCCGGAGCCGGCATAGCATTGGGTAAAACGTGTGCCTGTTTCGGCAAGTTTATCAATATTGGGAGTTTTGATGTCTTTATTACCGTAGCAAGACAGATCACCATAACCCATATCGTCCGCCAGAATAAATATGATATTCTGTTGTTTGGGTGTTTCCGTTTGTTTTTCTTTGCTGTTGCATGATACAAGCATTGTGACTGCAGAGCAACAACTAAAAAGTGCGATATTTCGTTTCATATATACAAAAATAGGAAAAAATATGATAAACAGATAAACCTGCTATTCGTTTTTATGAAGAGCAGGTTTGAATTGTGAAATAAACAAACAGCAATATTTATAGTATTGCTGTTTGTTTATGTTTTTATTATTAATAACCCGGATTTTGCATGGCTGCTTTTTGTGCGTCGGTTAGCTCAGAGCCATCATCATTCAGCAAACCATCAAGGAAAGACTGTGGTATGGGACGGAGGTTATGACGATCTTGTATATTGGGTGCGGCTTCGGCATTGAATAATTTTGTGCGTTTCACCAACAATTTTGTTCTGCTCAACTCTTCCCAGCGGTTCCATTCGCCGTTCAGCTCGCGGGTGCGTTCGTTGAATATAAAGTTCAACATACGGTCGTATTCACCGGAAACACCGAGAGCGGAAAGAATGGCCTCATCTTCTTCAGGTAGTTGAGAGGTGCTTGTTATCTGTAGTGAAGAAGCGTCGGTTGTCCGTTCTACACCTGTTGACAGGTAATACGAGTTTTTGGACATATACACATTACCGGCAGCATCTTTTAGAGTACCGTTATCGAAGTCCGGATGCGAGTAATTCATCCAGTCTTTACCCGCATGTGTAGTGGCGGATCTTGTGTATGTAGAATTGTTTGTATAAATAGCATTGTTCATAAAACCAATGGTGCCATCTATGTAGAGTTCACGATCTTCACCACTTTTCCATTCAGCGCGTTGACGCAGGCGATTAATCGTTGTAATAGCGCCTGAATAATCACTTTTGCGCACTTGTGCTTCTGCCTTTATCAGATAAGTTTCGCCTGTACGCGCCATGATCACATCCCGGTAAGCGTTGCCGCCATCAGCTGTACGCGTACCATCCTGTGTCTTGTTCAATCCACAGAATACATTTGAGCGAGAAGGGTTCCCGTTGCTGCTATAGTTGGTCAAAACATACTGACCGTTTAAGAAAAGTGGGAAAGCGCAGGGTACCCATTTGTTGGTTTCCGGGTGGATAAAGGTGCTGCCTCCTTCTACTGCGCGACCGAATTTTCCGTAAGGTTCGCCGTTAAAGCGTGTGTCACCTTTTTTGTTGAGGATAAAAACGATACCTATTTCGCCTAATGCTGTCGCATTATCGCCGAATGTGCCGTTTAAGGTTGCATTAGCTACATTGTTTACACCATATACCGTACGGAAAGATTTCCACAAACGGGCATCGTTTACATTGTCATAAGTAGAATAGTTGTATTCGGTAGGGCGGCAACGCTGAAAATCAGATCCTCCGTTGAAAGGGCCGCGGTTTACCCAGTTTCCGCTGAATGTATTGAATTGTGGTGAAAAGTAGGAGTGAGTACGGTTACCAAAACGGCCTTGTGTTGAAGAATTAGCATTGTTCTGGCAGGACATCAGCACTTCGGTTGAAGATTCAAGAGCGCAGTCAATGCCTGTCCATCGTCCATATACGTTTGCAAAGTCATTTTCTAAAGGACATGCAGCCATAACCTCGTCACAAAGTGAAATACATTTGTCTAAGTCAGCGCTCTTATAACTACTGTTCCAACTATCATTACGCTCGGAAGCCCTATATAACAGTGATTTTGCCCAAAAGTGAGCCGCAGAATATTTCGTCCATGTACCTGTACCGCGCCATCTGTCGGTAGGAAGGAGGCCGTAAGCCTGCTCAAAATCCGAAATGAAGAATGCCATCGTTTCTTCATCCGAAGCGCGTTGGAAATTGCGTACTACACCTTCTAAGGGGTGGTCAATAAGAGGTACACCTCCGTATTGGGCAAAAAGCCGGTAGTAGTTATAACCTCTCAGAAAATAGGCTTCCCCCAGACACTTGTTGCGCAGATCTGCGTTAGTAATTTTGTCAGCATTCGCTATCACTAAGTTCGCATTCGCTATGCCGAAAAAAACCTGATTCCAAAGCGCGTCGACACCGGGACAGTTGCCGTTCGGCGCACCGGTTGCCGTTGTCCAGTTGTTTGGTCCCAAAGCGCTGTTATAGGTATACCAAGGTTCACTTGTATTATCATTACCCATTGTGAATTCGTCCGTTCCGACCAATGTGATTGCGTAAGCCCACTCGAAGCCGAAATGCCAGCGAATATTACCGTACAAGCCGGTGGCTAAGTCAAGTATACCATCTTCGGTTTCAAAGTATTGTGTAGAGTAAGCTGTGGTTTGCTCTTCGTGCAGGAAATCGTTTCCGCACGAGTTGAAGAATAACATCGATGCCACCACAAGGCTGATGATGATTACTATATTTTTCATTTTTTATATATTTATAGATGGATATTTTAGAAACTAATATCGAGTCCCAAGGTTACTCCACGGTTGTAGAATGATACCGATTCACCTAAGTCAAGATCCAGAAAATCGATCGATGAGTAAATATTACCCGGATTACGCAGTTGTCCGTACACTTTCAGATTATTAATGCCTAATTTATTGCAAACTTTGCTTGGCAGATAGTAACCTAACGATATATTCCGTATTTTGATGTAGGCTGCATCTTTATATCCAAGCAAACCGGAATAGCTGTCACCTGTTGTACCCGGTGTACCCGTATAAATCGGTTTCTGATAATCGGCGTTCGTATTATCGGGACGCCAGTAATCGATTGAGCGCTGGTTAGCAGCGGCTCCCTGCGCCTCACCACCGGTAGAAATCATGTAACCCATACGGCCGTTCATCTCGATGTTCAACTCAATACTTTTGTATCTGAAGGAGTTACTCCAGCCTAAAGTCCACCTTGGAGAGCGATTGCCTAATATCACACGGTCTTCTTCATTCATTATGTAATCGCCGTTCTTGTCAACGGGTTTTACCATACCTACTGAGAAATTTTCTCCCTTTTCATTGAATTTGGCCATTTCAGCAGCATCCGACTCCTGCCATAATCCGTCACTTTCATAACCATAGTGAACACGAATCTGTTCGCCGATAAACCAGAGATTGTCTACCATATCGTTTTTACCATAAGCAAGTTCTACGATTTCATCTTTTTGCCACGCTGCATTGAGGTTGGAAGTCCAGGTAAAATCGCTTGTTTCTATAGGGATAAATTGCAAAGAGATGTCTACACCGTGGTTCTTTGTTTTTCCTACATTTGCCATGGTTTCAGAGTAACCGGTGATAGTCGGTATTTTCATCTTCATAAGCAAATCCTTAGTGTTGGACATGTAAGCATCTATACTACCGCTTATACGTCCTCTCAGTACACTGAAGTCTACAGCAAAGTTCCACTGAGTCGTTTTTTCCCAACCTAATTGAGGGTTTGCCATTAAAACATTTTCACTCCAGTAGTAAGGCTCATTGGGTACGTAAAACAGCGCATCCGGTTTTCCGCCAAATGGAGCATAGTTTGAACGGATGTTTCCCAGGGTAGCGTAAGCATCAATGGCAGAGTTACCCGTCATACCCACACCGGCGCGTAGCTTGAGTTGTTGCAACCAGTCTACATCATTCAGGAACGACTCCTGTTCCATGCGCCAGCCTAAAGCCGCACTTGGGAAGAATGCCCACTTGTTACCTTCGGCCAACTGTGAAGCGCCGTCGTAGCGTCCTGAAACAGTAAGCAGGTATTTTTCCATCAGTGAGTAGTTAAGTCTATATCCGTATGATACAAGCGATTTTTCAATCAATCCTGTTGAAATACCTACTTTCGCAGTAGCATCTGTGACACTTACCGCACCCATGTTATTCCACAGGTAGCTAGCTTTCGGCACGTTTTCTTCGCTCATTCTGGCTGATTCTTCGTTGTATTGACTTGCCGAATGTAACAAGGTTACATCGAACTTATGAATATCAATGGCTTTATTATACGAAATTACATTATCTAATACCCAGGAAAATTTACGGTTATAATCCCAACGGGCGTAGCTTGTTCCACCGCCGCGTGTGGCAGAAGTCTGGTCGAGGTATATACCCTGGCGGTTAAAACGCATATCAGGCCCGAAACTTGCTTTGTAATTTAATCCTTCCAAGGGTTTCCACATTTCACCTATATTGAAGTTTGCATAGAAACTTCCGAGTAAACGCAATACCTGGCGGTCGTCTTCTGATTTTTTCCACTCATCTACGACGGTATAAACACCGTTTATTCCTCCGGGAGATGGTACAATTTCACCATTTTCGTCATAAGGCATTGTCCAGTTAGGAATGGCTTTAGCCGCGTTGAATATTTCGGCTGGGCCGGAATTGGAACTCTGTCCTGTGCGTGAGTATCCGTAGCTTTGATTACTCCACGCCGTATTTATCGAACCGCCCAATGTAAACCAGTTGATAGGGGTGATATCAATAGTCGCGGTGAAATTATATCGTTCATAAGATTGTCCTTTTTGCGTACCCTCGTTATTGAGATAACCGATCGAGAGGAATGATTTCATTTTATCGGTTCCTCCGCTGGCGCTCACGGTATGCTCCTGTGATATACCTGTCTGTGAAACAATGTCTGTCCAATTGGTATTGGTTACTTTCGAGGGATCCCATGTTCCGCTTGCCCAGCCTTTCATTAAATTATTCATTGCCGTAGCATCCGATGTATCAAAGATTGTCATGTCCTGTTCTTTGTTTGGCTGGTCACCGGGTGAATATTTTGTGGGATTTAAGTTATGGTATGCCCATCTGCGCCAGGTAATATACTCACTTGCGCTCATAGAGGGTTGCAGGTCATGAATTTTTTCAAAGGTGACAGTTCCTGAATAATTAAGATTGAATGCACCTGTTTTTCCTCTTTTGGTTGTAACAAGTATAACGCCGTTTGCTCCGCGTGAACCATATATAGCTGTGGAGGAAGCATCCTTCAATACATTGATGCTTTCAATATCCCTTGGATTCAGAGCTTCAATACCTCCTGAACTTAGCACGATACCATCTACAACGTACAACGGGTCATTTAAATCTTCTTCAAGTGAACGCATACCACGTACTCTTATCTTTCCTAATTCTCCCGGACGTTGATTGGACGTTACATCCACTCCCGCCGCTTTTCCTTGCAGGGCCTCCAATGCGTTAGATACCGGTTTCATCGTAAGATCTTTGGAGGAGACGACAGCCACGGCTCCTGTCACGTCGCTTTTCTTCTGAACACCATATCCGATAACGACTACTTCATCAAGCGCTTGCGTGTCTTCTACCAGTTGAATTTGAAAATGTGTTTTTCCGGCAACTGATACCTCTTGTGGCAAATATCCAATGTAGCTGACTTTTATTTTCGCATTGTCTGCTACATTTGATAGCTTAAAATTACCATCAATGTCGGTAATAATGCCGATAGTTGTTCCTACGATTACCACATTCGCGCCTGTTATAGGCTCGCCTGTTTCATCAAGAACAATTCCGGTAACTGTTTTGCCTTGCGCAAAAGCAACAGTTGTCGCTAATAAAAACAAGGCCGTAAACATCAGCCTTGACATAAAGGCGAGTGCTGATAGTCTTTCTTTTCTTAAATTGTTTTCCATAAATATTTAATTTTATTCGCACATTGAAAAATATTTTTTTTTAATTTTTGTAATGCAAAAAAACATAATTAAAGTTTATGCGGGAATGAAAAATTGTACAAATGCATGGAATTTTATATGCTTATCTGTCGTTTTTGAGAAAAATGCCTTTTGAGTGTATTATCTTCGGCTTTTTTGTACGATTTTCCATTGGTTTGAATAGGGTATAATTTATATTTTTGGCCTCTGAAATGTTAAATTTATAATTTTAATAATATAACCATGAAGAGAATTGTTTTGTCTTTATTTTTGATATGTTCTTTGGGAGTTAGTATCGTTTCGGTAAGTGCGCAACAGTTGCCCGATCGAAAAGAGGTTTTAAAAACGCTTATGCTTACCAATGATTATTTCATGAAAAAATATGCGGATTATACCTGGCCATCTTATCGTGGCGGAGTGATGCGTCCCAGTAATATATGGACACGCGCTGTCTATTACGAAGGATTGATGGCGTTACATACCATACATCCGCTTCCTGAATATTATGATTATGCCTATAAATGGGGAGAATTTCATGAATGGGGTTTTCGCAGGGGCAATACAAATCGTAACGCGGATAATCAATGTTGCAGTCAGATTTACATAGACTTGTATAACCTATGTCCGGATCCGAAGGTGTTGAAGAATGTTATTATTAATACGAACATGTTTCTAAATACACCGCAGAATGATGATTGGACATGGATTGATGCCATTCAGATGAGTATGCCTGTGTTTTCAAGGATGGGTAAACTTACCGGCGATCAGCGATATTTTAATAAAATGTGGGCCATGTATCATCATAGCCGTAATATAGAAGGTGGAAACGGTTTGTATAATCTGAAGGACGGACTTTGGTGGCGTGATAAGGACTTTGTCCCTCCCTATAAAGAACCGAACGGGGAAGATTGTTACTGGTCACGTGGTAATGGATGGGTTTATGCGGCTCTGGTACGTATTCTGGAAGATATTCCACAGAATGAAACCCATCGTGCGGATTATGTTGCTGATTTTTTGGCAATGAGTAAAGCTTTGATCAAGTGTCAGCGCGAGGATGGTTTCTGGAATGCGAGCTTGCATGATCCGAATAATTACGGAGGAAAAGAAGCCACGGGAACAGCGCTTTTTGTTTATGGAATGGCTTGGGGGGTCAATAATGGAATTCTGGATAGTAAAACTTATTTACCTGTTATATTGAAAGCGTGGGATGTTATGTGTAAAGAATCCGTTCATCCGAATGGTTTCCTGGGCTATGTGCAGGGCACCGGAAAAGAGCCAAAAGATAGTCAGCCGGTTACTTATGACAAAGAACCTGATTTTGAAGATTACGGATTGGGATGTTTTCTCCTTGCTGGAACAGAAGTTTATAAATTAAAATAGTTTTTTATGGTGTAAAAGATTTAGAGGTTATTTTTAGAAGTGATACAACTATTGATTTCGTTTATCGGAATGAATAGTTGTATTTTTTTATTTTTTATGAAAATATAAAATATATACAAATAAATTTTTATATTTCAATAAATAATTATATTTTTACATTCGAAAATATAATAGGATTTATTTGGTAAAAAATCAAAATTCCTTATATAAGATTTAGATTAAAAATATTAAAGAATAACCACTATGAAAAAAACTACTCTTTTAATAATAGGTATACTGTTTAGTATAGTTTTATGTTTGAACGCTCAGGAAAAGATATTACCTCAGGCTCCACAATCTCCACAAACTACGGCATTTGCCCGGTATGGAGAATATCCGGTTAGTCATGCTACAGGAGTACCTCAGATTGAGATTCCATTATATGAAATTAAGACAAGAGATATAAGCCTTCCTCTTTCTATATCTTATCATGCATCAGGAATAAAGGTTGAAGATGTTGCTCCTCCGGTAGGGTTGGGATGGTCTTTAAATGTAGGCGGTGTGATTGTCCGTTCTGTGTATGGTATGGCAGATATGCAAGGGTATACAAATAATCAAGTCAAATCGGTTCAACATGTCGGAGAGTTGATGCGAAATAAACATGCCGATATTAATACTACCTGGAGAAGGTGGGGGTATTTTGAAAACGTAGATACCCAATCCGAC
>JAVBNB010000041.1:0-38584 GCA_031551825.1 Tannerella sp. | reverse complement strand
TTACCGTTAGTTCAAATCATTGGATTGTTTAATATATGCATGTATGAAAAGACATGACTTCTGGAGTAATACCTCCATTGAGCTACCTGATCCTTCTGATACACTGACATTTGTTAAAGAGATATTCCGAAAACAGGTAGTACATTTTAGAAATAATGAGATATTGAAACGTCTGCAAAGATGGGAACTTTCGAATGAAAATGCTTTTGTATCGGAATTGAAAAAGCAACGGGAGGAAAATGGTTTGGAACGAATAAGGATGATAAGCCGTATGACCAAAATACCTTACGCAGACCTGGCTGCCATTGGTTCTATCATTACAGCAGGAATATGTTACCTGGCC
Source organism: Tannerella sp. (assembly GCA_031551825.1). GTDB lineage: Bacteria > Bacteroidota > Bacteroidia > Bacteroidales > Tannerellaceae > Tannerella. Next base: position 38,241 of record JAVBNB010000041.1, on the reverse strand, counting down.
ATGCTGGAAGAAACATGCCAATATTATAATGGCATAAATATCAGAAGCGATGAGGGTTGGGAACAACTAATAAGAGGCATTGACAATATTCTTAATTTAAAATATAACGAAAATGGTAATTAAAAAAGGTTTAATAGGAATACTCTTCTGGGGAATGGTCTGCTGCTCCTGTCAAAAGGATCTGATTGAATATCAAAGCGGAGACATTAAAATTGAAGTTAAAGTCGGTGATGAATGGAAACATCCCTTCGATCTGTTCTTAGGTATAAAAAAACAAAATCCTCCCCAGATCGCAATTTGGATTGAAGATTTGGAAGGAAACTATCTAACTACACTCTATGTCTCCTATCGAGCAGGAACGCAATCATGGAGTGGCAATAGTAAAAAGAGAAAAGAAGCTCTCCCATATTGGAATCATGCACGCCTCCCTTTTCAACCGGGACAACCGGTTCCGGATGGATATACCGGAGCAACCACACAGTCACCTATTCCGGATGCTGTAACAGGAGCAACTCCCAACGGAAACTTTGACCTGGTAATGACTCCGGCCGGAGAACTGGATCGGTTTATCATCAAAGCCGAATTCAACCATTCCACAGATTACAACGAATACTATCCGAAATCCGTAACTCAGTCTGATGAAAATTATTCGGCAGAAAGCGGTCAGCCGGCTGTAATATACGAAGTCATGGTTGACCTTACAACAGGAGAGAAAGAATATAAGATGCAGATGGTAGGACATAGCAGCCCGGACGGTAGCAACGGACAATTATATACCGATTTGTCCGGTTTAACTTCTGCTAAAGACATTATAAAGAAGATAACAATAAAAATACAATAGTAGAATGAAAAAAATAATAGCAACAATATTGACTACAGTCTGCATTCTAAGTCTGTCAGCACAAAAGAAATATTCTATTGCGATAAATGCCGGCGCCGGAATATCAATGAGTTCTCCGGATATAACACCTTTTGGTATTGAAACAATGGCACATTACAATCTAAATTCCCATTGGGCTCTGGGAGGTGGTACAGGTTTCGAACAGTACGATAATATTTCCGTAATTCCATTATATGCAAATGTGAAATATACAATAAATCCTCTGGCAAAATACAATGTATTTGCTGATTGTTCAGCCGGCTATGGATTCGCACCGAAAAAAGAAAATAACGGAGGGTTTCTACTTAATCCTGAATTCGGGGTTCAATGTGAATTATGGGATAAAATGTTTTCAATTGCAGTCGGGTATGGGGCACAAAAACTGGAACGATTAAAAAGCAATTCAGATAATTACGCTTCAAGCCGGTTTGTTGAAAAGCTTGATCTTAGTTCTGTCAATATTAAATTGGGTATAATATTTTAGCCTGGTTACCATTTTCTTTTTACTAAATGATACAAATTCGTATATAAAAAGATTTCAAAGGGGCAATAAGATACTAACATGTCTCTTTTATCTAAATATTTTCTTAACTTTGTGGTTAATATACCTCAAAACGGCCTAAACAATCAATGTATGTCAAAAGGAATAAAAGATATAATATTTTATATATCCATGATCTTGATTTTTGGATTCCTGATATCATGGGTTATCAAGTTTGGCAGTTCATTTGAAGTTGTTAATCAAGCATCTGACGATGGAGTATTCTCTAAAAGCTTCGATTTATTTAAAGAAGGCCTTAAGGGAAATATACAGACTCCTATTGCTATGCTTTTATTACAAGTTGTTATCATACTTTTCATTGCACGAATTTTCGGATTACTGTTCGTTAAAATCGGTCAACCAATTGTTATCGGGGAAATATTAGCGGGAATCGTCTTGGGGCCTTCTGTATTAGGCCTTTTCTTCCCGGAAGTATTCAAATTCCTGTTTTCACCAAGTTCTCTGGAAAACATTAACATACTAAGCCAGATAGGGTTGGTGTTGTTCATGTTTGTCATAGGAATGGAACTGAACATCGACGAAGTGAAGAAAAAATTTAATGAAACGATACTGATCAGCCATGCCAGCATCATCATACCCTTCTTTTTCGGAACAGTACGCCTATTGGACATATTCAACTTATGCCTCGCAATTGACCCCTTTTATATCTTACGCCATGTTTATCGGGATAGCCATGAGCATTACGGCATTCCCGGTATTGGCCCGCATCATTCAGGAAAAAGGACTGACAAAATCGCATTTAGGAACAATAACCTTGGCGAGCGCGGCAAACGATGACATAACAGCTTGGTGCCTGTTAGCAGTAGTTATTGCAATTGTACAATCCGGAACCTTTGTAGGAGCCCTTTACGTTGTACTTTTCACCATCTTGTTCTTATTGTTCATGTTTGTTGTTTTGCGACCGTTTCTTAATTTTATCGGAAAGATCTATCATAACCAGGAGGTGATCAACAAATCCTTAGTTGCTTTTATGTTTCTCATTCTTATATTATCGGCCTATACCACCGAAGTATTGGGAGTACACGCATTGTTTGGAGCCTTTATGGCTGGAGTGGTCATGCCTTCGAACATCAAATTCAGAAAAATTATGACTGATAAAGTTGAAGATGTTGCTCTGTCGATTTTTCTTCCCTTATTTTTCGTTTCAACAGGGTTGAAAACCCAAATAGGCTTAATTGCAACCCCCGGCGAATGGGCGATTTGTTTTATGTTTATCGCCGTAGCTGTTATCGGAAAAATGGGCGGAGCAGTCATCGCATCGCGATTTGCAGGAGAAACGTGGAGAAACAGCTGGTCGATAGGAACATTAATGAATACGAGAGGTCTGATGGAATTAGTAGTACTTACCATCGGATATGAAATGAACATTATTCCCCAGACGATTTTTGTGATGCTCGTGTTAATGACTTTGGCCACTACATTTATGACCGGTCCGACACTTAACCTGATCGATTATGTATACGATAAAAAAATTGACAAGAAACCGAAAAAAAGAAAAGATAGCCAGATAATCCGGATTTTACTCTCATTCGGACGTCCTGAAAGTGGAAGCTCCCTACTCAATTTGGCATATCAGCTTTTCCACAAAGGAAAGAAAACTACCGAAATTACCGCTTTACACCTTACCGTTGGGACCGAGTTCAATCCCCTGATGATCGAAAACTTTGAAGAAACAAGTTTTGTTCCTATTAAAGAAGAAGCCGAACGGCTACAAGTAAACATTATACCACGATACAACATTACCAATGATGCAGCCCACGAAATTGTAAATGTTTCCAACAATGAATATTATGATTTTCTATTGGTAGGAGTGGGTATTTCGCTAACTGATGTCCCCGATGAAGCGGAAGTTCGTGGGTTTAACAAAAACATATATCAGAAAAAACTTGGAAGACAGGCGCAATCTATTTTTTATACCGCCCATCTGCTGAAGGATAAGACCATGACATTTATCAAAGATATCGACTGCTCTGTCGGCATTTTTGTTAATCGTGGTCTCGAAACAGCCAATTCGGTACTGATTATTCTCGAAAAACAAGAAGATATCTTTTTATTGGAATTTGCTAAAAATCTGATTGCGTCAAACAATGCGTCCATCACTTTATGCAATATCAGCGACGAGATTTCGGATAATATAAAGGTACAGAAGTTTGCAGCTGAAAACAAACTCGTTTCCTTAACTCACCAAAAAGAGATTACAAAGGAAATGTTTCTAAAAACGAACCTGATGTTAGTTAGTTATGATGCATGGGACCACATTTTTGTAACTTCCAAGGAAACACTGAATGCCATTCCTTCCACATTGATTATTAGAACATGAACAGGTCCTACTACCTACAAATTACTTTTATTGCTGATTGGCATTAATTGCAGAAATATATATACATTTGTAGATTGAAAACTCTTCAAAAATATTGCCATGATCAAAAACTCAATTTTACTCATTTTCATTTCAATAAATATGTATGTTTCCGCTCATTGTAAAACAGAGAACAGCATCATCGCCGAAGGAGCGAAAGTTGAAAAGTTGGCGGATGGCTTCCGTTTTACGGAAGGACCTGCCGTCGATAAATACGGAAACGTCTATTTTACCGACCAACCAAACGATCGCATTCTAAAATGGTCCGCTGATGATGAAAAACTGTCCGTATTCCTCGAAAATACCGGGCGGGCAAACGGGCTCTATTTTGACAAACAGGGGAACCTCCTTTCATGCTCCGATATGGATAATGAAATCTGGAAAATTGATATGGATGGCAGTCACGCCGTGCTGGTCAGCATTTTTGGCGAAAAAAAACTAAATGGTCCCAATGATTTATGGGTGCATCCAAACGGTGGAATATATTTCACCGATCCGTTATATAAACGCAACTACTGGACACGTGATCCGGAAATGCAACAAGACGGCGAACATGTTTATTATTTATCTCCCGATTATAAAAAACTGATACGGGTCGATACCGATTTGGAAAAACCAAACGGCATCATAGGCAGCCCGGACGGAAAGTGCCTTTATGTTGCGGATATAAAAGCGGGAAAAACATATATTTATGACATACAACCGGATGCGACACTGACGAATAAAAAACTTTTTACCAATATGGGTTCGGACGGTATGACGATAGATACTAACGGAAACATTTACCTCACCGGAAAAGGAGTAACTGTTTTTAACCCGGAAGGAGAGCAAATCGCACATATTCCTGTTGAAGCCGGTTGGACAGCCAATGTATGTTTCGGCGGAAAAGATATGAATACTCTGTTTATCACAGCATCGGAATACCTGTACAGTATAAAAATGAATGTCGCAGGCACACACTGAACAAACCGTCAAACAACGCAAAAGAATTTTTAATTTAAATTTTACAGATATGAAACGAAGTATGAACATTGACATTTACGCCATAGCAAATGATAATTCATACGTAGTTTCATACTACCTTAATATAAAATAGATTATCGTATGAAACAAATGAACCGACGCAGATTTCTTAAAACTGGAGTCCTTGGATTGGCCGGAATATCCGTATTGCAATCAAGTATAGCAAATATAAACCTGAAACTTCCCCTAAATACGCTTGTTGACAGAGTAGAACTTGGTAAAAGCGGACTAATTGTTCCACGCATAGCAATGGGAACAGGCACAAAAGGAAGCAACAAGGCGTCCAATCAGACACGTCTGGGAATGGATTCTTTTGTAAAACTCGCCCATCACGCCTATGAACGGGGGATACGTTTTTATGACATGGCTGACGGATACGGCTCCATGCCTTATGTAGGAGAAGCTATCAAAACTTTGCCACGTGAGAATATCACCCTATTGAGTAAGATCTGGACACAGGCAGATGACTCAGAAAATCTTGAACCCGTTTCCGACATTATTGACCGCTATCGCAAAGAAATAGGAAGCGATTACATAGATATTCTTCTGATGCACTGCATGACGAAAGGAGACTGGAATAAAACGCGAACTCACTACATGGATGGCTTTTCAAAAGCCAAACAGGACGGAATTGTAAAAGCCGTAGGTGTTTCATGCCATAACATCGATGCGTTGAAGGAAGCCGCCATAAACCCATGGGTGGATGTGATCATGGCACGCATAAATCCTTTCGGAGCAAACATGGACGGTACGCCGGACGAAATCAAAGAGATTCTTGCCTTGGCCGGAGAAAACGGAAAAGGAGTCATCGGAATGAAAATTTTCGGTGAAGGTAAGCATGTTACAAACGATGAACGTGAAAAATCAATCCGCTTTGCCCTCACGGAAGGAAATGTAGATTGCATGACGCTCGGATTAGAATCTATCGAACAGATGGATGACGCGATCGAACGGGTCATGAGAAATAAAAAATAAATGATGCACATAATAATAAATCAAAATGATAGATAAAGTTAAATGGGGGATTATTGGTTGCGGAAATGTTTGTGAACATAAAAGCGGACCTCCCATGTATAAACTTGAACATTCGGATCTGGTTGCTGTCATGCGGAATAACCCAGATAAACTCACGGACTTTGCCCGAAGGCATCAGATTGCCCGGACATATACCGATGCATCTCAGTTGATAAATGATCCGGAAGTTAATATCGTATACATTGCCACACCTCCCGGAAGCCACAAAAAATATACAATCGAAGCGCTATCAGCCGGTAAGCCGGTATATGTAGAGAAGCCAATGGCAATGAATTATTCCGAATGTATGGAAATGATCAAGGCTGCTGAAAAAAACAATCAAAAGCTATTTGTGGCTTATTATCGTAGAGCGCTCCCTTATTTCTTGAAGGTTAAACAATTGCTTGAAGACAATGTAATCGGCAAGGTGATGGCAGTCGACATAAAATATGTCAGGCCGGAAAGCGATGCAGACCGGAAGCCGGAACATCAGTCATGGCACCTGAACCGGACTATCGGAGGTGAAGGGTATTTCTATGACCTTGCCCCTCATACACTTGATATCCTCGATTTTTTAGTAGGAGAAATTACAGATGCCAATGGTTATGGAACAAATCGCGCTGGCTTTTATGAAGTCGCCGATACGGTTACTGCGATCATGCAATTTAAGTCGGGGGCCCTTGGTTCCGGCATCTGGGAATTTGCAGCTTCCGGACAACCACAACAAGACCATGTAGTCATAACCGGAAAGCGAGGATCTATCAAATTCAATATTTTTAAATTCGACCCTATCGAATTACATGCTGAAGACAAAATACAGTACTTCACCATAGAACCGCCGGAACATATACAACAATGTTTAATCAGTTCGATTATCGCCGAACTGAGAGAAGAAGGAATATGTCCTTCAAACGGTTTTTCCGCTGCAAGAACCGCAAAGGTAATGGATATGATTCTACCTGTTCCGAAAATATAAAAATGGAAGATTTTCAAATCATAAAACCATCCCTGATACTGGAACCATTTGTAAAGCAATACTGGTTTCTTAAAACAACCGGCAACTCTTCCGAACAAATAAGAACAGTTCCGACCGGTCACATCTGTATGATTTTTCATAGGGGAAAAAGAATCTTTTCCTCTTCAGAAAAACACCTCCAACCACAGGCTTTCGTAAGCGGACATGAAAAGATCTACAATGATCTACTATATTCCGGACTGATAGATATGATCTGTGTCGTCTTCCGGCCGGCAGGAGCCGGATTTTTCTTTCATATACCTCTCAATAAAATAAACGGCCTGTCCGTTGACATAAAAGACTTAGGCGACAAGAAATTGGAAGAATTGGAAAAAAAACTTACGGATACGGATTCCGCCTATACATGTGTGTTACTTATTGAAAAATATCTTTTAACACAGCTCAAATATCAGACCGACCACAATCTCAAAAGAATCAACGCTGCTATAAAACTAATCAATACACAATATCCGGATGCCAATACGCTTGCAGAAGCCGCCTGCCTAAGCCCCAGACAATTCAACCGGATATTTACAGAACACGTAGGTGCAAAACCCAAAGAATTCCAACGCATTATACGTTTTCAAAGGGCTTTATTTCTGTTACAACACGAACCGGATATCAATCTGGCTCAACTTGCTATAGCATGTGGATACTACGACCAACCCCACCTTATTAAGGAATTTAAAACGTTTTCCGGTTATACTCCGGTGGAATATCTTTCCATATGCGACCCTTACTCCGATTATTTTTCATAGAGAATATCAAATGTCTGTTTTTTACAATCCGGTTCATCTCAGCGCCCCTACTTTTGCATCGTCAAATATAAAAAAACAGAAAGATGAAAAAATTAGTAGCATTTTTTGAAATTCCCGCAGCAGATTTTGGCCGGGCTGTCACATTTTACGAATCGGTTTTTAACCTGAAACTATCAATCATGGATTGTGAAACAGAAAAAATGGCATTTTTTCCGGAAGAAAACGGAAAATGCCCCGGCGCTATTTCCTTTGCTTCCGGATTCAATCCATCTAAAGACGGAGTATTGGTCAGCCTTTCCGTAGATAACATGGAAAAAACAGTCTGCCAAATTGAAACGGCAGGAGGTAAAATCATCAGGGAGAAAACAAAAATTGAAGCGGATGGAATGGGCTTCTTCGCTATCTTCGTTGATAGTGAAGGCAACAGTATCGGCTTATACTCTGACAATTAAAATACCTCCTGAATTTCTAAATTGATTTTTGTCAAAATCCTCGGAGGTTTTCCTTTAGTCAAAAGCAAAACATTATGTAAACAACAAGCCTCAACTCGCTAATTAACTGAGACTTGTTGTTTATTCATGTATAAACACTAACCTCCTTTACCTTCTCCTACAAACGCATGATGCTTATATTTGAACAGGATATTGAAGGAAGTAAGGCTACCGTATGAGCGAGTGACATATTGCTGCATGACGATTTTTTCTTCATCGCTCAGATTGCTGGTATTCACTTTCTGCTCCAGCACCCGCAAACGGTCGCGGATCATTATGATCTTATTAAAGAAATTTGAAATGGGCAGCTCGTAAGGTTTCAATTCCGGATTCGAAGGCTTTAGTATTAATGTTCCACCCGACCACTTGTCAGCAATCGGCACAACTTCCTGAATGTCAGAATAGTCACGCAATATCTTTTTCAGCGATTCTTCGATCATTTCAAGACTGACTAAATCGTCAGCAGGTTCGAGTAATTCAATGATCTCCAACCCTTCATAACTCCGAAGAATCTCCCTGTTTCCATATTCCATAAATGTGATCAGATAACTCTTTGACTTTACCTGAATAACTACTCCCGTACCATACTCTTTATGTCTTACACGAGAACCAATTCCTAAAACTTCATATTCCATATCTATATATTTTATAGTTCACCTTTAGCCACAAATATAGTGTTTATTATTCAACCGTATGCGATTTTTTCAACTTCATGCAACATTTAATAAAATAAATGCATCTATATTAACAGAGAATTCATTTTATCTTTTATTCACAAACTTATATCACTATGAAACCAAAATTATGTATAAAAAACAGACCTATTAGCGACCTGATCCGGAAAGTATTTCCGCTTATTATGATTACTCCGTTTCTTTTTGCTTGTGACTCAGACAATGACAATAATGGTAAAAAACTTCCCGACGCGGAACCAATCAATCTACGTTTGGCAGAAAAAGTGGGAACAGACAATTCCTTTGCGTTGGATTTATTCAGAACAACTAACAACTCCACTGATGAAGAAAATGTTTTTGTATCACCTTTAAGTGTGAGTATGGCCCTCAGCATGACGCTTAACGGAGCGAAAGGCGCTACTTTGGAAGAAATGATGCATGCGTTAAGAGCAAACAATTATTCGCTGGATGATATCAATGAATATAATAAAGACCTAAGGGAGGCGCTGATTAAAGTTGATAAATCAACGAGTTTAACAATTGCAAATTCTATTTGGTACCGCAATGACGTTTCCGTAAAAAATGATTTTATATCCGTCAATAAGAATAATTACAACGCAGAGATAAAAGCGCTTGATTTCGGATCATCGGATGCCGTCAAACAAATAAACAACTGGTGCGCAAAACAAACAAACGATAAAATCCAAGAGATTATTGAAGAGATCCCGGAAGAAGCCCTGATGTATCTTATAAACGCCGTCTATTTTAAAGGGATATGGGTATCCCAGTTCGATAAAAACAAAACAACAAAAGACGATTTTTATACAAAAAACAACACCAGTACGGGAAAAGTAAATATGATGCATCAGATCGGAGGTTTTGATTATTATAGTGATGAATATGGCAGGTATCTTAAGCTGCCGTATGGAAACAATGCTTTCAGCATGATCGTAATGCTTCCCAATGATAATAAGACGGTAGATGATTTCATTTCAAATCTCGACAACGAACGATGGAATAACGCAATAAACTATATGTCCGGAAAAGAAATAAACCTCAGTTTGCCACGATTCAAAACAGAATGTAAGTATGAAATGCAGAAAGTCATCTTACCGGAGATGGGTATGAAAACACCATTTTCTTTTTGGGCAGATTTTAGCGGTATGTTTGAAAATACAAGCGCATGTATTTCCAGTGTTATTCATAAAACATTTGTTGAAGTAAATGAAGAGGGAACTGAAGCTGCGGCTGTTACCAGTGTAGAAATGATTTATACATCAGTACAGGAACCGGTCATTATAGATTATACTGTAAACAAACCATTCGCATTTGCAATACATGAAAACAGCACTGGCGTGATTTTATTCATCGGTAAAATAGGCAAGATAAACGAATAATCATACCTGTGAGATCATCTAACTGAATAAGAATGGTGGAAAGTGGCCTAATCAATGCCTTTCCACCATTTTTTTGTTGTATAAGTACTATCATTGAGATTCACCACCTCTCCTATCATTGGCTGAATAAGATTGAGAGAATCCCTTTTCGCAAACGAAGAGATATTGTTTAAAGGTTCATCCCACGGATGATTAGCCAACGCAAACTTTGAATGATGTACTGTAAAAAGTCTTTTCGCCTTAAGATCGGTAAAAGCCTGGACAATCTGTTCCGGTAACATGTGGATATACCTCCAATCCATATCATACTGTCCATTTTCAAGAACAGCAAGATCTATTCCATCAAAACGTTCGCCTATTTCCGCATAGTGAGTATCAAATCCGCCGTCACCGCCGATATAAATCTTGCGGGATGGCAACTCAATCAGAAAAGATGCCCATAAAGACTGATTTGGAGAAAGTCCTCTACCTGAAAAATGCCGGGCCGGCAAACAATGGATTGTGAATATGCCATCGGAAGCCGCTCTTTCATTCCAGTCAAGTTCGACAATCTTATCTTTTTGAAAACCCCAGTATTCAAGATGTTCGCCCACTCCCAGTCCGCAAACAACTTTATCCACACGATCCTTCAGGCTCATTACCGTCTTATAATCAAGATGATCCCAATGGTCATGCGAAATAATGAGATAATCTATTTCCGGAATATCTTCAGGTCTATAAATATCCGTACCCATAAACGGTTTATTGGCAAACGAAACTGGAGATGCCGCGCCGCAAAGCACAGGATCAACAAGAATACGCTTTCCATCCGTTTGAATCATATAGGACGAATGCCCAAACCATACTAATAGATCTTCATCCCGGTTTAACTCCCAAAGATTTGTTTTCACAACAGGTAAATCACTTTTAGGACTCAGGCGCTCTTTCCTTTTAAAAAGAAAACTCCACATTGTTCCAACATAGCTTTTATCGGACGTGATTTGCTGTGTCTCATGTACATTCTGAAATTTGCCGTCCCTGTAATTCTTCGAACTTCTGACACGTTCAAGACGCTCTTTACTTGGAGTCTTTCCGAAACTATCCGAATGTATAAACATAATAAAAGAAAGAGCCAAAATTGATATAATTGATAATGTAACCCACATAATACGACGTTTCTTCCTGCTTTTTGATTGTTTCATATTGTACAAAAATTAATTCTTGACACTAAGGTCGCATGTTAAAGTTTCACGTTCAAAGTTCAATCATTTTGTTTGGAACCTGGAACTTTGAACCTGGAATTAAAAATGATCGTTGCTCAATACCATGTCAATGAGACGTAATTCTTCTTCAGAAAATGATGTATGTTCTATTGCTTTAAGATTTTTGTTCAATTGTTCAACTGAACTGGCTCCGACAATTACAGAACAGACACGATCGTCTTTTAACAACCATGCCAGCGCCATTTCTGCCAGTAACTGACGCCGTCCGGCTGCCACATCCGTCAATTTACGTATTTTTTTCAGCGTTCCTTCTGTTAACTGTTCTTTTTTCAAAAACTTATCTTTCGACATTCTTGATGTTTCGCTTATCTTCCCGTCTAAATACTTGTCAGTCAGCAAACCTTGTGCTAAAGGAGAAAATGCGACAAACCCTACTCCATTTTCTTTCGCCTGCTGTAAAATACCCTCCTGCTCCGGTTCACGTGAAAAAAGATTATATTTCCCCTGATATAAAAGACAAGAAACATCCCTCTCCTTCAGATAACTATAGGCAAACCGGGCTGCCTCCACAGGGTATTTGGAGATACCGACATACAAAGCCTTACCCTGCCGGACAATATCAACTAATGTTTGCAATGTCTCTTCCAAAGGGGTAACCGGATCATAACGATGTGAATAAAAAACATCCACATACTCCAGATTCATTCGTCCAAGACTTGCGTTCAGGCTATTCATCAGATTTTTACGAGAACCCCACTCTCCGTAGGGTCCCGGCCACATATCATGACCGGCTTTTGACGATATGAATAATTCATTCCGGTAAGGTGCAAAAGACTCTTTCATCACTCTACCAAATGTTTCTTCCGCCGAACCGTATGGAGGTCCGTAATTATTTGCCAGATCAAAATGAGTGATGCCTTTATCAAAAGCGGCATGAAGTATCTTTTTACTATTGGGAAATTCATCATACCCGCCAAAGTTATGCCACAATCCCAAAGAAACCTCCGGTAATAATATTCCGCTTTTTCCCGCGCGACGATATTTCATCCCTCCGTCATACCTGTTACTATCCGCCTGATATTTTTTATCCATAAGATTATCAATTAATATTCCAAAATATACAAATTTATATTATATCAAACACTTTTCTGAAAAGCGATGCGTTCCGTTCCATTTGCTACAAAAATGATACCGCATTGTTTATAACCGTTCTTTTTTAACGTGTTTTGCATTATAATATTATCCCGATGGGTATCAACTCTTATATTATTACACTGTTCGAAGCACCATTGCAAACAAAAGTTCGCAATCCCCTTCTGCTTTCCATTAGACGCGATGCGATGAACAACACCATAAGGTTTGTCATTCAGCCACTCGCCGTCGTAAATTTTCGCATAAGTCCAGTCTTCTTCCACTTTAAAATAAAAAACCCCGACGATCTGTCCGTCATCCGACATACATACATAAAAACTTTCATCCTGAATATTATTCAGTATCAAATCCTTTGATGGATAGCCATCAATCCATTGTTTATCATTTCCCGTTTTACGCATAAACAGCCTCGCTGCGTCAAACACATCCATAATGATATCTATATCCTCTGCATTTGCTTTTCTGATATTCATATTATAACTTTTCATTCATAAAATAACCCATTGCGGTTAGCCGACACAATTTGTTGTTTTGAAAATTTTTCCTCAAAAATATGAAAAATTTTTATTACACAAAAACATTGTTCAATTGTATTTAAATCTTTAAACCACCCTCCGGTTTCTAAAGCAAATACAATATGAATCCTAAAAAATTATTATATTTGCGGAACTTAATTATACTTACAACCATAAACACATCACAATGAAAAAAAACATATTTATTTTGTGCGCCGGACTATGTATGGCATTTTCCGTATCCGGACAGGAGAATAAAGGCGGTATATCACCGGAAATGCTCCAACAAATAAAAAAATCATATCAAGGAACGTCTACAGACAAAGCGATACAAAACGCCATAACACATAACGACATCAACAAGCTGGCAATCAATTACCAGAACCAAAATAATTTCGACACCTATTTTTCAGATAAAGTAGAAAGCAAAGGTATTACAAATCAAAAATCGTCGGGACGTTGCTGGCTGTTTACGGGATTAAATGTCTTCCGTTCACAGATTATCAATAAATACGGTCTGAAAGATTTTCAATTTTCACATAGCTATCCCTTTTTCTGGGATCAATTAGAAAAATCAAATCTGTTTCTTCAAGGCATCATCGATACCCATGAAAAACCGATGGATGATAAAATGGTGGAATGGCTGTTCAAAAATCCGTTGAGCGACGGAGGACAATTTACCGGTGTAGCCGATATACTTACTAAATACGGAGTCGTTCCGGCTGATGTTATGATTGAGACTTTCAGCAGCGAGAATACGCGTCAGATGGCAAATCTGCTCAAACTCAAACTGAATGAGTTCGGATTAGAACTCAGAAGAGCGTCATCCGAAGGAACTACCGTGGCCGATCTGCAAAAACAGAAAACGGAAATGCTTGGAGTGATATACCGTATGTTAGTATTGACGATCGGCGAACCTCCTGCCGAATTCACCTGGACTCTTAAAGATGCTAAAGGAAATCCGGTTTCGACAAAAAAATATACACCTCTTTCGTTTTACAAAGAGTTTATCGGCGCAGATCTGAAAAACAACTACATCATGCTGATGAATGATCCAAGTCGTGAATACTACAAACTCTATGAAATAGATTTCGACCGTCATGCCTACGATGGGAAAAACTGGACGTATGTCAATCTTCCTGCCGAAGATATCAAAGAGATGGCGATCCGGTCCATCAAAGATAGTACGACGATGTATTTTTCATGTGATGTCGGCAAATTCCTCGACCGTGAACGCGGATTGTTGGATATCAACAATTTCGATTATGCATCATTGATGGGAACTTCTTTTGATATGAATAAAAAAGATCGTATCCGGACGTTCAGTAGCGGTTCGTCACATGCCATGACATTAATGGCCGTCGACCTGGATGAAAGCGGAAAATCAAAAAAATGGATGGTAGAAAACAGTTGGGGCCCCGGAGCTAATAACGGACACCTGATCATGACAGACGAATGGTTCAACGAATATATGTTCCGTCTTGTCGTGGAACAAAAATATATCACAGATAAAGTCAAAGATATTCTGAAACAGAAACCGGTACGACTTCCTGCATGGGATCCAATGTTTACCGAAGAAGAATAATTTTAGCATAGCAATGAGACTATCCGGCAAATGGACCGCCTCATTGCGCTAATTTTTGCATTATTTCGACCCAAACCCCTCGAATTCCTTGACTGGCAAAGCCTTATAGCCATAAATCCTGTTATAAGTACCGCAACAATGGCTTTTAATAAAAATTTAATTCACATAATATTTAATGGAATTGAGTATTAAATCCGATAAAAAACTGCAATTTTGGTTGTCCTGTACCATAAGCAAAAACCGAATACTGGGGCTCCATAAATATATTGAAAACTTTATTTCCTGATTTAAAAACTTTCCCGATACCTAAGCCGATGGGCACGTTATATGTACCATTTTCCAAATCAAATGACCAGACTCCGGTACTTCTCAAATAAGTACCTCCTCCCACTTGCCACAAGAAAAAGATTTGTGGAGTTAACATATTTACATCCGATTTGTCACCATCTCCGGCAAAAGAGGCTTGCCAGGTAATTAATGAACCCACCTGAACGACAGGATTACTTTTAAAAAACGCAATGGCAGACAATCCGCCTTGCCACTTTCCGGAGCCAAAATCATTAGTGCCGGTCGGGAATGTAAATGCGGGGCCTATACCTAATTCCGTACCTTCATTTTTACTGAGTTTGTAGATAACAAAGGCATTCATATCATACAGGCCTGATTTAGGACCTTGTTCCGGAGCCGACATCGTCATAATCGGCAATGATGCACGAACAATAAATCGCCCGAAAGGCTGGGCATAACGAAGCCATACAGTATTCAATGTCGCATCAGGTGTCCCATATAAAGAAGATGTATAGTAGTTATGTACATTAAATGTTTTGATACTTGCCAATGGATTATTGGCTTGTTTGAGCGTTTCTGAGTCTGATTGGGCGGAAGTCTGAGCATAGGATGTAAAACTTAAGGCAATCAATCCTACTGCGACTCCTAGTAGTTTGAAAAAATTAAGTTGTTTCATGACTAATTAAGTTATTTATTTTGTTTTTACTACCGCCGGAATCACAGTCTTGCCTTTGATAGCATTTTCCGACGGACCATACATTCGCAATATCATATAGAATACTTTTGATGTTGTAGCGTTTCAATGGATTGACTACAAAAAATCCTTTATCGTTGTACATGGTAAGCGACCAGAAGAATTTTACCTGCGGAATTTCCGCTTTCGTGAAAGTAATCGTGTATTTATTGGCGCCGGTCAAAGCGTTGCCTTCACCATCTACATTGGCTATAGGGTAAATGGCTTCCTCCGGGGTGTTTACATAAATATATTTCCATGCGGCAGCAGCGTTGATCAGATAGTCGGTTCCCCAACGTCCGGCATTTTCAGGCGAAAAATTCCAGCCGTTTACGCTCTTACCTATCGAACTCGTTTTGGCTTCGATTTCTTTCTTGCCTTCGTTTGCGCCTTCTTCAATTGCTTTCCAGATTTCAGGCTTAAATTCCGATTTATTGAATTCTTTTGCCGCTCCCAATCCGATAGCAGCAAATTTTTCCATCAACACTTTATCACTATCATTCAGAATCTGGTATTGCACCATCAGGTTGAACTCTTTGAAGAAATTTTCTACATCGCCCGATTTGCTGTCAAACGGTTTATAAGGCCATTTGAACGGTTCGCCTGCTGGGGCAGCGGTTCCTGTAAAAGTACTGAGCGGAACGGCTTTGTAACTTGTGGATATTACTCCTGCTTGTTTATCTTCCGGCCCGAAAACCTGTGTGCGGGCAAGCGTGAAAATAATAGTGGCGGGAATCTTTATCACTTTATCGATTCCTTTCGGTGTTTCACTTTTCCAATCTGAGCGGGCAATCAGGTAATTGCCGGGGCCTTCGCCGGTAGCCAATGTGCTGATATATTCAGGACAATTAGTAAAAATATCACAGAGTTGGAAGCTGAAATAGCGCTTTTCAATCTTCGGAATAGTAATTACGACCGGTTCATTACGAATATCTAATACAGCATAGGCATAATACGTGTCATTATTAGGTGATACAACAGTTGTATGCTCAGGCGTAAAGAATTCAGTATTGGCAAAAAATTGATTGGGGGCCATCTTGTAATTGTCCAGTATTTTCCATATCACTTTGTTGTGTTCTACTGCCGGAAAAGCGTAAATATAAGCTTCTCTGGCCTGTTCCTGTGCCTGTTGAGGTACTACTTTTTGTTTCGAGCCACCACAAGCTGACAGTAACACTGCAATGAATAATAATAATAAAATATTTGTTTTCATAATTAAATATATTAAGATTTTCAAATAAGACTCTATAACAAGCCTTTATCTGAAAAGTTTTGAATATTACAAATATAATAAGGCACACATAGGAAATCCAATTTTTTGGATATTTTTTTTCCTATTTCATTGATATAAAATTGTTAAGACAGGAAAAAAAAAGGATTAACTTCCAGTGTTATTGTTTTTGTTCAGTTTTAATCAAAACCAATTGATGCCCCCTTAGTTTTTCCAAACTTTGCCACCTATAAGAGATATTTTTTAGCAACATAAATGATGCTAAAATAAGTTTTATAAATAAAAAATTGTTTAAGCTTCATATTGTTTGTATTTTTGAAAGACCAATGTAAATGTAAAATAACATGATTCAAGCTGCATTATTGGGATTTATATCTGGCTCCGCTGTTTTGATAGGAGCCTTATTAGGGTTGTATCTCAAATTGAGTAACAAGTTAATTGCAACTATTATGGCCTTCGGTGCAGGCGTATTGATATCAGCTTTGTCAATAGATTTAATGGATGATGCATTCGACAGGAGCCATGATCAGATTGTTATCGGTTTGAGTTTTTTGGCAGGTGCGCTTGTTTTTGTGGGAGGAGATTATCTTATTGATAAAAAGGGAGGGCAATTCAGGAAAAGAGGACATGGCATTTCTGAAAAGGCCAAAAGTGACAGTCCGGAAGATAATTCAGGAACAGCCATACTGCTGGGAACACTGCTTGATGGAATTCCGGAATCCTTTGGTGTAGGCGCTTCAATTGCAGTGGGAGGAAATACCGGGCTTGTATTTATGGCTGCGGTTTTCTTAAGCAATCTGCCGGAAGGAATGTCCGGTACGCTGGGAATGAAAATAGCAGGTCTGTCTACCAAATACATCCTGATCCTTTGGGTTATTACTCTTATTGTTACTATTTTATCATCTATGGGCGGATATGCCTTTCTTGGAAACAGCTCACCATCCATTCATGCCGGAACAATGGCCTTTGCTTCCGGTGCAATCTTAGCCATGTTGTGTGACACGATGATTCCCGAAGCATTCAAATATGGAGGCAGAGGCGTCGCATTAGTTACTGTCCTCGGATTTCTTGTCGCTTTCTTATTGAGCAAATCTTTTTAATAGAAAATTCTTATTCCGGTTCATCCCGATCATAATATTTTTTGACCCGTATCGATCATTAAATCGATATTTTTATTTATGTTTGTGACCTCATTAACTTTAAAAACAAACAACCATGAGAAAGAAAATTTTATCATTCATGTTTCTTGCTGCTGTTTCACTTACACTTGTATCAGCACAAAACAATCAATTAACAAAAAAAGAAAAAGATGAAGGATGGAAGCTTTTATTTGATGGCAAAAATTTTGACGGATGGCGAAAATGCAACTCGAACGAAATGGCTGCCAACTGGGAAATCAGCGAAAATTCAATGAAAGTAAAGCGCGGAGAAAAAGCAGGACACGGACAGGGAGGAGATATTCTGTTCGGCAATGAAAAATTTTCTAACTTCGAATTATTCATTGACTGGAAAATTGAAAAAGAAGGTAACTCCGGTATATTTTACTACGTAGTTGAAGAACCCGGACAACCCATCTATCATGCGGCTCCCGAAATACAGGTACTCGACAACTGGTATGCTTCGGACAACAAGCTGGCAAACCATTTAGCCGGTTCTTTATACGATATGATCCCGGCGCTACCTCAAAATGCAAAACCGGCCGGTGAATGGAATACGATCGTTATTCGTGTGAAAGACGGCCATGTGACCCATACACAAAATGGCGTAAAAGTTGTCGAATATACCTTGTGGACGCCGGAATGGTATGATATGGTTTCCAAAAGCAAATTTAAAGACTGGCCAGGCTTTAATGAAGGACCGGCCAAAGAAGGATATATCGGCCTGCAGGATCACGGATATGATTGCTGGTTTAAAAATATCAAAATAAGAAAACTGTAGACAAATATTACATATTTTCGTCCGATAATCAGGCATTTTCAAGGCAAATCTTTGTGTACAACATGTGATTGCCGGATAAATGCCTTTTTTTGCGTTGTTCATATATAAACTTTGATTTCGATGAAAAAGGTAAAAAAAATATTATTCACTGGTATAATCGCGTTATTTGCATTGGGAAGCTATAAAAGCCTTTATGCCTCCGGCAATAAAATCCTTTTAAATAAAGACTGGAAATTCCATCAGGGAAGTGTTGCCAATGCAGAACAACCATCATACAATGACAGCAAATGGAGGGTACTTGATCTTCCTCATGACTGGAGTATTGAGCCATTGCCGATACAAAAAGAAGGTATCACCGTCGGTCCATTTTCGCGTATGAGTGAAGGCGGTTGGGACGTCGGACAGACAATCGGCGGCGAAGGATGGTACAGGAAAGAATTTACCATCCCGGAAGAAGATTCGGATAAACATTTCACCTTATATTTCGAAGGCGTATATAATCAGTCCGAACTATGGATTAACGGAAAAAAAGCATCCTTCAACTCTTATGGCTATACATCTTACAAAACAGATATTACAGAATATTGTAACGCTCCGGGTATCCCGAATGCAATAGCCGTTAAAGTGGTCAATGCCGGCTTAAACAGCCGCTGGTATAGCGGCTCCGGAATATACCGCCATGTATGGCTGATCAAAACGGAAAAAATTTATTTAGATGAATGGGATACTTTCATCAATGCTTCCGAATTAAACGGAAAAGATGCCATCGTTAAATTTTCCACAATTGTACATAATATAACACAACAGAACACAACCGGCAGTCTGGATATTAAAATCTATTCTCCGGAAGGAAAAGATGTTTATTCAGCATCCCAGGATATAGAAATATCAACAGAAACACCGGTATCCACATCGTTCGCCATTAAAAAACCCGAATTATGGTCGATAGAAACACCGGCATTATATACAGCCGAAATTATCATTTCGTCAAATGGTAAAATCCGGCATAAAATATCCATCCCATTCGGGATACGCACGATCTCCGCCTCTGCCGAAAAAGGATTCTTGCTGAACGGCAAACCGTTAAAACTAAAGGGAGGATGCGTTCACCATGACAACGGACTATTGGGAGCTGCAGCCATAGACAGAGCAGAAGAAAAAAAAGTTGAACTGATGAAAGCCAATGGTTATAATGCCGTACGATGCGCACACAATCAGGTTTCGGAGTATTTTTTAGATGCCTGCGACAGATTGGGTCTGCTGGTTATCCATGAAACATTCGACCAGTGGCAAAAGCCCAAAAGGTCACAAGATTACCATCAGTTCTTTGATGAATGGAGCGATAGCGACCTGGCGGCATCTGTTCGTCGCGACAGAAACCATCCTTCGATCATCATGTGGAGTATTGCAAATGAAATCGAGCAACGCGCCGACTCTATCGGAGATATAATAGCCAAAAGGTTAGTAAGCACGATCCGGAAATACGATGATTCCCGCCTCTCCACGATGGGAGCAAACGACTTTTGGGACAGACGGCAATTTACCTGGGAGAAAGATTCTTACAGAGCCTTTATGAATGTTGATGTTGCCGGTTATAATTATGTGTGGAAAAAATATGAGAGTGACCATGCCGCTTATCCGGACCGCATTATCTATGGCAGCGAATCTTTTCCCAAAGAAGCATCCCAGAACTGGAATCTCGTAGAAAAAAACTCCTATGTTATAGGAGATTTCGTATGGACTGCCATTGATTATCTGGGAGAAGCCGGACTGGCACATGCTTTGGAGTTAGAGCCGGATCAAAGGGATTCCCAATTTATGGGTTGGCCCTGGTATAATGCCTGGTGCGGGGATATTGATTTCTGCGGCGACAAAAAGCCCCAGTCTTATTACAGGGATATATTATGGAGAGAACGTGAAATATCCATAGCTGTTCATCCTCCTGTAACTCCCGGCAAAAAAGAAGTTGTTAACGGATGGGGATGGCCCAACGAACTTTTAAGCTGGAATTGGGAAGGTATGGAAGGTCGGACAATGACCGTAAATGTGTACAGTCGCTCTCCGAAAGTTAAGCTGTTCCTGAATGATAAATTAATAGGCGAAAAGGAAGTAGACAAAGAAAATTACACAGCCACATTCGATGTAGTATACGAACCCGGAATACTAAAAGCCGTCAACATTAGCAAAAGCAAGGGAACAGCTACATTGAAAACAACAGGAAAACCGGCGACCATTCGTTTAACCGCAGACCGCAACAGGATTAGAGCAGACAAAAACGATCTCTCTTATGTTAAAATAGAAATTACGGATAAAGACGGCCATGTGATTCCGGATGCCACCATTCTGGTTGAAATCAAATGCAGTGGTGACGGTACGGTTCTCGCTTCCGGCAACGGTGGCTATGATGATATGAAAAGTTTTCGTTCCCTGACTCCCAATACCTTTCGCGGAAAAGCGCTGGCGATTATTCAACCAACAGAAGAAAAAGGAATCATCCTTCTTTCCGTATCTGCCGAAGGACTTCCGGATACGTCTATTTCAATAGAAACTTTCTGATAAGCTAAACTATACGATCACAACACTCGTTTCGTAATTTAGAAATATCAGAAAAGCCTATTTTAAATGACAATATATCTTTTTTCATTTGAAAAATCATCTATATTTGCAATCGGTTCAAAAAATACAACATAATGGAATACCGTAACATTGGAAATACAGGAATGGCCGCAAGCATCATCGGATTAGGTGCGGAGCATTTGGATAACAAGCCTTATGAAACCGTGGAAGAAACAATCCACGCGGCATTGGATCATCAAATAAATATGATTGATATCTTTATGCCGGGAGATGAGGTTAGACGGAATATTGGTAAAGCGTTAGGAAATAGGCGAAAAGACGTTATCATTCAGGGACATATCGGATCGGTGGATCTGAATGAGCAATACGATATCAGCCGCGATCTGTCTACCTGCAAAAGGTATTTCGAAAAGTTACTGAATAATCTCGGTACGGATTATATTGATATAGGGATGTTATTTTTCTTAGATTCCGCTGAAGCGGTTGAACAAATATATTCAAACGGAATCGTCGACTATGCTCTGGAATTGAAAGAAAAAGGTATCATCAGAGCTATCGGGATGAGTTCACACAATCCGGAAATCGCACGTAAAATGCTGGAAAAAGGAATAGTAGACCTGATGATGTTTAGTATTAATCCGGCTTTCGACATGACTCCTCCCGAAAAAGACGTTCTCAGCACATTCGACGAAAAGCAATTTGCCGAACAACAATATGCAACGATTGATCCCGTACGTGCCGGACTTTACCAGTATTGCGAGCAAAAAAAGAATAGCCATCACCGTAATGAAAACATTAGGAGGTGGCAGGTTATTGTCCGCAGAATATTCTCCTTTCAAAAAAGCAATGACCGTTACACAATGTATACATTATGCACTGACCCGTCCCGGGGTAGTAAGCGCCATGATCGGATGCCAATCGGCAAAACAGATCGAAGAAGCTGTCAGCTATCTGAATACGAGCGCCGAGCAACGGGATTTCATGGATATTATCAGTGCGTATCAGGGGAAATTAAGCGGAAAATGCGTTTATTGTAACCATTGCCAGCCATGCCCTATGAACATCGATATTGCAACAGTAAATAAATACCTTGATATAGCCACGTTGAACCTATCGGATATCCCACCGAGCATTGTTCAGCATTATAAATCACTATCACAAAACGGAGCGGACTGTATTGCCTGCGGCGAGTGCGAAGAAAAATGCCCGTTCTCTGTTCCCGTTATCAAGAATATGCAGTATGCGACAGAGCTATTCAACTAATTATTAAACAACTATTTTTATAGAAAAGTTCTTCATTTATTAAGAATGAAGAACTTTTTTCTGTACCTCGCTCCAATTCGTTTTTATCGGTCTTTTTTTCGCTTTGCTCATTCATTAACTACGATAGGGATTAATAAGCAACATATTTGTAGTATTGGATATTATTATGCGATCAATTCACCGGAACAAGAAAGTCGTAATCAATAAAATCGTTCATAATAGAAGAAATTTTTATCTTTGCAAAAAAATATAGCAAATGTTTTTTTTGAATAAATACAGTCCGTTTAAACTTTTACTGATCAGTCTGGCCAGTGCGGTTATTATTATATATCCCAATATCGCATGCCTCCCTTGGGAGTTGAGTTTTCTGAACGAGTCGAGACGCACATTTCACTTGCAGTTCTTTTTCTTCAGGTATGCATTCTTTGCGATGTTGATTTGGGGATTATTGTTCTATAACCTAAAAATAATAAAGGATTATTCTTTAAAGAAAAGGATTATAGGAACACTTTCACTTACGACTATTGCCTACCTGTTATTTGTTATTATCTTATACATCACCCATGGCAAGATTCATGGTTTCGGAAGTATATTACTGTTCCAGTTCTTTGTTGTTTTTATGGCATGTACAACTGCAGGACACATATACGTGATGTATAACCTTCAAAGTAAGAAAGAACAGGAGATCGAGCATCTGAAAACCGAAAACCTGCAAAGCCGTTACGATGCCCTGACAAACCAGATTAATCCTCACTTTTTTTTCAATTCGCTGAACGGGCTTACCGCTCTGATCCGGAAAAAAAATGACGAAAATACGCTTGAATATGTGAATAAGCTGTCGGATGTATTTCGCTATATCCTTCAAAGTGATAAGAGAGGGCTGGTTTCTTTAGATGAGGAACTTGAGTTTGTCCATGCCTTCCGTTACATGATGGAGGTTCGTTTTGCAAATAAACTGGTATTCAATATAGATGTGGATAAAAACAACATGGATCTGAAGATCCCGGTATTATCCTTGCTTCCGCTGATTGATAACATTGTGGTACACAACACGATCGACAGTGAACATAAAATGGAAGTTTTAATCCGGCTGAATGAAAATTCGGAATTGATAGTTTCAAATCCTGTCTATCCCAAAATGAACCCTTCCGTAACAAACGGAACGGGAATCCGGAATCTTGAAAATCGATTTTCTCTACTCATGGGCAAACAGATAAGAATAGAAGATAACGGAGAAACATTTACCGTATATTTACCTTTAAAGTAGAAGAATCATGAAGGTCTTAATCGTTGAAGACGAAACCGTTGCTTACGAAAATCTGGTGGACATCATTTCTGAAATTGATCCTTCCATTGAAATTACGGGCAATACGGAAAGTATCAGACAGACCATAAACTGGCTGCAAAACAACCAGTCTCCGGACTTGATCCTGATGGATATCCACTTGTCGGATGGTTCCGCCTTTACTATTTTCCAGAATATAACGGTCGAAATACCTATTATTTTCACTACTGCTTACGACGAATATGCCATTGAGGCATTTAAGGTAAACAGCGTGGATTACCTCCTGAAACCTATTAAAACTGATGAACTGGAACGTGCTTTCGCAAAATTCAGAAAGTTGAATCGCACGGAAGTCATGCAGTATCTCATGCAAATGAGCCGGTTGCATCCGGCCAACAACCACCATAAAGATAAACTACTGATCCCATATAAAGACAAGCTGTTGCCGATTGACATGAAAGACATTTCCTGCTTCTATACGACCAATAAGAACACTTGCATTTACCTGAAAAACGGAGACAGCTATTCTTACTCTAAAACATTAGAACAAATTATCACCGCCCTCAATCCCTCTGATTTTATTCGTGCGAATAAGCAATTTATCATTGCTCGCGACAGCGTAAAAAATATCACGATCTGGTTTGATAATCGGCTGTTTATAACACTCGACATCGAAGTTCCGGAGCGCATATATATAAGTAAAAACAAAGCTTCGGAGTTCAAATCGTGGGTTATCAATGAAATATAACCAGGTTTTTTCCATATCAAAAGAGGATGAAATCGCTTTACGATATTCATCCTCTGAGTGATAATAATTAATAAACGACCTTATCATCGTCATTACAGGCAAAAAACATACAGAAAATAACGGAAAAGTTTAATAATAAAATTACTTTTTTCATTTTAGTCAAATTTTTATTATTCATCCAATATTTATTCTCAATTATCATAGCGGATAAAATTACCCTCCAATCCAAATTTAAGATCATTCTGAGAATTGTTAAGCTCAATTTCATACCCTGTATGCTTTCCTTTCCGGTCATGTTCTTTATCAACCTTCGTAATGATTGCTCCCTGGTGTTTTTCAGATACGTATGTTGAAATACTTTCAGGTATTAGCGCTATAATAGAAGCGGGAACTTCTTTTGCACGATTACCATCAACATTATCCCATGTTCCGTCTAAAGAAAAATCAAGTTCAAAACCATTATCAAGACGTATATCATAACTGTCATTATCCCTCTCACCCCAGACAAAAACGGCAGAAGGAAAATGTGTTGCAACAAATGTTTTTGCTATTGAAGGCAAATCACTCTCACCGATTAATACATCGTCGTCGTCATCACAAGCACTAAACATAAATACAAAACTTAATAAAGAGATTGTTAATAGATACTTTTTCATAATCATTTAATTTTTTTTGAATTAATCAATAATTTTTTTATTGCTTTTAAAATTTTCCGGGACAAAGTTGAAAAGCAAAACTGAAAAGAATCTGGAATAAAATAACTATTTTTACATTCAAAACAGAATACAGCAATATGAACACCCTGATCAAACAGAAATTCGAAGCATTGGCAGAAAACGACTACAAACAATTCAACAAAAGAATTATCCCAACCAACTATGAAATGCTGGGAATCCGAATGCCTGCATTGAAGAAGTTGGCAAAAGAACTTTCGGTAAATCCAAACATAGAAACCTATTTGAATAATGCCGAATATACAACATACGAACACATCCTGCTTTACGGATTAGTTCTCGGACAACTAAAAAAGCCCTCATTAGAAACAATATATCGTCATTTAGACCCGCTAATCCTGAAATTCGATAATTGGGCGCATGTAGATACAATTATTTCAGCAATAAAAATATTCTCAAAATATCCTGACGAAGTACTATCCCATTTCCTCCCGCTCAAAACTCATGAAGGGGAATTCACCAAACGTGTTTTTGTGATTATACAGATGGACTTTCTTATGAATGAGTCGTACATTGACACAGTGCTGAAACATTTGCCGGAAGTACCGCAAGGACAATATTATGTAGATATGGCTATTGCCTGGGCAATCAGCGTGGGGCTTATAAAGTTCAACGACAAAACCGTTCCGCTGTTAGAGCAAAGAATATTCTCTAAATTCGTGCATAACAAGGCCATTCAGAAAGCTCGCGAAAGCTACCGAATAACACCGGAAATGAAAGAACAGTTGAATAAGATGAAGATATAATAACAATAAGGTGATTATTTTATTGTTTTAATGCATCCTGACTTCTGGATTTACTTTGTGTAACAACATATACACCTGCAAATATTAATGCGGAAGCAACAGCTTTTACCCATCCGAATGTACCTATTCCCAATAAAACTGAAACGATGGTTCCAACGATCGGTTGCACATAGTTGTACATACTTACAATTGTCGGGCGAAGTGTCTTTTGGCCAACTAAGATTAGTATATATGCAAAAAAAGTTCCGAATATAACGACATATCCGACTTCTAACCATACTTCCGGGAAAAATGATTGGGATGTCATTGCCGACAAGTCCCTAATAGATAAAGGCATAAAACATATAGAGGCAAATGTAAACATCCACTTCATCAAAGTGAAAATGTGATAGCGTGATATTAATCCTTTAAATATAGTCAGATAACAAGCAAAGCTGGTCTGAGCCAACAAACAAAGAATATCTCCTCCGATACTACCGGAAACATCAGTACTGTTCCGGTTACCCAGTATAAGAATTAACGCGCCAATAACTCCCATAATAACACCGGTGATTTTCATCAGGGAAGCTGGCTCTTTCAAAAATATAGCAGCCAGAATCAGGGTGATAATCGGCAATGATGTGGTAATAATGGTCGCATCTATCGGCGATGTAAGCGACAAACCAAAGATGAACATTCCCTGATTAAAAACAATCCCTAATAATCCGGCAAAGAACAACAATATAAAATCTCGTTTATTGATTTTTTCTCCGGGAGCAAAAAAGGAAGCTATCCAAAAACAAATAGCGGCGCCGACCATGCGCATAGATGTTAAAGATAAACTGGTTACACCAGCTTCCATTGCCATTTTGCCAACCGGAGCCATAAGCCCCCACATACATCCCGCCAGCAGCAAGGCAAGATGAGCTTTAATTATTTTACTATTCATTTCTTATTCTGTAGAGCCGCAAAGATAATTATTTTAGATTTGACTTCAAGATTTATTCTCCTCAATGACATGAGGGGGCATACAGATTATCTGGTTAGATCAGTAGATCAATGTCGCAGAATCAGGCTATACAAATGTTAATGATGCAAATAAAACAAAAAAGACGGGATTATTCAAATAAATATTCTACCTTTGCACAGAATTGAGTTCGAAAAAATTATAGTATAGTTCTTCTTCTTATCAAACAAGTCTAAGTAATCTCTCCTTTTAATGTTTCCTCTCAATCATTACTGAGTATTTATCTTAAAAATTAAATTTTAAATGAACATTTACATTTCAGGTTTAAGTTACAACGTAAATGACGCGGACTTAAACGAATTATTCGCAGAGTATGGAGAAATTTCTTCAGCCAGAGTTATCACAGACAGAGAAACTGGAAGATCAAGAGGATTTGGTTTTGTCGAAATGCCAAACGACACAGAAGCACAGAAAGCCATCGATGAACTGAATGGGGTTGAATATGATAGCAAAGTTATATCCGTAACTGTTGCCCGTCCAAGGACAGAACGCCCTTCTTTCGGAGGTGGTGGTGGTGATCGCAACAGAAGAAATAACGGTCCTGGCAGACGTTATTAATACCTAAAATAAATCAGTACAGGAGGCATTCGCTTCCTGTACTCCTATATAATTCGATATTTTATCGATAAAGTTCAAACTTATTTGTAATAGGTAAACACCCCTCCTCCTCTATTGTTTACCTCATTTGCATTGACAGAAAACATAATAATTAAAGTTTTAAGAATAGAAGTCTATTCTTAAAAAAATCTTATTTTACACATAATCAAATAAATAATGACATTTCAAGAATTAAATATAATACAACCTATTTTAAAAGCTATCCAGGAAAAAGGATATATAAATCCAACTCCTATACAAGAAATAGCAATACCCGTCGCACTCTCAAAAAGAGACATGATGGGTTGCGCACAGACAGGTACAGGCAAAACAGCCTCATACGCAATACCGGCTATCCAATTATTACTGTCGGATTCCCGGCCGGAAATTCAAACAGAAAAATCAAGAAAAATCAAAGCCTTAGTTCTGGCTCCAACCCGTGAGCTTGCTTTACAAATAAGCGAGTGTATCAATGATTATGCAAAATATACACGAATAAAACATGGTGTGGTATTCGGCGGAGTAAAACAACATTCACAAAATGAAATGCTACGGAAAGGTATCGATATTCTCGTGGCTACACCTGGACGCTTGCTTGATATGATGAATCAGGGATATATAAAATTAGATGATATCCGTTATTTTGTACTCGATGAAGCAGATCGTATGTTAGACATGGGGTTTATAAATGACATCAAGCGAATTTTGCAAAAACTTCCGAAAGAAAGACAAACCTTATTATTTTCAGCAACCATGCCGTCGCCTATTATCTCCCTTGCAAATTCACTCCTGACCAAACCGGTAAGAGTAAATGTAGCTCCTCAGGCTTCTCCGGCGGAAAAAATAGAACAGTACGTTTATTTTGTAGAGAAAAAAGAAAAAAATGATTTATTGATATCGATTCTCAAAAAAGATAAAAACCAGTCGGTATTAGTCTTCTCACGCACAAAACACAATGCGAATAAAATAGTTAAAAAACTGGGTATTGCCGGTATCAGAAGCGAAGCCTTACACGGGAATAAAAGCCAATCTTCCAGACAAACTGCATTATCGAATTTTAAATCAGGAAAAACTCGGGTTATCGTTGCAACGGATATAGCATCACGAGGTATTGATATAAATGAATTACCATTAGTAATTAACTATGATCTTCCTGATATTCCGGAAACCTACATTCACCGGATCGGACGAACAGGAAGGGCCGGAAGTTCCGGCACGGCATTGACATTTTGTTCACAGGAAGAACTTAAATTAATAAACGACATTCATAAACTTATGGGGAAGAAAATGAACACATTAACACTTCCTATATAAAAATATTTCAAACTTTCATTTTGACAAACAAAACATAAATATACAATGGCAATATCATTTAACAAGCGAGAAAACGAAAAAAAGAAACAGCAAAAAAAGTTAGAAAAGCAAAAACGAAAAGAAGACAGAAAAATCTCCGGCAAAAGTAGTTTTGACGACATGATTGCATACGTAGATGAAAATGGAGCAATCACCTCCACTCCTCCTGATATGCAAAATAAAGAACCGATAGATCAGGAAGAAATACTTATATCGGTACCAAAGAGAGAGAGTGAAGAGATATCAATTAATAAAGGACGTGTGGAATATTTCAGTTCGTCAAAAGGTTATGGCTTTATCAAAGACATGAATAGAATGGATAAATATTTCTTTCATATCAGTAACGCTCCAGAAAATATAACTGAAGGGCATATAGTATCCTTTGATCTTGAAAAAGGAGACAGAGGAATGAATGCCGTGAATATAACCTATATTGAAGAAACTGAATAGCAGACAAGGATTAACTATAAGACAAAAATACGACTATGAGATGTATAGAAAGAACTGCCCGTATAGAATTTTATAAAAGCATACATAAATTCAAGATATAAAGAACGATCTCATATTTAAACAAAAACGCGCTTTAAAACCTCACAGACTTTACTGAATAAAATTCGATTTGCAGGAGTGGTTAAATTATATTTAATCGCTAAAATAAACATATATAAATATCAACTAATAATCTAATATTATATCTCATAAACAAACATCAACATTAAACCCCCAATGTTCTCAAATAAATATTCAAATTGAATTCAAACCATATTAAGCTCTTCACAAAACAGATTAATTTCATACAAACAAATCACACTAAAAAAAAAACAATATTCAATAATAATATTGCAAGAACATAAAACAATTGTTATATTTGCATATTAATTTATAACATTAATTACTATATAACAATAAAATAATTCAAAAAGTAATAAAATTATGAATAGAAATATTTTATTTAGCACAGTCGGATTTGTGATATTATCCTCTATCATTTTCAATTTAATCATAGTACAGCAAGGAAAACTATCTTTTATTCTGTGATACACTAATGATCAGGGGGAAATTATTTTTATATGAAAATGATTTTTCCCAGATCAAAACTAAAAAATGATGAAATATTTCTTCTACCTTTACCCACAAATTAAGAATTTAGAGTAAAACATAACACAAAATAATTTATTTATGATAACGTTTACTTCTTTAAAGGAAAAAGGCTTGAATATCTTATATGTTATTTTGGCTACATTGATCTCAATTAACACAATGACATTTGCTGAAAAGCCGGCAGAAATGTCATTTCCAGGCATTACCTACAGTCCTCCTCCGACCTGCGAAACCGCAATTATTACCGGACCAACCAATGCCTGTGTTAATTCTATTCTTACATTCAATGGTAATGGTAATGAAAATAATCAACACTATGTTTGGACTGTGGATGGCGCTTCTATTATCTATGGAGCAGGAACAAATGAAATACAATTAAGATTTACAACACCCGGAACAAAAAATATCACATTACAATTCGAAGATAATCAAGGATGCTCCTCAACGGTAGCCCAATTGACGGTAGTAGTTGCAAACCCACCTACATTTACACCAATTACAACATCTGTGGTATGTGAAGGATCTGTAAATGGATTGACTGTACCTACAATTACAGGCACATACATCGCCGGTACCGAATTTTGGTCTTTGGACGGAGTAGAGATTCCAACTAATTATAAATGGAAATATGATAACGACCATGGCAAACTATTGCAATATAACGTAAAAACAGTAGGCTGTGACATCGTTTCAAGCGCCGGAGTTGTGCTGACTGTAAATAAAAAACCGACAATAACCTCTATTTCTGTATCTCCTACTTCATTTTGTGGAATAGGAAGTTCATTAGATGCATCTGTGACAGCTATTGACAATGGGTCTACAATTACCGGATATGAATGGTGGATTGGTGAAACGATGGTCGGAACATCTGATAATTTGACCTATACGGTGTCTCTTTCGGATAATGGAAAAGCCGTAAAAGTAAAGGTCTTCAATTCTTGCGGAGCGGACTCCACCACTCATACAATTAAGTTTACAGCAGGCACAACAATAACGACTCTGGTTAACGATTCGGTTAAAGCCATATCTCCAAGACCCGAAGGATTTATGATACAGCCGGTAACAGCGGAAACTAAACGAGAATTACCTGAAAAATATTGGGAAAATCCGACCTATATGTTTGTGACAAAACTCGGTATGGCAAACTTTCTTAATTACACTCTGAACCAAACGGTTTATTTAAAGCGTGACAATGATGGAATTTGGAGTGTTTCGGCAAATATTCCTTCAGGAACATACTATACAGCTACAGTAAAAATAGCAAACACAATCCAGGCCCTGCCTCTTCCATTGGATAATGCTAAAGACACTACCGTAAATACCACTGTAGTATTGGATAATGGCTCCATACCTATGGGAATTTCTACTGCATTACAACGTCACGGACTAAAAATTTTCGGATTAGGCCCATTGGGAGGATCCATTATTCAAGGACAAACAAATGAACCGAACTACATCAGAGCCAAAAACTTAGTATTGGAAAATCTGGTATTTGACGGATTAAGTCAAAACCCTGCAAGGACAACCCACTTCATTCGTGTTCAGGATGAAGGATACAATGCGTCTAATATAATTCATGCTCCCCGTAGAGCCGATTTTGCGATACTGAAGAATATAAGTATACGCAATGTTAATCAAGATAGAGGTGGAACAAATATTTTTAATTATGCACCTCGTGGAATCTTCAATGTTGATGATAATAACGGTTATTATGAAGATAATGCTACATCTTCTGCTACTGCAATATATAATCCGTCCTATAATATCACGGAGCGTTATTTTGTCAATATTACTATTGAAGCGTCTTGTCAACTTTCTAATTCGACTTATACATTTCCAATTCTATGCAATTCAACTCGTTACAATTACTTTGAAAATTTTAATATTGAAACGACAAACGCACCTACGCCCGTTTGGATTATGCAGGCCCGGAGTAATTCCAGTCAAGTTACTAATTCCAGCGGATCTGTCCCAACAGGAGTAGAAATTAATGGTTTAACCACTGTTGCAGATGGGATTTTTGTCCATATGTATCAATCAAAAAATATTATACTTCCAAATGATTACCGTTTCCTAAGATTTAATACAACCAATGGAACCGTAAACTCAGCAACTGCTGCTACAACAGCCGCTACAGCCTATAAAGCACTACCGGTTGCTGCAGCAAATTATGCCTATTACGATCGAAACGACGGTTATTGGATAGTACGTGACGGAGGAACGCCCACCATTACACAACAATTATCATATTTGTCAACTATCTATGCCCGCCCTAATAGCACCAGCGCTTATACAAATATGACTCCTCTCCCTCCATTAAATATAAAAGTAATCAAAAACAGTTCGGGAACTATCAATGGATTTACCGTTCCTAATTTTGTAACCAGTTCAGTCATTCTTCCTGTAAATATTGTGGCTGTGGATGATATAGATACTCCGGTTGATAAAGCAGGAGCAATAATCCCGTATGCCGGTGAAGCTCCAAAAATAGTTCTTACTGCAACTAATGCTCCTTATATCAATTTCAGTAATTTTGATTTTACAGAAAATGTAAGCTATTATATTGATACTGTTGAAACAAAGATTTCAAGATCTCTGCCTGGCAACTTCTATCATTGTAATTTCCTGAAAGATAAGTATGAAAGTGATGAGTTATTGTTGCTGAATGTAGCTCAACCGGAATTTGCTTTTGCAGATACGATCGTTTGCACATCGGATTTTTTTGATTTAAAAAATTTGGTATTGATATCCGGTGATACAACAGGATTGACATTGAAGTATTATGTTAATAATGTCGAATTAACCAATACGGTTATTTCCACTTTAGGGACCACTGCGGTTAGCATTGTTGGAACATCGGCAGGTGGCTGTTCATATACAACATCGGTAAATGTTACGATTGAAACAATCATATTTGCTTTCGCAGATACAACCGTTTGCACATCGGATTTTTTTGATTTAAAAAATTTGGTATTGGTATCCGGCGATACTACAGGATTGACATTGAAGTATTATGTTAATAATGTCGAATTAACCAATACCGTTATTTCCGCCTTGGGAACCACTACGGTTAGCATTGTCGGAACATCGGCAGGCGGCTGTTCATATACAACATCGGTAAATGTTACAATTGA
Source organism: Tannerella sp. (assembly GCA_031551825.1). Classification (GTDB taxonomy): domain Bacteria; phylum Bacteroidota; class Bacteroidia; order Bacteroidales; family Tannerellaceae; genus Tannerella. The sequence continues at coordinate 4,880 of JAVBNB010000041.1, read as the reverse complement.
AACAATCATATTTGCTTTCGCAGATGCGACCGTTTGCGCACCGGATGTATTTGATTTGAAGAATTTAGTATTGGTATCCGGCGATACAACAGGATTGATATTGAAGTATTATGTTAATAATGTCGAACTAACCAATACAGTTATTTCCGCCTTGGGAACCACCACAGTTAGCATTGTTGGAACATCGGCAGGCGGCTGTTCATATACTACGTCGGTAGATGTTACGATTAACACAAGCAAAACACCGGTAATTACCGGTCCGATTTTGGTTTATGTTGGAGCAGAGTTCAAATATCATGGCGATGGGGCCGATTATCCCGCAACAAATTATTATTGGAACACTAAGTCAGGCACAATTCTGAATGGACAAGGATCTGACGAAGTCGGAATATCCTGGGACACTCCGGGAATAGATGTTATTAGCCTGACTTACAGCACGGGAGCCTGCCGTAACACAGGAACCCTTGAAGTTAGGATCATGGAGAAAGAAGGTATTGATGATGCTTATTTTGCTATAAATAATCCAACACAATGCCTTTCAGATAATACTTATGAATTTACCAATCATACAATTATTACTCCTCCGAATGAATTAATTAGTTATCTATGGGATTTTGGAGACAGATCGACCAGTACGGAAACCAATCCTACACATAAATATCAACAGGGAGGAGTCTATACGGTAACACTGATTGCCTATAGCACACTTGCCAATGATACGATAAGCAGAACAGTTCGGGTACTTGCTCCTTATGTAGAACGGCCGGCAGACCAAGTGGTTTGTGCGAATAACCCAACGAAAGAAGTTATTTTTAGAGGAACAGCTGATTCTTATAGCTGGAAAAACAGCCACTGGATTGGCTTGGAAGATGGAAGTGATCCGATTCGCATTCCTTCATTCATCGCTAAAAACGACAAAAATTATCCTGTTACAGATACAATTACGATAGTACCAATGACGTCATTTAGTAGTGTGGCATGTTATGGCGACACTGTAAAGTTCCTCATTACCGTCAACCCGGCAATCGTACCAACCATTTCAGGACCATCTTCGATATGCTCCGATACAGATGCGACATACACAACAGAAACCGGCATGAGTAATTACAATTGGAATGTAAGCGGAGGCCAGGTCGTAGCCGGAGGAGGTTCAAATGACAATTATATAACTATTCGATGGGGTAGTTCGTCAAAGGGAAGTGTTTCTGTTCATTATACCGAAGCGGATCTATGCTCTACTTCAGATGCAACCGTAATGTATGTAACTATTGGCTCGAAGGCGTCAATCATTAGTCAACCGTCAGGAAGTATATCGATTTGTACCGGAGATCCGTTAGTTTTAGACGTAATTGTTTCCGGAACAGGCCTGACATACCAGTGGTATTTAAATGGCAAAGCAATAATCGGAGCAACAGAACCTGAATACTATATACCAAGCGGTAAGTCATCTGATAGCGGCGATTATTATTTAGTTATAAATGGACCATGTGATACTCTGCAAAGTGCAACATCCTCAGTCAGTGTAAGCTCTTTTGATGTTATAGTACAAAAGTGGGAAAATGTATTGGCGGTAAAATGTGTTCCATCTGAAAATGGCGGCTATGAATTTGCGGCCTTCCAATGGTACAAGAATGGCAATCTGATGCAGGGCGAAACAAAGTCTTACCTGTATATTAGTGGTGTGATCGATTATTCCGCAATTTACGTTGTAAAATTAACAACTGTTGATGGTAAAGTGTTATACACTTGTGGCCGCACCTTTGTTCCAAAGAATCTGATATTAGTAAATCCATATCCAAATCCGATAGGAAAAGGTCAGGCATTGAATGTGGACATCAGTGGGGTAAGCGAAAGTACGGCGGTTGACTGGGTATTGACAGACTATAAAGGAGTGATTCTGCAAAAGCAGTCATTCAAAGGAAGTCATACAACAATCACGATGCCAGGCACATCCGGAATCTATATTTTGCGAGTAAATATCGGGACACCTGAACCGGAAAGCAAGTATTTCAAGATAATGGTGAATTAAATTAAGAATTAAATATTTAGACAACAATGAAAAAAATAATATTAATTTTCACATTTGCCGTATTTGTTTTTTCCGGCTATAGTCAGAACAACGTATATGTTCAAAGAGATAACCACAGTACTATCTCGACAAAAAAAGACACCGTTTTGTATAATGACAATGAGCGTCAGGATACATTGAAAGAAAAACGCCATGAATTGAGTGTTTGGGTCGGAGGAGGCTATTCCTCTCTTCGTTACAAACCGACTGTAGGAGATTATAAATATGGCTTAGGCGGCCAATTTGGAATCGGCTACACATATCTATTCAAGCCAAAGTGGGGTATTTCCACCGGCGCGGAATTGGAGATCTACAATGCCCAGACGACAATTGTCAATCACAGTGATCGTTACCGGGCAATCGATGATGAAAATCAGTATAATCAGATGACGTTGTTGGTAGATAAGTTTGACGACTTTGAAGAAACTCAACGAGCTTATTATCTGAATATCCCTATTATGCTTCAATATCAGAATAACGGAGAAGAAGATAATAAATTCTATGCTGCCTTAGGCGTCAAAATTGGCATTCCGATTCAATGCAAATATAAATCAACCGGAGATTATCTAACCAAAGGCCAATATGATTTTACACAAACCGTCTTTGAAGATATGCCGGAACACGGCTATAACTTTTATGATGATCTGAAAGCGAACGAAAAGCTGAAATTAAATCTAAATTTCCAGTTGTCAGGCGAATTAGGTTATAAATGGTGCATGAATGAAGATTGGTTTTTATATACCGGAGTATATTGTGATTATGGATTAAATGATATCCGTAAGACAAAAGATAATCCTTATCACGTGCTTCAATACAATCGGGATAATCCGATTAAGTATACCATCAATAGCATCACAGAATCGCAATATACAAATGATAAGGGAACATATAACTATATAAAGAAAATAAACACTCTTTCATTTGGCGTTAAATTAAAAATTGCTTTTAAGCTGGATTAAAGCCCGATAGAATCATAAAAATTGGATAACCATTGTTGTCAATTAAATGATTGCCTATATTCTCTCGGGGTTTGATTGGTTTTATTTTTAAACAGTTTTTTGAAAGATTGCGGATATTCGAAGCCTAATTGATAAGCGATTTCACTCACTGAAAGTTCGGTTGTTGTCAGGATATCTTTGGCGTGTTCTATCAGTTTTTCGTGTATCAACTGCTGTGCCGTTTGGCCCGTAAGTTGTTTTAAACAGTCACTTAAATATTTAGAGGACATGTTTAATTGAAACGCTAAATCCGCTGCCGTTTCCGATAGCAATATTCCGTCCAAGCCTAATTTTTCTCCCGGTTTAAGCTGTACGATTTCATCAATGTTGACCGTTTCCGCCTTTACCATTTGTGGTTGATTACTTCTTAAAACTGTTACTTCATCAGGTCTTTGGTCAAGCAATGATTTAATATTGGCTTTGGCTCTTTTTACCGCCAGTGTCTGAAACACTTCACCAACAGCATAAAACAACATTACCGCAACACCTTCGGGATATTCGCCAATGACAAATGCTCCAATCCACATTCTTCAAACACAATAAAAATGTAAAGCTACAAAAAGCCCCCGGCATTTTTGCTGGGGGCTTTCCAATATATTGCCAAATTATTTTTTTTAACGTATTGATTTCAGTGCTTCATCCAAACTGATTCCAAGCGCTTTAGCTAAGCCTTCGCCGTATGCCGGGTCAGCCTTGTAGCAATTGCTTACATGGCGTTGCTTAATGAAAAGCTCCGCATCACCCATAGCACGGGCGGTATTCTCGAACAAAACCTGTTGTTGCATAGGCTGCATCAGGCGGAACAAATCACCGGGCTGACTATAGTAATCTTCGTCGTATTCACGCTCATTATAATTGTAAGCATCACCATGAAGTTTCAATGGCGGATCCTTCTTTTCAGGGGAATCCTGCCATTCGCCATAGCTATTAGGCTCATAACCCAATGTAGAACCGTGATTTCCGTCTACGCGCATAGCTCCATCGCGATGGAAAGCATGGAACGGGCAACGCGGTTGATTAACAGGAATTTGATAGTAGTTCACCCCCAAACGATAACGTTGTGCATCACCATAAGAAAATAAGCGGCCTTGCAGCATCTTGTCAGGTGAAAAACCGATACCATCCACAATGTTCATCGGATTGAAAGCCGCCTGCTCGACTTCGGCATAGTAGTTCTCAGGATTTTTATTCAGTTCCAAAATACCGACATCAATTAATGGAAAATCCTTATGTGACCATGTTTTAGTCAAATCAAAAGGATTGATACGGTATTCGTCCGCTTCCTTTTCCGTCATTATCTGTATGCTGAATGCCCAACGCGGAAAATCACCCGTTTCAATGGCATCATACAGGTCACGTTGGTGTGATTCGCGATCTTTGGCAATGATGGCTTCCGCTTCCTGATCAGTCAGGTTTTTGATACCTTGCATCGTTCTAAGGTGGAATTTAACCCATGTGCGAGCGTTATCGGCATTGATAAAGCTGAACGTATGACTACCGAAACCATGCATGTGACGATAAGAATAAGGAATACCACGGTCGCTCATAGTAATGGTTACCTGATGCAACGCTTCAGGCAACAATGTCCAAAAATCCCAATTATTGTTGGCGCTGCGGAGGTTAGTACGCGGATCACGTTTTACGGCATGGTTCAAGTCCGGGAATTTCAGCGGGTCGCGCAAAAAGAATACAGGTGTATTATTTCCGACTAAATCCCAATTACCCTCATCAGTATAGAATTTCATGGCAAAACCACGGATATCGCGTTCGGCATCGGCTGCACCACGCTCACCGGCGACAGTTGAAAAACGAAC
>JAVBNB010000069.1:0-4826 GCA_031551825.1 Tannerella sp. | reverse complement strand
ATGAGAACCTTTGTATTTTTGTTCGGTCAGTTTCTCAGTTAGTTGGCACATATCCTCCATTGGAATTTTACCGCCTTTCTTGTTGCGGTCAATCCGCTTGGTGATGTATGCCAATGAGCCATCCTGAAACCGTATCAGGGAGTGAGGAACCGTTTTTATCCGGACGAGTTCTGCAAGATGCATAGTCAAATCTTCGGTGTCGGGAAGCGACGGATATTGTTCAGGTGGTGGTTTGAGGATCTCTCAACCCCATAGACCCACTATCGTGAAACGTTTTTCGGCTCCTTTGGTCTTTTTCAAGTCAACCGACAATTTCGGCTGAACGCCTGTAATTGTAACCTGTGAACGCACTACTTCCAACGCCAGCGATTCAATATCGGCTTTAGTATAGGGAAGAACAGGCGGGACGACGGTTCCGAATATATTCTTTGAACATTGCGGATGAAAATCAACCTGCCCCTGTACCAACGGTTGATAACAGTATAAGCATCTTTTCATGATTATTTCGCTTGAATAGGTTGAACACTTACCGCCCCGATACAATCTTTGCAACAAGCAAGCAGCAAAGACATACGGTCGCGATTATTGATTTTCCAGTTCTTTTCGGCAATATCCAACAGCCAACCTTCGGGAATAAGCCCGTCAAAGAAAGGATGCAGCACATTACAGACAAATGGTTTATCGGTCAGAGGCAATGTGAGGCTTACCGGCTCGGCATTTTTATTCGCCAAATAGGCTGTGTCATACACAAAGGTGTAGCCGTTCTCATCTTCGGTGAGCGTACCCGCCGGATAGTCGTACATAAATATTTTAGCCTGTTTCATTGCTCTATCAGATTATTTCTGTCCATCGGAACAACACCCAATTGCACCCCGAACAATTTTAATACTTGATTTACCTTGTCCATTTTCAGGGTTTCCTTACCCTGTTCCAGTTCGCGCAGGAAACGCAGTCCTACGCCTGCTTTCTGTGCAAACTCTTCACGTGAGAATCCAAGGGCTTTGCGCTTAGTCTTCACATATTCATTTAACGGAAGATTGTCCATATTCAATACCTTTTCGGGTACAAATATAGAAATAATTTTCAAAATAACACCCGAAGAGGTATAATTTTAACGAATGAAAGAAAATGATACCCGAAAGGGTATTAAAAATGATAAGAGGAATTTGACAGGAAAAAATATCGATGGCAATGCTTGGGAACGAACGAAGCCCTTCCACTTGCATTGGTTTACATCGTTTTCAAATAAATCTTTTGCTGCAAAGGCATGATTATCTATTGAACAACCCTAATCTTAGCGCAAAATTTACAGCCTCAATAGAGTTATTCGCTTTCAATTTTTGTAGAATATTTTGTCGGTGGCTATTAATCGTATTGATACTTACCTTTAGCTTATCAGCAATTTCTTTACTTAATAGACCTTGCTTCATCATTTGTAATACCTCTAACTCCCTTGCAGTAAGCGGTTCTTCTAATGTATCCGATAAATTTATGAAAATCTGTTCGCCTGTTTCAAAATTATAAAGATGGCTTTTAATTATCTCCGAATCATGGCTTGCATCAACATCAATTACAGACAACATAAGCCAAATATTTCCCAATTCATCTAACTCAATGGTTTGTTCTTGCTCAATAATACGAATGTATTCATTCCGAGCATTTCTTACCCGCATTTCATGAATGATTTTATACTTCATCTTCTCTTCAGGTGAAAATCCACTTAGTACCGAATAGATTTTCTCCCTTGTATGCTTCAGGAATATTATTGGAAACAAAAACAAATTTGTTTATATAGCAATCAAAGACCAAGACAATGCTGTGAGAAATCTCAGATAGTTTAGTCCAGTCATCTTTTTTCTTTTCGATGATAGAATAATCCAATCCATCTGGACAACACCGTTCCGTTGGGAGTATATCTCCAATTTTCTGGTCTATTTTATATATAAAAGTTACAGGTCGCCAGGTCGTTGTTACATCTGATTTTGAGACAAATATCGAGAATATTTGGCATAAAATTCAGGATGTTGATACGTTAAGAGAAATCTGTAAACCTAAAGCAAGTTTTATCTCTTGCGGGACTTCCAAATTAGTATGGAAAGAAGGGGAATCTTTTGTATTCAAGATGTTCTTACATGGCTTTATCCCCGTAGGTAAACACACCATCAATGTGATTAAGATGGACAGGGCTTCGCGGGAAATAGACACCAAAGAATACAACAAGCAAGAACAATATGGAACCATTACATTAAAATGGAGGAAATTAGTGAGCATGTTACGAGATATACAGATGTTGTAGATTTATATGCAGAGCTTTTTACTCCCGTAGCAGCATGGTGGACAATCAGGTTTTACAAACATAGGCAAAAAAAATGGCGAGAAATCGCTAAAATGATATAGCAATAAAGTCAAAATTAAGACAGTCATTCAGTATACGTGTATTTCATCGTATCGAATGACTCTCTTAAAGGATAATGAAAAGTTGAGAACCGCGTGTTATTTCCCGTAAAAATCCGTACCTTTGCCTCCGTAAATAAACTCATTGTCCAATTTATGAAGTGGCAACTCTGTATATAGCTATCCAGCTTCGGGCCTGTCGGGGAATCACTCTCCGGCATTGAAGCGCTATGCCCGTTCCTGTTACAGAGTTTAATCAGCAAATTTATTATTGATTGTTTGCAGTACTTGCCTGAAGGTGCTGTGAAGACATGCCATTTCATAAAACAAAATGAAACAAAGTTCAGCGAAAGCTAATTATACATATAAACAAATATGGCTCATCAACCTACCCATTATGGTGAGCCTGCTTATGGAACAGTTGATTAATTTGACCGATTCCATTTTTCTAGGGCACGTCAGCCAAATAGATTTAGGTGCATCGGCACTGGCTGCGATGTATTACACCGCCATTTATATACTCGGTTTCGGATTCAGTCTTGGAGCACAAGTCGTAATTGCAAGACGGAACGGAGAAGGACGACACAAGGATGTCGGGAAGGTTTTCTTTCAGGGACTATTCTTTTTGTCTGCGTTCGCTATTGTCGTTTTCGTATTATCCAAAATATTTTCACCAGCATTGCTTCGTATGGTGATTTCATCGGATAACGTATATCAGGCAACCATGCAATATATCGAATGGCGGGACTATAGTTACCTATTCGCCTTTCCGTTGTTGGCCATCCGTGCTTTTTTCACTGGGACTACCAATACCAAGATTCTTACCGCCAACTCGATTGTTATGGTGGTATGCAACATTGTATTCAACTATCTGCTGATTTTTGGCAAAGCAGGATTTCCTCAATTGGGAATCAGTGGGGCGGCCATTGGTTCATCACTTGCCGAACTGGTCGGATTGCTGTTTATGATTGTCTATTTGTGGCGGCATGTGGATAAGAACAGGTATGCGTTAGGTCCCGTGTTTGACTTTAGATTGTCGCTTCATTTGTTGAATATATCTGTTTGGACAATGGTGCGGTCATTCTTTTGTATCGCCCCTTGGTTCCTGTTTTTTGTTGTGATTGAACATTTAGGAGAATGCGAGCTTGCCGCCGCTAATGTAGTGAGAAGTATTTCAATGCTCTTTTTTGTAATTGTCAATTCATTTGCAACAACTACGATTTCGCTGGTAAGCAACCTGATCGGAGCAAAGCAAGTAGAGAAAGTGATGCCTACTTGCCACCGCGTTATTACGCTGAATTATGCATTCGGTATTCCACTCATATTGCTGGCTTTTGCTTTCTCTGGTGTCCTTTTACGATTGTTCACCAATGAGGCAGCGGTTATTCAAACAGCATTTTATCCGTTCTGTGTAATGCTAACGACATTCATTATTTCCGTACCTGCTTACACCTATTGCAATACGGTAATCGGAACGGGTAACACTAAAATAGCATTTATATTCCAGATGATAAATATAACCGGTTATTTGGCTTATCTGTTCATGCTATCCCGCATTCAAAACATTCCGCTTGCGATGTACTGGACTTCCGAACAGCTATATGTTATCGTGCTGCTTGCATTATCCCTGTGGTATCTCAAAAGAAATAAATGGCAAAATAAGAATTTATAGTTCCAATAAATATTTAGTTATGTGGTACATTCTTGACACCAAATTATATACAATATTGTCTGACCCGTTATACAAGAGTGATTCAGATTCGGAACTAAAGGAAGCCCATAAAGAGTTTGTAGAAAGGTTAATCCTGTATCTGGATACGATAAGCGAACCGGATTCTTAGACCGTATGAGTACTGCTATTGGTAAAGACCTGAAGTCGCTTGTCAATACTAGCAATATCGGCTCAGTATTCCCTGAAGATGAAAAACTGCTCGACAATCAAGATTTGGCTTTCCTGCTAAAAGTATCCAAACGGACACTCCAACGCTACGGTCGAGCGGGGAACTCCCTCACTTTATGATCAACCACAAGACCTATTACCGGGTGAATGATGTGCGAGAATTTGTCCACAGCTACATGGATTCCCAGATATGGCAAGAGTTTGAGAAGAAGCATCCGAAGGAAAATAAGGATGAAGAGGATGAATGATCCCTAAAATTGTCTCCCCGGAATAATCTTTTATTCTAAATTCTAATCTTATTTCATAACATATTTATATGTCTACGTGTCCAAGGGCAATGAACAATACACTTTAAACACGTGCTACATCCGTATACGTTGACTATTTCATCTCTTGAGGTTGTTGGAGTCCATGTTTTATTTTTCAAAACATGTTTTTCGCAGATATTGACACAAATTTTGCAATTCCCACATTTTGGTAAAATAGGTTCATACAATATCGTTTCTAATGGCGCATTGGTTAAAACCGTTCC
>JAVBNB010000102.1:0-20734 GCA_031551825.1 Tannerella sp. | reverse complement strand
ACGGTCGACAATGTTTTACAGGAAAATCCGGGTATTGCAGACGTGAAATGGGACTGCAACCGCTATGTATTCAATTCAGGCTCCCCTTATCTGCCCGCTGATAAGCAAACCCATTTATTTTTCGATTATGCCAAATACCTCATGGAAATCATGAAAAAAATCAGTGAGAAATATCCGGATGTTACCTTTATGGCATGTTCCGGAGGAGGCGGACGCATCGACTATGGTTCTATGCAATATTTTGACGAATACTGGATCAGTGATAACAATGACCCACTTCAGCGGATCATCACCCAATGGGGAGCACAATATTTCTTCCCGACAATCGGACTCGCCAGCCATGTTTCAGTATCTCCAAACCATATCTCCGGTCGTAGCATGTCGCTGAAATGCAGATTTGATATCGCAATGGCCGCCAAACTTGGGATGGACCTGCAACCTTCGCAAATGACGGAAAAAGAATATGAATTTTCCAAAAATGCGATCCAAACATACAAAGAGATACGCGGAACAATCCTGATGGGTGACTTATACCGCATACTTTCTCCCTACAAAAACAATCGTACCGCCTACATGTATGTAAATGAAGCCCGGAACGAGGCTGTTGTATTTAATTTCTTAGTGAGAAAAGAAGTATACCCCAAACCTTCAACGATTGTATTGCAAGGACTCAATCCCGGAAAAATGTATAAATTAACCGAGATCAACAAAGATCCGGATGACTGGTCACGTTTCACTAAATACGAGAACAAAGTATTCAGTGGGGAGTATCTAATGACTGTAGGCTTAAATTTTGCCATGTACAATGAAATGGAAAGTCTGGTTTTCAAACTCAGCGAAGTAAAATAACTTTTCAGTCTATAAAAGGAAATTGGGTGTCAAGTACACCAAAGGGCGATTATTCTACATTTGTGTTATTTATTGACGAATTCATAGTTGCTTTCTTAGTACATGATAACATATATTTGCAAATATAATCATTATTGTTTCTTCAAAACATTTAAAACAAACAGTTATAAAATAGATAAATTAATTAAATTTCACAACCAATGAGAAAGACACAGTTATTAATCATTTATTTGTTTTTATTTTGTTGCACATCTGTTTTTGCACAAAATATCACAGTTAGCGGAACGGTAACAGAAGTATCCACTTCAGAGCCGTTGACAGGAGTATCCATAAAAGTAAATGGTACTACGATGGGAACCATTACAGATATTGATGGAAATTACAATATCCCCGTACCGGAAAATGCGACATTGACGTTTAGCTACATTGGCTATATAACCAAACAAATCGCAGTAAAAAATCAAACCACCATCAATGTTTCATTAGAAGAAGATTTACAAAGCTTAGATGAAGTCATTATTGTTGGTGTTTCTTTAAAGAAAAGCGACTTAACCGGTGCTGTGGGAAGTGTCAGTAGTAAAGTACTGGAAGAGAAACCGGTAACAAACGTTAATCAGGCGATTCAGGGACGTGTTGCCGGGGTTCTAATTAACAGCGCGGCAAAGCCGGGAGATGATTCCAACATCAAAATCCGTGGTATCAATACGATTAACGGCTCAACTGATCCTATCTATGTAGTGGATGGCCTGGTTTTGGATAATTTCGGCGGTGGATTCAATTCGATCAATCTGAATGATGTCGCTTCTATCGAAATCCTGAAGGATGCTTCTGCTACGGCTTTATACGGATCAAGAGCAGCCAATGGGGTTGTACTGATAACAACCAAAAAAGGGAAAAAAGGAGAAGGAAAAGTTAGTTACGACGGTTGGGTCGGCGTACGCTCCTATGCTAAGACTCCGGACAAAATGAACTCTAAGCAACTATTTGAACTGAGAAGAGATGCTGCACTTAACAGCTATAAAGCAAATTACCCGAATGCGACCCAGTCCGATATAGATGCGTTTACACAAAACAGGGTCATGACGGCTTACAACCCGGCTACCGAAACCGGAGGTTTTGTTTTCGGACAATACGAATTGGATGCTTACAATAATCCAAACTTCAAAGATTATGATTGGTTAGATGAAGTGACACGTAACGGCGTTGAACAAAGCCATGCGGTAAGTTTTACAGGAGGTAGCGAAAACGGTTCTTTTTATCTCAGCTTTGGTTATTCAAATCAGGAAGGTATGGTAAAGAAACTGAGTGACGAGAGATATTCCGGACGTATCAATGCTGATTACAATGTCAAATCATGGTTAAAAGTCGGTACAAATACATCTTATGCAAGAGAACAATCGGAAATATTCGACAATGATGATGTATTTGACAAAGCCCGCGGAGCAAATCCTATGCTGGCAATCAGTGATGTCCTGACCTTGAACTACGGAGATATCTACGATCAGAATTATTTCAATCCGTTGAATACACTGAAAATAGACAATGACCGTACACGCAACCGCGTGATCTCTTCTAACTTTTTAAACGTCAATCCATTGGAAGGATTAAATTTCCGATCAACTTTCTCGTTGAATTTTCTGGAAGAATCAACGCTTAGATATACACCAAATGATATCCAGCAAGCGATCCGCTATACACACCATGGCGAATCCATGCATAAAAGAGACCAGCGAATGACCTGGCAATGGGATAATACAATCTCCTACGATAAAACATTTGGTGTTCATCGAATTAATGCGATGATTGGTACCAGTTCTTCAAAGATTAACCGCAATTATACAGAAGTAACAGCCCGTGGTTTTGATAATAATATCTTTAATTATTACAACCTGGGAGCTTCCAATTTCTTGGGAAACCGTTCGGTTGGTTCCGATTTCACCGCATCATCATTGACATCCTATTTTGTCAGAGCAAATTATACGTATGCAGGCAAATATTACGCGACAGCGACTGCACGCTATGATGGTTCATCCAAATTTTCCGATGGCAATAAATGGGGGTTATTCCCTTCGTTCTCTTTAGCCTGGAATGTAGCGGAAGAAGATTTTATGAAAGACCAGAATATCTTCGATCAACTAAAAGTGCGTTTTGGCTTCGGTATGGTAGGAAACCAGAATATTGACGACTATTCTTTCCTAACTCTCTATAAACCTTCGGTTACGGAAGGCGAAACAACTTATATTCCGGACAGCAAAAAAGGAAACGGCCAAATATCATGGGAGTCCCAACGGCAATTTAACCTAGGAGTAGACATGGGATTTCTCTCCAATAAAGTCCGTGCATCCGTTGACCTCTTCCATATCACAAACGACGACTTGCTGATGACCCGTAATATCAATACATCATCGGGTTTCAAAACAATGGTTCAAAATATCGGCGCCATCGAAAACAAGGGACTTGAAGTAACATTAGAGGTTACGACTATCGAAACAAGGGATCTTTTGTGGAATGTTTCCGCCAATCTTTCGGCAGATAAAAATAAAGTAACCAAATTATACGGAGACAATGATTACATTCTCAAATATAACGATGACCGGAACCTGCAAAAAGAAGGAAACCTGTTTATCGGGGAATCACGCAATACCATTTATATCTGGAAAACCGGAGGTATCGCACAGGAAAGTGATATGGGATGGATTCAGGATGGCAATGATAACAGTAATAGCAAATGGGCGGGACGTAATGTAGGCCCGGGCGATTTATACCCTCAGGATTTATCAGGCCCTGATGGCGTTCCTGACGGGAAAATAGATGATTATGACCGTGTAATTGTAGGTTCTACCGATCCTAAATTTTATGGAGGATTCGCTACGGATCTAACATACAAAGGCATCTCATTGAATGCGGTATTTAACTATTCCGTCGGAGCTAAGAAATTAAGCTATCTATATGAAACGATGATCGGAAGCAATGGAAGAGGCCTGGCTTCGGTAGATTTATTAGACCGTTGGACACCAGAAAATACCACGGCTAAATTCCCGCGCCCAATGTATGATGATCCGAGTGATAACAAGAATTACAATGTATTCTCTGCAAGCGAAATGGACCATTCCGTACAGAAAGCGTCATACCTCCGTTTATCAACTCTGACGCTGTCTTATGCGTTTCCTAAGAAGATGATAAACAACCTGAAAATTGACAATCTCCGTGTATATACGACAGCATCCAACTTATTCTGCATAACTCCTTATAAAGGTTATGACCCGGAAACAGGAGACTGGTATCCACCTACAAAAATGTTTGTATTCGGCCTTAATCTGACTTTTTAAGGCGCTTAATAACATGAGTAATTAATTATAAATGAATTCAATGATGAAAAACATTAAAACAAATATATTCGCAATGGCATTCGCTTCTCTATTTGCAATGGGAATATCGTCATGTTCCGATTTCTTAGAAGAATTGCCCAAGACAGCTTTAACTCCCGAACAGGTTTATACAGATTTAAATGTGTTGGAACCTACTGTAGATGGATTATATACTTCCTACAGAAAATCAAAAGAGGGTCGTTCCGGATTTACTTTCACCCTGCTCGGTCTCGATGAGACAAAACAGGGTATCGTACAAATAGGCGATGCAAGTCAGGCCGGTCTGGACTATTATGACGGAATGCTTAACGGTACATCTTCACAAATCAGTTCCATGTGGTATAACAGATGGCCGATGATTAATACAGCGGCATTATCTATCCGTGGATTAGAACTCTTGTTCGAGTCCGAAGCGGATGAAGGAACCCGGAGCAAAATCCGGTTACTCAGGGCGAATGCCTGTTTTATACGCGCATTGGCCATGTTTGAACTCACGATGTATTGGGGAGAAGTGCCGGTTATTGAAATCATCGATCTGGATGACCCGGATATAGACATGGGCAGAAAATCATTGGATATTGTCTGGAAACAGATCTTTGACGATCTTACTTATGCATCGGAAAATTTAGATGATGGCAAACAGACCGGATCAAGAGCTACAAAAGGAGCTGCAATCGCAATGTTAGGCAAAGTCTTTATGTATGCACCTGCAAGTAGCGGATACCGGGACTTCGGTAAAGCCATCGGATATTTCGAAAAAATAAAAGGAAGCTATGGCTTAGAGCCAAGTTATGAAACGATGTTCGATGAATATGCCACATTAGAATTTAACTCCAATGAATCTATTTTTGAAGTAGATTTCATCTGTAACAATACCGGACCAAATTACTGGCAATGGGATATGGGATCGCGGACATTGGCAAATCTCGGTGAATCCTGCTATATCGGAGGTTATGACGTAGCACTTCCTACCGAGTACGGCTACAAGATGAAATCGGACGGTGGCGTATGGGAAGAGGGAGACCAGCGCAGGGATGCAAGTATCCGTACCGACTTCACTTATCACGGACAGGAATTTACTACTCCATCCTGGGGAGCTGACGAATTAGATCCTCATATCAAAAAATGGGAAGACAGGCGCCTTGATAAATGGACATCCAATGCTCTCGCTGTAGAAGCAACTTCCGGCAGAAGTTTTTACTATTCGGGAAAAAATTACATGTATTTACGCTTTGCTGATATCCTTCTGTGCTATGCGGAATGTCTGAATGAGGCAGGCCGGACCGGAGAAGGTATTGATGTTGTAAATCAGGTGCGTACACGCGCATGGGGAGGAAATCTTCCGGCGGACAAAAGATGGAGCGGATTGTCACAAGACCAATTCCGTACGGAAATCATGGACGAACGCATGCGCGAACTTTGCTTCGAAGGATGGCGCCGGATGGACCTGATCCGCACAGATAATTTTGTAAATTTGATTAAGGCACGTAATCCGTGGGCCAGAGAAAAAGGAACAATCAGTGAATATCATAAACTTTGGCCTATTCCTGAAGATGAGATAAAAAATAATCCGGACATGGAGATGGGCGTAGACCAGAATCCAGGTTACTAAACCAACATATTCTACTAAAAAGAGGGCACTTATAATGCGTCTGTAACGTGCCCTCTTTCTTTCCTACCCGAAAACAGGAATTTTAAAACAAAAACAAATGAACAAATTACCAACCCTGATAACAACCCTTTTACTTTGCCTCAGCTATATTCACGCCTCTGATTATGAAGTAGTTTCACCTGACAACCGGATGAAAATCATATTACACATTGAAGGAGGTACAAACTATGAAATCTGGCATGGAGAAAAGCAACTCATATCGCCTTCGTCCATCGCCCTGAATCTTTCCGACGGAACCATTGTCGGGGCAGGCACCATAAAAAACACCCGCACGGCAAGCGTAAATAATCAAATCAACGTTCCTATCGGGAAAAACAAATCATTAACGGAAGCATATAACGAACTAACCGTAGAATACAACGAGAAATACAAACTAATCGTCAGGGCATACAACGAAGGAATCGCTTACCGCTTTGTGACGGATTTCGATAAAGAGATCACCATCAACAGCGAAGATGCTATATTTAACTTTGCAGCGACAACGAAAGTATATTTCCCCGAATGTGATACAAACACAAGCGACGAAACCGGCGACGGAGGAAAAAAATATTCGATACACCAGGGATATCGTAACTTTGAAAGAACATACAACACATATATAGCTCCTATAGCTATAAGTACAAATAAATTTTCCGTTACACCGGTCTTGTTCGAATACACGGGAACACCCTACAAGGTAGTTATTACGGAAGCTGATACCTACGATTATCCGGGTATGTACATGGAACGCAACGGGACAAGATCGATGCGCGGCATGTGGGCCGGATACCCTAAAAAGGTAATAGACCCGGATAATTACTATTCCAATCATTTAGTTTACGAACGCGAGGATTTCATTGCCCGGACAGATGGAAGCCGTACCTTTCCGTGGCGCGTTATCATCGCAACCGACGACGACAAATCACTTCTCAACAACGAATTGGTATACCTGTTGGCCGAACCGTCCCGTATAGACGACACTTCTTGGATACAACCAGGAAAATCAGCCTGGGAATGGTGGCATAAAGCCATGCTTGAAGGCGTATCTTTTCCCGTAGGAAACAAGAACCTGAGCGTTGAACTGTATAAATATTATATCGACTGGGCAGCCCAAAACAATATTGAATATATGACATTAGATGCCGGATATCAGGAAAGCTGGCTTCTGGAAATCTGCAGATACGCCAAAGAAAAAGGTGTCAAAATCATTGTCTGGACATGGGCAAGTTGTGTAAACGAATACCCTGGGGACTGGGTCAGACGGATGAAAGTGCGTGGAGTCTCGGGTGTTAAAATCGACTTTTTCGAACGCAACGACCAGCTTGCCATGCGCTGGGGGCATGAATTTGCCCAACGGCTTGCCGACAACCAGATGGTCGGCCTGTTTCACGGATGCCCCGTACCGGCCGGATTAAACCGCACCTATCCGAATATCCTGAATTTTGAGGCGGTTCGCGGAGCGGAAGACAATTTTTGGAGAAGCATTGTAACACCGGATTATCATACCCTGTTCCCTTTTATACGTTCCATAGCCGGACCGGAAGATTATACACCGGGTTCTATGCGAAATACGACAGCTGAAAATTTTCGGCCGGTAGATGTCGACAATACCGTACCGATGAGTATGGGAACACGCGCACATGAATTATCCATGTACGTAATTTTTGATCATTGGCTCGGATACCTTTGTGACTCACCTACCGAATACAATAAATTTCCGGATATACTGGATTTCCTTTCGTCCGTTCCCGCAGTATGGGACAAAACGGTTCCGTTAGATGCCCAACTTGGCAAGTATATCCTGATGGCAAAACAAAAAGGGAATGAGTGGTACGTAGGCGGAATGACAAACTGGGATGCCCGGTCAATAGAAGTAAACTTCGACTTTCTCCCTTCGGACGTATCATACGAAGCTGTGATTCTGAAAGACAGCCCTGAATCCGGGAATAATCCGAAGAAATATGTAAACGAAACCAAAACCATTACTAAAAACACCAAACTTTCGATCGATATGGCGAAAGGAGGCGGGTTTACCATCCAGCTAAGAAAACAAGATCAGAGCAGTAATGAAACCGTTGGAAAAAGTATTTTTTCGGTTTACGCAGACAGGGCAACAGGAACACTTCATGTAAAAACGAACGACAGTTTCCAGGCCTTAACCGTATACGACTTGTCCGGAAAATGCTTGCTTACGGAAAACTATAAAAACAGCACAAATACCGGAATAATAGACATTTCTAATTTAGAAAGAGGAATTTATATAACGAACATACAAACAAAACAAAAGACTGAGAGTTTTAAATTTATTTACTAACAACTTAAATTTATTTATATGAAGACAAGTTACTTTTTAAAAAAATCAGCCGCATTGGCAATATCTTTCATGTTTGCGTTGTCATTCCAATCAAACGCGCAAAAACAAGCAACCATTGATGGTATTATTTATCAGGTCGTAGAAGTTGAAGGTGGCGATAATTACGCGGAAACAGTTCCTCTGGCTTGGAACGGAGATAAGGTGGTTCCGTATACAGCGGCAACAATCACTATTCCGGCAAAAGTGGCCATTGATGGAACGGAATACCCCGTTAAAAAAATTGGTAATAACTCCATGCGTGAAAATCCAAATCTGAAATCCCTTACTTTACCGGAAGGGTTGGAAATCATCGGTAACAGTTCATTTGCAAAGTGTTCTGAAATAACGGAAGTGGTGGTTCCTGCCACAGTAAAATCCATTGAAGACTGGGCTTTTTTCGCATGTCCCAAGCTTGCAAAAATAAACATTCCGGACGGCATAACCACTATAACAGACCACACTTTTCAGGAAACAGACCTGACAAGCATTGAATTACCTGCCAGCGTAAAAACTATAGGCACATGTGCATTTCAGACAGTCAGAAAATTAACATCTATCGACCTCGAAAACATAACAGAGATAAAATCCTGGGCTTTAGCTGAAACTCAGCTAACTTCTGTTGTTGCAGAAAATGTAAAATTCATTGGACCCTATGCATTTTACAGTTGTCCGGAACTGGAATCTATCTCCTTTACAAGTGCGACTCAGATAGGAGAACATGCATTTCAAAATTGTACTAAACTTGGATCTACAAAATTTTCCAATGCATTAGAAAGTATTGATCCGGTAGCTTTTTCAGGTTGTAGTTCTCTTAAATCTTTTATTATACCGAATTCTGTTCTGATCTTAGGGAGTTGGGCTTTTGAAAAATCAGCAATCAAAGAAATTTTTGCTTCATGGGAGAACCCGAACGATTTGATTACTGACGAGAATGTATTCGGCAAAGACGAAGGTAAAATCAATTTCACATGGAAAGTTCCCGAAGAACTGAAAAGTGTTTACGGAAATGAATTTATGGGCTATCCGGTTGAAATAGGTACACCGGAAACAGCAAACGAATTCATAAAAATTGAAGCAAATGTTTATTATGCTGCAGGAACGCTTTACATCACGAACTTAAGCGGATATAATACATTCGTTTACTCATTAGACGGACGTGCCGTTGCCCATTTCAATGTAAATGCAGATAGTTACAATGCATCCGTATCATTGGCGCCCGGTATTTACGTACTGAAGGCTGCAAACGGAAACAAAGTTGCAATCACTAAATTTGCTGTAAGATAATATTACAATCATTTAAAAAATCCGCATATATCTCACAACCGGATATATGCGGATCTAAAAAGAAAAATTCTCATCATAAAAAGGTTTAGGTTGTTTAGGCTATCATTTTTCTATATACTTTTAATTCTCGATAAACATGAAAAATATCTTCCGATTGGGTTTCGTACTCTTAACCCTGTTTTTCGCGACTTCCTGCGATAAAAAAAAAACCAATACCCATAAACTAAGTTTATGGTACCAACAACCTGCCCAAGAATGGATGCAGGCAACCCCAGCCGGTAACGGAAGGTTAGGAGTAATGATTTATGGCGGAACGGAAACAGAAACAATCGCCTTAAATGAAGTCACCCTGTGGTCCGGACAATATGACGAAAATCAGGAAATACCCTGTGGTAAAGAAATGCTCGAAAAAATCCGCCAGTTGTTTTTTGATGGAAACCTCGAAGAAGGAAACCGTTTAGGCACCCAGTATTTTTCAGGAAGACCTAATTCTTTCGGAACTCATCTTCCTTTTGGCGATTTAAAACTCAAATTCGGTCATTCAAATGATAATATAAAAAATTACACACGCGAATTAGACATTGAAAAATCCTTAACCACAGTGAAATATAACGCTTCCGGTATAAATTACCAAAGAGAATATCTATGTTCAAATCCGGATGACGTATTCATCATTAAACTGACTTCCGACAAAAAAAACGCGTTAAACTTCGAAATAGGATTAGACCTGTTAAGGGAATCCGCGATTTCAACATCTGATCATACATTATCGTTTTCAGGACAGGCGCTATTTCCCAAATTAGGCCCGGGAGGAGTATATTATATCGGCAACATACATGTCACGACAAAAGAAGGAACCGTGTCTGCAACAGACAAATCCTTATCTGTAAATAATAGCGACGAAGCCATTATAACCATTGATATAAGAACGGATTTTAAAAATCCTTCTTACAAAACATTGTGTGAACAAACCATTCAAAAAGCCACCCGGAAGACATACGAAGAAATCAAAGCAAATCACATCCATGATTATACTAATTTATTCGACCGTACCGAATTATATCTTGGAGAAAGCGAATCAGATAAACTTCCGACCGACGTCCGCTGGAAAAAACTAAAAGAAACCGGTGAAGATGATCCCGGACTATTTACGCTTTTCTTCCAATATGGCCGCTATCTGCTGATTTCTTCTTCAAGGGAAAATTCTCCGTTACCAGCCAATCTGCAAGGAATCTGGAATGATAATCTGGCATGCAACATGCCCTGGACATGTGATTACCATTTAGATATCAATACCCAGCAGAATTACTGGCTTGCCAATATCGGAAACCTGCACGAATGTCACACACCGGTCTTCAATTACTTGGACGACCTGGCATATTACGGAGAAAAAACAGCCATGAAAGCTTACGGAAGTCCCGGATGGACAGCGCATACGGTAGCTAATGTATGGGGATATACCGCTCCGGGACAAAGTGTGACATGGGGGTTGTTTCCCACCGGCGGAGCATGGTTAGCCTCTCATTTATGGAGCCATTACACCTATACTCAAGACAAGGAATTCCTTAAAAACAAGGCTTATCCGATCCTGAAAAAAAGCGCCGTATTTTTCTTAGATTATATGACGGAAGATCCCAAAAGCGGATATCTGATGACAGGCCCCAGCATTTCCCCGGAAAATTCCTTCAAGGTCGATGGGCGTGAATATGCACTGTCTATGATGCCTACATGCGATCGCGTTCTTGTTTATGAAACGTTGGGATCATGCATTGAAGCTTCTAAAATTTTAAATATTGACGCGGAATTCCGGCAAACAGCGGAAGAAGCCATAGCGAAACTGCCCCCTATTAAAATCGGGAAGGACGGAACGATTCAGGAATGGCTTGAAGACTATGAGCTGGCTCAACCGAATCACCGCCATTCATCGCATCTATTGGCTTTATATCCTTATTACCAGATAACATTAGACAAAACTCCCGAATTAGCCGAAGCCGCCCGCAAATCAGTCTACCGGCAACTAAATTCCGAAAATTGGGAAGATGTAGAATGGAGCCGCGCCAATATGATTTGTTTTTATGCAAGGCTAAAAAATGCAGAAGATGCCTACAAAAATATCAAGAGCCTTTTGGTTGAATTCTCAAGGGAAAATCTGTTTACGATGGCGCCGGCGGGTATTGCCAGCGCTGAATCCGACATTTTCGAATTTGATGCGAATGAAGCAGCGCCGGCAGCAATGGCGGAAATGCTGATTCAAAGCCATGAGGGATACATCGAGTTCCTTCCTACCATGCCGAGAGAATGGAACAGTGGTTATTTTAAAGGCCTCTGTGTACGTGGCGGTGCGGAAGTAGCTGCCGAGTGGAAAAATTGGGCTATTACCTCAGCCTCCCTGAAGGCGACGGCAAATCAGATTTTTACGGTAAAAATACCCACAGGTAAAAAATATGGCATCCTATTGAACGGCACAAAAATAACGGAAAAACCGGACAGTAACGGTTTGCTGACAATAGAGATGAAAACGAACGATCTGTTAAAAATTGCAGAGGAATAGTTTTGAAAACCAATAAGAGTAATTCTGTCACAAAAAAACTTGTTTCCAACAAGGATGGAAAAGAGATATTCGTCTTTTCCATCCGGAATTCTGCCGGAGCTTATGTCGAAATATGTAATTACGGGGCGACATTAGTATCATTTATTGTACCCGATAAAACCGGCGAATTTAAAAATATTATCCTGTCTTACGAAAATACGGAAGATTATTTTACGGATAACTCATACATCGGAAGTACAATCGGAAGATTTGCAAACCGCATATCCAAGGCGCAGTTCACCCTTGCCGGCAATACTTATACATTAGATAAAAACGATGGTAATAATTCCAATCACGGAGGATTCAACGGATTTAACTCCAAAATATTTGAGCATAAAACAGACGAAAATAAACTGGTGTTGTCCTGTGAAAGCCCCAATGAAGAAAGCGGTTTTCCCGGAAACTTATCTTTCGAAGTAACTTATTCTTTTTCAGACGACAACACACTGCAAATAGAATACAAAGCTGTCTCCGATAAAGAGACCATATTCAATCCCACCTGTCATGCCTATTTTAACCTGTCCGGTAAAAAGGTTAGTATTTTAAATCATGAATTGAAAATCTTTGCTGACAACTATTTAGAAACCGATAACGACTTTATTCCGACAGGAAACATTTTACCGGTAAAGGACTCTGCCTTTGACTTCCGCGACTACCGGAGAATTTCCGGACAGATGCCTTTTAAGAAAGAAATTCTGAAAGGTTATAATACTTACTTTATAAGTAATTCAGATGAAGAACTTAAACAGCTGGCGACATTGAAAGATGCCTCTTCGGAATACATCCTGAATCTTTACTCGACAATGCCTGGCATACAGATCTATACCGGTGATTATCTTTCCGGAAAGCATCAACCGTTTACCGGAATCGCCCTCGAAGCCCAATTTTATCCTGACGCACCCAACCATCCGGATTTCAAAAACTGCATCTTAAAACCAAATGTAGAAATTAAACATAAAATTATTTTTAAGGTTAATATATAATAATATATAATTTTATTAACTTTGCCCCATTAAACAATAAATACCACAAAATAATACATACTATGAAACAAGCGCTTTTATCCTTTACAACCACAGTCATTTTATCCGCTTCTATTTCGACATCTTATGCAAAAATCACTTTACCTAAGACGTTCACCGACAACATGGTTTTGCAACAAAAAACCAATGCTCCGATTTGGGGAAAAGCCAATCCGGATAAAACTGTAACTGTCATTACTTCATGGGATAAAAAAACATATACCACAACGGCCGATAAGAATGGCAGCTGGCAAGTAGATGTAACAACACCGGAAGCCGGAGGACCCTATAATATTTCATTTTCGGACGGTAAAAAGCTTGTACTAAACGATATCCTGATCGGTGAAGTGTGGATATGTTCCGGTCAATCGAATATGGAAATGCCTTTAGCAGGATGGGGTATGGTTAATGATTACAAAAATGAAATCGCCGGTGCGGATTATCCACAGATACGATTACTGCATATAGAACAGGCTACAAGCAACCTTCCGTTGGATGAGCTGAAAGCGACAAAAGAGGGCTGGAAAATTTGTTCACTGGAAACTGTCGCTAATTTTTCTTCCGTGGCCTACTTCTTCGGACGCCATCTTTACAAAAATTTAAATATTCCCATAGGCCTGATCAACACTTCATGGGGAGGTACGATAGCAGAAGCATGGACAAGCGGTCAATCATTAGAGGAAATGCCTTATTTTAAAGAAGCGGTAAACGATATAAGAGAAATCTCCGAAGAAGAAGCCCAAAAACTATACGAACAGAAATTCAACAAATGGAAGGAGGATATCATTGCAAATGATAAAGGTTACGAAAATGGTATTCCGGTATGGACAAATTCCGATTTAAATGATCACGCATGGAGTGATATGACGCTTCCGGGATTATGGGAAGAAAAAAGTCTGGAAGATTTTGATGGAATAGTCTGGTTCAGAAAAACGATAGACATCCCGGAGCATTGGGCTAAAAAAGAATTAGAATTAAAATTAGCAATGATCGATGATAATGACATTACCTATTTTAACGGCGTAAAAATTGGAGAAACAGATGGATACAATCAGAGTCGCATATACAAAATTCCCGGTAAACTGGTCCAACCCGGAAAAGCAGTCATCACAGTAAGAGTTACTGATACAGGCGGTGGCGGTGGCATACACGGAGAAGCTGCGGATATGTCTGTTACCCTTTCTGCCGGAAAAGGAAATACAATCTCCTTAGCCGGAACATGGAAATATCAGGCCTCCATCGATCTGAAAAAATATGATCAAGCTCCGCAGTCGGTATTCGGTAATCCAAACAGGCCCACCGTTTTATACAATGCCATGATACACCCCATTGTTCCCTACTCTATCAAAGGTGCCATATGGTATCAGGGAGAATCAAATGCTGATCGCGCATATCAATACCGTGAACTATTTCCGTTGATGATTCGCGACTGGAGAAAGCAATGGAATCAGATTTTTCCCTTCTATTTTGTACAATTAGCAAATTACATGAAAAGAAGTGACAAACCGGAGGAATCAAAATGGGCCGAACTCCGGGAAGCTCAGCTACAGACCCTGCAATTGGAAAATACCGGAATGGCCGTCACAATTGATATAGGAGACGCCGATGATATCCACCCAAAGAACAAGCAGGATGTGGGATTACGATTAGCACTAAATGCATTGGGCGAAACATACGGAAAAGAGATCACCTATTCCGGCCCTGTATTCAAATCATACCGGATTGAAGAGGACAAAATACGTATCAGTTTCAATCACACCGGCAAAGGGCTAAAATCAAAGGATAGTCCCATCTTAAAAGGCTTTGCAATAGCCGGTCCGGATCATATATTCCACTGGGCGGATGCTATAATTGATGGTAATAGCATTGTCGTATCCTCACCTAAAGTAAGTTTCCCTGTTGCTGTACGTTATGCATGGGCCAACAATCCCGAGTGCAATCTGTATAATGGTGAAGGCTTACCGGCATCGCCATTCCGTACGGACGACTGGAAATGAAACTTGAATAAATTTAAACTTAGATACAATGTATAATATTAAAAAAATCAATTATTTATGGGTACTGCTATTCGTACCTCAGATCTTATGGGCCCAGTACACTGCCACAAGGCAGCTACACTCACCCCGAGCAGGTGACAGACTCATTAAACAGGAATTATTATATTCGGATCCCGGCGAAGTGAAAATGGGCCAGGTCTGGGACTTCAGTTCCTTGCCAGTAGCTAACAAAGAATATCCTGTTGATTACTTCGATCTTGAAGGTAAACTTACCTGCTCCCGTGGACGCTATCTATTTAAGTATGAGCTGAAAGGAGATTCTCTCTTGCTCTCAGGAAGGGAAGACTCCTTTACTAATATCCGTTACCATGAGCCCCAATTATTGATGAAATTTCCTTTGTCATATCCTTCCCTAAGTGAAGGAAAATTTTCAGGTAGGGGAAAGTATTGTGATCGGATGCAGATATATACCGAAGGTACAGTGTCAAGCCAGGTGGATGCCACAGGCACACTGATCCTTCCCGGTGGAGATACCCTCCAGAGCGTGATCCGTGTCCATATCGTTAACCAGGGTTATGAACGATTCACACCCCTTCCCGCAAGCTTCGATATTACCCTTGAGGTTCTTAGTCTTGGGGAAGAAGAGACGCTCGACAGCAGTTTTATCCAAAATGATATATACCTATGGTATGCGGAAGGATCCCGTTACCCAGTAATGGAAATGTCCCGCACCCTTTGGAAAAAAGAATCAGGTTATGAAAATCTGGAAGAAACGGCCCTTCTTTTCCATCCGCTAGAGCAGTTAGCCCAACTACCGGATGACGAAGAAAATGTTCTCATCTTAACTGCACAGAAAGAGAAAAAACAGATCATTTTCGATGTCAAAGGGATAGACAATATCTCCCTTGCGGAATCGGTCAGCGTTTATCCGAATCCGGTAACGGATTACTTAAGAGTAGACCTTTCCGGAAGTGAAACTGTGACAACGCACATCAGCCTCTATGATATGACGGGAAAGAAGGTTTATGAATCTCAGGTTCAAGCGGGAGAGATGGGCCTTACCATCAATATGACCCAACTGCCTCAGGGTAACTATGTACTCAAAGTCAAGACCAGCAATAATGTGATCGATAAAAAGATTATAAAATTACAACAAAAATAAAACGATGAAGAATTATTTAATTAAGATAATTAACACAACTATGATTGTCCTGCTTACTACAAACAGTATGGCAGAAAATTCGAACATATTCCCTATAACGCCACAAGCACCTAACGTATCTTCTATAGGAGACTATGGCAAATTTGCTTTTGGACATCACACCGGTACGCCCAATGTAAACATTCCCTTATACGAAATTGATTTGGATGGGATGAAAATACCGGTTCAACTCAAATATAATGCCTCAGGTATTAAAGTTGCACAAGAAGCAAGTTGGGTCGGACTGGGATGGTCCTTACAAGTCGGAGGGACCATTGTAAAAGAAATCAGAGGATGGAATGATTTCGGAGATAATGATACCAATGAATCAGCTCCGGATGGAGAGTTTGATCTGGGCTATTATCTGAATAACTTCAGATTATGGCCTCAAAGGAACCTGAACAATGAGGTCTCGACAGTAGGATCTGAGGCTGAGCAGTTTTATATATCCAATCGATTACCTAAATTTGATACACAACCGGATATGTTTCATTTTAATTTCGGTTCTTATTCCGGAAGTATGTATTTCAATAGGAATGATAACCCGAAAACTAAGTGGGCGAAACCCCTTATCCAAAGTCCGGACAGCTATTTGGATATAACTTACGACATCGAATCAAAGTCTTGGAAAATCATTGATCCATCCGGGTATAAATTTTATTTTGGATCTACCGACCTGTCAGAAGTACACAATGATTATCTGCCTGTTTTCTCAGAGCTTCACTTCAATGATAAAAAAATGATCCCACAAAGGAAAAAAATGGGCCGGACTAAAAATACATGGTATCCCGATTCTATTGTTTCTCCTAAGGGAAATAAAATCAGTTTCGAATATGAATATGAGTATTTTTCTACCCCCATAAATGTACATGAAGGTATAGCCCTAAATGAATCAATAGGGTATGATTTCAGTAATAACCTGGGATTTAGTTACAGTTATTCGGTACATCACCAGATCGTCTTAAAAAAGATCACCTTTAATGCGGGTAAAATCTTTTTCGAGACTTCGGAGCGAAAAGACCTGGATTCCAAACGATATGGAAATTCGGATTTGGAAAGGGGAAACACCCTCCTTCCTCAAAAATTAGACAGGCTGCTGGTAAAAAATGAATTGGGGCATACAATAAAAGAGTATTCTTTCGGATATAGCTATATGGGGGCCCAGGACTACCTGAATTGCAGACTGATGCTGGATGCGGTTACGGAAAAAGGAGGCAACTCAAACAGCCGGCCCTATCTATTTTCATATTTCCCCGGCAATTTAAGCAAAAAAAATTCACTGACAAAAAAAGATACCTGGGGATATAATACTGAAGACCGGATACTTTATGATTTCAACGGCAAGAATTTCAAGGCATTACCTGCTATTATAAAACTGAATCAGAATAACATCATGAATTACGATCTGATAGGTGGAACTAATAACATCCCCAATCTGGAATTTACCCAGATAGGTACACTCAGTAAGATCCAGTATCCTACCGGTGGCGACACCGAATTTACTTATGAACTCCACGAACTCAATGAAACCAGTTCTTACTATAATCAGAAAACGGAAATTCTAAAAAATATATATCATAATCCCGATAATGTAAGGTTACGTGACCAGTTAGAGTTCAGCGACCGTTTCTTTTTAGAAAACGAAACATATGTCAAAATACTTTTAAATTACCGCTACAATATAGTTCCGGGACAAGCGCCTCCTTCGAGTTATCCCGACAATAGTATTGCTTTTTGGCTATATCATGTTTCGGCTAATGGTAATTTAGAAAAAATAAGGGACGGGGCCTTTCCCATGCAGGGAGCCGCCGGATATAATGGCGACAGGGTTTATCTGAAATTGAAACCGGGAGAGTATGTCCTTAAAATACAAAAGGATGTTATTCCCGGAACATTCAATCCCAAACCCAACAACTATGTTTTTCAAATGGAAGTAAACCTGCTGGAAGAAACACTTACTACAAGCGGGGGAGGCCTCCGGGTAAAAGAGATGCGGAATAGGGATCAGGATAAAACCCTTTCAAAGACAAGATTTAAATACAAATATTTTAAAGAGAGGGAAAAGGAAGAAATATCTTCCGGGATTGTGACCAAGTATTCCCGGTTTGCACGGGCCCAGACTTACAAAGAGGTTATGTTTGCTTTCCTGGAATATTTAGGACTGGGTGATGGACCTCCTTCTTCCGGTAAGACTCCACGATACTGGACCCCCTATTTAAGTATTGATAATTCACCTGCCGGAGATATCTGCTATTTTTATGTAGAGGAAGAAAATGTAGACGCAACTGGCAATACATGTGGGAAAACTTCATACGACTTTTTCGCCAGCCAGGTTATAGAAAAAGAAAGCATTCCGGGGTATCCGGATTTTCCTGATCCTAGAAACGGGTTCCTTATAGAAAAAAAAGTGTATGACCGGGACAAACGGTTACTGCAAACACTAAATAGGAAATACAGGCGGGACCAAGACTTGTATAACAGGACGCCTGTGGAAGGATTGATACTTTATACTCCTAAAGACCGCTCGCTTTTAGGTTCAAAATTTTATGATCTGAAGCAGGAACGTTGGATGTTGGATAATGAAACGAGTACGGAATACTCCTATAACGAGAATAAAAAAGACAGTATTGTTGTAAAAACAAATTATACCTTCGATCCGGTTTATTGGACATTAACGAAAACCGAAAGTACGAATAGTCGGAACCAGAAGGTAGAAAACAGAACCCAATATGCGCCCGGTTTTTCCGATGCAATAAGCATTGATATGACAAACCGGAACATGGTTGGTATTCCCATTGAACAGGTAACATTGGTAAACAATCTGGTGACCTCGGCTGAGAAGGTGACATACAGGAATGTGGATGGAAAGTACCTTCCGGATTTTGTTCAAAAATTAGGTATTGAGTCTCCTGTATCTTTATCTTCTTTTAGCCAATATTATACCAATAAGCTCAGATACGATAAATACGACAAGTCTGGAAATATTATCCAGTTGACGGGACAGGATAACAGTCCCATTGTCTACTTGTGGGGCTACAACCATCGATATCCTATCGCCGAGATCAAAGGGGCGGTTTATTCCGATGTCAAGGCTGCTTTGGGCTACAGCCAAGACTCCCAGGTAGAGGGGCTTTCTAATCAGACCAACCCGGATATGGATAACATCGGGGGAAAGTTGCGCACTCATTTCAGAGGTGAATCTTTCAGGGACAAACCGGTGATGGTTACCACCTACAGTTATAAACCGTTAGTAGGTATTACCTCCATGACCAACCCGGCCGGAGTGAAGACGACTTACGTCTATGATTCCTTTGGAAGGCTTGAAACCATTTTGGACAAGGATAATAATATCCTGGAACATTATATATACAAATACAAGAGTAATGATTAAATAATAATTCATAAAAAATTATGCGACAATATAAGATTTTAACATCAGCGCTTTTGATGCTGCTTTTATTGCTGCAGGCCAGTCCTGGGGCCTACGCACAAATTGCCGGTGATAACCGCAGTAACCCTATTAACAAAGGCACATACAGTCATGCTTTCATCTTCAATGATACGAAATCCACACAAGACTTCACTAACCAGTATGGCCGGTCAACTAAAGACATTTTCTATCGGTTCACAACAACAATGGAAATGAATGTTTCTTTTTCTCTTTGTAATTCAAACCTTTTGGATACATACCTCTATCTGTTGGATGCTAACGGGAACCAGGTGGCATATAATGATGACAGCCCTCAATGCGGAACTGCAAGCCGCAAGTCATACTTAGAGATGAATCCATTACCGGCAGGGACTTATTACGTGGTCGTAGAAGGATACAGCCAGGATGGGATCATTACGCTTGTTGTTGAAGGAAAAGCTTCAGCAGTAGCTCCATCAGTCACAGGAGATAAACTTAGCAGCCCTATTGAGAAAGGCACGTACAGTAATGCTTTCAGTTTTAATGATACAAGATCCACACAGGATTTTACCAACCAGTACGGCCGGTCTACTAAAGATATTTTCTATCGGTTCACCACAACAAAGCAAATGGACGTATCTTTTTCTCTTTGCAATTCCACTCTTGCGGATACATACATCTACCTGCTGGATGCTAATGGGAAACAGGTGGCGTACAATGATGACAGCCCCCTATGTGGAACGAGCAATTATAAATCATACCTACTGATGAATCCATTACCGGCAGGGACTTATTATGTGGTTTGTGAAGGATTTAGCCAGGACGGGATCATTACCCTTGTTGTCGAAGGAAAAACTCCCTCAATCATAGGGGATACCCGCAGTAACCCCATTGATAAAGGCACGCACAGTTCTTATTTCACTTTTTTTGATACGAGATCCACCAAGGATTTTACCAACCAGTACGGCCGGCCAACTAAAGACATTTTTTACCGCTTCACAACAACAAAA
>JAVBNB010000060.1:0-9624 GCA_031551825.1 Tannerella sp. | reverse complement strand
ACCAATTTGGCTTTTCCTGTGTAGAAAGGATGTGAAGTGTTGGAAATTTCAAGTTTAACAAGCGGATAAGTAACACCGTCTATTTCAATCGTTTCCTTTGTGTTAATTGTTGAACGAGTGATGAATACATCGTCGTTTGACAAATCTTTAAAAACTACCTGACGATAGTTTTCGGGATGAAGTTCTTTTTTCATTGCTTTATTTTTTTTGTAGTTCTTGTCTAAAAAATATTCCCTATTTTGGGTCGCAAAGGTAATGATAAAAGTTGAACATGCAAAAAAAAACACAGCATTTTGAAAAAAAACAATATTGCTATACAAAATCTTCCGTATATTTTTTATCTTTGTAGCATGAAAACGAATCACAACATTTTTAAATACAGAAAACTATGATCAATTACAAAGATTTAGGATTGGTAAACACTCGCGAAATGTTTGCCAAAGCAATGAAAGGGGGCTATGCTATTCCAGCCTTCAATTTCAATAATTTGGAACAAATGCAGGCTATTGTACAAGCTGCAGTAGAAACAAATTCACCCGTTATTCTTCAGGTATCAAGTGGTGCGCGTAAATATGCAAACCAGACTCTGCTTCGTTATTTGGCAGAAGGAGCTGTAGCTTATGCGAAAGAACTTGGCTGCCCAAATCCTCAGATTGTTTTGCATCTGGATCACGGAGATACGTTTGAATTATGTAAAAGCTGTATAGATATGGGTTTTTCGTCGGTAATGATCGATGGCTCACATCATTCGTATGAGGAAAATGTAGCATTAACGAAGAAAGTCGTTGAATATGCCCATCAGTTTGATGTAACCGTAGAAGGCGAATTAGGCGTGTTAGCTGGTATTGAAGACGATGTGGTAGCCGAGCATCATACTTATACAAGACCGGAAGAAGTTGTAGACTTTGTAACTAAAACAGGCTGCGACTCCTTGGCTATTTCTATCGGTACGTCTCATGGTGCTAACAAATTCAAGCCGGAACAATGCACGCGCGATGAAAATGGTCGCTTAGTTCCTCCGCCATTAGCATTTGATATACTTGAATCTATTGAAAAAGAGCTGCCCGGATTTCCGATTGTACTTCATGGAGCATCCTCTGTTCCTCAGGAAGAAGTTGAAACAATTAATAAATATGGTGGCGCGCTAAAAGATACGATCGGTATTCCCGAAGATCAATTACGTAAAGCAGCTAAATCTGCTGTTTGCAAGATTAATATCGACTCGGATAGCCGTCTCGCAATGACTGCCGCTATCCGTAAGGTATTTGTTGAAAGTCCGGCAGAGTTTGACCCTCGCAAATACCTTGGTCCGGCTCGTGACAATGCGAAGAAATTATATGTTCATAAGATCAAAGACGTATTAGGATCTGAAAATAAGTTGTAATAAATAAATATAAATAATTAAACGGGGGTTGCATTTTTTGTAGTCCCCGTTTTTTGATTTATATTTGCATCTGTTCTTTAAATGATTAGATATGAAACAATTTTTTAAAATGCTGTTTGCTTCCGTTTTGGGAGTTTTTATATCTGTTGGTATCCTTATGTTTATAGGATTTGTCATGTTTGTAGGTATGATATCATCCATAGGTACTTCTTCGTCTGACTCTGCACCTGTAGGCGATGAAAAAGTTTTCAAATTATCTTTGAATGGCGGTCTGGCAGAAGTAACGACCGAAAATTCGTTTGGAAGTCTGTTTGGCTCGGAAAAGCCTCTCTCTCTCAAAGACATACTTTCTGCCATTGAAGCTGCGAAGGAAAATGATAAAATAGAAGGAATATATTTAGATGCGTCTTTCCTGTCAACAGGAACAGCCAGCGTAGATGCTATACGTCGTGAATTACTGGATTTTAAAAAGAGTGGTAAGTTTATAATCGCTTATGCCGATAATTATACCCAGCAATGCTATTATTTGTCATCCGTAGCGGATAAGGTTTTTTTGAATCCTCTGGGAATGTTGCAATTAACAGGATTTGCATCGCAAACAACATTCTACAAAGGGATTTTGAAAAAAGCGGGAATTGAGATGCTTGTATTTAAAGTGGGAACATATAAAGGTGCGGTAGAACCGTTTATGCTTGATAAATTGAGTGATGCAAACCGTGCGCAGATAACATCTTATCAGCGGGGAATATGGAATAATATTGTGGGCAACATAGCGTCCGCACGCAATTTATCCGAGGATCGTATAAATGACTTTGCGGATAATGGTTTTGTGTATGCTCCGGCGGATAAAACAATCGAATACGGATTAATAGATGAGTTAAAATATCGTGAAGATGCGGAAGGTTACATAAAAGAGATTGTCGGTATTGAATCGGACAAAAAACTTAAAACGGTCAGTATCGGTAGAATGAAAAATCTAAAAAAGAAAGATTCGGCTAAGAAGAGTAACCAGGTCGCCGTAATATATGCTGAAGGAGAAATAACCAGCTCGGAAAATGTACGTCAATATGATAATACAAATTATATTACGGAGAAACTTGTTGATGAACTGATCAAATTAAAGAAAGATGATAAGGTTAAAGCGGTCGTGCTACGTGTAAACTCTCCGGGAGGGAGCGGTTATGTATCGGAGCAGATCTGGAAACAGGTTGATGAGCTGAAAAAGAAAAAGAAGATTGTCGTATCCATGGGTAATGTCGCTGCTTCAGGAGGATATTATATATCATGCGCTGCGGATAAAATCATCTCGGAGGCGAATACACTAACCGGATCTATAGGAGTGTTTGGTATACTTCCTAATGCGACAGGTTTGTTTGAAAAGATGGATTTGACAACAGACGTTGTCAAAACGAATAAGTTTGCAGATTTTGGCGATATGTCACGTCCGATGCGTGATGACGAAAAAGCGCTTATGCAAGGCTATGTGGAAAAATTCTATGATGTGTTTTTGACGCGCTGTGCCGATGGTCGTGATATGACGAAAGAAGAGATCGACAATGTAGGCCAGGGGCGTGTATGGACAGGTGAGCAGGCCTTAGAATTAGGATTGATAGATGAAATAGGAGATATTGATCACGCGATAGAAGTGGCGGCGGATCTTGCCGGCTTGACGGAATATAGTATCAAAACCGTATTAGGATCAAGCGATCCGTTTACCGAGTATTTGAAAAAGCAAATGGGTGAAATAAAATCATCTGTCATTCGGGAAGCGCTTGGAGAAGATTATGAATTATTTAATACCATGCGTTCAATCAGGCGCACGAGTGGCATTCAGGCGCGTTTGCCGTATGACCTGGAAACTTTATAGATCTGATGAATAGGAAGAATGCTATTGTACGCTGTCTGCTTTTGCCGTTTGCGTTAATATACAGTTTCGTGACATGGCTGCGCAACCAGTTGTTTGAATGGAAATTGCTTCCTTCGAAGAAATATCCCGTTCCCGTTATCTGCATTGGAAATATATCTGTAGGAGGCACAGGAAAGACTCCTTTTACGGAATACCTTATCATATTGCTAAAAAAACAGTATCGGGTGGCGACGTTAAGTCGCGGATATAAACGTAAGACAACAGGTTTTCAGTTGGTACAGAATAATAGTACGGCCTTGGATGTTGGAGATGAAGCCTGCCAGATAAAGCAGAAATTTCCGGATATTATAGTGGCCGTCGATGGTAACCGTCGTCGTGGCATAAACCGTTTGCTCTCGTTGCCGGAAGGTGACCGGCCAAATGTAGTGCTTCTTGATGACGCGATGCAACATCGTTATGTGACACCTTCCCTGACAATCATGCTTACCGAATATGATAATATGTATTATGAAGACAAAATTCTTCCGGTAGGTAATTTGCGTGAGTCCGTCAGCGGCGCGTATCGTGCTGATATAATTGTAGTTACTAAGTGTCGGAATGTGCTTAAACCTATTGATTTGCGCATCATAGAGAAGAATATGTCATTGATGGCAAGCCAGCGTCTTTATTTCTCCGATGTAAAATATCATCGGATAGAAGCGCTTTTTCCTTCATCGGCCCTGTATCCTTGCTTGTTGAATGAATTAGATGTAAATGAAAATGTTTTGCTTGTCATAGGTATTGCTAATCCGCAACCGTTTATTGATAAGATGAAATCATATACTCCCAACATTCAGGAATGTATATTCTCAGATCATCACAATTTTAATTTGGATGATATAAAGCATATAGATTCGGTGTTTCAGAAGATGCCTCCGTCGAAAAGGAGAATCATCTGTACAGAAAAAGATGCCATGAGGCTGAAGGCATTGGAATTTCTTCCGGAAGAATGGAAAGCCTCTCTATATTATCTTCCGATATCTATGGAATTTCTGTTT
This sequence comes from Tannerella sp., assembly GCA_031551825.1. Lineage (GTDB taxonomy): Bacteria > Bacteroidota > Bacteroidia > Bacteroidales > Tannerellaceae > Tannerella. The sequence continues at coordinate 5,336 of JAVBNB010000060.1, read as the reverse complement.
GATCGTGGAGAGAACTTTGATTCAAGAATATTAAAACATGTAATATCAACAATAAACATCAACAAGAAAAATGTCAAGAACTGAAATATCAACACTTGGAGAATTTGGATTGATCCATCATCTTACGGAAAAAATAAAATTGAAGAATAATAGTTCACTTATAGGGGTAGGGGATGATGCTGCTATACTTGACTATAAAGAAAAAAAAATATTGGTAACGACGGACTTACTACTTGAAGGTGTTCATTTTGACCTTATATATGTTCCCCTTAAGCACTTGGGGTATAAGTCGGCAGTAGTTAATTTTTCGGATATTTATGCGATGAACGGACAACCGAAACAGATCACTGTGTCGTTGGGTATCTCAAAACGTTTTAGTGTTGAAGATCTTGAAGATTTTTATTCCGGATTACAGTTGGCTTGCGATATCTATGGAGTAGATATTGTTGGTGGCGATACCTCCGTGTCAATGACGGGTCTGACCATAAGTATAACATGTCTTGGCGAAGGAGAAAAAGACAAGATCGTTTGTCGGAGTGGTGCGAAAGAAAACGACCTGATTTGTGTTTCAGGTGATTTAGGTGCGGCATATATGGGCTTGCAGTTACTCGAACGTGAAAAGAGCGTATATAGTGGTGAAAAAGACTTTCAGCCGGACTTTAGCGGCAAAGAGTATATCCTCGAAAGGCAATTAAAGCCGGAAGCGCGAAAGGATATCATAGAAGAACTTAGCAAAGCCGGAATTATTCCGACCTCGATGATTGACATTTCGGATGGTTTGTCTTCCGAGTTATTGCATATATCGAAGGCAAGTAATGTAGGGTGTAGAGTATTTGAAGATCGTATCCCCATTGATTATCAGACTGCAGTGATGGCCGAAGAATTCAATATGAATCTTGTAACGGCGGCTCTCAACGGCGGTGAAGATTATGAATTGCTGTTTACCGCTCCTCTTGGATTTCACGATGCCCTATCGACAATAAAAGGCATAAAGATAATCGGCCACATAACAAAGCCGGAATATGGAAACCTATTGATAGGACGTGATGGCGGAGAAATAGAATTAAAAGCGCAAGGTTGGCAGTCTTTGAGTGAATAATCGCATCTTGGTTTAACTGGAAGAAAAACAGTTTGTTAAGAAATAAAGTAAAGAAAAATATAATTTTTTTGAATACTTTTGTCCAAAAGATTTGCAAAATAAGAAATATTGCCTAACTTTGCACCCGCAAACATGATTGGTGCCATAGCTCAGTTGGTAGAGCAAAGGACTGAAAATCCTTGTGTCCCCGGTTCGATTCCTGGTGGCACCACTGGAAGAAAAAGCAAAAAGAGGAAAATCCCTGAAAGTCAAGCGCTTTCGGGGATTTTTTATTTTCCCCAGAGTGCAAAAAACAGCGGATTTCGGGACTATCCGGGAACTAAAGCGAGACTATTTTCCGGCTGGTCAAAAATAGTCTCGATTGTGATTCTAATGTGTTTTCCCACAATGTTTTGCGTAGTGATTGTATGGGTTCTATTCCTTAGTTTTGTACCATTAAAAATTAAGAGAAATGAGACGAAATTCTTTCAAATCGACCTTCTTTATTAAGAAGAACCAATTGCTCAAAAACGGCGAAGCACCGTTGATGTTGAGAATCACAGTAAACAGCCTTCGTGTGCAGATGCACACCAAGCACAGTATCAAACCTGATTTATGGAACCAAGCCAAAGAATGCTCACGGGCAAGGGATGCAAAGTCGCGCGAACTGAACGACTATCTCGAATCATCCAAAGCCAAGTTGCGCGACATCTTCCTGCAACTGGAACAGAATGGGAAACTTATTACCGCTGAGATCGTCAAAAACAAATTCTTCGGGCTGGACGAAAATGACCGGAAAACCCTTGTCGGATTTTTTAAGGAACACAACGAGCAATGCCGGAAGCTGATTGGGATTGACTTTGTCGATATTACTGTTAGACGTTATGAATGTTGTGCCCGTTACCTTGAAGAATATATCCGGGAAAAGTATGGAGAAGATGATCTGCTGCTACGGGAAATAAACGGCGAATTCGTTCGTGGCTTTGAGTTCTTTATGAAAACGGTTAAGCGTTGCCAGCAGAATACCGTGATCCGTTACATGAAGTGCTTTAAGAAAATTATCCATCTGGCTATCGCTAACGAATGGATTACACGCAATCCTTTTGCCGGCATCAAATTCCACGAGGTACCGGTGAATAAAGAGTTCCTGACGATGGAAGAAATCAATATTATGATGGGCAAGAAATTTAGCATCGAACGCCTTGAGATTGTGCGTGATGTGTTTTGTTTCTGTTGTTTTTGCGGCTTGGCATTCATCGACGTTTATAATCTGCGCGAAGAGCATATCGTCAAAGACAACGACGGAAAATGGTGGATTCGCAAAACCCGCGAAAAAACCAACAATATGTGTAATATTCCTCTGTTGAGTATAGCCCGGCAGATTCTTGATAAATATGCCGACAATCCGCACTGCGTTGCCAAAGGAGTTTTGTTACCGGTTATGTGTAATCAGAAAATGAATTCTTACCTGAAAGAGATCGCTGATTTCTGCGGTATTAAGAAAAATCTGACCACGCACACGGCACGCCATACATTTGCAAGTGTTATTGCGCTGGCTAACAATGTTTCGCTGACGAACGTTGCCAAAATGCTCGGCCACTCCAATACAAGAATGACGCTGCATTACGCCAAAGTCCTTGACAGTTCGATTATGCGCGATATGGCAAATGTGGAACAATCCCTATCTGCAATGAATCTTTAAGCGGCGTGAAACAAATCAAGAAAATGGCGGGCAATAAAGTCCGCCATTTTATCATCATATCTGCACCGAGGCAAATTCGTTAATCCCAGCCAGCCGTTTCGACAATGCCTCCATGTCCCTTCCGACGGCAGTATCACTGAGTTTAGCATAGATTTGAGTGGTTTTAATATCTGTATGCCCCAGCATTTTACTGATAGTCTCAATCGGTACGCCATTAAGAAGGCAAATCTCTGAGGCATACGTATGGCGGGCGCAATGCCAGGTGACGTGCTTGTTAATACCACATTCCTTAATGACTTTCTTTATTCCGTCCATAAGTGTAGCATAGCAAGGGACAGGAAATAACCGACCATCGGTAGCCATTCCTTTATATTTTTGTATAATTTTCATGGGAATCTCCAGCAAGGGCAGGCTACATGTCAACCCTGTTTTCTGTCGTCTATAAGTCAACCACCACTTACCGTCCTCCGATTTTTGGACACTCGTTTTAGCCAATCTTGCCAAATCGACATACGTAACGCCCGTAAACGAGCAAAACAAAAACATATCTTTAATTACGCCATACATCCGCTTTTTAAATGTGGCGTCAATCAAAATGCCGAGTTCTTTTGTTGTCAGGTAATTCCGTTCCGTCCGTTGTGGACTGACATGATGGGTAGAGAAAGGATTCAAATCCAGCCAACCATTATCCCTGGCGATGGCAACCATCCGCTTCAGCGGCATAAGGTACATCCAAACGGTATTTGTAGAACACCTCTTTTTATTTCGTAAGAACAATTCGAATTCTGTAATAAAATTTATGCGGAGATCTATCAATGCAATATCCTTTGACCGGTATTTCGTTGCAAGGAATTCTTCCAAAAGCCTATAAACATTCCGATACTTATGTAGGGTTGATTTTGATCGAAGCTTGTTATCAACCTGTTTAATAATCGTTTCATTATGTTGTGCGAATACCTGGAGTAGTGTCCGGCACTCCATATTTTCCCCGAAATAGGCTGCCTTTACCCTCTCGGCTGTTAATGGGCCTATCCCATGCCGGATTTTCCAATAATGCTTGGTTATCTCTTTACGGATGATTGCCAATTCGTAGTTTACAGCCCTCGATTCATCGGAATTCCCAAGTGCCCGCCATGCTTTGGTGTCCCATAATTCGGGATAAATGAACAGGTGGCAAGTAAACTGTTTTGCAATTCCGTTAATCGTGATTCTTCCCATAATGGGCGCGGTTCCGTCTCGCTTTAATTCACATCTCTTGATGTAAAACAAGAGTTTAAATGTACTTTTCATGACTTTAGTTTTAAAATTTCGTAAGTCAATAAAGGTACATTGAACCTTTAAAAGCAAGCTCAGATAGAAGTCGGGATTAAGGTTACGGAAACCGGAATTTTATATGTTTTATTCCTCTGTATTTTGCGTTTGCTATTTTCTGCGAATATCGTAAAAATGGATTTTTCTGCTGTGATTTACCCCATTTTTCACTCGGTTTTCACTATATTTAGCAAATATAAGCGAATTCTTTCTCTGTGAATTGCGGTATTCTTTACGCGTTAGTTTGCTGCAAAACAACTGATTAGTATTGTTTTCTGCGTTTTGCCATTTTTCTTGTGGCTATAAGCAACTTTTAGGCTTATCTGGTTACGAATATCAGGACTTAAAGTGTCCGGTTTGCGCTCTACTGCTACTCTATGATTGGGTTGGGGCTATCTATCCAAACTACCGATTCTACAAATCTACAATTCCTCATTTTACAAAACACGTGAGACACTCCCGGCCACAAGTATCCACGCCACAACTTTATAGTATCTGTTTGAAAATCAGATCATATATTTGAGCCGGAAGAATTTATAACGACTAAAAATATATAAATATGGATGTGATTTTAATCGAACGCCAGGCGTTTGAAACAATGCAAGAACGCTTCGAGGCGGCAGCCAAAAGAATCGAGGTTCTAAGTGATAAATACGGAAAGACGAAAGAATTGAACCAATGGTTAGACAATTTGGATGTGTGCCGGATGCTTGACATTTCAAAGAGGACACTCCAAACCTACCGTGACAACGGGACATTGCCCTATACCCAGATCGGGTATAAAATGTACTACAAGCCGGAGGATGTAGAAAAACTAATTGTCAACCCTAAAAAGCAAAATCATGAATAACAACCTTATAATGAAAGACAGTGAGATTGTAGTGTCATTTTGTAGAACACTCGACCGTATGGTCAGCAACGTCGAAAGAATAGTCGAACACTGCAAACCACCTCTCAACGGTGAACGTTTCCTAACCGACAAAGAGTTGTCCGAACGGCTCAAAGTCAGCCGCCGGACGTTGCAGGATTATCGGGATAATAGGCTACTGCCCTGCTGCCAGTTGGGTGGGAAGATTCTTTATAGAGAGTCGGATGTCGAGAGAGTATTGTAAGCCCCCGGTAAACTACCCGTTGTAGTGTTATCATAAAGTCCTTTCCTTTGCTCTCAAAAAAGCTATGAGACGTATAATGAGCAAAGAAGAATTCCTGGCCATCCTTGATCGCCAGCAGCAGAGCGGGCTAAGC
>JAVBNB010000045.1:0-18779 GCA_031551825.1 Tannerella sp. | reverse complement strand
CATGCATACGGCGTTCGGGAATTACTTCGCGATCAAAATGGGCAAGTTTTTCCAAAAACCATGGATCTTGAATCAGCATAGGGCCACGTTGCCCTGCCGTTTGGGCATTCTGGTTGTCCGCTACAGGACGACCGGATTCTGTTGTCATTTTTTTCTTTTCCATAACAGTCTACTTTTTAATATTATTTTTCGCAAATATTTGAATAGATATCTGTTCGATATCTAAATTTTTAAATGGTCCGTTTTGCAATCGCTCCTTTATCAATTTCGTCAAATCTTCATCCGCATAGTCTAATACTTCATTATTATCCGTATAAATATGGTGATGAGCTTTCGACGTTATATCGTAATATGACTTTCCGGTTGGATGGTTGAGATAAGAAACCAAACCTGTTTCATGAAACGAATCAAGAATCCGGTAAACAGTAGATATCGTAACACATGGATTCTTTACCCGCACTTTCTCTATAATTTCATCCACCGGGGCATGGCCCAATTTTTCCAACACCTCGTAAACAAGCCGCCTTTGGGGGGTAGCTTTAATTCCTTTCGAACGAATTTTTTCTGCCGTATCCATATATTAAAATAATTATATTGCAAATATAAATAATAATTAGTTGCAATTGCAACTAATTCCCGTTAAAAAATCAAAATCCATTGATTACAACAAAAGGGCCGTCCAATATAATTTCGTATCTTTGTCATTATTACCGACCAACTTCGGGATGTAAAAGAAAAAGATATGGAAGTCGTAACATTCATAAATAATTACAAAGAAGCATTTGGCGAATCAGCGGAACTGCCTATTATATTCCGGTATTCTGATATACCGATTGCAGAGACAGAGAAAATTAATGGTTGCTTTTTCAAGGAAATACGAAATATCAGGGATGGAAAATCCGTTAGCCTGAATGCTGAAAACATAGGTTGTGGCGGCGGAAAATTCTACACCGGATTTACGGAAATGCCTGCTCACATTCCCAACTTCGTGTCTGTCAAAGAAAGATACAAAGAGACACCGGAGTTAATGCTTGATTTCTTAAAACAATTCGGAGTACCCCGAGCAAACAAAAAATACCTTAATTTAACCCGTATAGACAAAATTGATAGTTTTGAAGATGTTGAAGGAATCATATTCTTCGCAACTCCCGACATTCTATCAGGTTTAGCTACATGGGCTTATTTTGACAACAATTCGGATGATGCGGTTACATCAAGATTTGGTTCCGGTTGTTCTTCTGTTATAACAGATGCTATTATTGAAAACAAGAAAAATGGTAAGCGAACATTCATAGGTTTCTTTGATTTATCAGTCCGCCCCCATATAGAAGAGAATATTCTCAGCTTTGTGATACCAATGTCAAGATTCAGAGAAATGTATCATACGATGAGAAATAGCAGTTTGTTCGGAACACCTGCGTGGAGCAGATTGCGCGAAAGAATAAATGAACCGGAAAGATAAATAATTTGACCCGGAAAACAAAGTCAATTTTTCCCAAAACCGTACCTTTGCAAAAAACAAATGATTATGAAAGTATTGTTGATAAACGGAAGTTCCCGCAAAGAGGGAAACACATTTTTAGCCTTGTCGGAAGTGGCAAAGGCGTTGGAAGAAAGCGGCATAAAGACAGAAATTATACAAATAGGGAACAAACCTGTTCGGGGATGTATCGCCTGCAATAAATGTAACGAGTTAGATTGTTGCGCATTCGACGATGAACTATACAGCGGAATCCGTGAACAACTGAAAACCGCCGACGGGTTGATTGTCGGTTCGCCTGTTTATTATGCCGGGCCAAACGGTTCACTATGTGCCATATTAGATAGAGTATTTTACTCCTGTTCTGAACTATTGGAATACAAGCCTGCCGCATCGGTTGCCGTATGCCGCAGGGGCGGTGCAAGCGCCGCGTTCGACCGTCTGAATAAATATTTTACCATATCTAATATGCCCGTTGTATCATCGCAATATTGGAATATGGTTTATGGCCTCAAACCCGGTGAAGCGGCACAAGATGCCGAAGGACTGCAAACCATGCGTACTCTTGGACGGAACATGGCCTGGTTATTGAAAAACATAAAAGAAGGTGCCGCCTCCAAGCCGGAACCGGAAACAATACCGCAAATAACGAATTTTATTCGTTAATACATCATGAACAAACTTATCAAGGAACAAAAGAAAAAGATTCTCGTAATAACAGGTAGTCCTCGCAAAGGAGGAAACAGTAGCCTATTGGCCGATGCATTTATTCGGGGTGCTGAAAATGCAGGACACACAATTACTCGCTTTAATGCCGCACATAAGCAAATAAAAGGTTGTATAGCCTGCAATAAATGCTACAGCAAAGAAAGCGCCTGTGTTTTCAAAGACGATTTCAATGAATTGGCCCCAACTTTAGAATCTGCTGACTTAGTGGCATTTGTAACACCTTTGTACTGGTTTACTTTTCCTACACAGATAAAAGCTGCTATCGACAAAATGTATGCATTGGTTGTCGGTGAACGTAATCTTAAAGGAAAAGAAACGATGTTGCTTATATGTGCTGAAACAGATAACATGACTGACAACTAATATCCCATGGCGCAACCGTCCTTACGGCTCTCAGATGCGCCGAAGTAAATACGGCGTTCTACATCGTACATAATACCTTGATAACCGCCATACATACTTCCAAATCCATACGTCACCTTGTGTCCCATGCCCAGCAATTTTCGCACGGTTTCCGTTGAGAAACCATTTTCCAATACGACTTCACCTCCGGAATCATCGCGCACTTCTCCTGTGGGCGACGACGATCCGATATGGTCAATTCGAGGAGCATCTCCCGCTTCCTGCACATTCATCCCGAAGTCTATCATATTCATTGCTATGAGTACATGCCCTAACGGTTGATAATCACCGCCCATTACTCCGAAACTTAGAAAAGGCTTACCCTCCTTGGTGATGAACGCGGGAATAATTGTATGAAACGGGCGCTTACCGGGAGCAAAAACATTCGCAGCATTCTCGTCTAATGAGAACAGTTCACCACGATCCTGAAGCATAAAGCCTAGCCCGGGAGGAACCATACCACTTCCCATCCCCCGGTAGTTGCTCTGGATAAACGAGACCATATTGCCATCCTTGTCGGCAACAGTTAGATATATCGTATTGTCAGTATCAGCGATAACGCCCGCCTGAGGTTCTCGCGAAGCCCTATTGTCCCGGATTTGTTCGCGACGTTGTTCCGCGTATGATTTAGAGATGAGTGCTTCCACAGGGATGTTTGCAAAACGAGGATCGGTATAGTATTTGGCACGATCCTCAAATGCGAGTTTCTTGGCTTCCACGAAATAGTGTATATGTTCAGGTGACCCGAAACCATACGATTTCATATCGTACGCTTCCAGAATATTGAGCATTTGTAAGGCTGCTATACCCTGTCCGTTAGGTGGCAGTTCCCAAACATCGTAGCCACGGTAGTTTACGGACACCGGTTCTATCCATTCCGACGAGTAATTCGCCAAGTCATCATAGCTAAGAAAACCACCTTGCTTCTGTATAAAATCAGCAATGGTACGTGCGATACTGCCTTTATAAAACTCATTACGGCCTTTCTTAGCAATAAGTTTAAGTGTTGTAGCCAACATGAGGTTGCGAAAAATATCGCCTTTCTCCCATTGCTCGCCATTGGGTGCATAAGTTTCTAGAACATTAGGATACATCGTAGAAAAACGCTCTATGGATTGCTTGAACGAAGGAGCTATGACTTCCGTGAGTGGAAAGCCTTTTTCGGCATAGTCAATGGCGGGTTGCAAAATATCACCCATAGGCAGCTTCCCAAACTTAGCATGCAGTTGATACCATCCGTCCACACAACCCGGAACACTTACCGGAAGCGGCCCATATGGCGGAATCTTGTCTATGCCTTTATCTTTAAAATACTGCAACGTAAGACTCTCAGGTGCAGGACCACTTGCGTTGAGTCCATATAGTTTCCCTGTTTTGGCATCCCAAACAATGGCAAATAAATCACCGCCTACACCACAACCCGTAGGCTCCATCAATCCGAGGCATGCATTTACAGCGATAGCTGCATCAGTAGCTGTACCACCCTTCTTCAGCACATCGATACCCACTTGAGTTGCTAACGGATGGGATGAACACACCATTCCATTCCGTGCGATCACCTCGCTACGCGTTGTCCAGGGCTTACCACTTCGGCGATCCTGCGCAGCTAACGCAATCACCATCATAAAAGAAAATGCAAATAATATGGTTCGTTTCATGAAAGATCTGGTATTTATATTACTCTGCAAATATAGCATATTTTAGAAGAAACTCCGACAACTCATTTCATTTATACCCAAACAAGTCACCATAAATACATAAATCATTTTTTTAATTAAATATAATAATTATAACTAATATATTAATATAATTAATAACTTTGCAAAAAAGTAAATAGGTTATTTTTTTAAAAATTTAAACAATGACACTTGATGATAAATTCAACACAATATCTACAAGAACAATAACTTCATTTCAGGGAAAGACAAGTCAGGGATCAGGTTTTTTTTATCAGGAAGAAGGCGATAAAGACCCCAATGCAAAGAAAGGAGAATGGATTCTTATTCGAAATTTATGGCTAATCACCAATAAGCATGTTTTATTATCACGAGATCACGAAGGGAGCTATCAAATTCCTGACAGCTTTACATTTCATTATAGAAAAAAAAACGGTTCAACAATTGAATGGTTTCCTGTCACATTGAATAAAAATGAAATAAAGAAACGATCTAAAATCCACATGAACGACATTGTTGATATTATCGCCATTGAAATTTTAGACACACAAACGGAGTTAATAAAAAAAAATCAGATTATCAGAAATTCAGTTATTACCGAAGAAAATTTGCCTGGTAAAAGCAAAATTAATATAGAGGTATCAGACGAAACAATTATCCTTAGCTATCCCAAAGGATTTTACGACCAATTGAATTTGTTTCCCATAGTAAAATCAGGTATCATAGCATCCAAATGGGGGGCTCATTTTAATGGACACCCCTACTTCTTAATTGATGCAAAGTTATTCCCAGGCTCTTCCGGAAGCCTTGTTATCTCACATCCGACAAATCAAATATTATATCAAGGTAAAATACTGACTTCGCAAGAAAAGCAATTTGTGTTTTTAGGTGTATTTTCCGGTGAACCCTTCAAACAAAGTCAACCGATAGATTTTGACGACATGACTATCATAAGAAAAGAAGGTTTTAACGTCGGCATTGTTTGGTATTCTAATTTAGTTGAAGAGATTATAAAAAAAGGAAAAAAATTGGATCATAATTTCATTTGACACAATTGGAAAGAAGATTCCGGGTCATAATAAAAACTATGATCAAAGAGCTTCTTCCCTTACAGGCTCTGTACGTATCATTACATGCGTGTTATTTCCATATTTTTCCCGCAACTCAACCTCTATTTCAGAGACTTTCTGATGAACCTCCTGAAGTATGGCCCTCCCGTTCATTCGGATATGTAATTCTATTGCATAACAGCTTCCGATTTTACGCGTATACAGATTATGCAGGCCTGCTACTCCATCAAAAGAGTTTACAATCCCTCGAATCTCACTCTCTATCTCTTCCGGCAGCGCCTTCTCCATTAATTCGTCTATAGCCGGCTTCATCAATTGGAATGACATTTTAATAATAAAGGCGCTGACAATTAACGCAGCCACCGGGTCAAGGACTGTCCATTTCTCACCGAGAAAAATAGCGCCACCAATCCCCAACGCAGTTCCTATAGAAGAAAAAGAATCGCTACGGTGATGCCAGGCATTGGCAATAACGACATCCGACCTCAACTTCTTTCCTGCAATTACAATATAACGATACAATAACTCTTTCGATAAAATAGAAACAATAGCTGCCCAGAATGCGATCATACCCGGACTGGGCAATGTGGCTCCTTTCACTACAGCTATAATATCCCGACTCCCTTCGTAAGCAATCATTCCACCAGCAATAAATAGAATAAATCCGATTATTAGCGTGGCAAATGTTTCATACTTTCCATGCCCATATCTATGCTCATCATCACATGGCTTTCCCGATATTTTCACCAACACGAGTACAATAATATCGGTAATAAAATCCGATAATGAATGTACCGCATCTGCTATCATAGCTGCACTTTGCCCCAAAATTCCAGCAGTAAGCTTGTACAAAACAAGTCCAAGATTAACCAGACCGCCTATGATGGTTACCTTGTAAATACCCCTTTCACGTTCTTTATTTGATAAGACATTCTTCATTGAATTATTCTTTTGCTAAAAAACAACACATCCCATATCCAAAACCGGCTTCAAATAAACTCTTAACACACTATCTGTTATATCCTACCCAATTTTACCCATAATATAACAAATTCATTCCCGCATTAATTTCAATAATATAGCATTCAATTATGCAAATTTACACTTTAAATTTATAAAACATCTGATTTAGGTTTTTTTAAATAAATTTTATACACTTTTATAACGACAATTTGTTACTCATTCTTGTAGAGAATAATCGCATCTTCACAATCTCCCTAAAAGTAAGATACGGTCTGATTTTCATAAAAACCCCTCCAATTTTTGTTTACAAAAGACTTTTACAAAGAGACTCATAAATATTAGTAAATAAGTTCATATAAAACCACCTGCATATACAGTCGCTTTTCGTTATGTGTTCACTACACATAAAATGCACTTGCGCTTTAAGATTTACAACAAAACTTTACTTACCTTTGCACCCATGAAAATAGCAGTAACAGGTACTCATAGGGTTGGAAAGACAACATTAGCAGAAAAACTGTATGAATCTTTTCCTGATTACGAATATTACACTGAACCCTATTTTGAATTAGAAGAAACCGGATACATCTTTGCTGAAATGCCAACCGCTGATGATTATCTGGCACAACTTGAATACTCCATAAAGCAAATCGCAAGAAACAGCAATAATGCTATTTTTGACAGATGCCCTGTTGATTTGTTCGCTTATATTCAAGCTACCGATAAATCGTTAAATCTTCAATCAATATTTAGTAAGGTTCAAAATACAATAGATAAACTTGATCTTCTCATATTTGTTCCCATCGAAACCCCTGATGTAATCTTGTACTCTGAATCCGAATTACCGGAACTCAGGTATCAGGTAAACGATATTCTTAGCGATCTTATCAGTGATTTTGATATAGAAACAATAGAAGTAAAAGGGAATTTATCTGAACGTCTGAACCAAATTCAAAATAAAATACAGCAAATAAAATCATAACAACATCCCCCTAACGTACTCCATCGTATCGTAATCAGGAACAATCTCGTTGTACTCATCGTATGATTTGAAGCGTACTTTTCCACCTGAATACGTTATGTTGCTAAGTTTGCTTTCGTAGTATTCTTTTTGCGTATCATTGCTTCCCGTAGGACCGTTTAATTCGATGTTGTGTATCTTATGGAAATACAATAACTGTCCCAACACTTCGGGTTTCATCTCCTTGAAGCATGTTATTTCTTCTTCAACAGCCATGGCTTCTTTGGCAAGAAGAAAGTTTCTTAAATCCAAAAAGCATTTCTTGAGAAATTCAATCATTGCCACAGATTCATCGAGAGAAATATCGCAGCCTTCCAAATCAATAATCTGTAATTCGATTTGGATTGTGTCGAACAGTTGTTTGAAATAGGCTTTCATATCACGTTTATTTTACGTTTGAATAGCCAAGAAAGCAAACAGTGCAACTACTAAATAACGAAATATTCGACGATAATTCTTCCATTTTTATGCTCTATTGGTATTCAATCCAGTTGTTTCACTTTATTGATTTGCATATTTTCAATACTTAATTCATGCTTCGGAACTCAACAGGCGTTTGCCTTGTCTTACTTTTGAACAAACGGCTAAAATATTGCGGATATTCAAAGCCGAGCGAATAAGCAATTTCATTGACAGAAAGATTGGTTGTCAATAACAGTCCTTTTGCTCTTTCAATCAAATAAGCGTGGATATGTTGCTGTGTATTCAGCCCTGTCAGATTGCGCAGAAGGTCGCCCAAATAATGCGGGGACATGGCTAATTCCGAAGCAATATCGTTCGCCGTAATCAGTTTATCCTTATTGTTCTCAAAATGCTTGTGTAGTATGGATTGGAAACGTGTCAGTATATCTGATTCAACACTGTTTCTTGTCCTGAATTGCCGTGTATAAAAGCGTTCGGCATAATTCAAAAGCACGTCTAATTGAGATACGATAATATCCTGACTGTGTTCGTCGATACTCCGTTTATATTCGTCCTGTATGTTTTGCATTATACTTTCGACCAGAGTCCTTTCGGAATCGGATATATGCAAGGCTTCGTTTGTTTCATACGAAAAGAACTTTAATTTGCCGATTTTCATTCCGAGCGGGTATTTGTGGATGAAATCAGGATGAAACGCCAACATCCAACCCCATACTCCTGCATGTTCCGATTTTTCGTCCCAAAAATGTGTTTGTCCCGGCGCAAAAAAGTTCATCGAGCCTCTCGTAAAGTCATATTCACGCCAACCGTATTTGGAAGTGCAACTGCTTCCGTCTTTCACTACAATTGAGTACAAATTAAGTTGTACAAGCTTGCCAATAGGTACATAATCTTTCACTTCCGTCAGGCGATTGATACTAACTAACGGATGATTGGCAGGCGGACAGCCAAACCGTTTTGTGTATTCCTCAATCGTATTTATTTTGATTATTTCGTTGGATTCCATTTTTCTAAAATCTATTTAATTAATCCACAAAGGTAACGGTAATTCCTGATTCGGCTATGGTACTATACTATGGGATTTTGCCGTACCAACCGCCAAAGTTGTTTGTCCGAATCCTGCTTTGGCATAAGGACAATATCAGAATCGTTTTCATCCGAAGTAACTGTAAGATATAATTCTGTGTCCTTTAATCGTATCAGATAGGTTTCGTCAGACTGTTTTATAAATTCCCAATATTGCAGAGGACTTCCGCCTAATGTTTGTTGCCACAGGTTTACGCCTGCTACCGGAACAGTAGAAGGCTCGAAACTCTTTTGCGTGTATAGGTTTTTGAGTAAAAATACATTTTCTTCCAGTTGGATGAATTGCCATGTAAGACATTCCCATTCATTGTGGCTGTATAGAATAATCTCCGTTTCATTCTCAACACCTACGTTATATACTCTGATGTCCTTTCCAGTTCCGACGTTCTGTATGGCATATGTGTTTTCGTAATTACTTTTCATTTTCTTTCCGAAACAAATCCACGGGGCATATTTTGATACAGAAATAAGTAATGCTATCAATAAAGCTGACAAGAGGATAATCATAATCGTTTTGAATCGTTTCATAAATAATCCCCCGTTACTTTCTTGCAATAATCCCAAACTATCTGTTCATTTTCGACAGAATAATATTTGTCGCTGGGGTTTTCTTCACCTTTCGGCCCGAAGTATTTTCCGGTAACGCCTTCCAATTTTGGAGATGCGGCAGCTTCAATACTGCTTTTAGCACCTTTGGTAACACTTATCATCATCGGTTTCCAAAGGAAATAAATAATTTTTGCTCCCCATGCTTTTGTCGATACCCGACCAAGACTTGTATTTACAGAGCCAGGATGCACCGAGTTGAATGTGATATGATTGATACCCGTTTTTCCCATTTCGGCAATAAAATGACGCATTACCCAGATGATATATAATTTAGATAAGCCGTATGACTTCGACATGGAATAATGGTGCTCCAGTTCTATATCGTCCAGATAGGGCTTTCCACCCATTTTGTGTGCGCTCGATGAAACGGTTACGACCCTTGCGGACGGACTTTTTTTGAGTAAATCGAGTAAAAGCATCGTTAAAAGGAATGGTGCAAAAACATTTATCATCATCGTTTTTTCGTGTCCCTCGCTTGTGGTTTCCCTTGTGCCACCAAACTGCGCTCCCGCATTATTTACGAGTACGTCCAGGCGGTCGTATTTCATTTTAATCGTATCTGCAAAGGCTTTGATTTCGGCAAAAGAAAGAAAATCGGCTGTGAACATCTCGATATTGTTATTGCCCGTTTCTCTCTTGATTTCGTCATAAACAGCCTGCATTTTCTGTTTGTTGCGACCATGCAGGATAATTGCGTGCCCTTGTTTTGCGAGTGTTTTGGCGGTATCTTTCCCGATTCCATCCGAAGCTCCTGTAATCAGAATTGTTTTATGTTCCATATTATTTTGATTTTTATGTTTATGCAAAAGTATGGGGTGTTGTTAAATAGGGAACTATACAAAACAGAGTAAGTTCTATACAAAACGGATGTGTTTACCGTTTGTATAAAAACGGGTTAGATATAAATGGAAACTGATAGTTGGGTATTACTTTCTGTTATCTAAGAGGTAATCCACTTTTAAGATGCCGGAACTATATGCAGAACTTTTTGTCAGTATCCATTTTGATGCTTTGGATTGTTCAGGAAATATGGGAATACCCTTACCGAGAATGATAGGGATATAGGTTATCTGCATTTCATCCACCAAATCGGCAGTGAGCAGCATCGAAACCAATTCTCCGCCGCCTACCAGCCAAATGTCTTTACCTGGCTCATTGCGTAGTTTAGAGATTGTTCAATGATGTTCTCCGTGATAAAACTGACGCTTTCTTCTTTTGCATCCCATTCGTGACGCGATACAGCGTATGTGTGCTGATTCGGATAAGGCCAAACAATATCCATGCACTGTAATTCATGATAAGTACGGCCACCCATGATAACCGTATCGACTGATGCCAAAAGGTCTTTGTAGCCGTAGGCCGTCTTTTCGGAGTTAGGAAATTTATGCACTTTTGAGGCGGGTTGGTCAAAAACAAAAACCCCAAAAACTGTCTATTTTTCAGGGATTTGCTTTGTTTTGCTACTCTTATTCAGTGGTGCCACAGAACTTGAACCTTAATGGTAACGCCTTATATTTTAATCTATTAGATTAGATTAGCTACTATATACTAAGTACAACGAATTGCACACGAGAAATTTTCAACATTTCTCCACAGTCTGCCACTGCAAATCTGATTTCTGTAAACAAAGATAGTTTATTTCTTCCAAATCTCAAAAGATTTCCTTTTCTTTTATGCTAAAAAACAACAAATCTATGTAAGCATATTTGTTTATTTATTATCTTTGCATTGTAAAATTGATAAGGATTATGACTTCTACTATTTCAATCATAAAAGGAATACACCCCGGAATCATTCTTGAACGGGAATTGAAACAGCGAGACTTGAAGAAAGGGCGATTTGCTATTTCTATCAACGAATTTCCACAAACATTGGTTGCCATTACCAAAGGTAAACGCAAAATGAATCCGGCTTTGTCGTTAAAGATTGAACGAGCTTTAGGAATTGAAGAGGGATTTTTCATGGTTTTGCAAGCTTACTATGACATTGAACAGGAAAAATTGAAAGAATCGAAAGATTATCATCCGGATTTGTCTAAAATCCGTCCGGTTGTTTTTTGGGATACAGATATAAATAAAATCAACTGGGAGAAAAATAAACCTGCTGTTATCAAGCGTATCTTCGAACGGGGAAATGAACAGGAGATTATGGAAATTATCCGGTTTTACGGAAAAGAAGCAATTAAAAACACGTTGGATTTCGCTAAAAACCTGATGCCTCAAGCGATAGAAAACAGTCATAAATATCTCCAAACAAGTTAAAATGAAAAGAAAATTATACTACAATACTGTCACTCCCTTGTTGTTGTCAACTTTGAAGAAGTTGATGGATATATCTGAATTTTCTGCATTTCGGTTGGTTGGAGGGACAGCATTAAGTCTACAGTTAGGGCATCGGGAATCTGTCGATATTGATTTGTTTACTGATGCGGAATATAATTCCGTTGATTTTGATGCTATAGAAAACTATCTTCATGCCAATTTTGCCTATTTGGACATTCCGACAAAAGGGCTTGTTGGAATGGGCAAATCTTATTATATCGGAGAATCTGCCTATAATAGTATCAAACTGGATTTATTTTATACCGATTCTTTCATTCGTCCTATTGTAGAAATTGATGGATTAAAAATGACAGACATTGATGATATTGTCGCCATGAAAATTGATGTTATCTCACGGAGTGGTCGAAAAAAAGATTTTTGGGACATCCATGAATTACTGGATGATTATTCATTGGAAAAAATGATTTCCCTACATGAAGAAAGGTATCCTTATTCCCATGAAGAAGACATTATAATAAATAACTTTACTCAATTTGAAAGTGCTGATTCTGATTTCAACCCGATTTGTTTAAGGGGGAAATATTGGGAAGTTATTAAATTAGATATTCTCTCCGAAATTAATAAATACAAACTAAGTAAAGGCAAATGAGAGTCGCTGAAGTATATGTAAACAAGATTCTTGCAGGTTTATTGACTGAAAATGATTTTAAGCAATATATCTTTGAATACCTTCCAGATTATCATGAAACTCCAATATCTTATACAATGCCTGTATCTCAAAATAGATTTCAATTTGAAACTTTCCCTCCATTCTTTGACGGTTTTCTTCCTGAAGGAAATAAATTACTGTAAAACCTTATATGAAAGAATGAGGCATTAAAAGGAACTATTCATTTTCAATTCTCTATTTATTTTTGAAGAAGTAAGAATATGAAAATGTTTCATTGCAGGGGTATATTTTTCCAAAATTTGTTCCATTGTAGGGGTATGTTGCTTTTTCTATCGATTGAATATATAGCATTTTGTTTCTATTATGCAGCATTTATAGTGCATTTTGGAAACAAAATAAAATATTGGAATAGATTTGTCACTTTCATTTCGTCTTGTCGACAAAACAAAAATAAGTCTTTTTTGTCTTGTACATAAAACAACATAGCCCATGAAGTTTGAATAATATATTCTCTTTGAAGAGATTCGGGCAAATGTAGGTATTTCTAAAAGAACAAATGGTTCTTTTAGTTGTTAATTTAAAGATAAGCAACTAAAGTTATGAGAATTAATAGCCTGATATAATGTCTGTTATTATTGGCAGGTATTTGTGTTAACGCACAGGATAAACCGTTTGAAGGAGTTACAGCCACAAATTTGGAAAATATCCGTTATCCTTTCCCTGTGCATTTTATTCCACTTGATATTCAAGGGGTACGACTTGAAATGGAATATATGGAATGTGTCGGTAGTGGGTCATTCTATGCGGCGTTGGCGAAGAACAAGGCGCCGGAAGCAATCAAAGGAATGCTTGGCAATTATCCTGTGTTAGGTCGTGAGACAACAAAGAAAATTTCTCATTCCGAATTAGTTGAATTGGATGATGTCGGTCATCTTCCTCACATTGAAGCCTATGATCATTTTATTAAGCCATTAATTGATTTCTTGAAGAAAGAAGAAGTACATTTGTATTTACATACAAATGAAATCAATTATGAAAAAAGAAATCATATTCATCCTCCTAAACGGTTTTGCCGATTGGGAAGGTGCGCATATTGCGACATGTTTAAATCAGGGAGTTAAACCTGGAAGTCCTGTTACATACACCGTTAAGACAATGTCTGTAACCAAAGATCCGGTTACATCCGTCGGCGGATTCACCGTTTTACCCGATTACGACCAACACACCCTGCCGGATGATTACGCCGGACTAATACTGATTGGCGGAATGAATTGGTTTACTCCCGAAGCTGAACAGATTGTTCCTTTAGTAGAAAAAGCAATCAGGGAAAACAAATTGGTTGCCGGCATATGCAACGCTTCGGTTTTTCTGGGCAAACATGGTTTTCTCAACAAAGAGAAACATACAAGCAACACTCTTGACTATTTGAAGCAATATGCAGGAGAACAATATAACGGAGAAGCGAATTATATTCACAAACAAGCAGCAAGAGACGGCAATATGGTTACCGCTGCCGGAACGGCACAATTAGAATTTTGTCGCGAAATACTTTATGCATTAGATGCCGATACGGCAGAAAATATAGAGGAAAGTTATCAATTCTATAAAAATGGCTTTTGTCCGGAATAAAATGAAACAAATAGAAACAGAACGTTTGATTCTTCGTCCGATAACAGAAAGCGACGCAGAAGCTATATACGAATACAGTCAGAATAAAAACGTAGGCATAAATGCCGGATGGAAACCACATGAAAGCATAGAAGAAACGCGAGAGATAATGCCACTTGTCTTTCTTAATCAAGAGTATGTTTTTGGTATGGTGTTGAAAGAAACAGGTAAGTTATTTGGTACAATCGGTATAATCCCCGACCCAAAAAGGCAAAACGATAAAACAAGAATGCTTGGATATGCTATTGGAGAAAACTATTGGAGAAAAGGTTTTGCAACTGAGGCTGTGCTTGCGGTGCTTCGCTTTGGTTTTGAAGAATTAGACCTTGACCTTATATCCGCCTACTGCTACCCCTTTAACGGGAAATCAAAAAGAGTATTGGAAAAATGCGGATTCCAATATGAAGGTTGTCTCCGCTTCGCCGAAAAGCGTTATGATGGAGAGGTGGTTGACAATAATTGTTATGCAATAATGAATAAAAGAAATAATAGTGAAAATAATGACTAAATTCACTAATTGACCAGATAAATATCGTAGATAACATGCCCTCATTATTTGAGAAAGCGGATAGTAATATCTGGGCAGTAACGATTTTACATCCAATAGCGAAATGTTTGTTGTTGCAGAAAAATAGCGTATCTTTGCAGCCTATGTTAAAACTGAAGAAGGAGTCCGTGAAGTAAATAACCTCTGACGTTTCTGTCGAGGTTATCCCTTAGCAATGCTCAGGCATATTCTTGCCCGAGTTATTTTTATATACATATATTTATAAATCATTGGTGTGGTAACAGAAGTATTAAGCTGTTCCATGTCATTTCAAATTTAAACATCATGAGTAAGGAAATTAAAACAATTCACGACTTCGACTTCAATATCATTTGCGAATACTTTTCAAACGTAGAACGTCAGGGACCGGGCAGCCCCGAAGTAACCCTTAAAGCATTGAGTTTTATCGAGAACCTGACCGATAATTCCCGCATCGTCGACCTGGGTTGCGGAACAGGCGGACAAACTATGGTATTGGCACAGAATGTTCCGGGACAGATTACAGGACTTGACCTCTTTCCTGAATTTATCCGGATTTTCAATCGGAACGCCGGACAACTAGGACTTTCAGACAAGGTAAAAGGCATTGTCGGATCAATGGATAATCTTCCTTTTGAGAAGGAATCCTTAGACTTGATTTGGTCGGAAGGGTCAATCTATAATATCGGCTTCGAACGGGGATTCAACGAGTGGCGTGAATATCTTAAGCCGGGCGGTTATATCGCAGCATCGGAAGCAACGTGGTTTACGGCAAAACGTCCCACTGAAATCCACAACTTTTGGATGGCGCATTATACCGAAATAGATACTATCCCGAACAAGGTAGCCCAGGTACAAAAGGCGGGCTATATCCCTGTAGCAACCTTTATGTTGCCATCAACCTGCTGGACAGATGATTTCTATGCTCCGCAGGCAAAGGCGCAGGACGACTTCCTAAAAAAGTATGCAGGAAATAAAACCGCTGAAGAGTTAATCGCCAGTCAACGCCATGAGATGCAATTGTATTATAAGTATAAGGACTTTTATGGTTATGTATTTTATATTGGGAAGAAAATATGATGAATGGTTTAATAATCAGAAAGATTCTTCCGGAGGAATATCCCTTCATGGAAGATATCATGTACGAAACCATTTATCATCCTGACCCGGAGAATCCTTATCTGAGAGATGTGATATACTTACCACAAGTTCGGGTATATTGGAATAACTGGGGAAAAGGTAAGGACGATCGTTGTTTAGTGGCTATTGTTGACAACAAGATAGTCGGAGCCGTTTGGATACGTACATTTCAGGGAGAAATAAAAGGCTGCGGTTATATTGATATGCAGACTCCTGAAATAGCTATTGCCCTGTTTGAAAAATACCGTAACAAAGGTATTGGCACTCAAATGATGGAGCAAATGATAGTTTGGATGAAATCGGAAGGTTATGCCCAAGTTTCATTGAGTATAACCAAAGGGAATCCTGCTATTCGCCTGTACGAACGCATAGGTTTTCAAACAATTGATGAAAATAAAGTAGATTATATCATGCTGTTGAAGTTGGAATAATCCGGTTTGTTTTCAGAAATTTAATCAGAGAGATGCCTGTTTTGGATAATTTTATTCGAAGCAGGCATTGCTTTTGAGAGAGAAACCACTCCAATAAAATTTAAATTTGAAAATGATACAACACTTTAAGCTCCATATTTCAAAGAGAACTTCTCCACGCCTTTTGATAACGATTCTCCAACAGTTTCCGAATATCTGATTTCTTATACAAAACTTTTCCTGGCAAAGCTATAAATGATAATTTTCCTGCATCCCGGTATTCTTTCAATATCTCGCGTTCTGATATTGCCTCATTTATGGTAGAGCAAGTTTCCAACAAGCAATACATACATTCAATGCCAATTATTGGAAGCTAACGCTCGATGTTTTTCTCCATCGTTTGAAGTTTACGGTAATATACGGATTATTCTTGTTTTTCCCAGGTTTCAACGTCGCCGTCCACAACTTTAAACATTGGGTGCGGCTTGATATGAATATCTGCTTTGAGAATTTCCAATAAATCCGGATTGCGAACGGACAGCTTTTGTTCGAGATGTTTCTTTTCATATATCATCTGTCCGGAAGTTACGGGAAGTTCCATGGGGGTGAAGCCCCAACGGATTTTCGTTTTGTCGAATTGGTATCCGCGCCGCTGCGCTTCATTGTATATTTCCGAGAGATACTGCGAGATAGCTTGTTCGGGGTATTCTGCTGCCTTAAAACGCAATAATTGCGGATGATTGGTGTAACCTTTCGTTTTCCCCTCCAGAACATGTTTTGCCAACAGCCCTTCCCTCCAAACGGCCAATAGCCCTTTGGTATCGAGGTATTTCGGATGCAACGACCAGAGTCTCATTCTTTTTATTTGATTACATCCGGGTCATAAACTTTTCAACATCAAATTCTTTCATTTTTTCAGCGTTGTTTTTAGGATAACCCACTGCACATCCGTCCAACGCATATTCGCCTTTTTTCAGATTGAGTAACATCAGAAAATCCTTGTTGTCCGATAGCGTATTGGTAGCCGATACCAGTTGAAACCCCAATCCCAAATCCGTTGCCGTCAGCCACATATTTTCGAACACATGCGCCATCGATTGTTTTTCGACAGGTGGGAATCCTTTCTTTTCGGCAAGCACAATGAAATATGCCGCATTGTTCAATGCCGGAACACCACCTTTGGCGATGCCGTTTACCTTGTTGGCAAAAGTTTGCATTTTCTTCTTCATAAAAGGCAAAACTGTTAGCAGGCGGTTCAGCTTTTTGGCATTCTTCCGCATTTGGATAAGAAAAATTCCCCTTGCTTTTTCCAGGCTTTCAGTATCCTGTTTGAAAACGAAAACTTTCCGCAATTCTTCCAAAGGAATACCTGTTGCTCCGCCATAAGGTGCATAAACGGCCGATGTTATTATTTTCATCAAATCTTCCTCCGGTGGAACCTCTTTTGAAAAGTTCCGGGTTGACTTGCGGGTTTTGATGATTTGTTCCAGTGACTTATTATTGTCTGTCATAATTGTTATTTGCGTGCAAATTTACGCTTTAATTTCAGGAAATACAGAAAGTTGGCTTTGGATTCTTTTACCTGCTTAGGTGAAAGCAGGTTATCTTTAGATAGTAATGGATTGGGGGATGTGGCAGCTTGTGGCGCTAAACTCAAAAATGAATAAGGCTAAGATTATCGCTTAATAGCCATTGATTGCGTATCTTTGGAGAATGAAAGAATATCTTGATAATTTTTATCTCTATTTGGAAGAGCCGCAGAAATGGTACCTTTGCCGTCGAATTATTAAACGGTATAAATACATGGAAAAGAAAATCGTAATTGCAAAAATCTATATCATTGCAGGGAAAGAAAAAGAGTTTTGGGGTATGACCCCGGCATTGATCGAAGCAACAAGGAATGAGTCGGGGAATTTAGCTTACACCCTTTATCAAAGCACGGAGAACCCTTCGGAATTTATGGTATATGAAGAATATACAGACGAAGCGGCCTTTAATGCTCATTGCGCATCCGAAGCATTTCAATCTTTCGGAAAGCAAGCCGGGCCATTGTTCGCTAAAGAACTGGATATACAATCTTTCTGAAAATTTTAGAGCAGATTAATAACGCTTGGATATTTTCAGCTTAATGGTCATGAATATCCAAGCGTTCATATTATAATTACCTCCCATACCTCCGTATTTTCTTCTTATATTTTTTTGTTTTGTGTGCAAAATAAAAATAGCTCAACCCCGTTTCATCGGATGCTTTATAAAAATTCTTATATCCGATTTGAGTATATGAAATCATTCCTGAGTTCCGGTAATACTGGAGAGTCCGCTTGCTGATGTTCAATAACTGGCATACTTCCTGATTGTCCAACCATTCTTTATTCAATTCATTTTTAGATGAACAAATTTTGTGGACCTGTTCAATCATATTCTTAAATTTCGCTGTCATTACTTCGAATGCTTGCTTTTCAATTGCGATTACTTCCATAAAATATTGTAAGCCCCCGGTAAACTACCCGTTGTAGTGTTATCATAAAGTCCTTTCCTTTGCTCTCAAAAAAGCTATGAGACGTATAATGAGCAAAGAAGAATTCCTGGCCATCCTTGATCGCCAGCAGCAGAGCGGGCTAAGC
>JAVBNB010000034.1:0-78758 GCA_031551825.1 Tannerella sp. | reverse complement strand
TCCCGGATAGCCGGTCAATACTTTTATCGAAGGAAATGTTCCTGTATGTGGGTCAAATTCGCCAAAAAATACCTGATTACCACTCAGGTAGGTGGGGAGAGCGAAATATTTGCCATCCGGTGAAAATCGAATATAGGCTTCTGTAGAGCTTGTTGAGATGTCCTGTGGCAACGTATAGGAGGCAAAGCATGATGTTTCTACACCTGCGCTTGTTACTTTCCATACATTTATTGAAGATGAAGTTCCCCTTCCCGCCGCAATGAGCCAATAACCACTTCCGGAAGTCATTTTTACAGTCGCGATATTTTCACCTAATATGGATACGTGTCCTGTTAACGCAATGTTTTTTTGTCCGGAAACAATATCCCCGAGTCCACTTTCGAGTGTCATGTCGACAACAGAATAGGATAGATTATCTGACCCTCTCGCACCTATTGTAAAAGCGATAAATTGATTCGATTTTCCCGGATATGGTATGACAATTCCTGATTGTGCGGCATCACTATTTCCGGTCAGGTTTGACCCATTTGGCATGATCGTGTGATTTTTATTCCATATACTTATTCCATCTGAATAAAACATCAGGTTCCCGTTTGTGTCGGACATGCTAAACGATCCTTCGGACTGATATATATTTGCACCTGATATTGGTGTTGGAAGCCCGGATAAACCACCAATAGTTTGAGTCGTATTCCATGTCATCCAGGCTCCAAATCCAAAAATCCAATTGTAGCTTTCTTTATTTTGTGCAAAAGCTACCGGGGAAAAAACTATCAACAACAAGATGGTGGTATATATTTTTTTTAATGCTGTAGTATTCATTTTCATTACATTTATTATTTGCTTGATTTACTGTAATACATCATCCAGTATGTTTCTGTATTCAGTGTGCTATTGTATGTGGTTGTAAACTCGCGTGTTATCAAGATTGTGGTTGGGGAAAGCAATTGTATTTTCAATATTAAATGGTCAACAGTTCTGTTAATTATCAGTGTTGCTGTATTTTCCTTTTTATCTTTTATTGTATATAGTGTCTCTGATATATTCTGATTGTTGTTATAGGTATAGAAGAGCTGTCTATCAGTTGTAAATGTCATTTGCCACATCCAATCATTGTAGAAGTTGATATCATCGCCGGGTAGTACGGTTTTTTGTATGATATTATCCGGCAAAACTTCTTCTACCTGTACGCTATCTAATGCCCACGTACCTATAAGTTCGGTCGGAATGTAGTCCTGAGCGGAAAGTTTTAAATTTAAAAATGTAGATAAAAAGAATACTACACCCCCCATAAACAATGCCTTAAACGTTTGTTTCATAATTTGCTAAATTTAAATGCCACCATATTAAACGACAAATATAATATCAAAATACTATTTAAATAGTTAAAAAAACAAAACAACCTTTTTGATAATCTTCAGAAAGGTTGTTTTTTGTTAATTATATAACAGATTTAATCAATCCTCACAGTTTGCCCGATGCTATTGTTAAGGGTGACAACGTAAATTCCTCTCGCAAGCTTTATCTTCATTTCTCCTGTCTGCAGTATGGTCTGTTGTTTCTGCAATACCCCTTCCATGGAATAAATCCTTACAACACTTCCCGGTTTCGATGTCCGGATATACAATTCGTCTTTGGCTGCCCAAATTTTATCTTCTTCCGGATTATCCAACTGGGTTTCGTCTTCCTTTCCGCTCCGCAGGAAGTTGGCGTAGAATTCCAATTCTCCGGTAGATCCACCGGATATAATAACATCCAACTGAGGCTTCTCTCCATTGGAACCAGTCCATCCGGTAAAGACATCCCCCGCTTTTTCGGGCGTTCCCAGTGTGATGGCTCCGGACTCAATCGTATATGCCGGAGGATTATTTCCAGCATTTACACTACCGTTCAAATGATATTCGATCGGGTATTCCTCTAATTCGAAGTTGGCATGCAACTCGATGTCACCATAAACTGTGAGCGTATCATAATGCATGATTCCCTCTTCCGCTTGAATCGTTTTGCCCCGTAGTGAAATGTAGTCTTCGTGACTCCATCCCGCGAAACGGTACCCTTCGTCAGGTACAATCACAATGCCGCTTCTGGGCGAAGTTCTGTAGTCTAAAGCCTGTTCTCCTGCATTGTAAATATTCCCTCCGAATCCTGCGGAGAAAGTGGCTATCCCGATACTTGCTCCCTGGTGATAGGTTGAATTCGTCGGTACGGTGATCGTATCACTGACGGTGACCCATGCGCGATTGATAAACATGGGCTGTGAAGCGCTTGTTCCTGCCTGTGGAGTCGCTTTGACCGTAACTGTTGTTGTCGCCATGGAAGCAACGCCTGCAATTGTCCATTCGAGCGCGTCTCGTTGCGGCGTTGTTCCTGAAGCGGTAGGTATGACCACCGGGTTGGAAGAAACGAAATCTAAGTATGGCGGTAGTGTATCCCTGATGATGACCTTTCCGATACCGGTATTCGCATTGACTGCAGTGATGGTATACTCAATGATTTCGCTGAAGAGAGCCGCCACCGGGTTTTCGTATGTTCCATTGTGTGGTATGCTTTCGAGTGTGGCGTCCTTCCGCATCATCAGGTTGATTGCCGGATTGAGTATAGTGATAACATTATTGGAATCATCACATTCCGCCTGATAGGTGAAAGTCGTACCATTGTCATTTATACGAACAACTATATTTATCATGGGTAGGAATGGTGTAATATCCGCAATGCGGACAGTCACATATCCGGTATTACCCGGCATGATCTGGATGTTTGCGCTATCTGTAATTATTTTATTGGCCGCCGCAATTGATTCTTTGTAAAGCGTTACATATACGGGTGAGCCAATAGCCGCATCTCCCTGATTGATCATACCGACAGTTATGCTGACCGAATCACCGATAACAGAACTTTTTATCAATGAAGGATCTGAATATACATCCGGTGTCAGCCAGATAGGTGTACCGTTTTTATTCAAGACTGTCTGTTGCATTAGAAATCCATTGTAGGGGCGGATATCATCGGGTGTCCCTAATATTCCATCGTTACCGGGGAAAACGGTCGCCGGATTTAGTTGATACGCCGGTATCGTTAAGTCTTCGTTTACATTCACAGCGTTATACCCCCATTGATTCCATACTTTACGCGCGGGCGCCCATGGAGTTGCTCCGGCAATAGATAAATCACTATCAAAAACGTAGAGGAATCCATTACCATGAGAAGCCTCAACCGGTTTTCCTAAAACAATGATATTGGCGTATCCGTCTCCATCCACATCCGCGACAACCGGATATTCATTCATCGTCCAGGATGCGCAGGTGACGGATTTTTTAGTGACACCTGTCGTTCCATCAATGATACGTAATTCTTTCGTATCGCGGTATACCAGCTCCATTTTTTTGTCCTGGTCAAAATCGAACAGCGTTAAAGTTGTAGATGCGGATACGTCATTTGTTGTCAATGGCGACCATGGCATTTGGGAAATGGTACCCAACGATTTATTATACTTGAAAGCATTTAGTTTGTATTGTGTAGAAAAAGCGATTTCCGGAATGCCATCTCCATCCAGATCTCCAAGAAACGGAATCGAACCTCCATAAGTTCCGCTTGATACGGATATGACATTGGAATTTAAAAGATCTCCGGTTCTGCCGTCCCAGGCATACATGTATGCCGCAGATGAGAATCTGACAACTACTACATCTAAATACCCGTCGAGATTTAAATCCGCGACAGTTGTATAACCGTCTCCTAAATCGGAACGGGAGGAATTGACCGATTTGAGTATTGTACAGGAATTCAAGGACGGATTAGTCAGGCTGTTTATTTTTATTTTATAAATATTTCGGCCTGCAACCAATTCGGGTTTTCCGTCATGATCCATGTCAGCGACAGATGAAAATGCTCCTTTGGAGCCTGTCGCTGTTCCGTAATATGAATTATGGCCGGCTCCGGTTCCATAGTCCAAACCTCCTGCGATTAATCCGCAATCAAGCAATAAATCCCCATTCTGTGCATTGAAGATTCTGTCGTTGGCCATGATTTCCGGAACGCTGTCTCCATTGAAGTCAGTGATATTAAGATATGGGTAAGAGCGAGTGGCAACAGCTGTTGTATAGACCACATTCGATTTCCATTTGAATGTTCCATCATGCTTGTAGCAATAGATATAGCCTTGATTTCCGGCAGTCGCATTTTCTGTTGTTGCTACAAAGATTTCAGCAAATCCGTCTTTGTCGACATCCGCCATTGCGATTGTGCCATATCCGGCATGGAATCGTTCTGTTGGAAATTTATGTTTCAAGCGTTTGCCTGCCGCATCGAAGATTTTAATCGTATCTGCCGAGAAATTACTAATTACGATTGATGTCCCTGCGCAGACAATTTCTGTGTTTCCATCGTTATCAATGTCTCCGACAAGTGGAACGCTCATTTCGAAAACACCTTCAACGGATTTGTATAATTCTTTGAATGACCAGACGCCAACCGGAGGGTCTATATAGCAATCGGCATCGCTGATATTATCGGGATAATTGATGATGTTTATTGTTATTTTTGCATCGTCGCATAAGCGTATCGGGTTCGCGTCATCACGGATTGTGTATATAAGAGTCACTACGTCACCTTCCCGCGCGGCGGCTTTGGGAGTTACGCAGATAAGCGAATCCCCCAGGTTGAAAGAAACATTTAATAGATTTGTATCCGCTTCATTAAGGAAATATACTTTTACTAAACTTAAAGAATCTCCCGGATTAGGGTCATAATCGTTGGCCATAACAGGAAGGCAAGCCGGATTGCCATTAATGAAAACGGTAAAAGTATCATCTACTGCTACCGGCGCTTGATTTAGTCCGGAAGGACAGATGGCAGGAGGGGTTAATCCGGTGGAAAAAGCCAGACCTGTGGAGTTGATCCCATTGCCTAAATCAAATCCATTCTGTGTATAACCGGCTGCAGTTAAGGGAGCGTCCGGATTGTCGATTATACCCATGTATCGCCCTGGACGTTTTACATATAATTTCCCATCGGGGCCGATTTTCATTCCTCCTCCTCGCCCTCCATATAGGAAGGGAGTCGTCCAGGTTTTGTTTTGAATATCGTATTGGGTAATCATTGAAGTCGCATCATCGTATGCTGTTACATAAAGATATTTGCTATTAGGAGATATTTCCAGCCCATAGGTGGATCCACCTAATGGTGTCGGTGGATTCGTTTTATCTTTGTAAGTCAAAGCACCTGTCACAACATCGAAATTGAACAATACTATCGGAGCAACATTAACGCCGGTGTATAATAGCGCCAGCATGTTGCATTTTTTGTTGGCACGTAAAGAGTAGGTGAGAGCATTGGCTACTTCATAGCTGCTTAGAGAATAATCAGTAGGAGCGCCGATGGTTGCCCCTGTGATTTTCCTGACACGCATGGTGCTTGTCGACATCAGCCGATAGATGAGCCAATATTGGTCGGAAGTGTTGGGTACCGGCAAGAGCTCAATACTTTCAGCCATACCGGAAGGTTCTATATTGCCGGAAGCGATTTTTTCGCCATAACCGTTATCGCCCGACATATCGACAATATGATAATCGAGGCCCATAGGGATGGTGGTTCGATTTTCGTATGCACCATTGACTGCAAAGAGCATGTATTGGTTGTTTCCGATATAGCAAGCTGCTAATCCATCGGCTACAGAGGTATGTCCGGTGAAACTACCATTGAGCATGAGTTCGTGTTTGGCATTGTATAATTTATCATGCTGGCTATAGAAAATCAGGCTGCTTCCGCATCCCGGCGAAGAAACGGAGAGTGAGTTCTCGTTTGAGGCGACTTTTGATTCACCACTGGCGCTTACCGCCACTTTATCTCCGTTGGTATCCTCATTGAACATAATGCCTCCTCCTCCACTTCCGAAATACCAGATGTCATCAGTGAAATATGAACAGGTATTTTCAATAGAGGCGAAGACATAGGAAGGGAAGGTGGGTAGGCCAAGCCCTCCGCTTGTTCCCGATGGAATTAAGCCTGAAACAACATGCGCCGTACTATTGCCGTAATCATCAATGTTATCGATTACAAGCATATTCTGAGTGTTCGCTATAGTTGAATAAAGCCGTCCGTCAGGGCCTAATTGTAACGGCCATGAGTAAGCTGTGCCGGCATGAGTCATTGTATAATGAGCCATTGAGCTGGGATCTGAAGAAGCTAATAAATCCGCGAATTTATAGCAATGAATTATTTTGTTATAGGGTTCTATTGTATACAGAAGTTTTCCGCTTGCATTAAAATCAAGCCCATAGCATGGGTAGCCAGTTATTTGTTTTATTATAGGAAATGTACCTGTCTGCGAATTAAATTCTCCGAAAAATATTCGATTTTGAACAAGGGTAGGAAGAGCAAAATATTTGCCATCCGGTGAAAAGCGGAGGTATGCTTCCGAATGGTTCGCATAGTCAATGTCGGCTATGGAATAAGGCAGCGTACTGGAAGCAAAGCAGGATGTTGCTACACCGGAACTCGTTACTTTCCATACATTTATCGTAGAAGGTTCACCCCTTCCTGCAGCAATGAGCCAATAACCACTGCCGTCAGACATTTTAACCGTCGCAATATTTTCACCTAATACGGATGTTTGCCCTGTCAATGGGATATTTTTTTGTCCAGAAACAATATCTCCCAGTCCGTTATCAAGTGTCATATCGACAACTGAATAGGCCAGATTATTTGAGCCTGCTTGACCTATTGTAAAAAGGATAAATTTATTGGATTGTCCCGGATAGGGTATCACGATTCCGGATTGTGCAGCATCACTGAGTCCGGTCATCCCTGATCCATTTGGCATTACTATGTGATTTTTATTCCATATACTCACCCCATCTGAGTAAAACATCAGATTTCCATCTCTGTCTGACATACTGAGTGAACCTTCCCACTGGCTTATTTTTGCACCGGCTAGGGGTGTCGGAAGCCCCGACATGCCATCAATCGTTTGGGTTGCGTTCCATGTCATCCATGCTCCATAACCGAAAATCCAGTTGAATCCTTCTTTCTCTTGAGCGAAAACGCTTGTTGAAAAGAGTATCAGTAACAACAGGCTATTTCTTGCCACTAACGATATTCTATTTGTTTTCATACTGTTAGTTTGACTTGTGGTAAAACATTTTCCAGGATACTTCTACCCTTTGCATGTTACTATTTGTAGTTGTGAAAGACTGTGTTATCAATAGAGCGTTTTGGGAATACTGCTGTATTTTTAGTATTCTATAATCCGCTGTCCGATTAATGACAATTGTCGCCACGTTTTCTTTTATTTCCTCAATCGTATAAGGTATTTGCTCATTTATAATGGGAGTATTGGAACTGTTTAGATTGTTGTTCATATATAACAACTGTTTTTCAGCGACAAGTGTAAGTTCCTGCATCCAATTACTGTTGAAATTACTGTTCTGGCCGGGCAATACCGTTTTTTGTATAATATCATCCGGCATCACTTCTTTTACCTGTACACTGTCTAATGCCCAGGTACCGACAAATTGGGAAGGAATGTGGTCCTGAGCGGAAAGTTTGACATTTAAAAATATGGTACAAAAGAACACTATACTCCCTATAAACAATGCTTTAAACGTATATCTCATAATTCAATAAATTAAAATATCATTACTTCAGGCCACAAATGTAATATTAAAACGTTATTCTTTTTTTAAAAAAAATACACATTAACAATTCTTGAAGAATTTATGTTAATGATTCTTCTTTATGCAATTTTCGCAGAGTCCTTTTAGATAGAAATGTGTTTCTTCAATAATTCCGTTAAATTCTTTCGGGAGGAAATGATCTCCAGTCATTGATAAATCAATGATGGTTCCACATTTTTTGCAACGAAAATGAGCGTGCGGTTCTACATATCCATCAAAACGCGCGTTTTTTTCATCTATTCCAATATAGAGTGCGGCGCCGTTTTCAACAAATAATTTTAATGTATTGTATACTGTTGTTTTTGATAATGTTGGTATTTGTCTTTTTAGAGCTTCAAATACTTCATCTGCGGTAGGATGTGTTTTGTTTTTCAATAAATAACGCATGATCGCAATACGCTGAACAGATGGGCGTATTCCATATCCTGAAAGATGTATGCTTGTATTATCCATTATGAGTGTATTGGTTACAATATTAAATTTGATACAAAGCTATTGATAAAAAAACAGCATGCAAAATAAAATAAGTTAATATTTGTTGGATAGTTTTATTTGTAAACTCTTTTTATCGTTTCTGAGTTTTCAAGGTTTCTACGTAGTATGATCTTTTGTATAAAAGATTTGATGAATCCAAGGCCATATCCAAAGATCTGTATTAGAGAGGTGATGATGGAAAGGCCGGCAATACGCAGGTTTTTTGTTTTAACTAGCGAATCTGAAAACAAAAGTAGAAGATACATTGCCGGAAAAATAAGAAACCATGGTGAGACAAAGATCGCAAGACAAATGATGATGATACCTCCAAGCACAAAAAATGCCGGCAAAGTATGCACCACCTTTAAGGAGTCAGGGTATAATTTATAAAGATTAATGCGTGCCTGTCCGAATATATTGACCTGCCTGTAGAATCTTTTCAAATCAACCCGTCGCTTGTGATAAACAAAGGCGTCATGATATAATTTGGTTTTGAATCCTGCATTGTTGATGCGTATGCTTAAGTCAATGTCTTCTCCATACATATCTTTGAAACCTCCCACTTTTTCGTACACGGTGCGCGAAAAACCCATGTTGAACGTACGGGGCTTAAATTTCTCCATATTTACTTTTCCGCCACGTATGCCTCCCGTTGTCCAAAATGACGTCATGGCGTAGTTGATCGCTTTTTGCATGGTATTGAAAGACGGATGTTCCTTATCAGGTCCGCCAAAACAGTCCACATAATCTTCTTTCAGTAATTTATTTACTGTTTCGAAGTACTGGGGGGGGATGATGCAATCGGAGTCAAAAAATATAAAATAATCTCCTTTGGCATTTTTCATACCCACATTACGTGTATCGCTGCGTCCCGAATTTTCTTTGATGATGTAGTTGATGTTGATTTCAGAACGAAATTTTTCCACCTCGCTCGCGCACGGTTTTGATGAACCATCCTCTACTAATACTAATTCAAAATCAGTAAAAGTCTGTAGGGACAAACTTTCGAGCAATTCAAAGGCTTCATCCGGACGGTTGTATATGGGAACGATGATGGAAAATAACATAGTTTCAATTGATAATGATCAATTTATTTTTAGTTCGTTAATGATTCTTGGGCATTTACCCCACTTGTCAATTACCCATAGGACATACCGGATATCAACACTGATTGTGCGTTGCAAGTCCGGTTCAAATGCGATGTCTCCACTCATTGCTTCCCAGTTGCCATCGAAAGCGAGACCTATTACCCGTCCGTTTTTATCGAATACGGGACTTCCGGAATTTCCTCCTGTAATATCATTGTTGGACAAGAAGCATAATTGTAGTTCTCCTTTTTCATTCGTATAAGTTCCGAAGTCGCGTTTACGTATAAGATCAAGGATTTCGGGTTGCAACCAGAATTCGTAGCTGTTCGGATCTTCTTTTTCGAGCAAACCTTTTTCTGTTGTATAGTGGTCATACCATGCCGCATCAAAAGGGAAGTATCCGCCTATAGATCCATAGCTTAAACGCATGGTGAAATTTGCATCCGAATAAAGTGTACTGTCGGGATACATGTTTTGTAGTCCGTCAAAATGAAGGCGTTTGCCTTTTGCTATTTCATATCCGGCATCACTGACGGATTGCGCTATTTCCATAATTGTCATCATTACTGATAAAGACAGGTTTGCCGCCGGGTCTTTTTTCATGTATTTATCGTATTTCTTTTTATCTTTTAATAGTTCTGCCATTTTACTTTCCGACAAAAGGGCTGTTTTAGAAAATACATCGGCGGAATATCGTTCGTAATCGCCCTTATATTTTTTGTCTACTTCCACATAGATATCCGGCAAGTATTTCTGAGGAACACGGTCTTTTGCGATTTTCATCATTTCAGCGAGCACTTTTTGATCCAATGAGGGGTCATAATCCTTGAAGAACGGACGTATTTTTTCATTGAGGATATCTTCTATTTCTATGGTTGAAAGATTATTGTTATCAATCTGTCCGAATATGCGCGCTAAGCGAATAATCTCCGCTCCGTTTGCAAAAGTCTCGGTCAGATATGTCAGATATTTTCGTTCTTCATCTGCAGATGTATATCCTTCTTTCAGGATATTCAGGACATCTCCGTAAATGGCTTTATTTTCGTCCGATTGCGCCCATTTATCAAATGCGGCTTCTTCTACCTGTTTGCGTTCGATAACATGCAGATTGGCAAGTCCTTTGTTCATGCCGATGGAATTTTTCCAATAGTTAGAACTACCCGCGTATTTGGATGCGTATTTTATTCGTATCGCATCGTCGGCCTGCATGGCTTTTTGCCATATTTCCTGCTTGATGCCACGTACCTCAATGCGGGGTTCATTGCTGCTTTTTATGCGTTGTTGCACACCCCATGAGGAGAGGTAACGGTCTGTACTGCCCGGAAATCCGATTGTCATAGCATAATCTTTATTTTGATAGCCTTGCACGGAAACTTCTGCGACGAATTTAGGACTGTACGGATGATTGTTTTCATCATATTCTGCCGGCATATTTTCAGTGTCCGCATAAACACGGAATACAGAAAAATCGCCTGTATGGCGTGGCCACATCCAGTTGTCGGTATCACCACCAAATTTACCGATTGAAGAAGGTGGTGCGAAAACAAGGCGTACATCGCGATATACATGATACACCACGAGATAATATTTGTTCATGCTGTAAAAAGGAACAACTTCAGCATCAATGAACTGGCCGTTTTCAGCCGCTTCCTGCAGTAATTCACAGATCGAATCGGCTGCTACAATGCGCTTATATTCATCTTCTATATGTGATATTTTAGGAATAATGCTGTCGGTTACATCAACGGTTTCTTTCAGATAACGTACGGTTAGTCCTTCAACGGGTAGTTCTTCGGACAGATTTTGCGATACAAATCCGTTTTTAAGATAATCATGTTCAACACTGCTTAATTGTTGGAGAGCGCCATATCCACAATGATGGTTTGTGAAAACAAGCCCTTCTTCCGAAACGGTTATCCCTGTGCATCCTCCTCCGAAAATCACAACTGCGTTCGTTATGCTGGGAGAATCTTTATCGTAGAGATATTTGTAATCGGGTGTGAATCCTAACTCTTTCATCCTTGTCAGACTTTGTGAATTCAGTTCGTTCACAATCCACATGCCTTCGTCCGCATAAGTTTTATGTAATCCTAAAACAAGCATTAATAAAACTCCTAATTTCTTTTTCAAGCTCATAACTAATCAATGATTTATTTAAAAACGGGGGCAAATTTATGAAAAATAATCGTTAAAGTGTAATGTTAACAATGTTTCATTTCCGGAAATATTTGCCGAGATAAGGTATTTCAGAGATTGGTAAGTCCTTTTTTATAATTACGCCAATGAAAATCAGAAGTATAATCGTTCGGAAAGATAGCCGGAGGATTGTCGAGTCTATCTGCGGCAACATTCCGATTATATAGCATACGGTAGCGATTATTCCGTAAAACAAAGCGGACCGGAGATTATATGCTACCGGAAATTTTTTTTGTCCGATGAAATAGGACAAAAGCATCATTAGCAGGTTGCTTGCGAATGATGCCCAGGCGCAAGCCATGAATCCGTATTGTGGGACAAAACCAACAATGATTGCGATGGTCATGATACAGCCTATAATCGAAAAATAGGCGCCCCATTGTGTTTTGTCAGTCAACTTATACCATACCGACAAGTTATAATATATTCCGAAAAACAATTCACCAAGCATGACTATCGGGACTACGCTAAGTCCAGGATAATATTTCGGATCAACAAAATATTTCAATACGTCTAAATAGAACATTACACCCACAAAAATTACGAATGAGAAGATAATGAAATATTTCATCGCTTCGGCATACGATTTTCGATTGTCGTTATCTTTGTTTCTGGCAAAAATAAACGGTTCGTATGCGTAACGGAATGCTTGAATAATCATGACCATTACTACGGCAATTTTAAAACAGGCTCCATAAATACCGAGTTGCGAGTCTGCATAATCTTTGTCTTCAAAGAGGAGCGGAAACAGAATTTTGTCTGCGGTCTGATTAAAAATGCCTGCGATGCCAAGGATGAGTATAGGGAAAGAGTAGCGGATAATCTTTCCAAGCCGTTGTATGTCAAATTTTGCACGTAATCCCGGAAGCATGTCCGGAATCAACATAATAAATGTAAATACCGTAGTGAAAACATTCGCGATAAATATATAACCGACTCCATAGTCCGGACGATAAAACCAACTGATGAGTTCCGGATCGGAATTGTTTATCTTCGGGCATAGAACCAAAAAGAAAATATTCAGAAAGATGTTCAGGAAGATATTGAGTATTCTGATAGTTGCAAATCGCATGGCTTTTCCCTGATAACGCAGATATGCAAAAGGAATGCAACAGAAAGCGTCAATAGCTACAATACACGCCATCATTCCGATATATTCGGGACGATCCGCATACCCTAAGACATTGCTTACCGGGTTGAGAAACAACAGGGATAAAGCAACAAATGCGGATGAGGTGAAAGCAATACTGTATAAAGTTGATGCGTAAACCCGCATCGGCTCTTGCTCATCATTCTTGTTGATGAAGCGGAAAAAGCCTGTTTCCATGCCGTACGTCAGCAATACTAAAAGCAGTGCCGTCCATCCGTAAATATTTGTTACAATACCATATTCACCTGTATTGGTCAATACGCGAGTGTACATGGGCACAAGCATCCAGTTGAGGAAGCGTCCGATAATACTGCTTAATCCGTAAATGGCTGTGTCTTTAGCTAAGCTTTTCATTCCCCCTGCCATGGCCTGTCAAATAAGGATCCCTGTTCAGGAAAGCGAGTTTTTCCAAGATGTTTATATGCAAGATTCGTAACTTCACGTCCGCGCGGTGTGCGTTTAATAAACCCTTCCTGAATAAGGAACGGCTCATATACTTCTTCGAGTGTGCCCGGATCTTCACTCAATGCTGTCGCAAGTGTAGTTAGTCCGACAGGGCCTCCTCCGAATTTGTCAATGATGGTGTTCAGTAGTTTATTATCAATTTGATCCAGTCCGTAACGGTCAATATTCAATGCTTCAAGCGCATAACATGCGATCGCCTTGTCGATATATCCGTTTCCTTTGACCTGGGCAAAATCCCTTACACGGCGTAACAAAGCGTTGGCTACACGAGGTGTTCCACGGCTGCGTCCTGCAATTTCTTTTGCTGCATTGAGTTCACATCGGATACTCAGAATATCAGCGCTACGTGTAACGATTTTAGTGAGCGTTTCCATATCGTAATATTCCAAATGCATGTTGATGCCGAAGCGGGCGCGTAGAGGACTTGTCAGAAGTCCGCTCCTTGTCGTAGCTCCAATAAGGGTAAAGGGCGCGAGGTCTATTTGTATCGAACGGGCGCTCGGCCCTTTGTCGATCATAATGTCGATGCGATAGTCCTCCATTGCCGAATAAAGATATTCTTCGACAATGGGGCTAAGGCGGTGTATTTCGTCAATAAAAAGCACATCATTCTTGTCGAGTGACGTCAGTACTCCGGCAAGATCTCCGGGTTTATCTAATACGGGGCCTGAGGTTATTTTTATTCCTACCCCAAGTTCATTGGTTATAATATTTGACAGCGTCGTCTTTCCTAATCCGGGAGGACCGTGTAGCAGTACGTGGTCGAGCGCTTCACCACGCATGCGGGTTGCCGTGACAAAAACTTTGAGATTTTCCACGACTTTGGCTTGTCCTCTGAAGTCGGCAAAGGATAGTGGCCGTAACTTATTTTCGTACTCCTTATCACTATCTGGGATACGCTTAACTTCTTCTCGTATATCGAAATCTTCTTCTTCCATTTCCGCAAAGGTACGCTTTTTCTTTTATTTTTCGATTCTTATTCTTGCGTCAACGGCAATGATTCCTTTTGAGGTAGCAAGTAAGGGATTTAGATCTAACTCTTTGATTTCCGTCGCAAACCGAAGCAGGGCAGACAGTTGTACAATTATTTTGGCAAATTGATTTTCGTCGATTCCTTCCTGGCCGCGCGCACCCTGAAATACTTTATATCCTCTCAGGGAACGTATCATAGAAAGCGCTTCTTCGGTGGCAAGCGGAGCCAATCCGGATGCGACATCTTTGAATATTTCCACGAAAATTCCTCCAAGGCCGCAAAGAACAATGTGTCCGAATTTTTCTTCGTATTTAGCTCCGGCAAACAACTCCATGCCGTTAAGCATCGGCTGGATCATAACCGCATGGGCATCCGGAATATTCATTAACCGTTTAAATTCTATCTCAAGATGTTCCGACGAACGAATATTTAAAACGACGCCACCTACATCTGATTTATGTATGGGGCCTACAACTTTAGCCACAACCGGATAACCTGTTTTTTCTGAGAATGCTTTTATTTCGCTCCATTGGTTTGAAACAAGTTCTTCAACCATCGGTATGCCGGCAGCCTTAAATAGCATCTGTACATAGCTCGGAGTGATATATCCGGATTCGGGAATACTGTCTATGATGCGACGAATCAATGGCACATCAACACCTTTGAGTTCGAGATTGTTGGCTAATGGATGAGGTGTTTTCAATATTTTGGTCAGCGCGTTTGCAAGACCTACTTCATCACTGAAATTGACATGGCCTTTCTTTACAAAAACGTCGGTTTCATCCCATGCCGTACTTACCGAAGGTAATATCGGAAAGATCGGTTTACTGCATGTACGCATTTTTTTATCTAAAACATCGTAAGCTTCGTATACGCGTGTTAGTCCCGGGCTTCCAAATATAACGGCGATACCATCTATATTCTCGAATTTTTTTTCGCAATAATCAATGGCAATTGATAAATGAGTCGGTTCTCCTGTACCCAGGATATCGATGGGATTACTTACTGCGGATCCCGGAAGTAATTTACTCTTCAATTCTTTCGCAATGGGAGAATCTGATAGTTTTGGAATTTCCATTCCTCCTTTGGATAAGGCATCTGTCAATATCACAGCGGGTCCTCCCGCGTGTGTTACGATCGCGATGTTTTTACCCTTCAATTCCTTTAATGTGAATACGGCGCCGAGCGTCGCCAGTTCTTCACGGCTGTAGCAGCGTACAACACCAGCCTTGCGGAACAAGGCCTCTACCGCAAGATCGGAGTTTGCCATTGC
Source organism: Tannerella sp. (assembly GCA_031551825.1). Classification (GTDB taxonomy): domain Bacteria; phylum Bacteroidota; class Bacteroidia; order Bacteroidales; family Tannerellaceae; genus Tannerella. The sequence goes on along the minus strand of JAVBNB010000034.1, from coordinate 63,466 downwards.
GCCCGTATGCGATGATGCCGCCCGCATTCCGGATTCGGATGTGCCTGATTTGATAGCTGCGATCTTGCATCCTTTCCGTATCAGGGAACTGGTGTGTTCCAGTAACTTATCGGGTTCCTTAATGCTTTCTATATAGAGTAGTTTAATTTTGGAGTCCGTTTCAGGATTAAAGTTTATATCCATGTACTCCAAAACATCTTCGACTGCGATTTGTGCTCCATTACCAATAGACCATACCGAGTTGAAGCGAAGTCCCATTTTCATAGCAGATTCTATGATAAAAAGAGCGGTGCCACCCGAACTTGAGATCATGTCTATTCCAGACGGATCCATTATCGGTATAGGGAGCGTAAAAAGGCTATGATGATATTTGTTGAGAATTCCGATACAGTTGGGGCCGATAAGGCTTGCTCCCGCTTTGTTTATCACTTCGGTAATCTTCATCTCAAGGATTCCGCCTTCCTGGCTTTCTTCCCCGAAACCGGCAGTGTACATGATAAAAGCCTTGACGCCTTTTTCTTCGGTAAGAATCGTAATCGTCTCTAAGCACGATGAGGCGGGTATTGAAATGATTGCAAGGTCAGTCTGGGGTATTTCCGATACGTTTTTGTAGCATTTTAATCCCTGGACTTCGGTTTCTTTCGGGTTCACAACATAGAGCTCTCCCTTGAATTTTCCATTTATCAGGTTCCGTATACAGTTGCCTCCCGGCTTGGAAGTTTTATTTGATCCTCCGATAATAACGATGCTTTTCGGATTTATAAGTTCTTTATTAATCATGATGCGTTTACATTTTTCGGACAAAGTTCTACAAATGTAAGAAACAGTTTTTGTTTTTACAATTTTATTCGCCCCAGCTTTCGCGGTCTAAATTGCGATAGTTGATGGCTTCGGCTAAGTGGTGGGATTGGATGGTTTCGGATTCGTCCAGATCCGCAATGGTGCGGGATAATTTTAATATACGGTCGTAAGCGCGTGCCGATAGATTCAGGCGTAGCATGGCGTTTTTGAGTAACGCAAGTCCATTGTTGTCGGGGATGGCGTATTGATGCAGGTGCTTGGATTCCATTTGCGCGTTGCAATGAATGCCCGGGTGGTTAGCAAACCTTTTTTTCTGTATTTCGCGTGCTTTTATAACACGCTTGCGTACGTTTTCACTTGCTTCTGATGGTTGTTGTTCGGATATTTTTTCAAATGGAACGGGGACGATTTCAATCTGAATATCAATACGATCGAGTAGTGGCCCGGAAATGCGCCCCATATATTTTTGTACCGCTCCGGGCGGGCAAACGCATGGTCGCGAAGGATGATTATAAAATCCGCATGGACAAGGATTCATGGAGGCGACTAACATGAAGCCGGCCGGATAATCGACCGAAAAGCGGGCTCTCGAAATATTAATGCGCCTGTCTTCAAGCGGTTGGCGCAGAACTTCGAGTACGCTCCGGTTAAATTCCGGCAATTCGTCTAAAAATAACACACCGTTGTGCGCAAGGCTTACTTCGCCCGGTTGGGGGAATGAGCCGCCACCAACCATCGCGACATTCGAAATCGTATGATGCGGCGAGCGAAACGGGCGTTGAGCGAGGAGTGATGTCTGTTCACCCACCTTGCCTGCAACGGAATGTATCTTAGTGGTTTCTAACGCTTCCTGAAGGGATAGGGGAGGGAGAATGGTTGGCAGGCGTTTGGCGAGCATGGATTTTCCGCTTCCCGGCGGGCCGATCATAATGACGTTGTGTCCGCCGGCAGCTGCCACTTCCAATGCTCGTTTCACATTTTCCTGCCCTCTTACATCGGAAAAATCATTTTCAAAAGACTCTTGATGGGCAAGGAAATCTTCGCGTGTATTGATGATGGTTGGCTCTAATTTGCTTTTGCCGCTGAAAAATTCGATTACCTCTTTGATATTATCGGCTCCTAAAACCTCCAGTTTATCTACAACGGCTGCTTCGTATGCGTTTTTTCGGGGTAATATAAGCCCTTTAAATCCTTCTTCGCGGGCTTTGATGGCTATCGGCAATGCTCCTTTGATTGGCTGAAGGCTACCGTCAAGTGACAATTCTCCCATTAACAAGTATTTGTCAAGAAGCGATGCTTCTATATCACCTGCCGCAGCTAAAATGCCGATAGCCAACGGAAGGTCGTATGCTGAGCCTTCTTTGCGGATATCGGCGGGAGCCATATTTATAACAATACGATTCCGGGGAAATTTGTAACCATTAACCTGTAGTGCTGATATAATACGTTCGTGACTTTCCCGTACGGCAATGTCGGGCAGGCCTACTAAAAAGAATTGTATTCCTTTGGTGCAACTAACCTCAATGGTTATGATTGTTGCGGAGATACCATTTACTGCGGCAGCAAAGGTTTTTACCAGCATGATTAAATAAGGTTAATAATTGATGCAAATTAAAAGATCAACTCACTGCATAATTTCATCAACAGTTTGTTTCAATTCCACCCCGTTAGTAGTTCTAAGTTTTATTTTTCCATCTTTATCCATGAGGAAGCATTTAGGCAGGGAGCTTACATTGTATTTTTCAAATAAATTAATAGCTTGTCCTGCCGAATCCGTTACAAGATTCCACTGAATCGTGTCCTGGCGTATCATGTCGCGAACCTCGTCGATTTCGTCGTCAAGGCTTATTAATAATATGTCAAGCGAGTCTTTTGAATATTCTGTGGCAATGTCATCAAGCATCATTATTTCCGTTTGACACATATCACACCATAAAGCCGTGAATGCGAGTATATAGTATTTGTTTGAAAATGAATCGGCGGTAAGAGTTTGTCCGTAGATATTGGTTACTTTAAAGTCCGGTGCTTTGGCGCCAACCATTGTGGTTTTTCCCTTTTCAATTTCCGATTTTAAGTTTTTGACAACATAGAATTCATCTAACTCCGGAGATAATAAGTCTAACAGTTCTTCTGTTTGTTCTATGTTATCCGAATCGATGAAATGCTCGGAGATAAGAATTGCGGATGCTTTTTCGTTAGGGTTTTTAGTTATGAAATCCTGTGCTATCCTGCGGATTTCATGGTTTATATTGGCCAATTGAGAAGCCCCTTTGCCATTATCCAGTGAATTTTCTCTCCTGCTGTTTGATATGTCCGCCCGTTCTTTAAGCAATACTGCCGTTTTCTTTTTGAATTCGGATAGTTTATTATTGGTGCGGCCTCCTTTTATTTGCAGTAATAAGGGATAGTTAGCGTCACCTTTAACCTGAATAGGCTTGCCTGCTTCCGGATATACCGAAAACCATTGTGTGCGATCATTATAGTAAAAAGTGATGAGTTGGAGGTTGTTATCTTGTTCATGAGATATGGAAAACTGCCCTTTTTCATCACATAAAACAGTATCGATTACATTACCTTCTGATGATTCAAATACAACATACAAGGCCGGATCATTTATATTTGATAACCTGCCTTCTATCTGATATGCGTTCTTATTGTTACACGAAAACAATAATACTGCGATACTGAATATGTAAATAAATCTTTTCAAAATATTGTTTTGTATACATTAAAGTGTGGTGTTACTAAAAAAGGATGTAATGCCACGTTGCAAAGATAAAATAAGTTTTTTAAATTGCAAAATAAATATAATAAAAATCTAATTTTTGTATAAAAAAAGCGTAACCCCCGATGGAATTACGCTCTTATGTTTCAGAATGTTAAAATAGTTTCTGGTATTATAATTGTGGGCCAGAAGCTAATAAATCCTGTCCTTCCGGTAAGTATTGCTCGAAGTTTTTGATATATTTCGTAGCTAAAGATTTAGCTTTTTCTTCCCATTCAGATACATTTGAATACGTAGTACGTGGGTCTAAGATATCAGAAACTTGCGGCAAAGATTTAGGAGCAGTCAGGTTCAGAATAGGAACATGAATAGTTTCTGCTTTTTCAATTGAACCATCGATGATTGCATCAATGATTGCGCGGGTATCTTTTAATGAAATACGTTTTCCTGTACCATTCCAACCCGTGTTTACTAAATAAGCTTTTGCTCCGTGTTCTTTCATTTTGTCTCCCAAAGTCTTTGCGTACATAGTCGGGTGCAAAGTAAGAAATGCTTCACCAAAGGCAGGAGAGAAAGATGGTTGAGGTTCAGTGATACCGCGTTCTGTTCCGGCTAATTTGGATGTATAACCGCAAAGGAAGTGGTACTGAGCCTGTTTGTCGTCTAAGATAGATACCGGAGGAAGTACTCCGAATGCATCTGCAGAAAGATAAACGATCTTGCTTGCATGACCTGCTCTTGAAGGAAGAACAATTTTATTAATGAAATAAATCGGGTAGGAAACACGGGTGTTTTCTGTTTTAGAAGCTTCTTTTGAATAGTCCGGAGTTCCGTCTGCTTTTACGGTTACATTTTCTAACAATGCGTCACGACGGATTGCGCGCCAGATGTCAGGCTCGTTTTCTTTGCTCAGGTCAATAACTTTTGCATAGCAACCACCTTCGTAGTTGAATACACCGTTATGATCCCATCCGTGTTCATCATCACCGATCAGATAACGTTTCGGATCTGCGGAAAGTGTAGTTTTACCTGTTCCGGAAAGTCCGAAGAACACAGCAACATCACCGTCTTTTCCAACGTTCGCAGAGCAGTGCATAGAAGCGATTCCGCGAAGAGGCAGATAGTAGTTCTGCATAGCGAACATACCTTTTTTCATCTCACCACCGTACCATGTTCCACCGATGATTTGTATTTTTTCAGTCAGGTTGAATATAACGTATACTTCTGAATTTAAACCTTGTTTTTCCCAATCAGGGTTAGTCATTTTAGAGCCGTTGAATACAACGAAATCAGGCTCTCCGTAATTTGCCAATTCGTAGTGTGAAGGACGGATGAACATATTAGTCACAAAATGAGCCTGCCATGCTACTTCCATGATGAAACGTACCTTCATGCGGGTATCTTCATTGGTACCGCAGAAAGTGTCAACTACATATAATTTTTTAGCTGTATTTAATTGTTTTAGAGTTAAAGCCTTGCAGTGATCCCATACTTCTTTAGTTGCCGGCTTGTTAATCGTACCATCCCACCAAATTGTATTTTCAGTAGTACTGTCTTTTACAATGTAGCGATCTTTCGGAGAACGACCTGTGAATTTGCCGGTATCTACAGAGACAGCACCTGTATTAGTTAATACTCCTTTTTCAAAGCCTTCGTTTGCAGGGTCCATTTCAGCTTGATATAGCTGTTCGTAAGAAGGATTGTGGATAACTTCAATGTTGCCGCTAATGCCATACTTGCTTAAATCTAAATTTGCCATTTGTTTACAATTTAATAGTTTATATTCTTTTTTTACTCACTTCAATTTTTCGCTTTTTCAATATTTAGAATAGTCACCTTATTATTCAGGCTACAAAAATAATACATTTTTTTAAACTATAAACTCAATTAAGGAAATTTTTCATTAATTTAAACGGATTAGTATTTTCATGGAAAATCAGACTCCGGAAAAATGCATAATGGAATGATTATGCATTTCGTGCAATTATTAATGTATAGTACAGGAAAACGTATTTCATTAGATGAATTTTGTACTTTACCTATTTTTATTTTCGTTATACAAATTAAATACGGAAAAATTTCTTTATTAAAAAATACCGTTGTACTTTTGTGCGGGTTTTAAGCTATGAAAAAGTAGGTTTGTGTAAAGTAAACATTTAATAAATAAAAAAAATTATGTCAAAAGTAACAGTTATCGGCGCAGGCAATGTAGGAGCAACCTGTGCTGACGTTTTAGCCAAACGTAATGTGGCATCTGATATTGTGTTAATTGATATCAAAGAGGGGTATGCTGAAGGAAAAGCAATGGATATCATGCAGACAGCTACATTGACGGATATCACTGTTCGCGTTACAGGGGTGACAGGAGATTATACCGTTACAGCGAATTCCGATGTTATAATTATAACATCAGGTATGCCGCGTAAACCGGGTATGACTCGTGAAGAGTTGATCGGCGTGAATGCTAATATCGTAAAAACTGTGGTTGAGAATGCATTGAAACATTCTCCGAATGCTACACTTATTATTGTTAGCAATCCAATGGATCCGATGTGTTATCTGACTGCAAAAATCTCCGGATTACCACGTAACAAAGTGATCGGATTAGGAGGAGCATTGGACAGCGCGCGTTTCAAATATTATTTGAGTCAGGCATTAAATGTGAATCCGAATGATGTGGAAGCTACTGTTATTGGTGGACATGGTGATACTACGATGGTGCCGTTGGCTTCATTGGCTACATGCAAAGGGGTTCCTGTAACAAAAATTCTTTCTAAGGAAAAATTAGAAGAAGTAGCTGCTGCGACTAAAGTGGGAGGTGCTACTTTGACCGGCTTGCTTGGAACATCTGCATGGTATGCTCCGGGTGCTGCTGCTGCTTTCATGGCAGAGTCTATCATTAAAGACGAAAAACGTGTAGTGGCTTGCGGAGTGTTGGTGGAAGGAGAATATGGTGAGAAGGATCTTGTCATCGGTGTTCCTGTTGTTCTTGGTAAGAATGGTTGTGAAAAGATTGTCGATTTCCCTATTTCTGATGAAGAAAAAGCTGCATTTAAAGCTTCTGCGGATGCAACACGTAAGGTAAATCAAATCCTTGTAGATGGCGGAATGATTAAATAAAATTCCAGTCAGGATATAATAAAACAGGGTATTTCGATGTTCGGAATACCCTGTTGTTTTTTATGAGATAGGCGTGTTAAATCTCTTTTATGAATGGCGCCTCACCTTGAATACCCGAAATGATTTTCAATACATTTTTCACTTCAGCCGGTGTGCCATAGATTACAAATGCTTTGCCTCCTTCGCTACCGGCAATACCTCCTGAGGCATAAGGAGCAACTTCTACATTACCGAATAATTTAATTGCCTCTATTTCTGTGAAAATCTCGGCGTTTTTGTGAACGACAAGCTTTGGTATGAAGCCGGATTTTTTTAGATCTTTCGAAAGAAATTTTTCATAGTCGTGTAAATCACCAAACACTTCTTTCTCCAATCCTATCGGGACGATCAGATGTGCCGGTCCTTCCGATGTGTAAGGTTGTATACGTCCGACTGTTCCTCCGTCGGGAGCGCCTACGGTAACAGCTGCCTGTTTCTTTTCATAGTTGAGTAAATTTCCTCCTTTGAAAATAATATCGTCTTTTTTAAGAGCTTCCAGCGCGTCTTTGAATGGTATGTCAGTTTGCTTTCCGTCAATGAGGACGATTTCCGCAATCTTTTCAGTGCCGGCAAAGGCTTGTTCCGTATTCTTCGGAGTGATATTTCCGGAAACAAGACTGCCTCGTGGCGCATTGAGCCCTGCAAGTTCCTCTGCGATATAGGTGTTTGTTGTTCCCCTCGTAATAATAATCATGCCGGATTTTAATTTTTGCTTTACCAGCGGATGTATTGCAATCCCTTTGGCTATGAGCCTTTTGCTTTCTGCCACAGTCAGATTGAATGCGGATGCTGTATAATTCTCATTTACAGTTATTTCGGAAGAAGTGGATTGGCTATTCTCCATAGTCGTCTTATTTTCCTCTTTTTTATTTTTGTCACAAGATGTGAAGATCATTGTCGACACCATCAATAAAATACATTTTTTCATACTCGAAATAGTTCTGATTATTTATACAGCAACGAATTCTTCCGATTAATTTTTTGACAACAATTGCTCGTGCATCGCTACTGCGGCTTTTCGACCGTCACCCATGGCAAGGATAACTGTTGCACCGCCGCGGACGATATCGCCTCCTGCATATACGTCTTCTAATGAGGAACGCATGCTGTTTTCATCTACGATAATTGTGCCCCATTTACTTATGTCTAATCCTTTGAAAGCCTGTGGAATTAATGGGTTGGGTGAAACCCCGATACTGACGATCACTTCATCGACATCAATTGTTTCGATCGCCCCCTCAATCGGTTCCGGACGACGGCGGCCTGATGCATCGGGCTCGCCCAGCTGCATCTTTTGTAAACGCATTGTCGTTACGCATCCATTCTCATTGCCTATATATTCAATTGGGTTATGAAGTGTCATGAATTCGACTCCTTCTTCTTTGGCATGTTTGACTTCTTCAATACGAGCCGGCATTTCTTCTTCGCTACGACGGTATACGATCATTGCGCGGTCGGCTCCCAAGCGGCGTGCCGTGCGGACAGAGTCCATTGCCGTATTTCCTCCTCCTATGACTGCTACGTTTTTACCTTTCAATACAGGCGTATCGCTCTCTTCATCTGCCGCATACATCAGGTTGACGCGGGTAAGGTATTCGTTCGATGACATTACACCGATAAAATTTTCACCCGGTATATTCATAAAGTTAGGTAATCCGGCTCCACTGGCAACAAATATACCTTTATATCCTTCCTGATGCAGATCTTCGTAGCTGATCGTTTTACCCACGATGCAGTCTGTGATAAACTCAACCCCCATTTTCTTCAATACATCGATTTCCACATCGACGATATCATTCGGAAGGCGGAATTCCGGAATTCCATATTTGAGTACGCCTCCAATTTCGTGTAACGCTTCAAAAACCGTTACATCATATCCTAATTTCGCCATATCTCCGGCAAAAGAAAGTCCGGCAGGTCCTGAACCTACCACCGCAATCTTGACGCCGTTTTTGGATGTAATTTCGGGAATCGAAATATTTCCGCTTTCGCGTTCATAATCAGCAGCAAAACGTTCAAGATGACCGATTGCTACCGGCTCGTTTTTCATTTTCAGATGAATACATTTGCTCTCACATTGTTTTTCCTGGGGACATACACGGCCGCAAACAGCCGGCAGAGCGCTTGTTTCTTTCAGAACCTTGGCCGCTTCCAGAAATTCTCCCCGTTCTATGTTTTTTATGAATGTGGGTATATTTATATTTACCGGGCAGCCTTCCATACATGAAGGCGTCGGGCAATCAATACAACGTTGGGCTTCACGTACAGCCTGTTCTTCTCTTAGTCCCAGGTTTACTTCTTCGTTGTTGTGGCTACGATATTCAGGATCAAGTTCATTCATCTCTACGCGTGGAATGGCTGAGCGTTCTTTATTTTTCATCTTTTGACGAAGTTCTTCACGCCATGTTTCCGCTCTCCTTGATGTTATGCTGTCTTTTAAATTCATTATGCCTAAGTTTAATTTATTATTCCATTGATTTGTAAGAGCGCTGGCGCATCATCATCTCATTAAAATCTACCTGATGAGCGTCAAATTCGGGGCCGTCGATACATACGAATTTGGTTTTTCCGCCAACGGTGACCCTGCATGCGCCACACATTCCTGTACCGTCAACCATGATTGTATTGAGCGATGCTACAGTCGGAATATTATATTTTTTGGTGAGTTCGGATACGAATTTCATCATGATAGCAGGGCCGATTGTTACGCACATATCTACCTTCTCACGGTTTATTACACTCTCAACTCCGTTGGTAACAAGTCCTTTTGTACCGTAAGAGCCATCGTCCGTCATGATAACCACTTCATCAGAGGAAGCTTTCATTTGTTTTTCCATGATTATCAGATCTTTGTTTCGCGCCGCGAGAACTACGATGACTCTGTTGCCGGCTTTATGAAGAGCGTCAACGATAGGATATAGAGGGGCTACACCGACACCACCACCCGCACAAACAACAGTACCGACTTTTTCAATATGGGTGGCTTGTCCCAAAGGCCCGACTACGTCTGTTATATAGTCACCGACATTTAGTTCGCATATCTTTTTGGAGGATTTGCCTACAGCCTGAATAACAAGATCTATGGTTCCCTTTTCCGTATCCGCACCCGCGATTGTAAGGGGTATCCGTTCACCTCTTGCCCCTACGCGGACAATTACGAAATGTCCCGCTTTACGGGAACGTGCGATAAGTGGCGCTTCCACTACGAATTTGATGACATTTTCAGAGAAGTGCTCTTTTCCTACTATTTTGTTCATTTATTGTTGTTTTATACTTGTTTGTTTTTATTCAAATAGTTCTTTATCACGGACTATCATCAGTATAGATGAATGGGGCAGGATTAGGTATTTTTCTTCGTTGATGAGTATTTCAAAACCTGCGTTTTGAAGATAGATAGCCAGATCTCCTTCTTTTGCCTGCAACGGAAGATATGAAATCTGATCTTCTTTCTTCTTCCAAGCTTCATCTTCTTCCGATTGTGATGGCAATGGAATGCCTGGACCTGTTTTTATCACGTATCCTGTCTGAAGTTTCTCCCCTTCCTGCACTGAAGGAGGCAAAAGTAACCCTGATTTTGTTTTTCCCTGTGGGTTTGTTGGTTTTACCAATACTTTGTCCCCGATCATTAGGAATTTTTCAAGTTCTTTATTATCAATAGATAACTCCATATTGATTTTTTTAAATTAGCAATGCTTAGTTTGGTTTAAAGCTCATTGTTAGTAGCTCATTACTAAGTAATCAAACGATGAGTGTATGAAAATCCGTACAAAGATAGTGCAAGCCGAGAGAAATGCAAAACAAATTTATTTGTTTTCACTACCGAGATGCAGCCTATCTTCAATTTCAAAGATTAAAGATAGGGTAAGTCTTTTTGTGTCATTATGACGGACATAAGTTCTGCAACACTACCGGAATTTAATTCATTTGAATCCGGTAAAAAGATGGATATCCTATCCGGACTGTAGCAATGTATTCTGATCGCTGATTCTTCTTTGGATGATGGTCTGAAACCGTTGCGTATGAGTGCGTTTCCAACCCAGTAAGAAGTGTTGAAATCGCCTTCGACAGCTATCGGAACAGAGGGCTTGTCAGCTGTTAACTTTCCTGTTGAGGGATCAAACTTTATGCCTTTTTTATCAAAAAAAGCTTCAAAAGAACCGCTTAGAATAAGATCTTCCGGTGTTCCGCACATCATCGGGCGCTGTTTCTCCTGTAGCCATAGGCAGTCGCTCATCTGTATCGCGAGATCCAGGTCGTGAGTAGATAAAAGTATGGCCTTATTCTGTTCGATAGCTAAATGATGCAACAAAGACATTGTTTCTATGCGGCTTGTGACATCAAGGTAAGCTGTTGGTTCATCTAATATGATAACAGGGCATTGTTGCGCTAATGCTTTGGCTATCATTATTTTTTGTCGTTCTCCGTCAGATAATTCCGAAATGTAATTATTTGCCTTATGGCTCATACTAACAGCTTCTAACGATTCTGCAATAATCTGTTTGTCTCTCGCATTCAGTTTTCCGAAGAAACCTGTATATGGATGACGGCCGAGCGAAACTAATTCATTGGCGGTGATGCCTCCCGCGTTTGTTTTTTCCGTTAATACAACTCCTATAATGCGGGATAACTCTGATTGAGAATAATCTGCTAAAAGCCGGTCTTTTATGTATATCTTTCCGTCAAGGGCCGGCTGGAAACCGCAAATAGTTCGCAAAAGTGTTGATTTTCCGGCGCCGTTTAATCCCAGTAGGCTTGTCAGTTTTCCGGCAAAAAGCTGTAACTGCAGTGAGTCGTGTACGACTTTTTGCGGTTTGCCTTTTTGTGTATATCCTATTTTTAAGCCGGATGTTTCGATGACTGCTACTCGCTCCATGATCAACTAAAATACTGAATGTTTTTTCTGTTTACTATCACGTATATAATAACCGGAGCTCCAATAATCGGAGTGATTGCGTTGAGAGGCAGAACACTGTCGGTTCCAGGGAATACAGTAAGCATATTGCACAATAATGCAACGCAAGAGCCGGCTAAAATCGTTATGGGTAAAAGCATGGTATGGTTTGAGGAGCCAAGCAGTAAACGCGCGATATGCGGAACCGCTAACCCGATGAATGAAATCGGACCGCAAAAGGCTGTAGCAGTAGCTGTCAGTAATCCTGTGCAGAGTAATATGATTATCCGTGTGCGTCTGATTTTTATTCCGAGATTGGCGGCATACATTTCTCCTAAAAGCAAAGCATTGAGAGGTTTTATCATCAGTATAGCTAAGAATAATCCTGCGATGGAACAAAGTATGAAAAATGGCAACCGCTCGTTTGATACTCCAGAAAAGTCACCCATCCCCCACATCACGTAAGCGTGAACCCTGTCTGCCGATGAGTAGTAATTTAGAATCGAAATCACAGAAGACGCAAGGTATCCAACCATAATGCCAATGATAAGGAGCATCACCGGGCTTGTTACTTTAGTAGAAAAATAGATGATGATACCAAGTATGATGCATGCTCCTAAAAATGCGGCAATAATCATTGCTAAAGAACCGCTGAGCGAATATACCGAAAATAGGTTGAATGAATTGCCGAAGAAAAGCATCACCAAGGCAACACCGAGATTCGCCCCGTCACTGATGCCGAGAATGGAGGGGCCGGCCAATGGATTTTTAAAAAGAGTCTGAAGCAGTAAGCCGCTGACTGCGAGCGAAGCTCCGGCAAACAAAGCGGTAATAGCTTGTGGTAGGCGCGATTGGAGTACAATATGTTGCCATGAGGCTTTTTCAGTATCATTCCCGAGCAAGATATTGATAACTTCGCTCAAAGGAATCGATACGGCTCCATAGATAAGATTTGCTACGAACAATGCAACAAGGACAAAACCGGATAAAAGAAAAAAGACTGTTTTTTTACGAATCATACTGCAAAGGTAACTTTTCCTCTTCAATTTTTACTATATTTTGATTAGGAACAGAATATAGCTCGGTCTTGGTAATACAAAAATAAATTTTTGCATTACTCTCAACTTTCGCTATATTTGTAACTTCATTCAAAACCTATAATTATGAAGTACACGATTATTTTGACTTTATGCCTGTTTTGTTGCAATTTATGTTTTTCGCAGATTTCCGATGAATACGTCGAACTGACGGATACCAAACCTCATGATGGTGAATCGGTATGGAATAAAATACCTTCTGGTCCTCAGATTAGCTGGGGAAGCACAGACGTGCGATATGCAAAATTGAATGTGCCTGTTTTGGCGAAGGCAAATACATGGAAAACAAAAGCATGGAGAGGTGAACGTGTAAATGCTCAGGCTGTTGTATGGACAAAAGCCGCGATATCCGATGTTCAGGTGACGGTCAGTGACCTGAAATGCGGATCTTCGGTTATCTCTTCTTCAGAAATAAAGCCTTCTTTTGTTCGCTATATCATGACGGATGAGCTGAATAAAGATGGGAAAGGAGCCTGTGGTCACCGCGAGAATAAAGCCGACTGGGACTCTTCAATTGTGGCAGATGTGTTGTACAAGCCTGTATTGAAGGAAATAAAAGCCAATACAACCCAGCCTCTCTGGGTGAATATACGTATTCCTCAGAATGTAAAAGCAGGCGCTTATAAAGGCATTCTGACTGTTTCTGCAGTTGGTATTGCGGATATGAAGTTGAATATGGAGATACAGGTTTCGGATCGAGTTTTGCCTTCTCCAAAAGAATGGGCAATTCATTTGGATTTGTGGCAAAACCCATATTCCGTAGCACGTTATCATGACGTGCCTTTGTGGAGCGAAGCGCATTTTGATGCGATGCGCCCCGTTATGAAAATCTTAGCTGACGCGGGGCAGAAAGTAATTACAACCACCATTATGCATAAACCTTGGGCCGGGCAAACGGAGGACCATTTCGACAGTATGATCGCGAAGATGAAAAAGATTGACGGAACATGGTCTTACGATTATACGGTTTTTGACAAATGGGTAGAGTTCATGATGGAAATGGGCATTAATAAGCAGATAAATTGTTACACACTTATTCCCTGGGCTTTAAAATTTGATTATTTTGATCAGGCGACAGGACGTATTCAGTTTGTAGAAGCAAAACCGGGTGATGCCGCTTATGAAGATTACTGGGGTACTTTCCTGAAAGATTTCGCATCGCATTTGCGCAAAAAAGGCTGGTTTGAACGTACAACGATTGCGATGGACGAGCGCAGTATGGAAGCGATGCGGGAAGCTGTCAAAGTGATTCGTAAAGCCGAACCTGCATTTAAAATATCACTTGCCGGCAATTATCACGAAGAAATCGAAGCGGATATGTATGATTATTGCTTAGCATTTGGTCAGTATTTTCCGAAAGAAATAAAGGAACTCCGCGAAAAAGCCGGAAAGATTAGCACCGTTTATAATTGCTGCTCGGAAGCTCGTCCGAATACATTTACTTTTTCTCCACCTGCCGAAGCTACATGGATAGGTTGGCATGTTGCGGAGGGGAATTATGACGGATATTTGCGCTGGGCTTATAATAGCTGGACTTCGGATCCTTTCCGAGATTCACGTTTCCGCTCATGGGCTGCCGGGGATTGTTATTTAGTTTATCCTTTTGGATACAGCAGTATCCGGATGGAACGCCTGATCGAGGGGATTCAGGATTATGAAAAAATATGCATTTTGCGTAAAGAGTTTGCGGATAAGAATTCGACCGGAAATCTTAAAAAGCTTAACGCGACCATTTCTCTGTTTTCCGCGAAGAATATTTGGGAAAGAGATGCTACGAAAGATGTTAATGACGCGCGTAAAGTGCTGAATAGTTTTTGAAACCTATTTTTTTTCATCCTTCTAATGGAAAAAATAAATCTGGAGGAACGCGTACAAAAAGCGCGTGATTTGTTCCTTGACGGATATAATTGCACGCAAGCTGTATTTCTGGCTTATAATGATTTGTTTGATATAGAAGATCAGTTTGCGGCCAAAATATGTGCATCATTTGGCGGTGGAATGGGGCGTCTTCGTGAAGTATGCGGCGCTGTGAGCGGAATGTTTTTTGCTGCGGGGCAGATAGAGCCGGCGTACGATCCCTCTGATAAAGCCTCCAAAACACGTAATTATGCGTTAGTTCAGTCATTTGCTGAGCAATTTCGGGAAAAGAACGGAGCGATTGTCTGTCGCGAATTACTGGGACTTAATGTAAAGAAAGAGGATCCTGTACCTTCCGATCGTACGCCAGAGTATTATAAAAAACGCCCATGTGTGGAATACATAGCCTCAGCAGCTCGTATAATCGGGGAGAGGCTGCTTGCTGTTATTGATGAATAAAAGAGACAAGCGCGAATTCGCGCTTGTCTCTTTTATATATAGTTATTGATTATAATTGTTTTAGTTGATAACCTAAATAATCCGTATTGCCTTTATTTTAAACGATTAATACCCACTATGATGGATTTATTTTTTATCTGTAGATATTTTGTATATCAAATTATCTACAGCAAAAGTTCCTCCTCCTGTAAAGAGTAATACAAGATAAACACCCGCATATAGCACTGCCATTTCTTTCACGGAGAACGGATCTGCCGCATGCGCTATGAATATGGCGATTGACATTGAAAATAACAAAGGAATAATCGCTAATCGGGTAAATAATCCGAGTACAAGTAGGATAGAACAGCCGAGTTCGGCAAAAATAACCATGATAAGCGACATCTTGCTTCCCCAGCCAATCGGGTCCAGAAATGAATTCGCCATTTGATCAAAATTATTTAGTTTCGCTAAGCCGTGTGTCATCATTAATACGCCAATGAATACTCTCAAAAAAAGAATAATACCATTGTATCCGAAGGCTTTGGGTGATGTTATGAATGAAAGTATTTTGTACATAGTTTTTTTGTTTTTATGTTAGTATTGGCAATCAATATAAACTTTCATACAAAGATAACTGTCATCTATACTTTTTGCAAATAGATAATTTTTATAATGTTATCTATTTTTTCAATAACGATGAGTGGTATACAATGGAGTTCTCAGAATAGGAATATTTTTCCGGAACCTATATATTATTGAGGTATACTGAAATTTTTATCAGCAAATAACGACGCGAGTCCGGATATTTGTTTAAGTCGCAGTAATTCGTCGTTATCCATACCTATATTTTTCATGATCCAGGCATCGCTCATTCCGGCTTTTTTAAGTTCAGCTACAATGTTTGTCATCAGTTCTATATTATGAGTTCCCCTGGCCCGGTTATGCCGGATGGTTGAGGCCATCCGGTTTGATAAATCCCTGTTTATAACAGTCACCGGTAATAGCCCTTTTTCCCTTTCATAAATACGTTCCGATGTCTTCATAACCATATATCGGTGAAATCCGTCTACTAATTCGTAAAGATCCTGTTCCCGCAAATAATAACAGACACAGGGCATTGTATAGCCATCTTCCCAAATAGAGATTTCCAGCAGTTCCATTTCAGGCGGTGCTACAACATTTGGATTGTATGCATTGGCACGTATCTTTTCTATTGGTATTGCTTTTATGTTGTAGACAGGGCTTTTGTATTCTTCTATATCATTCATGTGTATATAATTTGCGGTAAAAATCCATAATTCGTTTTCTGTTTTCTGTTTCTTTTTTAGTCATGGCAAATCCCATGTATTTGCATAGGTGGTCATTTTTGAGGATGCAGATACACATTCGTTTGAATGTGGGAAGGCTTTGAAAACCAGGACTATTTATATCATCCTGATATTCCATTTTTACGGGGTGTTTGCTTGTATTGTAATTAGAATGATCAATCACCTCAATTTCGATGCCGGAAGCTTGCAGTTTTTCTATTGTTTCATCTGATAAGCAGCCACCCTTATTTCGCCAAAAGTTAATGCTTGCGGATAATTTTTGCAGATAGTTTAAACGTGCTTCCTCAGGTAGTGTGGAAAGTAGGAAATGCATGTAACTTTCCCATGTATGCTCCGGCGGGAGAATGGCCTTATTCCGCGCCACTACGCTTGTATGGCCATAAAGAGCCGTGAAATTCACTCCGTTTACACGGCATATCATTTTACCCCACATATCAGGGTCAATGGCTCGATAGAGTGATAAACTGTCCTGGGCTGCAGATATAAACGGACTTGCAACCCGTTGTTTTTCAAGTGATACGCCTGCCTGATAATAGAGGTCGTACAATCGGTTATAATCCCATCCGAAACGACCGTTGGCCGTCCAGATGTCAGTTGTCAGCCAATCGTATATTACATATGCATTATATATATTTTCTGCAACCTGATGTGTCCATTTGAAGTTCTGATACATCGAATATTTTCGATTGCTATGTATTGCTCTCCATCGTTGGAGACTTTCCTGCGTGCGTATGCCGACGAGGCAACAGGTTTTCTGTGCATTCTTCAGTTTATGATACCATTGAGCAAAAAGAACATAAAAGTCATAATCCCACATTTCCGGATTATAGAATTGAAAATGTTCTTTTGTATATGAGTTGTCCGGTATCTCACGTACCCAGAAGTCTTTACAGTTATCATCCCATGGACGCCAGTAAGCCTGATACATGGAAGTGCAGGTGCTTACTTTAAAAGGCACGCATATATGGTATATTTCGATGATGTCGGAGTATTCTTTATATACACGGTTGATGTACCGGATTGTCTCATTATACTGAGCCTCGTAGTCCAGATGAAAAAGCCCTATTTTTCTGTTCAGGTTATTCGTTCTGATATATTGTATGCAAAGATTCAACATGACACTACTGTCTTTGCCACCGGAAAAAGAGATATAAATATTATCAAATCTGTTGAATATGATCTCTATTCGGCGCATAGCCAATTCATACACATTTTTTTTCATTTTTGGAATGCTCTCATTTTTACATATCGTTTCCACTTGAGAACAATAGAAAACCCGCATTTTTCGAAGTGTGAGATGTGTGGTGTTTGTGTTATGGACTCAATTTCAAAATCAGGAGTCAGCGTATCTACAATTTCGTTCAATAGCATCGAAAATACGTCGCTATCATCAGTTGCTATGTAATAGTTATTGATGATCGCTTTTCCTTCTTTTAATTTTACCGGAATAAAACCGATTGTATTACCATTGTTTGTTGCGACAAACCAGAGATAATCGGACGAAGTTTTGTATGGATAATTGAGGTTGTACTCCAATACTTCTTCATCCATTACCAGATGTGCCACCAGGCAATAAAGTTGCTGATCTTCTCCATTGAGTCTGAGGATTTCCATCTTGTATTAATTCTATAGTAGCCAATATAATAACAATGCAAACATAGAGAAATTAATACTCTTTAGATAGACTAAAAGTGTTAATTTTATATATAAATCTTTATTTAAGTTAAATGCTTATTGCGAAATCGCTTATTTGTATGAATAGAAGTATTCGAGGCGTTTTATCTCGGGCCTGAAAAGTTCTTGAATTTTCTTTGGCGTTTTTTCGAAGAAAGAAAGTTCTATCAGAGGAACTCCTTTTTTATTTGTTTTTTTCCAGGAACCGGCAATTTCACCATTAAGCATAATGGTAGGGGAGAATAAACCGTTTTTTGTCATCACTTTGCCGTAATGACTATCTTCAATAATTTCAGAACGGTTTTTATAGCTGACCACATACTCGTCAAAAGGAGGTAATAGTAGTGCGGAAGTATCACCTGCCGGAGGTGTTTTGATATCGTTTTTCATCCAGAAATCACGTTCATTCGCGGTTTCGCAGATGAAATCATTTTTGATCAAATCAACCCCCTTTTTGCAGTCGGTAAGGGTTAATCCCGACCACCAGGCGAAATCATGTATGGTCGCCGGTCCATGACTTGTAAAGTATTTTCTGGCCAAACGCTCTAATGCATCTTCCTTTTGAAGTGTCTCCTTACGGGGAACCCATTCACTTAGTAAGGTGAAAGTTTGCTTATTACTCTGTAATTTGCCGTTGCAGAGGATACCTTCCATTTCCGCGTGAGTCATAATTAGATTTAGCAGGGACGCATCGGTTGTTATTTTTTTCGTCAGTAAAAAATCGCCGATTTCCTGTTTGGTTAGATGCTTTCCTCCGGATAATGCTTTTTCTACCAACGGAAGCGCGCGTGAAATCGCCGATTCGTCTGCACCAAGTATTTTGCAGTAAGATTGGTAAATCGGCTTCAGGCGTGGATTAGAGAGGTCGAACATCCAATGAAGATCTTCGGCTGTCACAAAATGCCACGTAGGGCGCAGAATGTGCGTACGAACAATCTTTCCGCTATTCAACGCATTCTCAACATCCTTTACCTTTACCGTCTTTGCTTCAAGCCGTGCCCCGATTGCCCATTTTGCCAAATCAAGCGATTGTGATTGCATCGCCCCCATCCAGGAAACGATTTCATACGGTTCTTTCAGATGATGACTGGAAAGCAGCTGGTTGTATAGGCGTATGTTAAGTAATTCGGAAGTGTTCATGTGACATTCGATATAAGTTACCGATTGCAAATGTATGCCAAATTTTTTGGAATATAACTTCCCGATAGCCTAAAAGCAGTTTTATGAAGTTTGCCGCAGATATTCCGCTTTTAAATCATTATCTGAGACAAATGATAGATTTCTATGGAATTCGGAATGCCAATCTTATTTTAATTCCTGCCGCAATGGGTGTTATTTTGTCTGTAAATGATTGTGTTACATTGTTTTGTGTGTATTGCGATTTCATTATGCTATTTACTGCGAAATCTTTCGGGTCAGCTGCGTTGTAAGCAATGAATTGCGTTGATAAAGACGGGGAATGCCCCGTCTTTACGGGGGATATAATATTATTTAACCCATAATCCACGTAAGCGCCGGTGTATAGTGATAATTTGTCATTCAGCTTCCATTTTACCCCTGCTTCGGCAGAAACGAAGAATGCGGTTTTGAATTTCAGATCGCCGTCGGTATCACGATCGGTGAAGGTGCCGAAACCCATAAATTGTTGTATCGTATATTCGTAATCTTCTTCGGTGTAGTAGCCTGAATTTTGAATTGTCGTGGCGGAACTTTCGTATTTTCCATTCAACGGAATACCGACCTTTCCTCCCAGTGTGCCATAGAATTGATGTTTCCTGCCGGTTTGGAATTGCAGCATCAATGGAATTTGCAATAACATGGCGCGTTGTTCTTCTTCGTAGTTACTCACCGTGCTGCGGAATTCAAAGGTATCACCGTCAGTATCGGTTGTTGTGTAGGCTGTAGAGACGGATTGCGACGCATCTCTACCCAAATTGAATTTGGCGTTATAAAATCCTAATTCCATGCCGGTTCCTAAGCTCCAGTTCGGGGAAAAGAAAAAGTTATATCCTACTCCGAATTGTCCGCCGAAGCCGCTTTTTTGTTCGCCGGCAGTTACATCGTAATTCAAGGTAGATAGACCACTACCGCCATAGAGCGAAATTTCGTGTTTGTTTTGGGCTTGCAGTCCGGCAAAGCAGGTCAGCATCCATATCGTTTTCATTATTTTTTTCATGTCTTTTCTATTTTCTTCAGGTTTTTGCGCCTTTGTAGTTTTATTCTTTGATATAGAAACACGAAGACACAAAGTTTTTTAATTATTTTGTTGTCAATTATTGCACTACCACTTTCAACTCTTTTGTGAATCCATCTTTGCCTTTGAATACAAAGAAGTGAACACCTGTGGCGTAATGGATATCAACCGGAGTAAGCCGTCCTTCCATCTTCATCTGTCCAAGGTAGTTTCCGGTGACACTGTACACTTCAATTACGGCATCTTTCAGCTGTTCATCGTCCACATCGGCTTCCACATAGAGTATTTGCCCACTGGAAACAGGATTCGGGTAAGCCTTAATTTCCAAACTGCGTAGCGAAACTGTAGTTTCACAAGTGCGTAACGTTTCCGGTACGCCGCTGGTGGTAAGTTCCACATAAAATAAATCCGCCGGGTTAAGCTTGGTGCCGTCGGCGCCGGCTGACCACGATTGTTCCGTAGAAATTTGTTGACCGTTGCGGAACCATTTATAGGAAGTAAATATATAGCCGCCGTTTTCGGCCGGATTGTTGATGACGGTAAGTGTATTGTTCCAGCGCATTTTTACTGCTTGGCTGAATGGAATGGGTTTGTTCACTGTAAGTGTATAGGTTTGCGATGTGCCGTTTTGTGCTGTTACCGTAATGGTTGTTGTATTGTTACCATAGTTCGACAGGTTCAGTGTATACGGGTTTTGCTCTACACCATTGATCGTTACTGTTGCATTTTTATCAGCAATTACATCAATAACTGCTTCGTCTTCGCCACAGGCAGTCATGATAGCGAAATTGTTTCCTGAGCGATTTGCCGTTTCCCCATTGACAGTTATGGCTGTTATATCTGTACTTGTACTTAATATAGTGAGTGTTCCGGAAGTGTAGGTAATGGTATAATTACTACCCGCGGTAAGCGTACCTTGCAAAATCGGCCATTGTCCTACAGCTTCTTTTGTACAAGTAAGTTCTCCACTCATTTGGTCGCCATTGATAAGAGCAGGATTTACACGATAAGTAAAAGTGGGATTAGGTTGTCCAAAATTTTTAGTTTTATCGTCCGCTGTAACAGAAATACTCTTTAGATTTACCGTCCAGAAACCATCTACTATGCTGCTAATAGTATAGTTCATATTAGTCAGGCTACCTGTTACGGTAAGAGTATATGGCGTTGTACTGGCGGTTGTGCTGGAAGTAATACCAAAGCTGTTGCTCAGGCCTGTAAGTACCGATACGGTTTCACCATTCACCAAATCACTACAACTGATGCCGGGATTGGTTGGGCTGTCGCCATAGATGGAACTTCCGCCAAGGGCGGTTACGGTAATATCTTTCGGATTTACAACCCATAAACCGTCTATTGTGTGGACTACAGTATAATTCGTATTGGTCAGTCTACCTGTTACGGTAAGAATGTATGGTCTTGTGCTGGCGGCAGTAATGGAGGTAATACCAAAGCTGTTGCTTAGACCTGTAAGCACCGATACGGTTTCGCCATTAACCAAATCATTGCAACTAATGCCGGGATTGATCGGTCTGTCGCCATAGGTGGAACTTCCGCCAAGAGCGGTTACGGTAATATTTTTCGGTTTAATTTCGAAGTTTTTAGTGGTCGTTCCGCTATATGTCCCTATTCCGGTGATGGTAACAGTAACACTACCTGCATTAATATTATCGGTACCATAATTCAATATATAATCAGTATTTTCAGTTAATAGTGTTCCATTGTCCTTGATGGTTAAAGCAGGTGTTTGCGGTTGTCCGCTGTATGTAACTGAAGGAATATCATCGATAGTAATATCCGAAGACGATATATTTTTTGTGGTGGTAAGTATCAAATCATTACCTGATACGGATAATACCGTGGAGTAATCTGCCGGAATGGGTATTCCGTTAAGTTGAAGAGTGTATTTATTGGCATCTAATCCATTTGTTGCCGACATGATCACAAAGGAGCCTGTTTGCCACGAAGTAAGATTGATTATCGTGTTATTCGTACCGTAGGAAACCGAATTTGTAATGTTAATCTTATCTGAGATATTGCCCAAACTTAATGCTATGTTTATGATAGCATTGTCCAGGGATGTATTGGTATTAATGGAAAGTGTGCCGGTAGGGTCGATAGTGCTGCCGTTAGCCGTAAGTGAGTAAATTGAAGCTGATGTTGTTGTGCCAAGTGTTGTGCCGGTAGTCAGGATAACAGGGCTTTGTGTTAGAGCTGCGGAGTTGCCTAGGAGCAGTTCTCCTGCGTTAAGAGTGGTTGTGCCGGTAAAGGTATTTGCTCCGGTAAGGGTGAGGCTGCCTGCGCCGGTTTTGGTGATACCTCCGGTTCCCGAAATTGTCCCTGAAAAAATGGTAGAAGTATTAGCATTACCAACTGTCATATCTTTTGCCCCAAGTACAACAGAGCCGGCCCCGGACAATTCTTTTATTGATGCAGAAGAGGAGGTTATATTCGAAATATCAAATGTAGCACCGGATACTACGCTAACACCTGCAGATTGCTCCACCGAACCATTACCCGAAATGAAGAGAGTTCCTGCTGTAACAATGGTAGCTCCTGTATAGGTATTAGCACCCGAAAGGGTGAGTCTGCCATCATCATACTTCTCAATGCCAAAAGCGCCATTGATTGGTCCGGATATGGTTGCTCCGGCATTTCGTATACCGATACGTGAGTCTTCGGTTAAAGCAACACTGCCGGCAAAATTAGCCCCATCGCCTAAGCGTAGCACACCTAATTGACCGGCCGTTTCTTGCCAACCATTGCCGGCAATGGTAAGCGGATTGGAATAAGTATGTGATGCCGCCAGATAAATAGTACTGCCGTTTTCTACTGTAATGGCATTGGTGGCACCCGAAGCAGAGCCTTGGAGAATAAGTCGTGCCCCTCCCTCAATATTGAGTGTTCCGGTAAAGGAGGTGCTGCTTCCGGTAAATTTATAAGAAGATTGGTTGATGGTATTAGTGCCTCGGAAAATCATATTGCCGGAACCGGACAATGTGTTGGAAATAACAATGTCGTCCAAGTTGACACTGTTGTCGTTACGGTGAAAAACAAGTGTGCCACCAGCTCCAATATCAATAGCTCCCGATATACTGCCCGTTCCTCCGGCATCACCTATTTGTAACGTGCCTTCTTCGATAGTTGTAGTGCCTGTATATGTGTTTTCTGCCGTCAGGACCAGTGTGCCACCTCCCGTTTTCGTGATGGAATAGTTACCACTGATAACACCTGAGAGAATATAGCTTTGTCCGGCATCTACTACAAAAATAGCATTGTCATGCAACGTAATCGGGGCGGAATCATCTGCTGTAATAATATATGTAGTTTGCGCCAATATATTATTTATTGTAAGTAGTATAAATAAGAAATAGAGAGTATGTTTGTTTTTCATATTTTTTAATTATTTAATATTTGTAATTAATAAATATTGTGTAAATAATCTATTAATATTCAGGTTGCAAATATATGCATAATATATGTAATAAATATTATAAATATTGTTTGTATTAATTTATAAGCATTGTAGTGAAAATATGAAATTTGTTGCTTTGTTAAAAAATCAGGCCCGAAATTCATATCTTAACGGGGTGACGGGTTTGCAAAATAGTTAAGTGCAGATTTTTTAAAAAAGCCAGTAGGCTGTTGGCTAATTAGAATTAGTGCAACAACTTGCTGTCTAAAAAAATCCGTGGGGGTATGATTTGAAAATTATTTCAAAACGTAAAAGTATTTTTTATCAATTTTGTAATAAAAACACTTTTTCTTCGACTATATAGTAAAGTTCAAACAAATGAAATCGAACCAGGAAGAATTTCTAAAGATTTTATCTGCCTACCAAGGTATTATTCATAAGGTAAATCAGATATATTTTAAATCGAAAACTGATAAAGAGGACAATTTTCAGGAGGTAGTCTGTCAACTCTGGCGTTCTTTTCCATCATTGCAAAACAGAGAGAAGCCCGCCTCATGGATTTATGCAGTTGCGATAAATACTTCTATTTCGAAGATTAGAAAGGATAATCAACTTGAGTTCTGCGATTCTGTGCCCGATATTGAGGTGGTTGACCCTTATGAGCAACAGGAACGAAGCGAAAACTATCAAAGATTGATGAATGCCCTTCATGAATTGAATGAAATAGACCGGTCTATCATGTTACTCTACATGGAGGATTATAGTTACGATGAAATTGCCGAAATAGTTGGGATGAGCAGTTCTAATATCGGCGTAAAGATTCACAGGTTAAAAAGCCAATTGCAAAAACAATTTAAAAAGTAAGCCCTATGGAAACAAACAACATTAAATATATTTGGAAAACAGGGATAGAAGATAATATCAAGCCATATTCAAAAGGAGAACTAAACGAAATGGTTGTTAAGTCTGCCAAAAAATCAATCAAGGCTGTATATCCCGGAATTATTTTTCGGCTTGTTGTGATTGTTGTGATTGTTTTTCTTATTGCAACATTGCTTTTGGGAAAACAAAGCATCGGAAAAATGTTTATCGATATAGGTGCTTTAGTTATAATGTCTGTTTCTTATTTCTTTTGGGAGCGCTCAGCTTATAAGATGAGGAAATATACTAACGGAAAGCCCGTAAAAGAATGGCTGGAGTATCGAATAAAAGAAATAGAGAAGGGTATAAAGATTAATAATGGATATAATTTGGTTATATATGGCGTTTCTTGTCTTTGTGCCATAGGTTTTTATGTCTCATATCAGATAGTGGAAAATGTAACTCCTCGTATATTAACCGTTATTGTCATTCCACTTGGAATTATCATTTATCTTTTGATCGTAAGACGTTCTTTAGGCCGGAATTATCAAAAAGCCCTCCATGAACTAAAAGATTTATACAAACAATTTGAAGATTCAAATGAATAAAAATAGATGTATATGAAACGAATTATTATTAGTCTGTCAGTACTTCTGACAAGTACCAGCGCTTTTGCGTTTACTCCGGAACTCAAAACAATCCCATTAAATGACGGAGAAGCAATTGAAGCCCGGCTCTGCCTGCCGGAGAACGAAGTAAAAACAATTGTCTTTTGTATTTCCGGAACGGGACCATCGACCTATTTGACCAAGAGACCAACATTTAATTTTTTTGATGAGCTTGCAAATGGCTTTTGCAATGAAGGGATGGCATTTTTTACTTACAATCGCCGGGGATGCGAAACCGGCGAAACACCACCTTTATTTGTAGAAGTGGATTCTGCCAAATATGCGAAATATACTCCTGTTCAGGAAGCTGAAGATGTGGAGGCCATGATTTCCTTTCTTCGGAAAGATCAGCGGTTTGCAGAATGTAAGATACTCCTTTATGGGGTAAGTGAAGGGACAATTATAGCCTCACTCGTTGCAGAACGAAAGGTTGTGTATGTAGATGCTCTGCTACTGCATGGATATGCCCATGAGAATATGTACGATATTATCTTGTGGCAAAACAGGGGGCATGGAGTGATGATAATGGCCAATTCCGTTTTCGACAAAGAAGGAGATAAAGCGATCAGTAAAGAAGAGTATGAAGCGGAGGAAGAGAAGGTTTCCCGATATAAAACCTATTTGTTCCAAAATATGCCATTCGATTCGCTGGATGTGGTAAAAAATGGTTTTGTAGATATACACGACATTGAAAAGATGCGTATGCCATTCTACGAAGAATTGATGAAAAGAGTTACCGATAATGATTGGATGTGGATTCGAAGTAATTACTTTGATATAACTCCCCAATGGTTTAAAAGCCACTTTGAGCTGGAACCGAATAAAACAAGACTATTAAGATTAAATATACCCGTACATGTTTTTCATGGTACAGAAGATGCGAATGTTCCGGTAGAAAGTGTTTATGATTTACAAACGCGATTTGAAGTTTGTAATAAAACAAACCTTACCATACATGTTTTAGAAAAGCACAATCATGATCTGAACTTTCAGGATTGGTTAATTCATAAAAAATGGTCTGAAGGATATGTACAACTATTTAATGTGGCAAAAGGTATTTGAAAATAAAAATGCATGGAATTCGTTTGGAAGATGCTGGATTTATCCAAGAAGATCATAAATCGGTCATTTTATGGTGAAAGGGAGTGCTGTAAATCCGTGAATCATAAAATTATGTATCTTTGCTCGGTAAATTAAATAGAATGGCAATACCTGTTAACATAGAAAAATTAATTTCCGGTCGCATTGTTGAAAGTGAACGGATTGAATATAAAAAGGGATGGAATCCCGCAGCTATCTATCGCACGATTTGCGCCTTTGCCAACGATTTTGAAAATATCGGTGGCGGCTATATTATTGTCGGGGCTGAAGAGGAAAAAGGGAGGGCAAAACGCCCTGTTACGGGTATCTCAACAGAGGACTTGGATGCTATTCAGAAAGAAATGATAGGCTTAAACAACTTGTTACGTCCATATTATGCCCCTAAAATCAGTATTGAAATGATTGATAAACAAAATCTTTTTGTGATATGGGTGCCGGCGGGGATGAATCGTCCTTATGAAGTGCCGGAAAATATCACGGCGAGAGAAAAAAGATATCAATATTATATTCGCAGGTATGCAAGCACTGTTCAGCCCATCCAAGCAGAACGGGATGAATTGATAAGTTTGAGCAGCCGAATACCTTTTGATGACCGGATAAACACGCAGGCGAGTGCTGATGATATATCTCCATTGTTAGTTCGGGAATACCTATTGAATGTAAACAGCACATTAGTAGAGCAAATAGAAAGCTCTCCGTTAAATGATATTTATCGGGCAATGGACTTAGTCGGTGGCTTCGAAGAATTACTTTATCCCAAAAACATAGCATTGATGATGTTTAATTATCGTCCGGAAAAGTTTTTTCCTTATTCTCAAATAGAAATCGTTGAATTTCCGAACGGATTAGGTGATCCTACATTTTATGAAAAACCAGCTATTACAGGCCCGGTTTATGTACAAATCCAAAAAGCTCTTGAACAATTGCAGAATGTGGTGCTAAAAGAACAAATATACAAATTGCCAGATAGGGCGGAATCTCAACGAGTATGGAACTATCCGCTACGGGCTTTGGAAGAAAGCATAGTAAATTCGCTGTATCATAGAAACTGGGAAGTCCGAGAACCGGTAGAAATACGGATTCTTCCGGATTGCATAGAGATTCTCAATCAAGGAGGCCCCGACCGGAGCGTCAAATTAGATGAGATAAAAAGTGGTATAATCCATAATAGGAGATATAGAAACCGCAGAATAGGTGACTTTCTTAAAGAGTTGAATATGACAGAGGGACGTGGAACCGGAATCCCAATTATTCGCAAGGAAATGAAAAACAATGGTTCTCCTGAGCCTCGTTTTGAAACGGATGAGAATTATAGTTATTTCATTACTACGCTTCCTATACATCCGGTTTTTATGGAAAATAATGGTGTGAATGAGGGAATAAATGAGGGTGTAAAATCTTTTCAAATATCTGATAGTAAGAAGGAAAAAATTTATTCCCTCATTCGTGAGAGTGTAAATGAGGGAATAAATGAGGGTGTAAACGAACTTCTTGATATTCTCATGAATGTTCCAGGACTGAATGCTATTGAATTAGCTGCCCGAATGAATAAAAGTGATGCTACAATTGAGCGCTATCTACGAATATTAAAGAAAAAAGAAATTGTGGAATTTCGTGGGGCACGTAAAACAGGAGGATATTATTTTACTGAAAAGGTTAATCCGGTTTTAAAAGAGTAGCCTATCATGTCTCGTTGAAATCAGTTGGTCGTATTGAATTTGTCGAGGATTAAGTTTAATATCTCAGATGTTGTGGGGTAAAAGGAAAAGAGATTAGGCGGTATGCTTAATCTCTTAATTTTTACTGTCGGGATGACAGGATTTGAACCTGCGACCACACGCCCCCCAGACCGTAATTTTGAAACTGTATTTTTTTGTATACCCTTGAATTAATCTTTGTTTTCGATTGATTCATAGATTTTTGTTTTATATCATTTTTCATTCATTTCTTTGTTATTTTCAAAAAATGTGTCATATTTGTGTCATAAAAATAAAAGAAAAATACTTTTCCCAGACATGATACACTACAAGTTTATATTGCTGGAGTACAATATTAGTAGCAAAGAGGGTAAAACCGCTGTAACTTTACGCATAACTAAAGATCGAAAGCGTAAATATATCAGAACAGGTATATCAGCAAACCCAGAACAATGGGATGCTGCACAAGGTAGGTTTGTTTGCAGCAAAAAACTTGCACCTAAATATGTTGAGTATAATAAGCATTTATCAGAATTAGAGGCACGTGTTATTTCTATTTTTAGAGAATATGAAATGCACAATATTGATTGGACATTGAATCAGTTTGAAGATGCTTTTTTAAATAGAGCATCAAAAGGCAAAGTGAAAGAATATTTTGAATCTCTTATCACAACATTAAAAGGTACGAACCATTTTGGAAATGCCGAATGTTATTCCCGGACGATGCATATGCTTGAACTTTTTGATAATAAGTTTGGTTCAAAAGTTTTTCCTGAAATAGATATTAAATATGTGAAAGCATTTGATGTTTTTCTACAAAAACGGGGATGTACGGGGAATACGCGCAAATTCTATTTCAAAGCATTAAGGGCTTGTATGAATAAAGCAATACAGGATAAAGAAGCACCAGAAAGTACCTATCCGTTTAGGAAAGGAGGCTTCAATATTTCATCATTAGAGGAGGAAACGGCAAAACGATACCTGCCAAGTGATTATATGGAGAAACTGAAAACAACAATAATGGAAAATTCCACATTAGAAATGACACGTCGATTGTTCTTGTTTACATATTATTGTTATGGTATTTCATTTATGGATGCAGCTTTGCTGACTAAAAAGAATATTCTCCGTTATAATGGAGGAGATTATATTGTATATAAGCGTCATAAAACAAAAGAAGCTAAAAAAGTAAAACCCATACAAATAAAAATTACGGACACAATACAGGAATTACTGGATTGGTTTTCAGTAAATACGATTTTAATAAATGATTATTTACTGCCAATAGTATCAAGAGAATATAAGGGAGAACAACTATACAATCATATTCGCAGTCGATTCAGCCGGAATAATAAGAATTTGAAAAACTTGGCGTCCGCATTGGAAATAACGGATATGAAGCTGACGAGCTATGTGAGCCGTCATACAATGGCAATGACTTTACAGGATAATCAAATCCCAAGAGAAGTTATATCGCAGATATTGGGTCATAGCGACTTGGCTACTACTAATACCTATTTGGATAGCTTCAATACAAATGTCATAGATGAAGTAGCGAGAGTGTTGTAAACTCGTGAATCATAAATAATTTGTATCTTTACACCGTAAATAAAATAGAATGGCAATACCTGTTAATATAGAGAAGTTGATTTCCGGTCGCATTGTTGAAAGTGAACGGATTGAGTACAAAAAAGGATGGAATCCCGCAGCTATCTATCGCACGATTTGCGCCTTTGCCAACGATTTTGAAAATATAGGTGGCGGCTATATTATTGTCGGGGCTGAAGAGGAAAAAGGGAGAGCAAAACGCCCTGTTACGGGTATTCCAACAGAGGAATTGGATACCATTCAGAAAGAAATGATAGGCTTAAACAACTTGTTACGTCCATATTATGCCCCTAAAATCAGCATTGAAATGATTGATAAACAAAATCTTTTTGTGATATGGGTGCCGGCGGGTATGAATCGTCCTTATGAAGTACCGGAGAATATCACGGCGAGAGAAAAAAGATATCAATATTATATTCGCAGATATGCAAGCACTGTTCAGCCAACCCAAGCAGAACGGGATGAATTGATAAGTTTGAGCAGCCGAATACCTTTTGACGACCGTATAAACACGCAGGCGAGTGTTGATGATATATCTCCATTGTTAGTTCGGGAATACCTATTGAATGTAAACAGCACATTAGTAGAGCAAATAGAAACCTCTCCGTTAAATGATATTTATCGGGCAATGGACTTAGTCGGTGGCCCTGATGAATTACTTTATCCAAAAAACATAGCACTGATGATGTTTAATTATCGTCCGGAAAAGTTTTTTCCCTATTCTCAAATAGAAATTGTTGAATTTCCGAACGGATTAGGTGATCCTACATTTTATGAAAAACCAGCCATTACGGGCCCGGTTTACGTACAAATCCAAAAAGCTCTTGAACAATTACAGAATGTGGTATTAAAAGAACAAATATACAAGTTGCCAGATAGGGCGGAATCTCAACGAGTATGGAACTATCCGCTTCGGGCTTTGGAAGAAAGTATAGTAAATTCGCTGTATCATAGAAACTGGGAAGTCCGAGAACCGGTAGAAATACGGATTCTTCCGGATCGCATAGAGATTCTCAATCAAGGAGGCCCCGACCGGAGCGTTAAAATAGATGAGATAAAAAGTGGTATTATCCACAATAGGAGATATAGAAACCGTAGAATAGGTGACTTTCTCAAAGAGTTGAATATGACAGAGGGACGTGGAACTGGAATCCCGATTATTCGCAGGGAAATGAAAAATAATGGTTCTCCTGAGCCTTGTTTTAAAACGGATGAAAATTATAGTTATTTCATTACTACGCTTCCTAAACACCCCCTATTTATAGAAAACAACAGTGTAGATGATGGTATAAGTGATGGAGTGAAAAATATTCAAACGCCTGAAAACAAGCAGAAAAAAATTTACTCCATCATGAATGAGGGAGTAGATGATGGAGTAAGTGATGGAGTAAAAGACGTAATAGATATTCTATTTAATATATCAGGATTAAATGCGACCGAAATAGCGGCAAGAATAGGCAAGAGTATTCCAACTATTGAACGCTATCTTCGTCTTTTAAGGAAAAAAAACATTGTAGAATTTCGTGGAGCCCCCAAAACAGGAGGATATTATTTTACAGAAAAAGTTAATCGTATTTTAAATGGATAATCCATGCCCCGCCGCAAGCAAATAAAAATACGAGCGACAGACACATCTATCAATGAAGTGATCGTTTCTGAACTTTCTAAAAATCCTATATTAGCAGCGGATTACGACATGAAGTCCATTGAAATAATCATAAAGAAAAAAGCACCACCATTTATTAAAGACGTAGATAAAGCAATCAAAAACCTACAATACTATTACGCTGCCAATAAACAATTCATCGAAACGTTTAATGGCAAACAACTTATATTCAAAATGGATTTAGCCAAAATGATGAAAATATCCCGCCCGACATTAGACAGGTGGATAAAAAATGAATTTATCAAACCCTCCCCTATTCCGGGAACTCCTTTTGAATGCTTCCAAATTGATGAAGTAATCGAACAGCTCCGTAAACAAAAACAATAAAAAATCACTTTCTTTTATTGACTTTACATAGGTATGACAAATGATGACATTTGATGAATACCTAAACAATCTTTGGTATGCGTCATGCTGATATCTTATTCTTTTGTGTAGATATGTCCTCATTTGGCTTCATTATGTCCGTACGTGTAACGCGATAACCCATTTGATAATCATTTAGATACCCTTTTATTTTGTGGCATTAACTGGTTAAGAAAGCTATGACGATAGCGTAGTATTAATTTAAAATGTTACAAAAATGGAAAAAATAATTCTTACCACTCCCGAAGAATTGAGGGAGATTATAGTAGAGGCCGTATCCGGCAAAATAACAGGGTCTGAAACTCCAAAAGAGTTACCCGACAGCATTACATTGGAAACAGCCATCCGGGTTTTAGAAGAATCCGGATACCCAACATCCAAAGCCAAAATCTACAAACTCACCTCTTTGGGTTCCATGCCTTTCAAAAAGTACGGGAATAAGCTGGTCTTTTCACGCAAGGAGTTACTGAATTGGGCTGAACAACAAACCAAGTCACCCCATGACCACTCGGATACTATGGATAACCTATACAAAAGTGTGAAACGCAAAAGAATTGGGAGGAATAACCGATGAAAGAAAAAGAAAACATATCGGAGAAATATATTCGAGTTGGCACTGCTTTATATAAGATTGTACAACGTCCACTTATCAGTGGTGACTATATCGAGGAAAAAATTCCCTGGAGCTATGAGGCGCTTCGACAGGATTACGGTAAAAACAACCTGCCAGAGATTGAGAAATACGATGGATTCTGCATTATTCCGAATCATGTCAATTACAAACAAATATATGGAACTTATCTGAACCAGTATGAACCAATCAATTATACGCCGTACAAAGGTGAATTTCCTTATATCCGCATGTTCCTCGAACATATTTTTGAAGAGCAGCTTGAATTGATTTTTGACTATATACAACTTCTGTATACCCAACCCACGCAGATTTTGCCGATTATTTTACTGGTATCAACCGAATGTAATACCGGGAAAAGCTCTTTTTTGAAACTATTGAAAATGATATTTGGCAAAAACGCAACTTTCAATACGAATGAAGATTTCAAAAGCCAGTTTAATTCGGATTGGGCAAACCGCCTGTTGATATTAGTGGATGAACTCCTGTTAAATAAAATGGAGGATACCGAAAAGATAAAAAATCTATCGACAGCAAATGATTATAAAATAGAAGCTAAAGGAAAAGACCGCAGGGAGATTGAATTCTTTGCCAAATTTGTTCTTTGCTCCAATAATGAAAAGAATCCGATTATTATTCCGAAAGAAGAAGTCCGCTTTTGGGTTCGTAAAGTGAAGATTGTAGAAAATGATATCACCAACTTAAAAGAATTAATGGAAAAAGAGGTGCCGCATTTCCTATATTTTCTACTTCACCGGGAATTATCCACTCCAAACGAATCCCGGATGTGGTTTAATCCGAAATTGCTTGAAACACCGGCATTGAATAAAATCAAGAAATACAACTCCAGCAAGGTAGAAATAGAAATGGCTTCTTACTGCGGTGAAGTTATGGATTACTTAGGGCGGAATACGATTCAATGTTGTTCCAAGGATTTCTTGATAGTAACACAAAATGCCGGATTAAGAACTGATCTTACTCAAATTCGCAGTATCCTAAAGGATAACTGGGGAATTCACTCCGAACGGAACGGTGATTATAACTTTTATTGGACTGGGATTTGCGAAGAATTTGAACCAGTGAAAAAAAAAGGACGGTTTTTCGATATAGAGAAAAGTTTGATAGATAAAATTCTGTTGTAATGTTTTGATATAATACTAATCTATTAAAAATCAATAGATATAGACGATCAACAATAATACAACAAATACACAACAAAATTAGAATTGTTGAGAAAAAATACGACAAAACAATTGTTTGTTGTGGACTTGTTGGAATTATAACTAATTAGATAATAGCAAAATAACCAACATCACAACAAAACAACAAAACTTGACCGATATGACTTTAGACGAAATAAAAAAGATAAGTATCCGGGAATATCTTGCGGGATTAAACATTTATCCCGCAAAAGAACGAGGTTATTATGGAATGTATTATTCTCCTTTCAGGCAAGACCAGAATGCCAGCATGAAAGTAGACTATAATCAAAATCTATGGGTAGATTATGGAACAGGGGAAGGCGGTACAATTATTGATCTCGCCATGCGAATCGATCATTCTTCATTGAATGAAGCTATTGCTGAATTAAATAAGTACGACCAAACGACAGTACGACACGTTGATACTTTTTCTTTTCACCGGAATGATGATAAGAATAATCCGGAGAAACAGGAACCGGCAATACAAATGACAGTTATAAAAGAACTGACACATCCCGCTTTACTCGATTACCTACACCAGCGTTGTATAGATACTGGAACAGCCATGCAATATTGTCGCGAAATACACTATATGGTTAATGACAAACCGTATTTTGCAGTAGGCTTTCCAAATGACACAGGCGGATATGATTTGCGGAATGAATATTTTCAAGGCTGCCTTTCTCCAAAAGATATTACACATATAAAGCAGAAAGAACCGAAGACTTCATGTTATGTGTTTGAGGGTTTTATGGATTATTTCTCTTTTCTGGTTTTGCGGAATAAGTATAATCCCGGCATTCCGGGCACAGATAAACAGGACTATATCATTTTAAATTCTACAAGTAACGTAGCAAAAGTGTTAGACCGGTTAGATGGCTATGAAGATATCCTTTGCTTTTTGGATAATGACCTACCGGGTCGGCAAGCATTTCAAAAAATCCGGCAGAAATTTGATGCACATGTTCGTGATGCATCCAAACACTATGCAAAGCATAAAGACCTGAACGATTATTTATGTGGGCATTTCGGTCAATCACCAGCTGTAAAACCGTCTTTGATGAAACCGCCAGCAATCAGGAAAAAGAGGAATAAAGGGCGCGGATTATAATTCGACCGCGGCCTTCCTAACGGACTTTTCAAAAAAAATCCATAGCTTATTAGGGCATTTTCTTAACGCATCGACAAGTCGAAGCTAAAAATGCCCCAATAAGCCGATGGGCTTCGCCCCTCTGGACACCCCTTTGGCGGTCGTTCCGACCGCAGTCGCTTCATGCGACTATAGATCCAATGAATGTACGAAATTAAAAATCTAAAAAAAATGATTTACGCTTCACTTCATATAAACAAGGCTAAGGGAAATGATGCCGGAACATCGGCACATATTGAGCGGAAAGTAGATCCGCCAAACGCTGATTCTACCCGAACACACCTGAATAAAGAGTTTATTCAATTCCCCGAAGAAGTAGAAAACCGTACACAGGCGATTCAATACCGGATTGAACATGCCGGCATCAAACGTAGGATAAGTCATAATCAAATACGGGCTTTACAGGTTGTTCTTACCGGTACTCATGAAGGTATGATGCAAATTCAGAAAGACGGAAAACTCGACGAATGGTGTAAAGACAATATTGATTGGCTACAAGATACGTTTGGCAAAGAAAATCTTGTTTCAGCGGTATTGCATATGGATGAAAAATCACCTCATATTCATGCAACGGTTGTTCCGATCGTTAAAGGTGAAAGGCGGAAAGCCCAATCAGAAGAAGATAACGGCAAAAAGAAGTATAGGAAGAAAAATAAAGATACTGTCCGGTTATGTGCTGATGATGTAATGTCAAGGGATAAACTTGTACTATATCAGGATAGCTATGCAGAGAAAATGCAAAAATACGGGCTGCAACGGGGCGTTAAAGGCTCCGATGCCCGGCATATTTCTACCGGACAATACTACCGGGATTTATATGGTAAAAACGAAGCATTGAAAGAAAATATAGAAATACTTCAGGAAGAAAGTCAGGAAGTATATAACAAAGTCCGCCATCTGTATGATATGAAAGATGAAGCGCGGGATAAATTCCTGAACATGGATGAATATGTACGGAAAAAAGAAAAGGAAATAAAAGCAATAGAATCTCATATAGAACAGTTGAAACAGGAATGTGAGCCTTACAAAGCACAGGAGGAACTAAATTTTATCCATAAATTGTTTCCCATGATGAAAGAGCAACTGAATATTGCCCAACTTTGTGAAAAGATAGGATTAGGCTTGAATGCAATAAAACGGTTATTGGAGGGGAAAACGCTAACCGCAAATGCGTTCAAATTCTACTCTCCCGAACACAAACAGCATTTTGAAGCTAAAGAAATCCGGTTAAAAATCGAAAAAGAGCCGGATAACCCGGAGAAGCTAAGATTAAGCCTGAACGGAAGTAATATTATGGATTGGTTTAGGGAAAAATACAATACACTCAAAAAGAGAATAACTACAAACATTAAACCTAATCCAATGAAGAAAGGAAGACGTTTATAAGTCATCTTTCTTTTCTTCATCGGGAACAATTACCAGACATTTATTAGAAACCACTATTTTTATCCGGTCTTGAACGTCAAAGCCAGCTTCTCTGAGCCATTTTCCATTTAAGCGAATTTGAGGAACCAAGCACTCCCCATGATACGATCTTGGAGAAAAATGACCATAGACCGTTATATTTCGTATTTGTATATCGTCTGTCTTTTTCATGAAGCAAAGAAACGGCGAACACATCCTATAAACTATCAATGGATTAAATATAATATCAGGAATATTGATAATAATATCAGGTGACTTTATGTTAAAATATTTCACCATAAAATAAAGTATTACACGATTTTATTCTTATTTTTGCGATTAATTGAATAAGACACAAATAAATAGACAATGGAAGCATCAGCAATAAAGAAAAGTAATCACGGAGCAAATGTTCGCCGTTGGAGAGAATGGCGCAACATCAATCAGGATGTGCTTGCAGAACAGATAGGAGTATCACAAGCCACACTTTCCAGTTATGAGAAAAAAGAAAAACTGGAACAGGAAATTTTAAAAAAGATTGCTACGGCTCTGGATATTCCGGTTGAAGCCATTACAGAACTTGAACAAGGAACGGCTATTAATATTATCAATACGAATCATGATAATAGCACTGGCGTTGGTACGATAAATCACAATCCAACATTCAACCCGCTTGATAAGGTTGTTGAGCTTTATGACGAGAAAAATGCTCTGTATGAACGAATGTTAAAAGAAAAGGATAGTGTGATTGAGTTGTTGCAGGAGGTTGCAAGAAGTAAAAAGTAAATTCGTATTCCTAATCCATGAAGTTATTCTTTTACATTAAACACAATTATTTTTTTATTTTTGATATGCAAATTCAGGATTGGAGTATATAAATATGAAGCCATATAACCTTAAAACACCAATGACATGAAAAATTACAGAAGTGTCAGTGAATGGCCAATTCATCCTAATTGGTTAAGTATACGCAAAGGTGTTTCAGAAAAAGAAACAAATCCAAATACGGAAGGACTTTTTCAACCAGATTATTTGCGTGGTTTTATTGCTGATGCCTCTGATGATGAGGCTATACAGAGTCCGTTAGCGCTTTTTCAAGTAGTTCCAGAATATTATGAATATGAAGATAGTAATAGAAGAGTAGAAAAAATAGATAAAAGTTCTATTAAGAACAATTACATTAAAGACATTTTAAGGAATAATCAAATTATTCGAATAGAGCCGGGATATCTTTATCAAAACATAGAATGTTGTACTCTTTTTAAAAAATGTCAGGATGAGAATGGTCTTAGTTGTAAAAATAAATGTTTTGATTTAGATAGTCGAATAGCTCTTTTTTATCATCAAAGCCTTGCTGCTATTCATTTTACAAGAGAAAATAAAAAGTATATCTATGTATTAGAAAATATCATAAATAAATTCAATCAATCAATAATCGATAAAAACGACAATTATTTCGTCAAATTAACTCGTTTTGTCGAAATATTAAATGGATATAAATATTCAAGTGTCTATCTTAAATTTCGTTGTGTTTATTCTCAGTTAGATAAATACATTTTCCCCGTAATACATTCTGGAAAGGTCATTGCAGTAGTTATGGTAAGTGGACGTCCGCATTCTGATCTGAATAAAAAAGATATGTTTGAAAATTATCGTAATAATTCTGAAGAAGGAAAACAATTAGAAGACTCTATAAATAATATACCTATTTCTTTCTATAAGGAAAAATCTTTGGATGAAAAATGCTTGCATGCTATTCTCAATAGTATTATCACTTTAGAATTACGCATAAATAATGTCGTAATGTCAATCGCTCAGCGATATGTTTCGGATAAACTAAAAAAAATTGAAAAGGACTATAGAAGTACTATTCATAAGCAGAAATACAATGCTTGTGCTAATGACTTATCTTTATTGTTAGACAATACCCTTTTTAGCGTTTTGCAAGCTTTTAATGAATCAGGTTTTTTACGGATTTATGCACGAAAATCTGATATAGAAATGTTTGAATCTTCTTATATTGAATTTACGTTAATTGGAAATGCAACTTTCGGTACACAATCTGTTCTTTCTAATAAATATTCTTCATTAAAATTTAATTCAACACTTTTTTTGCAAGAGAATAAAGTCGATAAGTTGTCTGAATATATATTGGGTGATGTTCCTATTCATCCAAATGATATTTTTAGAATGGAGACACAATTTAATGCCAAAACAGGGTATGTGATTTGGAAAAGGTACGAAGGATGGAATAATGACTATCCAGAACAATATTATTTATATGCTCAATCGTTAAAAGGCATATACTCTTCATTGTTAGAGCCGTACTTTGTTTTGAAGAGCCTTGAGTCTGAAGAGAATTTAGAAAAAATTATGCGGTTTATAGCACATGAATCAGCGCAAATAATTCCTTCAGTGATTGATTCTATTAATACTAACGAAACAAAACAAATAATCAAAGGAAATTTTTTTCAGAAACAAATATTCAATATTAATATACCTTCTTATAAAGCAATTGATGCAACTCGAAGACTTCTTTTACTAGAGCGAACTTTCATTGTTTCAAGAATGCTTTTAAAGGATATTTCTGCAAAATTTGAATGGCATGATCTAATTGGAATTATAAATGCAACAGATTCTTTATTTTCTCAAAGAGCCAAAGAGCAAAATGAACAGCGTTTAATAATTGATTCTGAACTTAAATTAAGTTATTATGATTTATTTACCGATTATGGATTTATGAGTCATATCTTGTTTAATTTAGTTGATAATGCTATTAAATACGGATTTAGAGGGTCAAATGTCGTTATTAAAATATTGAGTCAAAATAATGAGTCGAGTTTGGTTTATGATGAAAAGCAGATTAGTGAATTACAACTTTCTATAATAAGTTATGGAAATGAAATTAAAGAAAAAGAAAAAATATTCGAATTATATTATCGTTCTGAAACATCAATAATAACTGAAGGTATGGGAATTGGCCTTTTTTTGGTTCAAAAATTATGTTATGCAATGGGATATAAAATACAATGTAAACCAAGTATTTGTATCAGTAGTATAAATCTACCTTATTATTTATATTATAAAAAGGAAAAATCAAATTATGCAAATGAAAATTTGAGTACAGAAATAATTAGTAGTTTAAATTCAATTGTTGAAAAATCAAGATTAGAAGAAGTAGTTAATTCTAAAATTAAAAGATGGAGAATTTCCGGATTAGAGTTAAGCAATAATTTATTTATGCCTGTTTATAAAAATGAATTTATTATAACTATCCCTATAAAAACGAATTTATTAAAAAAAAGATGATATGAAAAGAATCTTGCTAATAGAAGATAATGGTTCATTATCAGAAATATTGACTGAAAGGTTAGAAGATAAAGGATACTTTGTTGAAAGAGCCTATAGCTATAGTTCAGCTTTAGGAATATGGACTGAAGATAATGGTAGTTATGACTGTATTATACTTGATTTGCAAATTAATCCTAATGGTTTGGAACTTTTCGAAATTAACAAGTATGCACCTATTTTCGGAATTGCTTTTTTACATAAGATTTGCGAAGGGAAAAAGCCTAATGAAATTTTGGAGATCCAGAAAAAAACAATTATCTATTCAGGGTTTATAAAAGATCTAAAAGAATTGGGGAGGGTTTATGATTGGGACTATAGCAATATTAGGATTATTGCAAAGACAGATTTTAGCATAAGTGAATTAATTAAAAATGTAGAGCAAATATGTAAATAATAGCATCATGATGTCAAGAATAACTTTTTTTATATTTAAAATTATACCATTTTTAATTATTGCACTTATATTGTTTGCTGCTTGCAATCATTTTGTTGTAAATTTTGGCACTCAGGAGATTTATTCAAATTTATTGGATTCTTTTGAAGGAACTCAAGAAAGTAATTCAAGTAATGATATTAGTGTTTCTATAGACAGCAGTCTATTAAGTTATAATGAGCATTTGCAGGAGAACTGCTATAACCACCCAGAAAAAAAATATAATTCGAAAAAAAATCATGAAGAAATTTGTCAAAAAATCATCATATTAGAAAATTTAAAAAAATATCATTTCGATTCAAATACTGTAACGTTCCTTGTTTCATTAATTGCAGCATTACTTATGAGTATTATCTTCAATTATCTATTTAATCTCGAAGAAAAAATTGAAAATAAATATTTAAAACCATTACTAAAAAGCAACAAAATCAGGTTTTTATGGGAGAAATTTTATGATATATATGTTAAAGTCGAGAGTATTTATGTTGAATCAATATTTTTAAAACAATCATTACTTAGTAATAATCAGATAATAAATACAGATAGCATGGAAGTTGTATACACTATGTATAGAAAAGTAGAGTCTCTTTTAGCTTTAATTCGGAATAAAAGAATTTCACAAATACCTGAAAATATAGAAAAGGACATTGTCGTCACAATGGATAATACTCTAAATAATATTAGATTAGAAAGTATTAAAAGAATTCCGGAAAACAAAGGGAATACAAGATATTTGGATGATTTATATGACAAACTCACTGAATTAAGGTATGAAATATTAAAAATGGAAACGGTTAAAGTCTAAAATCTAAAATATTTCTTATAATTTACAAACTGTATGTATTTAAAAATGAATATCAAAGACTCCTTAGGAAGCGTAAATTAAACCGTGTCATCATTTTATATGGCTCAAAGTGCTCATAGTTTTTTCACAATGGGCAAATTTGAGCCGGGGCTTTGTTCATCATCACAAAGTTAAGCATAATATCTCGATATGATATATTTTTATGAAAGTTATAGAAGTAATCTGAATCTGTCAGGATAAATAATGACTAGTTGCTAAATGGACTTTTTTAAGGTATTTTCTGGTTATTGATTCGAAACTTTCATTTCATGATTATGAATCATGGATGACAAATTACAATCAAATACAATCCAAAGAAAAGAAATACTATAAAATATAAAAGCTGTTTGCTTTCCATTGATCTATTATCTCAAATGTGTTATTTTTGTGTCATATACCAAAGAAAAAGAAGTCAAGCACAGCGCTTAACTTCTTCATTTTCAACTGTCGGGATGACAGGATTTGAACCTGCGACCACACGCCCCCCAGACGCGTACTCTACCGGGCTGAGCTACATCCCGCTTGTTTTAGCGGTGCAAAGATATAAATTAATTGGTAATTGTCAATAGTTCCGGTTAAAAAACTTGCCTCTTTAAGTGTATAGGAATGATATGAGCCCAATTTGAAGTAAGGCACCAATTGTAAAAATAAAAAAAACCTATCTTTGCAAAAAAAATGGTGAATCTTATAGAGGTATGAAAAAGGAAATTATCTGTATTATCTTATCCTGTGTTATGTTTCATGTATGTGGGCAAACCACATTTTTTCCGGACAGTATGGTGCTGAAGTCGTTAGACGGGCAAAATTTGAATAAGCAAATGTCAACGTATGATGATAATGGAAGAGAGGCTTCGAGGACGTATTATATCCGGGATAAAAAGAATAATGGCTGGCTGAAATACATGGAATATGTGTATGAGTGGGATCATTCCGGAAATCAAACTTCGGAAATAGCGTTTATGCAGGATACTGCGGCAAATCAATGGATAGGTGTTTCCAATCAGTTGTCTTTGTTTGATGAGAATGGGAATGAGATCGAAAAAATCTGGTATGGATGGAGCGGACAAACAGGTAGTTGGGAAACAAATCATCGATGTGTAACCGAATTTGACGGAGATGGAGTAAAGGTAGAAGAGGTTTCTTATTTTGGTCTTCAGAATCAATGGGTTGAATATTCGTATAATCGCTATGAGTACGAATATGATAAGGAGGGTAATATAGCCGGAATGCTCATTTTTGACCTGAATGATGGGAATATTAAATCATATATGAATGCTAATAAAAAATATGAGTATGCATATGATAGGCGGGGTAATTTAATCTTATCCGCTTTTTATGAGAGATTAGACGAATATCAATGGTTTCCGAAATACCGATATGAATATGAGTTTGATTCAAATGATAATCAGACTTTAGAAATTTTCCTTGTGGGAGATCCGGATTACGGTGACTGGAATGCGCACTATAAATATGGACATTCTTATGACGAAGATGGGAATTTGACATCGATGTTCTATTATTCCTGGAATATGGATGAACAGGAGTGGGTAGGAGTCTATAATTATCAATATTTTTACGATAAGTACTGATTAAAATATAGTTTATATTATTATCTTTGTTTCCCAAAATGGGTCGAGTGAATACCCCTGTTCTAACTTCAGCGCAGTGTGAGGAGTTAGAAACAGGATTAAAAGAGGGTAATAGCCACAGTTTCCGTATGCGCTGCCAAGGTATATTGCTAAAATCCGAAGGTCGCACTTCAAAAGAAGTAGGCTCTATTACTGGCATGTGCCATATAAGTGTCAATAGTTGGCTTAACCGGTATAAATCGGAAGGCATATCCGGCTTGTACACCAAGCCTGGTCGAGGGCGCAAGCCGATTCTCAACCTGCAAGAAGACAAAGACAGTATCCTTGAAGCCATAAAAGCCAACCGGCAACGGATGCGTACAGCTAAGGCAGAATGGGAAGCAAAAAGTGGCAAAAGTGTTAGCGATAGCACTTTCAAGACTTTTTTAAAAAGCTTGGCGGACGATATAAACGTATAAGACGGCGTCCTAAAGGACAACCTCTTGCGGAACATTACAGTCTTCAAGCAGAGAAACTCAAGGAACTTGAGCAAATGAGCAGGGAGATAAAAATTGACTTGTATTATGGGGATGAGACTCATGTATGCAGTGAAGGATATGTTCCATACGGTTGGCAGTTTCCTGACGAAGAAGTCTGCGTCTTTTCGGAAAAAGCATATAAAATCAACTGTTTTGGTTTTATAAACAGGCAAAACTGTTGCAGATGGAAAACTACCGAAGGCAATATTGATGCTCAATTTGTAATGGAATATATGGAAGAATTTTCTTTTCAGATAAGTAAGAAAACCTTTGTAGTGTTGGATAATGCCCGTGTGCACAAGGCTAAAGTCATTCAAGAACGCATTCCTTATTGGCAAAAAAGGGGACTGTACATTTTCTTTCTTCCACCATATTCTCCGCATTTGAACATCGCTGAAACGATGTGGAGAAAGTTGAAGAAAGAATGGCTGAATCCAGAGGATTATCTTCATAAGGACAATCTCTTTTATGCTATAAATAGATGCATGGCTGGCTTGGGACATTGTTTGAATATTAAGTTCTCAAAT
Source organism: Tannerella sp. (assembly GCA_031551825.1). Classification (GTDB taxonomy): domain Bacteria; phylum Bacteroidota; class Bacteroidia; order Bacteroidales; family Tannerellaceae; genus Tannerella. Next base: position 20,271 of record JAVBNB010000034.1, on the reverse strand, counting down.
TTTAATATAAACTGATTTGTAACTTGTACTTACGGAGAAAAAACCTGAATATATCAATCTTTATGTGTGGGAAAACGGCGATTGGCGTTTTAATGAGAGGGCAGACTATTATTACACGAACCGGCAGAATCTTGAGAAAAATACGACTTTATCCGAAAAATTCACGGTATCTGTTTATCCGAACCCTGTAACAGATTTTTTCACTATCGCAGGGGCTGAGTTTTCAAATATGATAATTGTCGATATGCAAGGACGTGTCCTGTTGACTAAGAAGAATATCAGTAATCAGGAAGTGGTTCAGGCTGCAAGTTGGCAACAGGGAGCTTATTTTGTTATTCTGAATAAAGACAATAAAAGAATTTCGCGGAAAATCCTGAAAAGATAAGATCTCCGATGAGTGGCGATTAATAAAAATTTTCTCTGTAAAAATCGAGTGATTCCAGCACCAATTCTCTGCTTACTTCCTGATTAATGTGAATGTCTCCAATTTCTCCCAATAGAGTGAAATTTATGTGTCCCCCCTCATTCTTTTTGTCGTGTGTCATCAGTTCGTATATCGTGTCGTAATCATCACAGTTGAAGATAAACGGAGAATAATGTTCTTTGGTGAAATTTGTTACCTGACGAAGGATCTGAACCGGCATATTGCATGATTTGTATGATAGGTATAATTCACTGACCATACCTGCCGCGACGGCATGTCCATGCAGAATAGGGTTATTTCTTGAAAATGAAAGGCTTTCGAATGCATGTCCTATCGTATGTCCGAAATTGAGCGCTTTACGTATGCCCATTTCTCTCGGATCTTCTTCTACAATACGTTCTTTTATTGCAACAGAAACACTTACCAGATCGTTTAATCTTTCAATGTCAAGATTCTTTGGTTCGATATCGAAAGCGAGTACATCATCGAATGATTTCTGGTTATTGATTAATCCGTGCTTTATCATTTCGGCATATCCGGAAAGGAGGTTTTCACGATCTAATGTTTTCAAGAATGTACAGTCTATCATCACACAATCCGGTTGATAAAAGGACCCAATCTCGTTTTTCAATCCGTTAAAATTGATGCCTGTCTTTCCTCCTATGGCGGCATCTACCGATGCCATCAGAGTGGTGGGGATGTTGAGATTGTGTAATCCGCGTTTGAATGTGGCTCCGGCAAATCCTCCGAGATCGGTTACCATGCCTCCCCCAACATTGATAAGCAAGGAGTTGCGTGAAGCTCCGCTTTTAGATAAGATTTCCCAGATAGTTGATACCTGTTTTATATCTTTGCGTGTATCGCCTGCTTCGATGGTTATAGATGTAAAATCTCTGCCCATCAGAGCTGCCTCTAAAAACGGAAGACATTTATCATAGGTATTCGTATCGGTCAGAATGAAAATCTTGTCATACTCATGCGATGACAAATAGCCTGAAAGTTCTGATACTATATTTTTCGTTATTATGACCATGATTTCAGCTAAGCCTTGCCGCTTCAAAGATCGCATCCATAGCCGGACTTAGTCCGGCTTTGTTTTTGCCTCCTGCGGTTGCGAAATGAGGTTGTCCTCCTCCGCCTCCCTGTATATGTTTTGCGCCTTCTTTTATTAATTTGGCAGCATCAAAACCATCGGCAACCAATGAGTCACTTAACATGATAACCAGGCCGCACTTTTCGTAATCTTCAATTCCTGCAACAAATAAAACTTTTTCTTCATTGGAGAACTCGCCTCTTATCTGAAACGCGACATCTTTGAATGCTTCAATATTGCCGTCTCCCTTGAATGATAGAAGTTTAATTCCGTTTCTGTCAATAGCATGTGATAAGATGGAAGTTTTGATAGAAGCAACTTTTTCCTTCAGGTAATCCGCAAGTTGCTTTTTCAACTCAGAATTTTCCTCAATCGACTTTTTGATAGTAACGGACAGGTTCGGAACATTATTGAACATCGTGCGTAGTTCGCGAATCATGTCTTGGGTACGGTAGAACATTGCTTCTGCTCCCTCGGCAGTCACTGCTTCAATACGGCGCACACCTGCGGCAATAGAACTTTCACTAACCACATACATCGAACCGATCATTCCGGTTGAGGATATGTGCGTACCACCGCATAGCTCCGTGGATGATCCGAAACGAACCACACGAACCTCTTCACCGTATTTTTCTCCGAATAGGGCCATAGCGCCCATATTTTTGGCTTCAGCTATGGGTATGCTCCGGTGTTCTTCCAACAATATGTCTTCGCGTATTTTGCGGTTTACAATCATTTCAACCTTGCGGATTTCTTCGTCCGTAACCTTTTGGAAATGAGAAAAGTCAAAACGAAGCGCTTCCGGAGATACAAACGAACCTTTTTGTTCTACGTGCGATCCTAAAACTTCGCGTAACGCTTCATGTAAAAGATGGGTCGCAGAATGGTTGCATTCCGAACGGGATCTCATTTCTTTATTTATTCTTGCAATGAATGTGCCTGTTAAGTCTTTCGGGAGTTTGGCCGTGATATGTACCGGGAGGTTGTTCTCACGTTTCGTATCAATGATCTCCGTTTTTTCTCCGTCGGAAGAAATTAACCAACCACTATCTCCGACTTGTCCTCCCATTTCGGCATAAAACGGGCTTTTATCTAATACAATCTGATATAATTCCTTGTTTTTCTGTTTGATTTTGCGGTAGCGAAGTATTTCCGCATCACATTCGCACATATCATACCCGACAAAATCAGCATCGCTTTCTTTGATTACTGTCCAGTCGCCCGTTTCAATCGCTGCCGCGTTACGGGCGCGATCTTTTTGCTTTTGCATTTCTGCATTGAACGTTTCAATGTCGACCATCATGTCGTTTTCGCGGAGAATGAGCTCTGTCAGGTCTAACGGGAATCCGTAAGTATCATACAATACGAATGCGTCGGTACCGTCAATTATCTTTTTTCCTGCAGCTTTTGCTTCTTCAATCTTTTTATCAAGCAGGCGTATACCTGTTTCGAGTGTGCGCAGGAATGAGTCTTCCTCTTCTTTCATGACTTTGCCGATCAATTCCTGTTGGGCGGCAAGTTCCGGGTATGCTGTTCCCATCGTATCGATGAGAACCGGAAGTAGCTTGTACATAAATGCCTCTTTGCGTCCGAGAAATGTATAGCCGTAACGTACGGCACGGCGCAATATGCGGCGGATCACATATCCGGCTTTCGCATTTGAGGGCAATTGTCCGTCAGTGATAGAGAAAGCGATTGTGCGGATGTGGTCCGCGATAACACGCATTGCGATATCTTTTTGTTTATCGGTGCCGTATGGTGTACCGGCCATGTTCGCAATCGCGTGGATGATCGGTTGAAATACATCCGTATCATAATTGGACGTTTTGCCTTGCAATGCCATACACAGGCGCTCGAATCCCATACCGGTATCAATCACCTTATTCGGAAGCGGTTCGAGTGAACCGTCCGCTTTACGGTTGTATTGCATAAAGACAAGATTCCAGATCTCAACAACAAGCGGATTGTCCTTGTTGACCAGATCCGCTCCGGGCGAAGCCTTCCGTTCTTCTTCGGAGCGCAGGTCGATATGAAGTTCTGAACATGGTCCACAAGGGCCTGTATCACCCATTTCCCAGAAATTGTCTTTTTTGTTTCCTTCTAATATATGGTCTTTCGGCAGAAATTTTTCCCAGAGTCCGGCCGCTTCGTTGTCGCGTTCGAGTCCCTCCGAAGGACTGCCTTCAAATATGGTTGCATAAAGTTGTTCCGGATTCAGATGCAGTGTATCAACAAGGTATTCCCAGGCCCACTCGATGGCTTCCTTTTTGAAATAATCTCCGAACGACCAGTTTCCAAGCATTTCAAACATTGTATGGTGATAGGTGTCGTGCCCTACTTCTTCCAGATCGTTATGCTTTCCGCTGACACGAAGACATTTCTGGGAATCGGCGATACGCGGATATTTGATCGGCGTGTTGCCGAGTATGACGTCTTTAAACTGATTCATGCCGGCATTTGTAAACATCAATGTCGGGTCCCCTTTTATTACCATCGGTGCGGAAGGCACGATATGATGAGCTTTTGATGCAAAAAACTGCAAGAATGATTCTCTGATTTCTTTCGCTGTAAGCATACTCGTTTGTTATATTGTTAATTATCTGAAAACAGTTTGCAAAAGTACTGCAAATAATTAACTTTGCCGTAAGATATAGAAGAAAAATTTAAGAAGAAAGTATTGCATGGGAATCTTTAAATCTCGGAAAGCTTACTATATGTATAACCCCAAAACACTTGAATACGAAAGGGTCTATCCTTCCGCGCGAGAGCGTTTTTTAGTTGTATTAAGAAATTTAAGCTTGGGATTGGTTATTGGTGTAGCTGCCTTCTTCGGGTTTATCCATTTTTTTGATTCTCCGATGGAAGCGTTGTTGCGCAAGGAGAATAAGCTGCTCCAAACACATTATGATTTATTATTGATGGAAATCAATCAGGCGAATGATGTGCTGGAAGATCTGCAGCAAAGAGATGAAAAATTATATCGGGCTATTTTTAACGCGGATTCAATACCGATGTCTATTCGTAAATCAGGATTCGGCGGATCTAACCGTTATGAACATCTGAAAGGATTGCCTAATTCCGATTTAGTGATAGAGACCACCCGAAGGATGGATATACTTAAAAAACAACTTTATGTTCAGTCTAATTCTTTGGAAGAGATTGTTTCCCTTGGGCAGGATATGGAGAATAAGTTGCGTTGCATTCCCGCTATTCAGCCCGTTGCGAATAAGGACCTGAAGCGTACGGCATCCGGTTACGGAATGCGTATAGATCCGATTTATCGTATTCCGATGTTCCATTCGGGTATGGATTTTACTGCAGATACCGGCACGGAGATCTATGCAACAGGTGATGGAACAGTGATACAGGCTTCGTGGAAACAAGGTTACGGAAACTGTATTATTATTGATCACGGATATGATTACGAAACGTTGTACGGCCATATCGACAAATATAAAGTGCGTGTAGGACAGAAGGTCACGCGTGGGGAATTGATTGCTACTGTCGGTAATACAGGAAAATCTACCGGTCCTCATTTGCATTACGAAGTGATATATAGGGGCCGCCACGATAATCCGGCAAAATATTATTTCCAGGATCTTACGCCTGAGGAATTTGACCAGATGATACAGATTGCGGAAAACCACGGTCAGGTAATGGATTAATTATGGCTATGGCTACAGTTGAAAAGATGTATTATTCAATAAAAGAGGTTGCTTCTCTTTTGGGAGAAACGGAGCCTACTTTGCGGTACTGGGAAGGAGAGTTTCAGGATGTGATTTCTCCGCACCGTAATGAGCGCGGTGTCCGTTTCTACAAAGAGAAAGACATCGATGATATACGACTGATAAAATACTTTATACGGGATTGCGGCCTTACGCTTGATGGCGTTCGAAAGAAACTCAGGAACAACAAAGAGAGTGCGGTGCGACAGGCTAAGATTGTTAAGCGTCTCGAAAGTATCAAAGCTGAATTGAAAAAATTGGGAGAGGCGATGGATGAAGTTGAAAAAATGAAACCGCAAGTTAAAATGTGAGGTTAATCTACCACCCGTGATACCGATTTAATATTTTTGATTTTTGCTAAGGAGATACACATTTTCTGGATATCTTCCACGTCATGAACAAGCATGTTTATTTTCCCTTCGAATACTCCGTCTTTCGTTTCTATCAATAGGCGTATTATATTGACGTTATAGTCTGAAATGGTTTTTGATATATCGGTGAGCACGCCGATCGCGTCAATGCCGACGACCTTAAGTGTAGCCTCGAACGAAGTACTTGTATGACTACTCCATACGGTTGATAGGATACGATCTCCGAAGCTGCTTTTAAGGCGTGATCCGATAGGGCATGAATGCTTATGGACAATGACGGTATTATCATCATTTATAAAGCCAAATACTTCATCTCCCGGAATCGGCTTGCAACAATTGGCCACTACATAATTGCGTTGTCCTAATCCGTCTTCACGTAATTCATAAGGCTTTGTTTTGTCAAAAGACTTTTTTTGAATATTTTTTTGTGGGAGAGGGGCTATTGTATCTGATTTTTTCTTCCCTATCCTGAATATCTTACTTAACCCCTTTACAATGGAATTAGAGTTTTCTTCTTTAAGAATTTTGCGCAGGTTATCGGGGATGACTACCTCATTTTTTTCTACAGCATAGTATAGGTCTTCGCGTTTAGGAAATCCGAAATATATGGATAGCTTATCTAAATAGGATTGGGTCGGTTCAAGAGATGCTTTGGCAAAAGCTTCTTTCACTTTTTCTTTTCCGAGTTTGGCCAGTTCTTTTCTTTCGCGTCGCAGAACGGCTTCAATTTTGGTTCTTGCTTTTGCCGTGGTCACATAATTCAGCCATTCGACTTTGGGATGCTGGGATTTGGAAGTGAGTATTTCGACCTGGTCTCCGCTTTCAAGTTTATGGCTAAATGGTACTAAGTTATGATTTACTTTTGCACCTATGCAAGTATCACCGATATTTGTGTGTAGGTTGTATGCGAGGTCCAAAGCCGTAGCCCCTTTAGGCAATGTCCTTAAGTCACCCTTGGGAGTAAAAACGAAAATTTCGGAAGAAAAGAGATTCATCTTGATCGTATCGAGGAAATCAAGGGAGTTTGGATTCGGATTTTCAAGAATTTCCGTGATTGTGTGTAGCCATTTATCTAATTCGGAATCTTCTTCAATGCTATGTTCCTTATATTTCCAATGCGCGGCAAACCCTTTTTCGTCAATTTCATTCATACGTCTGCTGCGGATCTGTATCTCAATCCATTGTCCGTCAGGTCCCATTACGGTGAGGTGAAGTGCTTGATAACCATTGGCTTTGGGGCGACTGACCCAGTCGCGAAGGCGATCCGGGCGTGTACGGTAGATGTCTGTTATCGCTGCGTAGATATCCCAACATAGATTTTTTTCGTCCACGTCGCCCGTTGGTTCAAAAATGATACGTACTGCGAAAATATCATAAATATCTTCGAAAGGAACACCTTTTGTATTCATTTTATTCCAGATGGAATAAGCTGATTTTACGCGGGTTTTCATTTCGTAAGTAAGCTCAAGGTCCTGAAGCCGGTGGCGTACGGGCTTAGCGAAGTTATCAAATAAACGCTGGCGGTGTTCTTCTGTGTTTTTAAGCTTTTCATTGATGATACGGTAATCTTCGGGATGTTCGTATTTAAAGCTTAAATCTTCAAGTTCCGTTTTAATGGCGAATAACCCCAAACGATGTGCCAGTGGTGCATAAATGAACATTGTTTCGCCTGCGATCTTAAATTGTTTATCCGTACGCATTGCGCCAAGCGTACGCATATTATGTAAACGGTCTGCTATCTTGATAAGGATAACGCGTATATCACTACTCATGGTAAGGAGCAGTCTGCGTAGATTTTCAGCCTGTACCGACGCATTTTTTGCGAATACTTCTCCGGAGATCTTGGTCAATCCATCGACTATTTCCGCAATTTTATTGTCGAACATATTGGCTATGTCTTCCACCTCATATTCGGTATCTTCTACGACATCATGCAAAAGAGCAGAACAGATAGATGTAGAGCCGAGTCCCATTTCCCCGCATACGATTCGCGCAACCGCGAGGGGGTGCATTATATACGGGTCTCCGTCGCGACGTTTCACCCCCTCATGAGCTTGCTTCGCAAAATTGAACGCTTTCGTAACACGATCGATTTTACGACGATGGTTAGAATGCAAATATTCAGACATCAGAGCTTCAAACTCTTTCTGAACCATGTATTCGTGAACTATAGCCAATTGTTCCGGATCTAATTCTTTCACCTTTTGTTCGCTCATAAACCTATTCTGTTTTTATCCCTGCGGTATCTTTAAAACCTGCCCAATACGCAGGTCGTTTGTTGTCAATCCGTTTGCCTGCTGGATACTCTTCGCTGTTACTCCCGGATATTTTTTCGCGATAGCATAAAGAGAGTCTCCTGATTTAACCTTATAGGAAATATATTCTGAGTTACTTACTGTTTTTTGTACGGCATTACCCGTTACCGTTTTCTTTACAGATTCCGAAGTTGCAGCTCCTGTATTTTGTGCAGAGTATGTAAGCCCTCCGTTGTCAATTTGGACCCGTAGTTTTTTACCTGACGGAACTCTCGAACCGCTTAATCCATTCCACAGGCGAAGCTTTTGAGCCGTCACCCCATATAAATTTGCAATTGTGTATATGTTTTCTCCAGCTTTAACCGTATGTGTTATTTTTTCAGTACGATTACCTGATTCTCCGGCGCTGACAGGAGTGCAGTTTGCTAATAATTCTTCCATGCGATACGCGTATACGCTATCGGCATTATCAATAAAGGCGAATGTTCTTTCTATCGGCAGACGCAGAACGGAGCTTTTTATGTTACCGGGTACTATTTCGCGTTTATATTGCGGGTTATAAAAACGAATGGCCTCCTTATCCATTTGCAGGATGTTTGCAATCTGGTCAAAGTGAAGCGCGCGTTCAACCATAATCGTATCTGTCACGACGGAAAAATCCGCGCGTATGGGACAGATATTGTGGTCGCAATGATAAGTCATGACGTAAGCCGCGGCAATAAATAACGGAACATAGGAACGTGTTTCACGCGGAAGATGAGGAAATATTTTCCAGAAATCCGTTTGTCCGCCCGCGCGGCGTATGGCTTTATTTACGTTGCCGGGCCCGCAGTTATATGCCGCGAGTACTAAATGCCAGTCTCCGTATAAGGCATACATCTCTTTAAAGTATCGGCAGGCGGCTTCAGTTGATCTTTCCGGATCAAGGCGTTCGTCAATGAGACTGTTTATCTCAAGTCCGTATATTTTTCCCGTAGGTAACATAAATTGCCAAAGTCCGCTGGCGCCAACGCGCGATTGCGCAATGGGGTTGAGCGCGCTTTCGACTACCGCAAGATATTTTAATTCGAGAGGAAGCCCGTTTAGATCCAATTCCTGTTCGATCATTGGGAAATAAAAGTCGGCCATCCCCATCATATAACGCATCGTCTTGCGTAGACGTCCGGAATATAAATCAATGCATTTGCGTACCGTTTCATTGTAGGTCATGGGAATAACCGTCGGCATACTTTTCATTCGCATTTTGTATACGGAATCGGGAAAGTAAGGGTTTTCATCTTCATTTTCACAATAATCTTCAAAATTGGAGAAATGTTTGGCATGCCATCCTTCGAGAAGGTTATGCATATCAGCATCAAGGCTTTCGGGCAGAAACCCTATGATGGAATCGAATTGCTGCGACTCGGTATTCGTCTCGTTCGCATCATTTTCATTTATTTGTGCTATTGACCGGATGAATGGTGTGATAGCTAATATTATCAGAATCAGATATCGTGTCATGTTCATGGTATTATAATTTTAAAAGGTCATGCATATATTAACTCCAAAACTATGGGAGTTTGCTAATGTTTCCGGCCTGAATTCGGGTGTGAAGCGAAACGACAGATCGGGTGAAACATCGAAATCGAACATTTGCGCGTCGACATAAGCATCAGCGACGAAGATCAGGTAAAGCCCTACTCCGATTATAATACTTAAATCACGATAACGCCGGAAATAATCTTTTCTGCTTTTCAGGCGATTCTGAAATTGTGTATTATGTAAGTCGGTGGCACTGGAATTGGTGTAAGCCTGCCAACTATCATCCCAGCTGTCCGGATTCTCACCTTTCGGGTCATTTTGGGCATCTTCCATAAGGGCGAAATAGGCTGTTTTGTAATCCTGATAAACTTTGTTATTCCATGTGACAGCATAAGCGCAACCCATCAATCCTCCATAAACGATTGGTAACTTCCAATACTGACGGTTGTAGAATTGACCAAATCCGGGAAAGACAGCTGCAGCAAGATAGGCCGTTTTGGGATTCGGTTTGAATGACGTAGCTTCTTTTTTTGCTGCGGTTACTTCTTTATTTGCCGGAATAGTAGTTATTGTTGAGTCCGAAATACTGATGAGCGCGCTGTCTTTGTGGTGTAAGAATGTAGAATCATCAAGCGCTGTGAAAACAGAATCGTTCGTCAATACAATTGTATCATTCGCGAAAAGAACAGAGTCGGCGACGGAGATGATTGTATCGGCGGAAGTTACGGAGATTGTATCCTGTGCGCATATCGTATTCGTCATACCAGTTAGAAAAAGGTATATGACCCATAGCGTAACATGGGGGTGTCTTTTTTTATTTCCCTTACTCATGCTTATTTCATGCGGTCCAACAAACTCATGATAGACTCTAATTTTTTATCAGAGTCGAAAGGAATGGTTATTTTTCCTTTTCCTTCGGAGTTATAGCTCAATTGCACTTTTGTGTCGAAAAAGGTTGAAAGATGCTCTTTGAGTATTTTAAATTCTTCCGGAAGTTTTTTTCCGTGCGTCTTGTTCGTTTCTTTATTTGTGTATGTTCCGGTTGCGTTTACACTGCGGGCTATTTCTTCAACGTTGCGTACCGAGAGCCCTTCTTTAAGAATGCGATCATTCAACGCAAGTTGTATTTCCGTATCTTCAATGGATAGTAATGCGCGCGCATGTCCCATATCGATATTTCTGTTCTTTATGCACACCTGAATTTCCGCAGGTAGTTTCAGCAGGCGCAGATAATTGGATATCGTTGTACGTTTTTTTCCGACACGTTCGCTCAACTGCTCCTGCGTTTGCCCGGAGTCATCTAATAATTTCTGATAGGTGAGCGCAGTCTCTATGGCGCTTAAATCTTCGCGTTGAATATTTTCAAGTAATGCCATTTCCATGACATTTTCGTCCGCCGCGGTTTTAATATATGCGGGAATACGCTCAAGTCCTGCTTTTTTGGCAGCACGAAAACGGCGTTCGCCACAAATAATCATATATTTTTCATCACCGGTCTCTTTTAGTGTTATAGGCTGTATAACACCAAAATTACGTATAGATGCGGCGAGTTCTTCAAGTGTTTCTTCTTCAAAAACAGTACGTGGTTGGTTAGGATTCGGTTCTATTTTGCTTAGCTCAATTTCATTAAGAGAAGATGAGCCGCTTGTATTGAGTCCGTCGCTTGTCAGCAAGGCTTCTAATCCGCGTCCTATTGGTTTTCTTTTTGTAGCCATAAATTTTATTTTCTTTTTGAATCTTTTTCTATCAGTTCTTTAGCCAGTTGCATGTGGTTTACAGAGCCTTTCGAATCTACTTCATAAAGAATGGCAGGCTTTCCCGAACCGGCGGCTTCTACTAATTTTACATTGCGCTGTATCACTGTCGTGAAGACCAGATCCTGGAATAACCGTTTAATTTCCTCGTAATATTGATTTGCTACGCGTAAGCGGGCATCATACATCGTGATCAGAAACCCTTCTATTTCAAGAGAAGGATTTAATTTGGATTTGATTATTTTTATCGTATTCAGAAGTTTGCTGATACCTTCCAGCGCAAAATATTCGCACTGGAATGGAATAATGACCGAGTCTGATGCTGTTAGCGCGTTTACCGTTATGAGGCCTAATGAAGGTGAGCAGTCAATAAGGATATAATCATATTTCTTTTTGAGCGGCATGAGCAGATTGCGAAGGATATGTTCGCGTTTATCTAAGTTCAGCATTTCAATTTCCGCACCGACCAGATCTATGTGTGACGGGAAAATATCCAGATTATCCATCTCCGAATGAACAATGGCCACATCAGGTTCCACACCGTTTATAAGACTTTCATAAATAGAGTGCTTGAGAGATTTTACATCAATACCAAAACCGGATGAAGCGTTGGCCTGGGGATCCGCATCCACAATCAATACTTTTTTCTCAAGTGCGGCAAGAGATGCTGCAAGATTAATCGTTGTAGTCGTTTTGCCTACACCTCCTTTTTGGTTAGCTAGAGCTATAATTTTACCCATTTAATTAATATTTAATTGTTATGGAAATTACAGATATGTTTAATTTTTCAGGCTATTCATATTAGCAATTTCGCATGCAAAAATAGATACTTTTCCGGCTAAGATGCCGGACGTGTTGATAACTTATCAATAATGTTGATAACTCGCAAAGGTATGATAAAATTCCTATAAATCGACTTTTTTATTGATTTTAAAAGAAGTGCGCATTTTTTTAATGATTGCGCAAGGAGTATATGCGTCATGATAAAATACGAGGATCTGTTCATTGGCTGCCCCTTTCTCGAGAATTTCGGTTTTGCTGTTGTATGAAAAGGTCGGACAAAGGTCGTATGCCGAAATCCGCTCCTGTACAATATGCGAAGCCAATGGTATAATATCTCCGGGAAAAACGATTGTGGAGGATCCGTCTTTAATATATGCGGCAATTTGTCCGGGTGTGTGTCCGTCGTACAGTTGTATACGCAAACTGTCGTAGGGCTCTATTGTCGATTCAACTAATCGCAATAATCCGGCTTTTTCAAGTATTTCCGTATTTTTAGGAAAGAAAGATTCCGCTTCGAGAGGATGCGGGTTTCGCTCATTCTCATACTGAGCACGGCTAACCCAGTGGATTGCGTTTGGGAAAACAGGTTCGGATTTACCATTTACATTCTTATGTATCGCCGCGCCGCAATGGTCAAAATGCAGATGTGTGAATATTACATCAGTAATATCCTCCGGCCGGATTTCAATCTGTGCCAGCGCGCCGCGTATATCTGTGGTATCATAAAACTGGTAGAATATGGCAGGCGTTTCTTTCAGTTGATCTTGTCCGACTCCGGGATCAATGATCATGATACGTCCGTCATTTGTGCGGACAACGCCGGCATGCATGGCCAATACACATAGATTGCGTTCATTGGCCGGATAGCTGCGACTCCATGTCACTTTGGGGACTGCGCCGAACATAGCCCCGCCATCGGCATAAAAGTATCCTGTAGTGATCAGTTTAAACATCGATTAAGTTCTTAAGATTATGAGGATGAATTTTATTGGGCCGGCATTTCCTCTTCGTGAAATCTGGCGGCAAGAAAAGCAAGCAGGCTGCTTATTTGTTTTATGCTTTCAATCGTTTCGCCGCTTATTTCTTTTCCCTGCATCTTTAATAATAAATATCCGTAAACAGCCGTAAGGCAGGTTTCTATTTCCGAAATATCATTTCCTCCTGATTTTGAACGTAACTGTACGATTGCGGGTAGTGTCTTGTAGTAGAGGGCGCCATAAACATTTTCCTGCGGAGATTTTAACAGCCTGAGATGAAGATCGGTAAGTGCTGTTGTTACATTTTTATTTATCTGGATATGACCATTTTCTACTATCCCTTCGCTATGCATCATATCAATCAGTTCCTGAAACCAGCCGCGTATTTCCTGCTTTATGTTTTCAGGTTGTTCATATTGTGAAATAACACATTCTTCAATTTTATCCATATCAAAATGACAGGCCCGTATCAAATCTTCTACCTGCCACATATAGATCAGATATTCAACGATATTTTCTTTTCTTTTTTGTCGTGCTATAATCATGAATAATGTTTTGAATGCACAAAGATAAAAATAAAACCACTATCTTTGCGCCTCGAAAAATAAAATTTTATGGAGTCAGTATTAGTTACCGGAGCGAATGGTCAATTAGGGGCAGCTTTGCGTAATATTTCAGATCGGTTTGATGGTTTTAGGTTTTATTTCACGGATGTTGACACGCTTGATATCTGTGATAAGTCGCAGGTCGGTGATTATATGAAATCGCATGGTATTAGCTGTGTTGTGAATTGCGCGGCGTATACAGCTGTTGATAAAGCAGAGGACGATGAGGAGGCTTGTATGCGCATCAATTGTGACGCTGTTCGTAATATCGGAGAGATTGCGGCATTGTTGGGCGCCAGAGTGGTTCACGTATCGACAGACTATGTATTTGATGGTTGCGCGACTCACCCTTATCGGGAAAGTGATACAACCAATCCGGCCTCTGTTTATGGGAGGACAAAATTGGCGGGGGAACAGGCGCTTTTATCTTCGTGTGAAGACTCGGTGATTATACGCACGGCATGGCTTTATTCCGAAACAGGAACTAATTTTGTGAAAACAATGCTCCGGTTAGGAACGGAGCGGGATATGCTGGGCGTTGTCGCCGACCAACGGGGAACGCCGACTTATGCCGGTGATCTGGCTGATGTTATAAAAGCTATATTGACAGCCGGAAGTTTTGTGCCCGGTGTTTATCATTATACGAACGAAGGTGCGTGTACGTGGTATGATTTTGCCGTTAAGATATTTGAACTGGCTAATGTGAAATGTGAGGTGAATCCGCTTACTACAGCGGAATATCCTACACGTGCTAAACGTCCTGTTTATAGTATTCTTGATAAAAGCAAAATAAAAGAGACTTATGGCATCCGGATTCCCGCATGGGAAGACAGCTTAAGCAAATGCTTGCAGCATTTGCAATTGACAGTATAAGATATTTGGCGAAGCATAGCGTTGAATATTGAACCGAAAGTCTCTTTACGAACTGAAGTAATTTTAAATTTTGAATCAAACATGATGTCTTTACAAGAAGAAATAAAACGTCGCCGTACATTCGCAATTATCAGTCATCCCGATGCGGGAAAAACAACCCTTACCGAAAAACTGTTGTTATTCGGGGGAGCAATTCATGTAGCGGGAGCCGTTAAGTCAAATAAAATACGCCGTACGGCAACATCCGACTGGATGGAAATAGAGAAGCAGCGCGGTATATCGGTTGCTACATCTGTAATGGCGTTCGATTATGAGGGTTATAAAATAAATATCCTTGATACACCGGGTCATCAGGATTTTGCTGAAGATACATTCCGCACGCTTACTGCAGTGGATAGCGTTATTATCGCGGTTGACGCTGCTAAAGGGGTTGAGACGCAGACACGGAAGCTGATGGAAGTTTGCCGTATGCGCAAGACTCCTGTAATTGTGTTTGTCAATAAAATGGACCGTGAAGGAAAAGATCCGTTTGATTTGTTAGATGAAATAGAGGCCGAACTTCAAATAAAAGTGCGTCCGTTAAGTTGGCCTATCGATATGGGACAACGTTTTAAGGGTGTGTATAACCTTTATGAGAAAAAACTGGATTTATATACGCCAAGTAAGCAGGTTGTGACGGAAAGTGTTGAGTTCAAAGATATCAATAGCCCTGAATTAGAAAATCATATAGAGACTTCTTTGGCAGAAAAATTACGCATGGATGTAGAGCTTATAAACGGTGTTTATCCTGCGTTTGAAGAGAATGCATATTTAAGCGGAGATGTGGCGCCGGTATTTTTCGGATCGGCGTTGAATAATTTTGGCGTACGCGAATTGTTGGATTGTTTCGTCCGTATTGCCCCTTCGCCTCGTCCGGTACAAGCGCTGGAGCGCGTTGTTGAGCCGGAAGAAAATCGTTTTTCCGGGTTTGTGTTTAAAATACATGCGAATATGGATCCGAACCACCGAAGCTGTATTGCTTTTGTGAAAATTTGTTCGGGAAGTTTTGAACGTAATGCCAATTATAAGCATGTGCGTTTTGGAAAGATGATGCGTTTTAATAGCCCCACGGCATTTATGGCGCAAAAGAAAGAAGTTGTTGATGAGGCTTTTGCCGGCGATATTATCGGTTTGCCCGATACCGGAAATTTCAAAATCGGAGATAGCCTGACCGAAGGAGAGGATTTACATTTCAAAGGATTGCCAAGTTTCTCTCCGGAGATGTTCAACTACATAGAAAATGCCGATCCAATGAAAGCAAAGCAGCTTAATAAAGGTATTGATCAATTGATGGATGAGGGCGTGGCGCAGTTGTTTGTAAATCAGTTTAATGGCCGTAAGATTGTCGGTACCGTAGGGCAATTGCAGTTTGAAGTTATTCAGTACCGCTTATTGCATGAATACGGCGCACAATGTCGCTGGGATCCAATCAGCCTCTATAAGGCCTGTTGGATTGAGAGTGATGATTCTGTGGCCCTCGAAAATTTTAAAAAACGTAAAGCTCAATATATGGCGTTGGATAAAGAAGGGCGTGATGTCTATTTAGCAGATTCCGCTTATGTGCTGACAATGGCACAGCAGGATTTTCCGGCCATAAAATTCCATTTCACTTCCGAATTTTAATTAAAAAACAGCTACAATTCATTATTTTTACAAGAGATACCCCAAAATCCGTAATTTAGAATCGTTCTAAATTACGGATTTTGGGGTTTGTTCTATTCAGTGTTGTTAAAAAAATGTATGCTGTTTTGGTGAATTTCTGCAAAAAAGATATTCAGTCTTTAAAAAATGTATTATTTTTGTACGATTTTAAGTTTCTCTAAGAATAGTGAATGATATGATGTTATTATTATTATTTGTATATAATTATTAGGCTGAAAGATAGATTTTTAACTTTAAAATAGATTTTATGAGAAAAAAGAATTTACTTTTGATCGGCTACGCATCTCTTATGATGTTGTGTAGCGGTACGGTTTGGGGGCAACAGGGGGTGTTGTTGCCGAAAGCTCAGGAACAAGTCACACCAAGAAGAATAAATGCAGGCGATGGTAAGGCCAGATATCTTGATGGGCCATCAAATGTTGGTGGTGTTCAGTTTGGCGCAGGAGAATCTTCTACTGTGGGTAATACTGTTGTTACAGTTGCAAATCCGATACTTTTATATCCGGCTAATAGCACATCTGTCTCCAGCGTTGAGATTGGTAGTAATATTTCTAAGAATATTTTAATGAATAACTACAATGCAGGAGGGAAAGCGGCTGGTTTCTTAAACGTAACGGCAAGTGCGCCTTCTGCAATGGCTGCGCCAACGTTTCAAATTGATGCTGCGGGCTATACTGATCATACAGGAAATTCTCCATCGTTAACCGATCCGCTGATTCCACGTCCTACAGGGACTAAAACCGGATTAACAGCAACCGGTACCCTAAGTCCATATAATATAAATTTTTCATACTATGATCCGGAATTATATCAGTTAGCAGGGCCTCTATGGTGTCAAGTTGATATTAAAGAACTTACTGCGCCTTCGTATAAGGATTATATCACTCATTTATATCTATCTAACCATATACCCCAATCATTACATCATTGGGGTGTGAAGGCAACAGAAAAAGGAGGGAAGCCTTATACAACAACAGTCGGTATGCAACAGACCGGCACTCCTAATGATACAATTGATAATGGAATTAATTTGGTCCAATCGGTAGGCCAGGAAGGATTGAAATTATCGGCAACTGTTGGTAATGCAAGTGCACCTGATCCTGGTAAAGAGTATATGAGACCAACAACCGTTGCTATTGATGGACATAATAACTTATTGCAAAATATTGTATTTAGAGATTTGGAATGGTATCTCAAGGCCCACAATTTGGAAACATTTTCTTCATCAGGTACTTGGTACGAAACGACAACATATTCGACATCAGATACATATAATTGGTTAGTAAATGGTTGTGGCCATATTGGTACATTGGGTTTGACGCTGTATCAGATAGGTGAATGGGAGATTGATACGCTTGCCGGTCCGAATAAACTTGATGCAGCCGTACAATTACTTAATGATGCCCGCGTATGTGTGCTTGATAGTGTTACGGATCAAACCGGTACTATTGGTATTCCTTATGGAAGTGGGGCGGCAACTGTTGCTTCAACTGGGATTCAAAGTAGAACAGATGCGTTGCTTGTATTTCCTGATGCGGATAGATTTACATTGCGTGTACACGGAAATGTTAGTGGTATTAATATGAAACATTGGGATGGCACTGATAATGCATTTTTTACTGAAGCTTATGATCCTAATACAGATTTGCCGGATCCGGATGTTAATATATATATGTATCCGGGTATTGCTGATCATCCGTTTAATACTAATTACACATTGAATCCATACACTATCGGTCATGTTGATTATCCGATTGCCGCACCTTACAAAACGACTTATTCTGCAATATTTGGAGTACAAGGCGATTATAACTGGATTGCCAATAACGCAGAATTACATACCACATCAACCGGTCCATTGAATGCGGCATTTGTACCAGGAACAAATGGTATGGACGACAATAATGGTGTTATTGAAATCGGTCCGGATTATGGTGACTCAAAACTTGGGTACAAGCACTTCCATGTTTATTCAGGTGGTATGTTGAAAAACTTTGAATGTCATAATTATGGTGGAAACTTTGGTCTGTCATTGACTACTGCTGATAATACGCCGGAATTTGTAATAGACAAGGAACAACCTCTTTACATTGTAAACTTCGGTAATAATCAATCCGGAACGGCATATACAGTTAGTGAGCCGGCATTTATTCATTTTGCTGATGGCGGTATTACAAAGTTAGAAGACGCTTTGTCGAGTGCAGGTGGCAAGAACTTTGATAAAGGAGCGATGCATATTCAATCACGCGGTCCGATTTTATTTAAAACGGCATTTGCTCCTACTATAGATAATTCTTCAAACGAACTGAGGATGATCTCTGATGCAGGCTCTATAAGATATATGAGTTCATTTAATTATGTAAATACACAAGATTCAAATTTATTTGTTATTGCACAAGGTTTAAATGTAGGAAAGCGCTCTTGTTTTGCTGATACAACTTTGTCTGGAGCCGGAGATCTTGCTTTTGATGATGTCGCAAGCATTACTCAGCAAGGAAAGGGTGTTACCTTGCTTCGTTCCGAAAACGACGATGTATTAATGTCTAACACCTTTAATTATAGCAATACAAACACGTTGGATGCTGCAGGCGAATTCATGCTGCAGGCCGGTCAGGATATTTACGGACTTGGCGCTGTAACCTTCGACCTGATGGGTCAAAAATCCATCTTAATGGAAGCCAAGAAAACGATTCATTTGGAAGATGCGTTGAATATAACCAAATCAGGCGGTACAACAGACAGCATTACTTTGAAAGCCGGATACAACAATTTCAGTACCTCAGCTGTCGTATCAGCCTGGACACCGGTTGCAAATTACGCATGCACACTGAAAGGCAACAATTATGCCAACAGAATGCCTTGCGGTTCTGCAGACGGCGCTGATATCTGGTTGGAAGGCCCTGTAAAAATCGATTTGACAGCAGTGGCGGTAGACACAGTCGCAACCACCCTTCGCGCGTTTAACTCTATTTATTTGGATAATACCTTCGAATACCTGCGTGCCGGATCCGGTGACGCCGGAGGCAAAGGAACCACCGGAACAGGCCCCACCCTGTTATTTGCTGAAACAGGAAATATCGAAGCCATTGCCGGTGCAGGAAAAGATGTGACATTCATCATGGGAGCTGCCGATTCCTCCATGTTCACCATTCAGGCCGGAAATCAGCCAGGCGCTATTTGTGCCGCACCGACCCAGTTCACTTGCTGGGATCTGAACAGCAATGCCGGCGCAGAATATGACGGAAACATCCTTTTCAACAATAAGCTGACATTCGGCAGCGAAGGAACAGGTAATATCTTACTTTCCGCCGCCCGTGATATCGAAACCCAGACAGTTGCGGACTTTACCTTTACCTTGGAAGAAGCCGGCCTGAATTCCGGTAATATCCTGCTGACAGCCGGCCGTCACGTGGAAACACACGCACCGGTGTCGATCGAATATACCAAATTGAATGACACGGCAACAGTCACTATCCAGGCAGGTCGCCTTGATGATCAAACCTATACATGCTCCGATCAATTGTGCAAAACAACGGAAACCGCATCGAATTTAGCTTACAATATGTCAGGATACACATCCACCGGTTTAGACAATGAATTTTCAACCGGCGGACAAGGACATGGCAGTATCCTGGCATTCAATACAATTGATGTTAAATATCAGGGCGTTGAAACCGTATTGATGACCGCGTTGAACGGAAACATCGAAAGCGACCCCTATTTGCACGGAGCCTATCCGGGCGGAGCGAAGATCACCTTCGACCACCAGGGCAAAGGTCTCGTACGCATGGAAGCGATCGATATCAAACTGCACGACGTATTAGACTATAAAGGTACAACACACACGAGCGATTCCAACGGATGGTTCTACATGGCCGCCTTCGACTCGATCCTGACACGTGACGTTACCTACAGCAACCTGACCGATAAAGGAAGCGTATTTATCACCACAGACAAATACAAAGCATCTGCCTCCTGTGACGTACCCTATAGCTGTACGACAGGCGGACCCGGCATCCACCAGGGACACATCGTCCTAGGATACGCGGCCGATTGCAACAACGCCAACAGCGCCGACAAAATCCTGTTCGACTTCAACAGCACCGCGCTGAACACAAACACCAGCGGAGCGAACCTCTATATCCAGGCCGGTTACGAAGGATTCAACCTGAATAAAATCACCGGAAAA
>JAVBNB010000028.1:0-97898 GCA_031551825.1 Tannerella sp. | reverse complement strand
GATATGGTGAATTGGCCATTCGCTCGTTCGGAGCCGGAAGGTCAATGGGAGGAGTTGGAATAGGTTTGCGTTCGTCAAAACAGATTAATCCCATGAACCCGGCGTCCTATTCATGTATGGACTCCATGACATTTCTTTTCGATCTTGGGGCATCCGCCCAACTGTCCTGGTATAGCGACGGAACAAATAAACAGAACGATATCAACGGTAATGTTGATTATATAGCCATGCAATTCCCCGTATACAAGCAAATCGCCATGAGTGTCGGACTATTGCCTTATTCACATGTAGGATATAATTTCGGAGAGACGCTGACCTCCTCAGGTTTAGCGTACATGGAAACGTTTAACGGCACAGGCGGATTAAACCAATTGTACGCCGGACTGTCTATTGATATATGGAAGAAGCGTCTTTCCATGGGTGCCAATATAAATTACTTATTTGGAGCAAATACACATATTAACGTAACCAACTACGGACCGTCGAATTCAACAGCTCTTACTAATACACAAGAATTTAAGCTCAGGGCGGTGACTTTTGATTTCGGGTTACAGTATACACATCCGATCAGTAAAACCGACAATTTAATACTCGGTTTAACATACGCACCCAAAAAGCGTCTTAGCAGCGACACTTACGAAACGGTTGTAAACGGCACGGAAACCATATCCTCAGACACAATTAAAGATCTGGCGTACGATCTGCCCAACGGATATGGTATCGGCGCCTCTTACGTAAGGGATAATAAATTCATCGCGGCCGCGGATTTTTCTTATCAGGAATGGAGCAAAGCATCATTTGCCGGCAATAGTGATCAATTTAAAAACCGTTCTAAATTCAACGCCGGCTTTGAATATATTCCGAACTTGTTTTCCCGGCCGTATTTGAATCGCGTAAGGTACAGATTGGGACTGAATTATGCTGATTCATACGTTCAGGTAAATGGAAATGGTTATAAAGAATATGGCGCCTCTATGGGATTTGGTTTTCCTATAAGTGATGCCCGTTCTTTTATCAATGTATCGTTCGAATATGTGAAAATAAAACCGGAAGACAAGACAATGATTAATGAAAACTATCTGAGAATGACATTAAGTTATACATTCAATGAACATTGGTTTTTTAAGAGAAGAGTGGAATAGAGGTTAAACAACTTAAATTAAATAAGAAATGAAGAGCAAGATTTTTCTATTAGCTGTGGTTTTTTTAATAGCAGCAGGTGTAAATGCACAAAAAGGGGTGGATAACGGAACGACTTACGGTTCTGGTGAAGACAGTGTTCGTTGTGTTACTAATATCAGTTTATTTATTCCATACGCGAAATCAAACAACTTCAAAGACGCGTATCCTTTCTGGAAAGCAGTATATGACGAATGTCCGGCATCCACCAAAAACATTTACGTTTATGGTGTTAATATCATCAACTGGCAGATCTCCCAAGAGACTGACGCGGCAAAAAAAGACGCGCTTATTAATGATTTGATGAAATTATACGACGATCGCATAAAGTATTTCGGAAATGATAAGCAATATGGCAAGGACTGGATTGTCGCTCGCAAAGCGCAAAGTTACAACCAACTTAAGGGAGAAAATACAGATCCGAACATAATTTACAAGTGGACTGGAGAAGTTATTGACGAGTTCAAAGATAAGGCAGAGCCCTTAGCAGTATCGCTTTATATGTTTGCCTCCTTCAAGTTGATGCAAGGCGATATGGATAAATACAAATCTCAATATGTAACTGACTTCCTGAAATGTTCTGCCATACTTGACGTTCAATACGCTACAGCAGAAGCCGCCAACAATGAAAAAGACGCCGAAAACATTCTTACCCGCAAAACGGAAATAGAACAGAACTTCGCGGCAAGCGGCGCGGCAGACTGTGAGACATTGCATAGTATCTATGCATCCAAAATAGAGGAAAACAAAGACAATCTTGACTTCCTGAAAGAGACCATGACACTGCTTCGCCGTGTGGGTTGCAAAGAATCGGACACATACATCTCCGCATCAGTATATTCTCACAAAATAGAGCCTACTGCGGAATCTGCGATGGGACTCGGTACTAAAGCATTTAGGGACAAAGATTATGCTGCTGCCGAAAAATATTACAATGAAGCGATCAGCATGTCCGACAATCCCGATATAAAGGCTGACCTTTATTACGCGTTGGGAGCTATGGCCAACCAACAGGGACAATATGCCAAATCCAAACAATACAGCCTGAAATGTCTTGCTGAAAAACCCAGTTACGGTCGCGCTTATATTTTGATCGCACAAGGTTATGCGGCAGGAGCCAAAGGCATTTTCCCGGATGATGCGGTGCTTACGAAATGCGTTTATTACGCTGTTGTTGACAAGTTGGAAAGAGCGCGCCAGGTAGACCCGTCTGTAGCCGACGAAGCTTCAAGGCTAATCGGCACCTACAGTAAATATTATCCGACAAAAGAAGAAGTCTTCATGCACCCATCTTTAAATGCGGGTGATAACTTCACGATCGGAGGCTGGATCGGTGAAACGGTAAGAATCAGATAAAGAAGGGACTCCTTATTCAATGACGAGTCACTATAAAATAAACCCTTTAAGAGGCATGGCAATTCTATTAGTAGTAATTGCTATGCCTCTCTCTTTCCTCGCATCCTGCATGAGAGAAAAGAAAGAGATGATCGAGGTTGACTTCGATCCTCAGACTTCCTATACCCTGAAAGAAACAAATGTAAATATGCTTATATCGGATTCCGGAGTAACCAAATACAAGGCCAAAGCGGCAACGTGGTTAATGTTCGGTAAAGCCTCCGAACCTTACTGGTATTTTCCGGACGGAGTTTATCTCGAAAAATTTGACACAATGCTTAATGTTGAAGCAAGCATCAAAGCCGATACGGCTTATTATTATGAGCGTCGAAAGCTATGGGAGTTAAACGGACATGTCGATATCTCAAATCTGAAAGGCGAACGCTTCCAGACATCACAACTTTTCTGGGACAACAATAAAGAAACTATTTATTCGGATTCTTTTATACGTATTTCAAAAGGGGAAACTGTAAATACAGGGATCGGATTCCGCTCCAACCAGGATATGAGCATCTACGAAATTTACAATTCCAGCGCGGATATACCTATAGATATGCAACGCCGGGCAATTGCCAGCGATTCCATCCCTTCGGACTCTCTGCACCATGAAGCAAAAAATCCGGCAACGATCCATAGAAACAATCAAGATTCCGTCATTTCCGACAACAATCTCCCTGCAAATACACAAGAATCGGAATAAAACCACCTATCGGCTTAAAAAAAAGCGCATTTTATATGTTCTTTTTTATTTTTTTTATACCTTTGTGCCCTTAAATAGGAGTACTTTATATTTTATAGATATAAAACTCTGACTAAATGAATATTAATCGTAATAAATTATAAAATGGCAACACTGGAAAAAATAAGAAACAAAGCCGGACTATTGGTCACCATTGTAGGTGTGGCTTTATTTGCTTTTATTATCGGAGACCTTCTTAACTCCGGCTCTTCTTTTATTAACAGAAATCAGAACAGCGTGGTTGTCGTAAATGGCAATGCTGTGGATTATCAGGATTACATGAATCGTGAGAATGAATTAACGGAAATCTATAAGCTTCAGACGGGCACATCCACCCTTTCTGAGAATTATATGAACCAGATTCGCCAATCTGTTTATGAAGAAGTGGTCATGGAAAACATCATGCAACCGCGCTTGGAAGACTTAGGTATCACCGTTACATCTCAGGAAATGACCGATATGGTTGAAGGTGAAAATATATCACCTGTTCTACTTCAGTTGCCGATGTTCCAGAATCCTCAAACGGGAGGTTTTGACAGAAATGCCGTGATCATGTTTTTAAATCAGATTAAAAATATCGAAAGTTATCCTGAAAATGTTCAGGGACAACTGCTACAGGGAAAGGCCTTGTGGATGTTCTGGGAAAAAAACATAAAAAACAACCGTCTGACTGAAAAATACACATCGTTACTTAGTAAAGCGGTTGTAGCGAATTCACTTGAAGCAAAAGACGCGTTCAATAATTCATCCGTAACTTCTGACATTGCTTACGCCATGGAGCCTTTTGCCAACGTTGCCGACTCTACGATTAACATTCCCGCTTCCGAAATCGAAAAACTATACAACGAACGGAAGGAGATGTTCCGCCAACAAGAAGCATGTGTTATTGACTACATCGCGGTAGATATCGTTCCCAGCCAGAATGATTATGATAATGTAGCAAAAGAAATGGCTGCTATACTTGCCGAATTAACGACTGCAGACAATGTAGCGGCATTGACAAATGAAAAATCAGAACGCAAATATGTGAATGCGTTCTTTTCAGAAAAAGGATTCGGCACAGATAAAGACGCAATAGATTTCGCGATTTCGGCAGAAATCGGCGATGTTGAAGGCCCCATCTTCAAAGACAATCAATACCGAATCCTGAAATTAGTTGACAAAACTGAAAATGCGGACTCTGTACATGTTATAGAAATGTTGCTCGCTCCACGCGCAACCGAAGCCGCAACAAGAACTTATGCGGACAGCATTTTAAATGCGATCAAAGGTGGTGCGGACTTTAATGAGTTAGTACGAATCCATTCTGTAGACCAAATGGCGGAAAATGGTGGAGAGATCGGTTGGTTAACTGAAGCCGGGGCGCTGCAAGGTATAGGTGAAGAATTCAAGAAAACTGTATTTTCTCTGCCTGCCGGTCAAAGCGCTATCGTAAAATCAAATTACGGAATGCACGTTGTAAAGGTTACGGACAGAACCAAAAATGTTCCTAAGTACAAAGTTGCGGACATCGTTTATACAGTAACTCCAAGTTCTGCAACACGCAGCCAGCTTTATAATGCACTTAACCAGTTTGTTGCGAACAATAACAGCGTCGAAAAAATAGAGGCAGCAGCTAAAGAGAGCGGATACAACCTTGTTGCAAACGCGCGCGTATATAGTACAGATATGGCTATTGGTAATATCACAGGGGCACGTCAAGTTGTTCGCTGGGCTTTCAACGGTAAAAAAGGACAAGTTTCCGAAATTAACGAATGTGATGAAAAGTTCATTGTAGCGACTCATAAAGGAAAACTTCCGGAAGGTTACCAGTCATTAGCATCTGTAACTCCTCAGTTAAAATCGGAACTTGCTACCAGAAAAAAAGGAGAAGAACTTGCCGCAAATCTTAAGTCAAAAAACCTGTCGTCTGTTGCGGCTTATGCTGACATGATGAATACAAATCCGGATACAGTCAGATTTATTACAATGGCTACGTCACGTATTACTAATATTGGCGTTGAACCAAAATTGAACGCGTTAATCACAGCCGCTCCGCTAAACAAAATCAGTGAACCTGTTGCCGGAAATAACGGTGTTTATGTATTTGAAGTGATAAATCGTTCAAATGACAACAATGCATACGACGAAAAAATGCAAATTAATATGCTGGAAGCAAATACTTCATACCGTGTTGGCGGACTTGTATTCCGGTATATGCAACAGAATGCCAAAATAGAAGACAACCGCATACGTTTTTATTAAAAGCGCCTGCGCAGATAAAGAACAAAAAAAGCTGTCGCTATGTTGCGCGACAGCTTTTTTTGTTCTAATATATACAAAAGATATGGAAAAAGAATATTTGATGGGGATGACATTGGAAGAACTGAAAACCGTGGCATCACGCGTATCGCTTCCTGCCTATGCTGCGAAACAAATGGCAGACTGGCTCTATAAGAAAAAAATACAAACCATTGATGAGATGAGCAATATTACCGTAGCTAAACGAGAATTATTGGCATCGCTTTACGAAATAGGAAACAAACCTCCGGCTGAAGCAATAG
This sequence comes from Tannerella sp., assembly GCA_031551825.1. Classification (GTDB taxonomy): domain Bacteria; phylum Bacteroidota; class Bacteroidia; order Bacteroidales; family Tannerellaceae; genus Tannerella. Next base: position 92,042 of record JAVBNB010000028.1, on the reverse strand, counting down.
AATCTGTTGACGGCACAATTAAATATCTGTTTGCCGTTAATAATGATTCCCAATTCATTGAATCCGTATATATACCCTCAAAAGAAAGAGCCACACTTTGTGTATCTTCACAGATCGGATGTAAAATGAACTGTCTTTTCTGTATGACAGGCAAACAAGGTTTCTCCGCACAGCTTACGGCAAATGAAATCCTAAACCAGATGCAGTCAATCCCGGAAAACCAGGAGTTGACAAATGTTGTATTTATGGGAATGGGAGAACCTTTGGATAATATAAACGAATTACTCAAAGCCCTTGAAATACTGACCTCATCCTATGGTTATGGCTGGAGCCCCAAACGCATTACAGTATCAACGATCGGCATCATTCCGGGCCTGAAACGCTTTCTCGAAGAAAGCAGTTGCCATCTTGCCATCAGCTTGCATTCCCCCTATCATGATGAACGTATTTCGCTCATGCCGATTGAGAAAGTGTATCCTATTGACAGCGTTATTGACATCCTACATAAGTACGACTTCTCACATCAGCGACGAGTATCTTTCGAATACATCCTATTTGAAAACCTGAACGATACAGAGCGGCATGCGAGAGAACTGGCCCATCTGCTGAAAGGGTTGGATTGCCGTGTAAACCTGATAAGATTTCATACCATTCCCGGGGTTAATCTTCACGGTAGTCATGAGCGACAAATGGAACGGTTTCGCGATCTATTAAATTCCATTGGTATAATATGCACAATAAGAACGTCTCGCGGTGAAGATATAGCGGCAGCATGCGGCATGCTGTCCACTGCAAAAAATAATAAAAAATGATACTTATTTGTATAGAATGTACTATATTTGTAAAATAATTTGTATCACACCAAAATTGAACTAATATGAGACTTTTTGTTTTTATAACATTGATATCCTTAACTTTAGGATTAAGTTCATGTGGCTCTGGCTCCGGCTCAACAATGTCACGCGCAACAGGCATAGCCTACGAAGTTATTGTTGTTATGGACAAAGCCGCATGGGATGGTAACGCTGGTTCTTCGGTAAAAGAAGAATTAACCTCTCCGATTCCGTATCTGCCACAAGCTGAGTCTTCAATGAGGTATACTTATGCAAGGCCTGATCAATTTGATGGTTTGTTAAGATATGTCCGCAACATTCTGATTGTAAATATTGATCCCAAATTATACACGAAAGTGTCACTTCTCAGAGAAACCGACAAGTGGGCCAGAGGACAGATGGTGGTTTATCTAAACACACCGGACGCTCAGTCCCTTGAAACTTTTCTTTTGGAAAATCAACGCGTTATTGTCAATTTCTTCACGAAAGAGGAAATGAAACGCACAAGAGATTTTCTGTATCAGACATACAGCCCTATTGTTATGGAGAAAGTAAAAGATAAGTTTGGCATTACATTAAATGCGCCATCCGATATCCTGTCATTCAAGGATGGAGAGAATTGTCTCTGGTTCTCCAATGATGCCGCCGTCGGACGTATGGACTTACTTGTTTATAGCTTCCCGTTTGAAGATCCGAACACATTTACCCTTGATTATTTAGTCGCAAAACGGGACTCTTTTGCAAAAATAATGGTACCCGGATCATTTCCTGGCTCTTACATGTCTACCGAAAAGCGTGTAGTTGATTATTCCGCTACTACGTTACATGGCAAATATTGCGGTGTATTACGCGGTTTATGGAAAATGGAAGGAGGCGACATGATGGGTGGCCCATTTGTCAGCTATGCACGTGTGGACGAACCCAATAGGCGTATTATTGTAACTGAAGGTTTTGTTTTCGAACCGCAAAAAGATAAACGTAGTTATATCCGCCGCATAGAAGCCGCGTTACAAACAACACGCTTCTCTGACGAACAGGAAACCAAATCTGCGGATGCTGATGATGATCAAAAATAAACTGCATGGAAGATAAACTGATTAAGATAGGAATTTCACAAGGAGACAGCAACGGTATTGGCTATGAAGTGATATTGAAAGCATTTTCCGATCCCAGAATGTTCGAACTTTGCATACCGATTTTATATGGTTCACAAAAAATAGCATCATTTTATAATAAAATAATACTCGAAGCAGCCGAAGTAACACCGGCGGAAATACATATTATACAAGACGCACAAAAAGCGGTTAGTGGAAAGTTAAATCTGATTCGTTGTGTTGACGACAATGTACAAATCGAACCCGGGCAATCAACCGAAGCCGGAGGCAAGGCGGCTTATCTGTCACTTGAAGCGGCCGTATCTGACCTGAAAAAAGGAGCGATTGACACACTGCTAACAGCGCCGATCAATAAACATACGATACAAAGCAAAGATTTTAACTTTCCGGGGCATACCGAATATTTAGAGAAAAACTTCGGAGACAGCAATCATAAGTCCCTTATGATCCTGCTCAACGATTACATGCGCGTAGCGTTAGTCACAGGGCATATTCCGTTGTCAGACGTCAAACAACAACTAACGACTGCCGGTATATTAGAAAAACTGTCTACATTTAATAAATCGCTGCGTGAAGATTTTGGAATTGTACGCCCACGCATTGCTGTTTTATCATTAAACCCGCATGCGGGAGACAATGGACTTATCGGAAATGAAGAAGCCAATGTCATTGTACCGGCCATAGAAGAAGCGGACAAAAACGGCATATCGGTTTTCGGCCCATATCCTGCCGACGGTTTTTTTGGAGCGCAAACATACCAGCTATTTGATGGAGTACTCGCGATGTATCACGATCAGGGCCTTGCTCCGTTTAAAGCCCTGTCAATGGATGACGGAGTCAATTTCACAGCTGGCTTATCAGTTATCCGCACATCACCGGCTCACGGTACAGCATTCGATATTGCCGGAAAAAATATGGCATCCGAAGGCTCTTTACGCCGTGCGCTTTATACACTTATAGACGTCTACAGAAACAGAAAAAGTTACGCTGCTGCGACAGCAAATCCGTTACGGAAACAGTATGTAGACAGAAGCGGTGACAAAGAGAAATTAGATCTTACAAGAGACGATTAATGTGCGCTACATACACAATTTGTCAATCAAAGATCACTGTGAAGCGTAAAGTAATTGTCAATTGCAAATTCAAAAACTATGCTAAAAGATAAAATTATCGTATATACATCAGGAACATTCGACATGTTTCATTACAACCATTTACGGATGATCAATTACGCGCGTAGCCTCGGCGACATCCTGATTGTGGGAGTAAGCACGGATGAACTGGTTGCATCCTACAAAGACCAGCCGATCATTCCATTCAATGAGAGGCTTCAGATAATAGAAGCGTTGAAAACTCCCGATATTGTAATTCCTCAACGTACACTTGACCATTCTGAAATTGTCAAAAAGCTTAATATAGACGCGTTTGTCGTCGGTGATGATTGGGTGGGAAAATACGATTATCTGAAAGAATTAGGTGTGGAAGTCTTTTATTTTCCATACGGTTCGGGAGTGTCTTCTTCCTCTATCAAAAAGACAATACACAATTCATACGAAAATTCCCTCCAAAAAGAACGCAACGCGAAACCGGTTACGATAAAAGGATTCGAGGTTAACGAAAAAAAATCAGCCGTATCCGGTAAAAAGAAAAAATAAAAAGATGTCTAAATATGCATTGATAACTGGTGGAACCAAAGGCATAGGTTTTTCCGTGGCGAAATGTCTCGGAAAAATGGGCTATGACCTGCTACTGACCTATAGCACAGACACGATCATAGCACAGAAATCATGCGCAGATTTGCGCCAGGAATGCGAGGTTGACGTAACTGCCTTACAGGCTGATAGTTCGGACAAAAAAGCGATTGATATTATTTCCCATCATATAAACAACAGGGACATAAAATTGGATGTCATTGTCTTCAACGCGGGAATTACCTGTCGTGACAATTTTGAAGAAATGAAATATGAAGATTGGGAGCGGGTATTTTTCGCGAACGTACATTTTCCGACATTTTTACTTCAACGGCTCATCGGAAATATCAATACCGGCGGAAGCATTCTGTTTACCGGCTCCCTCATGGGGATTCTGCCACATGCCATGTCGTTGTCATACGGTGTGACGAAAGCCGCCATACACGCGCTTGTAAAAAATCTTGTGAAATTTATGGCGTCCTATAATATACGTGTTAATGCCGTCGCTCCCGGCTTCGTCAACACCGAGTGGCAAAAAAACAAACCGGCTGAGATACGCAAAAACATAGAAGATAAAATAGCCCTGGGACGTTTCTGCGACCCGGACGAATTAGCCGGAGTTTATAAATTATTAATCGAGAACTCTTACATCAACGGAGAAATTATTATAGCCGACGGAGGCTATTCCTACAAGTAAACGAAAATGAGCATTACCCCTGATAAAGAATACGAGGCTTCACTCAAATCCATTGAAACGGAAAATTACATAGACCAGTGGTTTTATCGCCCTATCGGCTTTCGTATAGCCAGGCTATTGCGCAATACCGGCATTACTCCGAATATGGTCACAATCATTTCTATTTTTGTCGGAGCAGCAGCAGGCCCGTTGTTCTATTACAACCATATTCGCTATACTCTGCTTGGGATACTTTGTCTTGTTATCGCCAATATCCTCGACTGCGTTGACGGTCAGTTAGCGCGCCTTACGGGCATTAAATCAAAAATAGGACGTATTCTTGACGGTCTTGCCGGTGATATTTGGTTTGCTTTAATCTACATTTTTTTAGCGCTGAGGCTTAATAACGAATACGATACATGGATGTTTTTTATCCCGGCCGTTCTATCCGGTTTATCACACCTTGTACAAGCCAACATCACCGATTACTACAAGACACTCCACCTTTATTTTGTAAGTAAGGAAAAAGGACACGAATTTCAGAATTTCGATGAAGTTCGCACACAATATAAAAATATGAAACCCGGAATTGGAAAAATTCTGTTTTTCTTTTACATGGGCTACACTTCCCTACAGGAAATTGTAACTCCCAAACTGCAACTGATGCTTAAAAATTTCCAATCAAAATACGGAGACGATATTCCGGAAGATATACGCATTGACTTTCGTCGCCAAAGTGGATACCTGATGAAAAGATTTATAGACCTGATGACCTTTAACGGACGCACAATCATATTATTCATCGCTGTGTTAACAGGTTATGCCTGGTTTTATTTCTTTTTTGAAATAGTTATTTTAAATATCATTCTGTTGATATCCATCCGCAAACACGAAAATATATGCGCTTCATTTATTGAGAGATGAAAAGAACTGTATTGGATTTTGAAGAAGTACAAAAATGGGTGCCTTTTTTTAAAACGCGCTTAGGTTCTTATTTTTTAAAAAAATTATTTCGTTGGATCGATATGGACAAAGTCAATCAAATCCACGCGAATCATTGTCACCTGCGCGGATCGGCTTTTACATCCGCGATGTTGAATGATCCCATGATGGATGTCCACTACGAAGTCCACAACAGGGAAGTCCTCAATCATCTTCCCGAAGGAGCTTTTATTACGGTATCCAATCACCCGATCGGCTCCCTTGATGGCATTATTCTGATTGATATATTCGCATCCATCCGTCCCGACTTCCGTGTGATGGTCAATGAAATTCTGGCACACATATCAGCGATGGAAGACAATTTCATTTCTGTTATACCCAAAACAGATGAAAATCAGGATTGTAATAATAAAAATATAAACGGTATCCGTCTGTCTTTTTCACAATTAAAAAATGGTCATCCGATGGGATTTTTTCCCGCCGGCGCGATGTCATTCTATGACAAAAAACAAAAAAAAGTATGTGACCTGCCGTGGACACACAGCATCATACGTCTGGTACGAAAAGCCAATGTTCCGGTTATCCCTGTTTACTTTGACTGCCTTAATTCCAAGTTCTTCTATCGTTTGGGCCGTATCAGTTGGAAATTACGCGTATTACGGGTTGCAAAGGAAGCATTTAATAAAAAAGGAAAAACCGTGCATGTATACATAGGACAACCTATTCTTCCCGATGAAATCAAAATGTATCCGAATGATGATTCCCTTGCAGATTTTTTATACAATACTACTTATAATTTCAAATAAGAAGGTGACAAAATCGTCGTTCTATCGCCACGAAAAATAGTAACAAATCGATACATTTTTATTAAAACAATAAAAAAAGTTCCTCATTTTTGTTTTTTTTTAGAACAAAATGGTACCTTTGCATCCCAAGGCATCAAAAAAAATTAAATTCAATAATTTTATTATCTAAGTTTCATTAATCAAAAAACGTATGTCTATGAGAAAATTATTTTACCTATTCTTATGCTTATTTGTGAGCATTGGATTTGCAGCCGCTCAGACATTGCAAGTGACCGGTACGGTCATTTCCAAAGAAGACGGCGAGCCGATCATGGGAGCGAGTATCATTGTTAAGGAGCGAAGAACAATTGGTGCGGTTACTGATATTGATGGAAATTTCAGTATCAATGTACCCGAAAACGCAATGACACTACAGGTTTCGTATGTAGGAATGACACCCATAGAAATTCAGGCTACCCCGCAAAAACACATGACAATAACTTTGCACTCAAGCCTGCAATTGGAAGAAGTCGTTGTTACGGCAATGGGTATTTCACGTGAAAAAAAGGCGTTAGGATATGCTGTACAGGATGTAAAATCCGAGGAATTGACAATGGCGGCCAATACGAGCATTGCCGATGCGTTACAAGGTAAAGTTTCCGGTGTTGAAATCATGCACTCGTCCGGTATGCCGGGCGCTTCAACTAAAATGACGATTCGCGGATCACGTTCATTTACAGGAGACAATACTCCATTATATGTAGTAGATGGTATGCCGATCGCCTCTTCTTATGATGTAACCACAGGTTATTCGGTATCGGGAGCGGACTATTCGAACCGTTCATTGGATATCGATCCTAATGATATCGAGAGCGTTAACGTTTTGAAAGGACAGGCCGCTTCCGCATTGTACGGCATGCGCGCTTCAAACGGCGTTATTGTCATCACGACAAAAAGTGGTAAAGGCGCCAGAAAAGGAAAGCCGGAAATTACGTTCAATACGAACTTCGCACTCGAAGCGATATCTAAAAAGCCGGAATTACAAACCAAATATGCACAAGGTTCGGCAGACGCCTATAACCCAAATGCATCCACATCCTGGGGACCTCTTATTTCCGAATTACCCAAAGACCCGGCCTACGGAGGTGATACGAATAATAGTTACACGCAAGCCGATGGTATGCACTCCGGACAATATTATGTATTACAACGCGCAAAAGCCGGATTAGACCCATGGGTAACTCCCGCAGTCTATAATAATGTAGATGATTTTTTCAGAAACGGAACCACTTGGACAAACAATCTGAATATCAGCCAGGGATTTGACAAAGGAAATTACGCATTTTCAATAGGAAACATGACTTCCGAAGGCATTGTTCCATCTGCGGCTTATAACAGATACACTGTGAAAATGTCTGCCGAAGCTGCACTGAGTCATCACTGGAAGACCGGATTCAGCGGAAATTTCATCACATCTAAAACCGACAAACAAACCGGAGCTAATAATGGGGTGGTCGCCACAGTTTATCCGGCTCCTCCCAGTTATGACCTGGCAGGTATTCCTTCCAATATAGAGGGAGATCCCTACACACAAAACACATATCGTGCAACAAGCAGCTTTGATGCGGCGTATTGGGCGATTAAAAACAACAAATTCCAGGAACGCCAGCAGCGCTTCTTCGGAAATGTTTATGCTCAATATACGACTAAAATGGGTACGGACAATCAGACCCTAAGTATTAAATACCAGTTGGGAGACGATGCATATACGACCAATTATGTAGACCTCTTTGGATATGGTCATGCAAACGGATTAGGCTTGATCAATGACCATAGTTATATCGTCAATGAAATGAACTCCCTGCTCACGGCAAACTATGACTGGAATATTACCCCCGACTTAAACTTCAACGCATTAGTTGGTAACGAATACATAGATCAATCCAGAAAGTATAATGAAACAGAAGGAATCAATTTCAATTTCGCCGGATGGAATCACATGCAAAACATTTCTACATATAAAGGTTATGAGGAATATACAAAGAAACGCACTTTCGGCTTATTCGGACAATTGTCTTTAGCCTATAAAAATATGCTATACTTTAGCGCGACCGGACGTGGCGACCGGGTATCCAATATGCCCCGCGGCAATCGTACCTTCTTTTACCCCTCTGTTTCTTTAGGCTTTATCTTTACTGAGTTGGAAGGGGTTAAAAATGATATTCTGACTTACGGAAAACTACGCGCTTCCTACGCGGAAGTTGGACAGCCCGCCGACGCGTATTACGAATCATACTACTCAACCCCAACTTATGGAGGAGGTTTTTCTTCCGGAACTCCGATCATTTATCCAATTGGAGGTATAACCGCTTACACGCCCTATTACCGGATCTATGATCCAAACTTAAAACCTCAGAATACAAAATCGTATGAAATTGGCGCCGATCTGAACTTTTTAAACGGATTGTTCTCTTTAAATTATACCTATTCCCGCCAGAATGTGAAAGATCAGATTTTTGATGTTCCCTTAGCCACCTCGACTGGTTATGATCAGCTACGAACAAACGGAGGATCCATGCACACAAACGCGCATGAAGTCACCTTGGGAGTAAACCCCATCAATAATAGAAATTTCAAATGGGATTTCGCTTTCAACTTCTCAAAAATAGACAATTATGTGGATGAGTTGGCAGAAGGCGTCGAAAGCATTATGATCGGAGGCTTTGTAGAACCTCAGGTACGCGTGGGTATCGGAGATAAATACCCGGTCATTTACGGAGTTAGCTATCTGCGTAATGACGAAGGAAAGATTGTTGTTGGCTCCGACGGGCGACCTTTGGCAGGTGAAGAAAAAGTGATCGGTAGTGTTTCTCCGGATTTTCGTTTAGGATTCAATACTTCTTTCGAATTTTTCAAAGTTCGCCTTGCTGCCGTATTCGAATGGAAGCAGGGAGGAGATATGTACGCGGCAACACCCGCGATGCTTGACTACTATGGCGTAAGTAAAAAATCTGGCGAATATCGTGATAACGGATGGTTTGTTGTTAAAGACGCAGTAAAGCAAATCGGTGTTGATGCCAACGACAATCCTATTTATGCTGAAAATGATATAAAAATAGCGCCGACACGGGCTGAAGCCAATAAATATAAAGAAGAACACCCCGATGAACCAAGACCAGCCACTGCCCAGGATTATTTCTCCGCACTGAATAATATCTCCGAATCGATCGTTGTTGAAAACTCATTTATAAAGCTGCGCGAAATTTCACTAAGCTATCCGGTCTATAATTCACAAACTATTAATGTTACTGTTAACGCATTTGCCCGTAACCTCATATTATGGTCTACAATCAAAGGCATGGATCCTGAAACAGCACAAGGCAATAACAATATGGCCGGAGCTTTCGAACGCTTTTCCCTGCCAGGAACATCAAGTTTCGGTTTAGGTGCAACTGTTAAATTTTAAAAGGAGGAACATTCTATGAAATCAATTTATAAATTATCAAAAAATATTTTGCCGATTGTCGTTTCTATCGCAGCCTTCACTTCTTGTTCGGAAGACGCTATGGACGAGGTAAACAGAGACAGGAATCACCCTTTAGATGTTACAGCGAAATTTATTTTACCTGAAGTCCTGACACACACCGCGTTTTCAAATACCGGAGGTGACTTTAATACATATACAGCTATATATGTGGAACATGAAGTCGGTGTTCATAACCAAATGTACAGAGCCGAACATCGTGAAAATGAGCCATCGGCATCCTCCACATTTAACAATGTATGGGGAGCCATATATACCACCTTGCGTAACGCCAAGATCATTGTTTCAAAATGTTCGGAAGGCGGCTCACAACCTAACGATCAAGTCTTAAAAGGGATCGGAGAAGTGATGTTAGCGTATAATCTTGCTTTGACAACGGATATGTATGGTGATACACCCTGGTCCGAAGCCTGTGACTATACCAAAACAATGACTCCGAAAATAGATACGCAGGAATCTATTTACAAAGAGATAATGTCATACTTAGATGCCGCTATCATTGATTTAAAAGGACAACAATCATCCGCTATCGGAGGATATGATATGCTCTATAACGGTAATGCCGACAAATGGTTAAAATTCGCGTACGGATTGAAAGCCCGTTATACAATGCGCCTGATGAAACGTTCATCGAATGTAAGTAGTGATATGAATAAAGTAATTGAATATGCTGACAAGTCATTCACCTCTGCAAGCGAGCAGGCGGCTTATGCTATATATGACGCTGTACAATTGAATCCGTTATTTGATTTTCAGTGGAGTCGTGATGGATTAGGCGCAAGCCGGAGTATGTCCAAAAAATTGATTGAACGTAATGATCCGCGTTTACGACGCGTATTTGTAGATGCGGACTGGGTGCAAATAACAGGTGCGGATGATGAAAATTTCTTTATGGGGCCGAACGGAGAAACACAACAGCTTCAAACTTATTACAACACATCTATGTTTGTATATAGCCAAACCGCTCCGACATTATTTTTAAGCTATCATGAAGTTTTATTCCTGAAAGCTGAAGCATTATGCCGCTTAGGCCAAAAAGACGAAGCTGAAGAGGTGCTGAAAAAAGCTGTTGTCACCGCTATTGCTAATGCGGAAATAGGTATCAAAGCCGGCTTTGATGCTCCTAGTGTATTAGTATACGGGGGCCTGGAGGAAACAACAGACGCTATTACACCTGAAGAAGCTGCCGAATACTTTGATAACGAAGTAAAACCGTTGTTCGATGCCAATCCGTTAAAAGAAACAATGGTACAGAAATATTTAGCATTCTTCGGCGCCTCCGGCGAGTCACCGGAATGTTATAATGATGTCCGCCGGTTAAAAGCATTGAATGAAAATTTCATCACCTTAGAAAATCCGGAGAAATTTCCTCTGCGTTGTCCATACGGAAACGATGATACGACAAACAACCCATTCGTAAAAGATGCTTTCGGAACCGGAGAATACGTATATACGGAACCGGTATGGTGGGCTGGCGGAAGCCGATAAAAAGCGCTAACCCGATATTTTTATCGGATAGAACATAAATCAGGAGAGACTGCTTCATTTTGAAACAGTCTCTCATTATTTTCAACATTAGTTATCCTAACCCTTTCCTTTTTACCAAAATAAATTGTAATTTTGTGATCTGAAAAAATACGACTGATTATGATAAATAAGATAAAAGACCTGTTGGATGAGGTGCGGGAAATGAAAGCTGACAGCATAGAAGAACTGGAAGTTCTACGTATCAAATACCTGAGCAAAAAAGGGGCTGTTTCTTCATTAATGAATGACTTCCGGAATGTCGCGGCTGATCAGAAGCGCGAGGTCGGAAAATATCTGAACGAACTCAAAGAGCTGACGCAAAATAGGATCAATGAACTGAAAGAAGAGTTTGAAAACCTGAATGCTTCGGATAGCGAATATGACCTGACAAGAACCTCATATCCGATCCAACTTGGTACACGCCACCCGTTATCAATTGTCAAAAAGGAGATCTGTGATATTTTTGCCCGCCTTGGATTCAGTATTGCGGAAGGACCGGAAATAGAAGACGACTGGCATGTTTTTTCTTCTCTTAACTTTGCAGAAGATCACCCGGCACGCGACATGCAGGATACCTTTTTCATTCAGCACAATCCGGATGTAATCCTACGCACACATACATCGTCCGTACAAACACGCGTGATGGAAAACCAACAACCTCCGATTCGCATTATATGCCCGGGACGCGTTTACCGTAATGAAGCGATCTCGTATCGCGCCCATTGCTTCTTCCATCAGGTAGAAGCCCTATACGTGGATAAAGATGTCTCGTTCGCCGACCTGAAACAGGTATTATTATATTTCGCGAAACAATTGTTCGGAGAAGACACGAAAATACGTCTCCGCCCATCCTACTTTCCCTTTACGGAGCCAAGCGCTGAAATGGATATCAGTTGCAATATCTGCGGAGGAAAAGGATGTCCGTTCTGCAAACATACGGGATGGGTTGAAATATTAGGATGCGGTATGGTAGATCCGAATGTTTTGAATAACTGCGGGATAGACAGCAAGATCTATTCCGGATACGCGCTCGGTATGGGTATCGAACGCATTACAAACCTTAAGTACAGAATTAAGGATTTACGTTTGTTTTCGGAGAATGACAAACGATTCCTGCGCCAGTTTGAAGCAGCCTATTAATCGCAATGACAAAAAAAGAACGATATAAAGGCGTCATTGAATGGTTTGAAAAAAATGTACCTGTCGCGGAGACGGAATTGCATTATATGGAACCGTTTCAATTGCTTATCGCCGTTATTTTATCTGCCCAATGTACGGATAAAAGGGTGAATATGATTACCCCGGCATTATTTGAGGCATACCCTACCCCTGAAAAATTATCCGAAGCGACGCCGGAAGAGGTGTATGCATATATCAAAAGTGTATCGTATCCGAATAATAAATCAAAACATCTTGTTGGAATGTCCCAAATGCTTTTAAGCGAATTTGGAGGAATTGTTCCGTCGGACGTAGATGAATTACAGAAACTACCAGGTGTAGGGCGCAAGACAGCCAATGTAATCGCTTCGGTCGTTTTTGACAAACCGGCAATGGCGGTCGATACACATGTTTTTCGCGTAGCCAATCGGATCGGACTGACAACAAATAGTAAAACACCATTAGCTACGGAGAAAGAATTAATAAAATACATTCCTGAAAAACTGATATCCAAAGCCCATCACTGGCTCATTCTGCATGGCCGATATGTGTGTGTCGCCCGTAAACCGAAATGTGAGGAATGCGGTATTTCACCCTGGTGCGAATATTACAGTACAGTTCACGCAAATTTTTCCACTCCGTGAAAAAGACCGTTGGTTGATAATTCACAATTAATGGCTTCGCTTATTGAACGTATCTGACTTCCGGTACAAGCATGATTCCAAACTTATCACTTACTGCCTGGCGAATTGTTTCGGCAAATAGGGCAATTTCATCCCCTGTCGCTTCTCCGTGATTAACGATGATCAACGCCTGCTTTTCATAAATACCGACATTTCCCTCTCTTTTTCCTTTGAAGCCACATTGCTCAATAAGCCATCCGGCGGGAACCTTTATATATCCTTCCGATGCCGGATAGGAAGGGATATTTGTGTACTTTTTATTTAAATCATGAAATTGATCCTGAGGGATCACCGGATTCATAAAAAAACTGCCCGCGTTTCCCAGATCCTCCGGTTCCGGTAATTTGTTGCGACGTACCTCTATTAGGGCATTACGTACAGCCTGTAATGTAATTTCGCTTTCCTTCAACGCCTCTGCCAAATTTCCGTAATCAAGCTTAAACTGAGGTATTTTCCACAAGCGTAAATGGATATGAGTGATCATATAGGGATCGTGATCAGCCTCTTTGAAATAGCTATGGCGATAATCATATTGGCATTCCTCGTTTGTGAATATACGTTTCTCGCATGTTAACTGATTATATGCCTCAACAGTTTCCACCACATCTTTTATTTCCACGCCGTACGCACCTATATTCTGCACTGCGGCAGCGCCTGCCTCGCCCGGAATATGGGATAAGTTTTCAATCCCTCCCCAACCTTTCGAAACTGCATAATCAACAACATCATCCCAATGCTCTGCAGCTCCGACACGTAATAAAACAGATTCCGGAGCGTCTTCCACAACAGTTATCCCTTTTATTCCGGAATGAATGATGATACCACTGAAATCATTTATAAATAACAAGTTACTACCTTCACCGATATGTAAAGATATAGTTTCCTGAAAGTATTCGTCTCTTAAAATACGACTCAGCTCTTCTTCATTCTCATATTCCATGAACCAGCGTGTTTTAACCGGAAGATGAAATGTATTATGATTTTTCAGCGAATAATTTTGTTCAATACGCATTGAGTTATTTTGATTAAAAAAGGATGCCTCCTCCTGGGAAGAAGCATCCTGTGTTTATCCTAAAATCCGATTAAAATTAATACTGACGTTCCAGCAACCACGCGTCTTGAAAGTTAGGAGCGTATTTTGACTTGATGGCGTCACGGCTTCTGGCCGCATCAGCTTTACTATCAAAACTTGAAACAATAACACGCAACATACCATAATCGTTTTCCGCGATAACCGGCCTGTAGCCTTCGTCAAGCATACGCTCTTTCAATGAAAACGCGTTTGTCCTGTTTTTGAAACTACCTATTACTACAGAATATTTCTTCAATCCGGATCCGTCTTCACCAGATACAGGCTTCACCTTCTCCTGCTTAACAGACTCATAAGAAATTTCCTCAGAAGTCAGAACTTCAGTATCATCTTCCTCATATTCCTCCCATCCCTTGTCATTTGACTTGGCCTGTTCATAAGCTGTTTTATAAGCACTGCTTTTAGATTTGCAGGAGCCCAGCGTAAACATACAGCATATTGCTGCTCCGAATAACAAAATCTTCTTCATTTTTGATCTCTTTTTATATAAATTTATCGCAAAGGTAAATATTTTTATTCTTAAAATCCAAATACTTTGCCCATTATTTCAATTCTTTGATACGTATATTACGGAATTTTACAGCGGAACCATGTCCCAGAAAACCGATATGGCCTGATTTATTAAACAGCCCCGGATGTTCTTTTCCATCCATTGTTCCATTCGCTGTAGCTTCTTTAATATCACCATCTAAGATAACGACTCCGTTTAACGTCACTTTTATGTGGTTACCATCCGCGATAATTTCTTCCGTATTCCATTCACCCACAGGATTCAGATAACCACGCTTCGCCGGAATAATTCCGTATACGGAACCATGATACTGATAATCATGCAAATTTTTATAAACAGGATTCTCGCTATCAAGCACTTGAATTTCCATCCCAACATAAGCCGCATCCCCTTCAAGTGGCGTACGTATACCCACCCCATTGTTTGCAGCCGGGGTTAATTGAAATTCAAAGCGATAAATAAAATTGGAATACTCTTTCTTAGTATACAGATTACCTCCGAATTTCGCATCGGCCGCTAAGGATATACAACCGTCTTCCAGCTTATAGTCAACAAGATTTCCGGTCCATTCATGCATATTTGTTCCGTCAAAAAGAAATTTAAATCCTTCCTTTTGTTCATCTGTTGATAATTGACGTGGCTCTATACGTTCTAATTCTTTGACATAGAGATTCCGATAGTAAACCTTGCTTCCGTGCGCCTGAAGTTCTATCTGCTCAACAGAAGGTATTGGCTGCGAGCGATCCCAATAATTTTCCAGAATCACATTATCAACAACAAGTTCGCCGTTCAGCCTGACGGTGACACGATCTCCGATCATCTTGATATACAAAGAATTCCATTCCCCCAGTTTATTATCTGCGACCATCAACGGCTTACTTTGGTTTACCGTATTGTTATAAAGCCCCCCGGAGCCTACCTGAGCGCCTACATTCACTCGCGAAGTATCCCATATCTGTACCTGAGGCGTTCCGCGAAGATATATTCCGGCGTCAGGCTCTGGTCCCGCGGGATCAAGCCTCCAGTCCACATACATCTCAAAATCACCGTATTGCTTTTCCGTGCAGATATTATCTCCCTTCCCGTTAAAAACAAGTTCATCGTTAACAGCCGACCATCCGGCACGCATCACTTCATCCGCTTTCACTTGCGCACTTTGCAAGGCGGCAGGTTTCATTTTCGCGCGTTGAACAGGATTCGCGACAAGCCCTTTCCATCCGGTCAGATCTTTTCCGTTAAACAAAGATATAAATCCGGCCTCATCCGGCATTTCATCCAGATGCTTACGTATAGCCTGACGCTGATAATCAGCATCCGGATTATTTAACGCCGAAGCTGCTTTATTCAACAACTCCTTCACCTTCGCGCCGGTATAGTCTTTATTAGCAAGCGCTATTTCCATGATCGCCTGCGCCGCATTTTCTTTTAACGCCTGATCATCCACAAAATCACCGGCATACAGCATGGCAAGATAGGTTCCGGTTCTTCCGATATTCTTCAGAATCTTATTTTTTTGTTCGGTAGTCTTCGCTACTTCCATTGCCTTACGCAAAAAAATGAGACGGTTTTCTCCGGTCATTTTTTCACCTGAAACAAGCGCGATATAGGCATCTATCGCTTTTTCATTGTAGGGAGACAATGGCATCCTGCAAATATCATACAATGCCCCTTCGGCATTAAAACTTTTCCATGAACACAATGCGTCAAACGCGGCATCTTTAGATGGGCCATCGCCTTCGCTGATTCCTCGCACGATAATCTCCAATGCTGCCGGATCCCCTGTGGATGACAATACCGGATAATATAAATATTTCTTCGAATCGTCCGCCTGTAACATACGACTTGTAATCAACTCCGTCTGTTTTTCAGGAGATAACGAAGATATCGCTGAAGCGACAGCTTGCTGTAATGGCAAAACGTATGAAGTTTCGGATGTTTCGAGCATTCCGCACAAAACAACAACGTCTTTTTCGGAAACGACATCTTTCAGTACCTTATAGGCCACATTTCTAACTTCCGGTGAAGCGCTCTTGGTCTGCTCCATCACAGTTGTAAGGTACGCGTTTGCCTTACGTAAAGACAATAGTTCCATTGCCGCTTTCTTACCTTCGTCCGAGGCCTGACCCATGGTTTTCGCCAAAGACGGAGATATATCGCCATTGAAAGAAGACAACACTTCTTTTACCAATGACACAATTTGGAGATCATTGCTCCTAAGCAAATCCGTCAATGCCGGAAGCGCATTCTTGTCGCCGATGGCGCCAAGAGTTCCGGCCGCTGCCTGCTTCACTTCAAAATCAGAATTATCCAACAACTGTACCAATGTCTGTGTTCCGGTTTTATCAATACCTGTTTCTATTGCTTTCAGGATTTGTTTTTTATCCGGACATTGGGCTTCACGTCCGATCCAGCTCAAAACATCCACCTTTTCTTCCGTTTTAGCCTTCGGCAACATTTTGAACATTTCTGTGTACATCGCCTTATCCGCATAATCAGACGCATACTTCAGTGCGGCATTCCGATATGCTTTATCTCCGTCTTTCAACGCAGTCTTAAGCGTTTTCAGTTTGTCCGGCTGAGTGAGAAAAATCACTTCTAACGCCGCGATACGTATTTGCGACGATCCTGCTTTCGTCGCATTCTTCAGAAGCCCCTGTGCGGCTGTGGCTGCCTCTTTCGAACCTCCTTGTGCACAGACTCGTTTTATCACCTGTATATATGCATTGTTGGCATCCGTAACTTCCGGCTTATAACCTGTCGCGGCGGCAACGGCCGCCAAATCCGTCAACGACTCTTTACTTCCCGTCCGGCTCAACGCCTTAATAACAACACTTTTTGTTTTCGGATCACTTGTACCAATCATTGTACGGAGCAAATCTTCCGCACCTGTACCCAATGGTACAACGTCCCCCAGCGCCTGTATTATATTCCGTTGGGTCTCAGGAGAAAGTGCATTACGGCTCATTAACGCCATTTGTAACGCTTTTCCGGCGGATTCTCCTCCAATAGAAGCTATGGCACACGCCGCAGGGCTACTTAATTCATTTTCCGCTAAATATC
Organism: Tannerella sp.; assembly: GCA_031551825.1. Classification (GTDB taxonomy): domain Bacteria; phylum Bacteroidota; class Bacteroidia; order Bacteroidales; family Tannerellaceae; genus Tannerella. The sequence continues at coordinate 74,427 of JAVBNB010000028.1, read as the reverse complement.
CGGATAATTTATTGATACCGGCATCCGAACCGATGATAGCCAACTGGCGTATAATAAAGGCTTTCGTCTCGCGCTCATTTGTTTCATCTAAAACCACAAGGAAAGCCTGTTCCGTTTTATTCTTCAGGACTTCATCGGCAGAGGCATAATGCGCCAATCCGCTTAATGCGTATTCTACAGCGGAGTTACTTCCTTTTCCCGGGGGATTCATCATACCAACAAGTATTTTAACACCTTCCGCACCGGTATCAGCCAATTCTTTCATCAATTGATCATACACTTTCGGCTTCTCAGCAGGAAGTTGGGCCAACACATCGGCTATAACCGTAGAAACAGCCCGGTTGGTCGGAGTTTGCGCAACTATGGCACCTGCGCATAGCATAAAAATACTACATATCAGATAACTATATAATTTATTTTTCATCTTTCAATCATTAAATGGTTAACTAAAAATCAGATATTCCAGGGAGCTCTCATCGGTTGATCAAGTAGTTTATTCGCTGCTTCATCATTGACAAACCGCAACTGAACCGGGTCAAAGTAGAGCGTTCTGTTCAGACGCAAAGCGACAGTACCCATATTAACAATTGTAGATGAACGAAATCCGTTACGTTCATTAAGAGCAAATGGTTGGCGTGTTCTGACGCACTCTATAATATCGGTCCGCTGCGCTTCCGGTTCAGGGTAATCCGCGAGTTTTTTCTCCCATCCGGGTATATCGCAAACAAAATTTTTATATACATTCCCTTTCGGTCCTGCTATATAAGGTGTATCCGGATTTCCGTAATCACCTCCCCACAACACAATCTGACAACCATCTTCATACGTATAAGTAATAGAGCGCCATGTTCCGACAGCATCAGGATGCTGCTGAGGAGCGTCAACTTCTACTTTCACGGGGCTTGTTTCGTCCTTGCCCAATATATATTGCACAGGGTCAATGTAATGCTGTCCCATATCACCTAACCCGCCGCCATCATAATCCCAATATCCACGAAAGGTCTGATGTACGCGATGATGATTATAAGGCCTGTAGGGCGCCGGCCCCAACCACATATCATAATCAAGCTCAGTTGGTACCGGTTCCGGCTCCAAATATTCTTTACCTACCCAGAAAAATTTCCAATTAAAACCAGTATATCCGCTGATAGTTACTTTTAATGGCCAGCCAAGAAGCCCACTCTGAACAAGTTTCTTCAAAGGTTGAACTGGTGTGCCTAATCCATAAAACGGATCTGCGAAGCGGAACCAGGTATTGAGGCGAAAGATATTCCCGTATTGTTTTACAGCTTCCATCACCCGCTTTCCCTCACCGATCGTGCGGGTCATCGGTTTTTCACACCAGATATCTTTTCCGGCTTTTGCCGCCTCTACAGACATGATGCCATGCCAATGAGGGGGGGTCGCTATATGAACAATGTCCACATTCGAATCCAATATTAAATTGCGAAAATCATGGTATTCGGCAATCTTTTCCGGCACAAGCGCCTGTCCCATCGCCAGGTGATTCTTGTCGACATCACAAATGGCGACAAGGCGCGTACCTGCATAATTCAGATGGCCACGTCCCATACTGCCTACACCGATAATCCCTTTAGTCAGCTGATCACTTGGAGCAACAAAACCCCTCCCCAGTACCTGACGCGGCACAATCGAAAACAGGGCGAGCCCTCCCATCGTTTTAATAAAATTCCTTCTGTTTGTTTTCATTTCTATATTCTAATTAATTTAAGGTAAAAGCCAATCGCAAATGTACACTTTTTTTATTAAAAAGATTGTTGGGAACCATACAATGTTTTTCTGTATAATCAATTTATCGGGTAAGCAATAAACAAAAAGAGATGTATCGCCTGACACATCTCTCTCTTTCGCAATTTTTATGATAAAAAACGAATTTACACACCCGTGGTTATTTTTTCTCTATTTATTTCATTTAACAAATAATTGCGATGCTATTTTATCTTTTGCTAATCGGTATCTTTCCAGCTCATCTTTTGTTAAAGGAGAAGAATTATACAAATCCGCTCCGTTAATACACAACGGACGATCAGCACTCCACTTTGGAGCAGACGGTTCTGATTCACGCATGATTCCATAGTGGGTAATACGGTCATATCTAATTTTCGCCGCATACGTGAAATTTGTCATAAACAGTGAAGGAGTCGTGAATGTAGAATGCTTCAATTCAATAAAAAACTGCTGAGAGTGCACCAATGTCCCCCCTACATTCCTATAAGTTGTCGCCGCCAGACTGCTGTTCGTAGCATATTTCTCCATTATGCCGCCTTTATAACAATTAAGCTTCGCTCTAACCGTCCAAGGCTCTTCAGCATGTCCGTGACTCCACCATGTGACATACAATCCCAAATTCAGATAACGGGGCACATCCGTCGCATTATTAAAAGATTCCGCATCAAAATAAACAGTTTCACCCTGACCGTCTACAGCATCCCCTCCCCAATTTAACAGATTAATATCACCACCGTAAAATTTGGAATCATACTTTACGTATCTACCTGTAGTACCGGAGGCACTCCCAACATAAAGACTACTCCAATTGGAGGGCTGATTCACTAAATTCACATCACTGTACAGGGGCCCATATCCCAACGGCATGTGTTCAAAAGGCGGATACCTTGTCACACCGTCAACTACAAAACCGTTATTCTCAAACATAAAGGCAATATCAACATCAAGACTTGGTCTGTTACACCATTGTATATCCACCACAAAGTATTTGAATTCCGGCACATAAATAAATTCATTCTGAAGAATAGGAACTGTTACTTTATAGGTAGGATCGTTCTCATGATAAACGGTAATGGAACCCGGACGGTCTGTATTCGTATTATTATGCGATACTTTCGCCTTGATCTTACCGCTTACAGGGTCAAATACCATAGACTGGATCCAACTACCCGTATAGCTTTCAACAACGAGCCGAGAATCACCTCCAAACGGGACAAGATCCGGAATATACACAATGGTATCGGCGCCTACCGGGTTTCCGATATAAAGCGTGTCCGGTACATCTATATGTAAATTAGCAACCTTTATTGTTGAATATTTAGGATTTTCTCCGGTTGTCTTCAACGTAACTATATTGTTTCCATATACAGTATAGTCTATGGGTGATGTTTTTCTTGTAAAGGTAATGGACGTGGAACCAATTCCACCTTCGGTAGACGAAGCCCCCGCGACACCACAACTTTCTACAAAAGACCACGCATGTGTACTTGCAACGGTTACGGCCTGCAACGGATGGGTTGGCGAAAGATAAATTACAGACGGAGATGCTGATATGGTACCATAATCCACGTCTGTTTTAATTTGATAGACCTTCTGTGGCTCCAGCGTTTTATTGATACTCTTTGTCAGTGTATATTCTACTCCATCTACTGTGTAATGGATCGTTGCTGTCGTCATTAATGCAGGATTTACAACAAGATAAGCCTTCAGGCTATCTGTAGAGTTATTCGGCATGATCGCATTTTCAAGAGTCAAAACCACAGAGTCACATCCGCTCGTAAATGTCGGTTTAACAGTCGAACCTGTAATATCAATCGTAAAGTCACCCGAAAGAGTGGCCCCGTTATCCGCCTTGAACACAATTTTAGTCAACGGTTTACCTAAAACCGCGGCATGAGTCGATTTAAAACTTAACTCAAGAATACATGTAGTATGTGTAAAGTCAAGCGAGATCTCTCCGGTAGATGACAGAACTGAATTAGAACGCGCATGCATAAATGCATTTTTTCCTATATGCGTACTATTATTACCTCCGTTTTGAGCCTGAAGCCTCCCGATGCTATGCCGAAGAGTGGCCGCGCTCGTTGACTGTTCTTTTCTCCAAGGATAATAAACAAAAAATTTATGACGATCTGTTCCCCAATTTATATCCGATTTGAACACTCCGCGGTTCTGACCGGCATAAGGCGAATGCAAAACAGCCACCTCATTGATCGTCTCAGGTTGCGTATTCGAGCAAAAAACCCCAATCTGATCATGCTCCTGCCATAATATCTGATAATTACCTCCGACAGACGTATAAGTCGCCGCATCTTCGCCTACAACAAAGGTCGGGTTTTTATATACATCAAAATCCAGGTTATCTTTTTCTATTTCCAAATCCGAACAAGAAACCATCCCTATTGCTGCTACTACAATAACAGAAAGGGGCACCATTTTTGCTTTAAAGTAATTATTTAACATTATATTTGCGTTTACACATTACTAACTTAAAAAAACAAAATCTAAATTCATTCTTAACCGGCAGCAAAATTATTTTGCATTTTAAACGTTTACACTATATTCATCTCTACATTTAATCTAAACTTCATTCTTCTCAAATATACAAATCAAATCAAATTCTATACAAAACTCTACATAGAGATGGGTATAAAACCAACAAAAACCACCCATACAGTGACCACAAACAAAGCCAAAGGACAGTTACACAGCGATTCCCAACACAATTGCACCTTATTTACAAACACAAAAAAACATGCGCGTGTCATAATGATAGACACAGTAAGTAGACCTCCTCTCTTTTGGCTAATAATTGTTTATATTTTTATATTTTAACATATAATATTTTATAATTTGCTCGTTTTCATATTTTTTTTCTATTTTTGTGCCCGTTAAGTAGATATTTATAAATGAGAAAAAGAATCCTTCATACAATTATATATATAATAGCGCTAACTATTTCTTCTTTCATCTACGCTCAGGAAGAAGTCGGCATCGTCTATCTGAATGACGAAGGAATGACACTTGATTCTTTATATGATATTGTAAACTCCCCTAAGATAACATATAAGGAAAAAATAAACGCCTTTTACAAGTGTAACTACAAAAGAGACTCACAACGGGAAAAGCAAACATCAATAATAAACACATTATTAGCTGAAAGCAAAGATAAAAAAGATATCAATGGGCTTTTGTATGAATACATCTACCTCGCGGACCTGAATAACGAATGGAATAATGAAGATTTATTCAATTTGTATATAGACTCAGCGGATATTTATGCCGAAGACGCTACAAATTCTTTAGCTTTGGCCGGTTATCATTATACCAAAGGGACACAGGCGATCAATGCCCCTTATGGAAAAAAAGAAGGGTATAAGCAGTTTGAAAAAGCAATTGATCATTACAGCCAAACGAGTCATAACATCCGGTATCTGAGCTACATATTATACAATATAGCTATCTATACGGCCAATCAACCTGATACAACACTCGCAAAAAGACTCATAGAGAAAGTAGAACACATCTTACAAAAGGAATACTCTCCCTTTATCGACTTTTCTCTCAGCACCATGAAATCCGACTTGTATAACATGTACTTCGAAGCGACGAAACAGGAAAATATGCTTGATTCTGCCATTTTCTATGAAAAAAAACGCATCGGACTATTTTATTCAAACAAAGACACATTGCCGGAAGAGTTGGATTACGACATCTTGCAATCCTATCTTCTTATCGCGGAATACTATTCACTCAAAAAAAATCCGGACTGGAAGTATATTAACGAATGTATCGAAAATGCGAAATCGATCGGACACAAGGACGACTCTTACATAATGAGTCGCATAAAATACACGGAGGCCATCTCTCTCTTTGAACAAAAAAAGTATTACGAAGCAGAAAAATTAATCATTGAAGCGGAAAAATATTTATCCCGACAAATCAATGAAGGAGGAGCCATGTATCCTCCGGAAACTTTTTATTCGGACGAGGCTACTTACGCGGATCTTCACAGCAGGATTTTATATGCGACCGGGAAGTACAAGGAGGCTTTGGATCATAATAAAAAAAAGAACGATCTGAAGCTTAGCATGCGCAACATAGAAACCCGTGAACTCGAATATCTATACAATACCGAAAAAGAGGAAAGAAAGATCGTACAATTAAAAGTTATAAATGCCAACCAGCTAAAATCAACCACCATGTTAATCATAGTCGCCTTCTTGCTCATTGCAACCATGGGATTATTGTCGTTGTGGTTTTATACGGTCAAAAAAAATATCAAACGCCGATCCGCTCTGATAAAAGCTGAAAAAGAGGAGACGGAACTGAATCTAAAAATAAAAGAAGAGCAGGCAGTCAAGGCCCAATTGGAAAAATATGAAGTATTGTCGGATTATCGCCTGAAGGAAATGGAACTTGAAGGCAAAAACAAGGTGATGGAACAATTGTTAAATGACAAAAAGGACTTAGACAAACAAATAGAAGCCTATACGCAAAAAATTAATGAATACGAACAAAGCAATGACAGAAAACAGGAACTGATAAAAGATGAAGTTCCCCTTAATCATATCATTATAGAGGATATAACTAAATTAATAAACAAAAAACTACCGAAAAAGAAAGATTATATTGAGTCGCTCAACGACATTGACGGACAATACATTTCCGCTCTCAAAAGCTCATACAACGGAAATTTATCCGTTCCATATATTAAATACTGTATATGCTTCTCCATCGGCATGGAGATAGGAGACGTTTCCGAATGCTTTTCTATTGAACAATCCTCCGTACACATGGTTCGTTATCGTTTAAAGAAAAAATTCGGATTAGACAATAATGACGATCTTGACGTATATCTTCGCAGACTGAACAACACACTGTTATCTAAGTGAAATTACATGCCTAATACTGCTTAATCAGAAACGAAGGATTAATACGCAAACAAACCCCTATGGAATAATTCGTATTATCACCAAATGCCGAAGATTGATAAAGTCCGGTCTCCGATGAATACATCTTGCCGGATAAGTAATAAAACATCTCCGCCTTAACGCCAAAGGCCAAACCTTTTCCTAAAGTCCGGGCATAATCCGCCCTCAAGTGTAACATCCTCGGCCTTTCGTACATCATTCCGGCTTCTTTTGTCGATACGGAGCCATAAAAAAGACTTCCGAAAACAGGCACAAAATTATTGCAAGACCAGTACGAAGCGCTAATATTAAAATCATTCAACTGTATGGCCGTTTTCGAATAATATCCCCTTCCGCGTTCCAACTGGAAAGTTCGTCCTTTCGGAAAAACATATCCGACCATATCGAATTCGGTATTTATATATTTCAATACACTACCGTTTACATTCCATCTCAAACCAACACCCGCAGCCCCATTCATAATCGTCTCCGCTTCTTCATCCGTGACACCAATCTCTCCCCCCCTGTGTTGGGTAAGCCCCTGTATCGGAATATACGCATGAAAACGGGATTCCGGGGCATTTACTTTAAAGCGGGCAGAACCCCCTGAAACAAAAGCCTCCTGACGCGTATCCAATTTATAGATATATGTCATCCAGTCTATCCATAAATCCAAATTAAGCCATTTTGTCTCATACAACAGTTGCAAACCGGTCTCCGGATCTGATGTCAGATTAAGTTCGGGATTGTACAACGGCTCTATCAAACGATGATTCGAGCCACCATAAATATCACCGAGAATAACATTTACATTATCCGACAATGATAAGTGAGCGCGAAAATAGGGTAACACATGAACATTATGGGCATAGTCCTGACCATTCCACTTTGAAATCTCCTTATAAGCAAATGCCGGATATCGTGTAGTTCCCCAAAACCAGATAGAATGAACACCGGCTTCTAATTTCACATTAGAAAGCGGATAATAGCCGGCCTTCAGTTGTAACCAGAATCCCGGCAATGTGTACCCTTTCTGAATAGTCGAATTAAATTCATTATTTACAAAAAAGGACATATTATCGACTTCTACCGACAATTGGCCTTCGCGAAGAGTATCTATTCGATAATCCACAGCATATAATTTCTCTACCATTTGGGCATAAAAACTTTGCTTACCAGATAAGGTCAGCATCATAAAACACCAAATGCATATATGATAATATCGTCTTTCCACACTCAATTCTCCGTACTCCATATCGCGAAACAATGCTTTTCACGAAAAGAACTGCAAACTTAGAAAAAAAACGTATACGATCACCTCTTATTGTCAGAAAATTACACCGGATTTGCACTAAAACATGTTTAAGAACATCTTTTAATTATTACCTCATTTGAATAATAGCAGTAATTTTACACTCAATTATAAACTTATATAATCTTTATGAAGAACGAACATACGCTTTCCGGCCTGCTTATCGCGAATTTTCAGACAATAGTAGACGGAAAAGAAACATGGCTTTGTGTCTTAACAAACAAAGCCGGTTCTGAGCTTACCCTATTGAATTACGGCGCCAAGATCGTATCAATCATGATTCCCGACAAGAATGGAAAAATGACGGATGTCGTAACCGGACATAACTCTGTCAAGGATTATCAGACTTCGGAAGAACCTTATTTCGGGGCGGTATGCGGACGTTTCGGCAATCGAATCGCGAAGGGTCGCTTTACGCTTGAGGGAGTTCTATATGATAAATTAGCCATAAACAATGGGCCCAATAGTCTGCACGGAGGAATAAAAGGATTTAACGCCGTTGTGTGGGACATGAAGCAGATTGACGGACAAACGGTAGAACTAAAATATACTTCAGCGGACGGAGAAGAAGGCTTCCCCGGCAAACTGGAAACAACCATCACATACCGCCTGACAGATGATAATGAGGTTATAATCACTTATCACGCCGTTACGGATAAAGCAACCGTACTAAACCTGACAAATCATTCATATTTCAATCTTTCAGGGGCTGGGGATCCATCTATCGGAGATCATTTGCTGACCATTAACGCGGATTATTATCTGCCGACCGATGATACCGCAATTCCATACGGACCGAAAGAAAAAGTAGAGGGTACACCCATGGACTTCCGCGCTCCACACGAAGTGGGCGAACGAATCAATGATGATTCTGAACAACTCAGATTCGGTAAGGGTTATGATCATACTTACATACTGAACAAACAAGAAAACGAGCTATCCTTCTGCGCACGCTGCATATCGCCTAAAACCGGCATTGTGATGGATACATTCACAACAGAGCCGGGCGTACAATTATATACCGGAAACTGGATGACCGGCAATCTGGAAGGCAAAAACGGACAAAGGTATCCGATGCGCGCCGCACTTTGCCTCGAAACACAACATTTCCCCGATAGCCCGAACAAACCGGAGTATCCTTCCACCGTATTACATCCGGGTGAAACGTTTGAAAGCCAGACCGTGTACAAATTTTCAACAGAGAAATAATTTGACCGTGTACAAATTTAAGCAGAGTAAAAAAACAAAAATATTAACAAAACAAATTTTTAGCTATGACACAGAAAAAACAAAACGGGAGCGTAATTGCCATCATTACGATGATGTTCCTTTTTGCAATGATTTCTTTCGTAACAAATCTTGCGGCACCAATCGGCGTTATCTGGAAAAATCAACCGGGCATCGAAGGTTCCAATTTCTTGGGGATGATGGGTAACATGATGAACTTCTTAGCCTATCTGTTTATGGGTATTCCAGCCGGTAAACTGTTGACCAAAATCGGTTATAAAAAAACCGCATTACTCGCGATTGCCGTTGGACTATTAGGTGTTTTTACACAATATTTGTCGGGGATTCTGGGTGTAGGCACACAGCTATTCGGCCTTCCTGCCAATTTCTTTGTTTATCTGTTGGGCGCATTTATCGCCGGATTCTCCGTTTGTATGCTTAATACGGTTGTAAACCCGATGTTGAACCTGCTCGGAGGTGGTGGAAACAAAGGAAACCAGCTGATCCAGATCGGAGGAACCTGTAATTCGTTAACCGGTACATTGACTCCGATGTTTGTAGGGGCGTTGATCGGCGGAGTAACAAAAGATACGGCAATCACCGATGTAAACATGGTATTATTCATTGCGATGGCCGTATTCGCGGCAGCGTTTATCATCCTGTCCATGGTGCCGATCTCAGATCCGGACGCGCACAAAAAGAAAGATAACATCGTTTATGAAAGAAGTCCATGGGCTTTCCGACATTTTGTATTAGGTACCATCGCTATTTTTGTATATGTAGGTGTTGAAATTGGCATACCGGGAACACTTAACTTTTTCTTAGAAGATGCCAATGCCGGAAACGTAGGTGCTACGGTAGCTGGATTCGTAACGGGTACATACTGGTTCATGATGCTTATCGGACGATTTTTAGGCAGTATGGTCGGAGCAAAAGTATCCAGTAAAGCGATGTTGACATTTGCTTCTACATTAGGAATCATCTTGATCGTAGGCGCTATCCTGTCTCCCGTAACTCTTAAATCTTCCATGCCTGTATTTACCGGCTCCGGATTTGCATTGGAACAAGTACCCCTAAGCGCATTATTACTTGTCCTTTGTGGCTTGTGCACATCCATCATGTGGGGTGGAATCTTTAACCTTGCCACCGAAGGATTAGGAAAATATACAGCAGCAGGATCCGGAATCTTTATGATGATGGTGGTCGGTGGCGGAATCCTTCCGTTAATCCAGAACTGGGTAGCTGATATGTCAACCTATATGATCTCTTATCTTGTTCCGATAGCCGGTATGGCTTATATGTTGTACTACGCTTTGATCGGAAGCAAAAATGTCAACAAAGATATCCTCGTAGATTAATCAAATATCAACCTATAATAACATTAAATTATGGATATAGAACACGTAAGAAGTCGCTTCATTAAACATTTTGACGGAAGTACCGGATCTGTATACGCGTCTCCGGGACGTATTAACCTGATCGGAGAACATACGGATTACAATGGAGGATTTGTTTTTCCCGGCGCGATTGACAAAGGTATGATCGCTGAATTAAAAACAAATGGTACGGATAAAGTCCGCGCATATTCCATTGACCTGAAAGACTATGTAGAATTCGGTCTTAATGAAGAAGACGCTCCACGCGCCAGTTGGGCCAGGTATATTTTTGGCGTATGCCGGGAAATAATCAAACGAGGAGGCAAAATAGCGGGATTCAATACGGCATTCGCGGGAGATGTTCCTTTAGGAGCCGGCATGTCTTCATCAGCTGCTCTTGAGAGCACTTATGCATTTGCACTGAACGACATGTTCAATCTCGGCATAGACAAATTCGAACTGGCGAAAATAGGACAAGCTACAGAGCATAACTATTGCGGCGTAATGTGCGGTATCATGGACCAGTTTGCTTCTATTTTCGGTAAAAAAGGAAGCCTGATCCGTCTTGACTGCCGTTCTTTGGAGTACGAATATTACCCTTTCGATCCGAAAGGTTACAAATTGGTATTGCTTGATACATTAGTGAAACACGAGTTGGCATCATCGGCATATAACAAACGTCGTCAATCGTGCGAAACTGTAGCCAAAGCAATAGGTGTCGAATTTTTACGCGACGCCACATTGGAACAGCTTCAATCAGTCAAAGATCAAGTAAGCGCCGAAGATTATATGCGTTCAGAATATGTTATCGAAGAAATACAACGCGTTCTTGACGTTTGCGAAGCTCTTAAAGCAGGTGACTACGAAACCGTAGGACAAAAGATGTATGAAACACATCACGGAATGAGTAAACTTTACGAAGTTAGCTGTGTTGAATTGGACTATCTGAATGATGTCGCAAAAGAATGCGGCGTTACCGGATCCCGTGTCATGGGAGGCGGCTTCGGAGGATGTACGATCAACCTTGTAAAGGATGAACTTTACGACTCTTTTATCCAAAAAGCAAAAGAAGGATATAAAGATAAGTTCGGAAAATCTCCGAAAGTTTACGATGTTGTAATAAGCGATGGAGCGCGTAAATTAGCTTAAGGAAATCAGATAACTTATAAAACAGAACCGGGTTGCCATAATAAAAAAGGCAATCCGGTTTCTTTTTACCCAATAGCTAAAAACACAACATGAAAACCCGCAATTATTATGTTATACAACACAAATACAGCAAACCTCCACATTTTATGTTATACAACATATAGATAACAGGTATATTCAATCCAATTAAGTGTTATTTTTACACTCAACTAAAAAAAATCAATATTAACCATTAAAAAAAAGTACTGTGGAAACGTTAGATTGGATTGTAATCGGGATATTTTCCCTTGCATTAATCGGGATTATCGTATGGGTCATGAAGCAAAAGCAGAATAACTCTGCTGATTATTTTCTCGGGGGACGTGATGCGACATGGATTGCTATCGGGGCGTCTATTTTCGCATCAAACATTGGTTCGGAACATTTAATCGGATTAGCCGGAGCCGGAGCTTCCAGTGGAATGGCGATGGCGCATTGGGAAATCCAGGGCTGGATGATACTTATCCTCGGCTGGGTGTTTGTTCCATTCTATACACGAAGTATGGTTTATACCATGCCGGAATTTTTGGAACGTCGATACAATCCCCAATCCAGAACGATATTATCAGTCATTTCATTAATCAGTTATGTACTAACCAAAGTTGCCGTAACGGTTTATGCCGGTGGCTTAGTCTTCCAACAGGTCTTCGGGATCCAAGAACTATGGGGGATCGATTTCTTCTGGATCGCGGCTATCGGTTTAGTCTTAATCACCGCGCTTTACACGATCATCGGCGGCATGAAATCGGTTCTTTATACATCTGTCCTCCAGACGCCCATACTTCTGTTAGGCTCACTGATCATCCTTATCCTGGGATTTAAAGAACTCGGAGGTTGGGACGAAATGATGCGCATTGCCGGTGCAACTACAGTCAATGAATATGGTAATACAATGACAAATCTGATTCGTGACAACAGAGATCCGAATTTTCCGTGGTTAGGGGCCCTGGTCGGTTCCGCCATCATCGGATTCTGGTATTGGTGTACTGACCAGTTTATTGTTCAGCGTGTACTTTCCGGTAAAAATCAGAAAGAGGCTCGTCGCGGCACTATTTTCGGCGCCTATCTGAAATTATTGCCTGTATTTTTATTCCTTATTCCCGGAATGATTGCATTTGCCCTCCATCAGAAAACAGGTAGCTTTCTGCCTCTATTAGGAAGCGGAGCTCCGAATGCGGATGCGGCATTCCCTACCTTGGTTGCAAAATTACTCCCTGCCGGAGTAAAAGGATTAGTTGTATGCGGCATTCTGGCTGCATTGATGAGTTCTTTGGCCTCTTTATTCAATTCATCTGCTATGTTATTCACGATAGACTTCTACAAACGATTCAGGCCAGCTACATCGGAAAAGAAACTGGTGATCATTGGTCAGATGGCAACTGTGGTGATCGTTATTCTGGGTATCTTATGGATTCCTATCATGCGCAATGTCGGTGACGTACTATACGCCTATCTGCAGGATGTTCAATCCGTACTCGCTCCGGGAATTGCGGCAGCGTTCTTATTAGGTATAACATGGAAGCGCACAAGCGCCAAAGGTGGTATGTGGGGTTTGATTGTTGGTATGGTCATAGGCTTAACCCGTCTGGGAGCTAAGGTTTATTACAGCTCTGCAGCCGCATCAAGCGATAGCTTATTTAAATATCTGTTTTATGATGTCAATTGGCTATTCTTCTGTGGCTGGATGTTCCTATTCTGCATCATTGTAATCGTTGTAGTAAGCTTACTGACGGAAGCTCCATCCAAAGAGAAGATACAAGGGCTTGTATTCGGCACCTCAACTAAAGAACAGCTTGCAGAAACACGCGCCAGTTGGAATCATTGGGATGTTATACATACATGTATTATTCTTGGAATCACTGTCGCATTTTACATCTATTTTTGGTAAATAAAAAAAATAAAATATGCCCAAACGTAATTATTACCGTGAAAATCCGAAGTTTTATGTAGGTATTGACTGCATAATCTTCGGATTCAAAAATGACAGATTAAATCTTCTTTTGTTAAAGAGAAATTTTGAACCATCAAAAGGAAAGTGGTCTTTAATGGGAGGATTTGTACAAAAGGATGAAAGTACGGATGATGCGGCAAAACGCGTTTTACGGGAGCTGACCGGCTTAGATAAAGTTTATATGGAACAAGTCGGCGCCTTTGGTGAAGTTGAGCGTGATCCCGGCGAAAGAGTCATATCCGTCGCTTACTATGCGTTGATAAACATTGATGATTACGATCGGGAGCTTGTACAAAGTCACAATGCATATTGGGCAGATATAAACGAACTTCCGACTTTGATCTTCGATCATCGGGAAATGGTAGACAAGGCACGCAATCTGATGAAGCAGAAGGCAAGTAATAAGCCCATAGGCTTCAATTTATTACCGAAGCTATTCACTCTTACGCAATTACAAACCTTATATGAAGCCATATACGGTGAATCGATGGATAAGCGAAATTTTCGCAAACGTGTTGCCGAGATGGAGTTTATCGAACAAACGGACGAAATTGACAAAACCGGCTCCAAACGCGGCGCTCGTTTATACAGAATGAATAGTGATGTATATAGAAAGACAAGAAAATTTAAAATTTAAAAAAGAATAGGCTATACAATATGTTGGAATCATTGAAAGAAAAGGTTTTTCATGCAAATCTTGATTTAGTAAAACATGGATTGGTTATTTTCACCTGGGGAAATGTCTCCGCAATAGACCACTCATCGGGCCTCGTTGTTATAAAACCCAGCGGCGTATCTTATGACAATATGAAAGCGGAAGATATGGTAATAGTTGATCTCGATGGCAAAGTTGTCGAAGGTAAATTAAAACCGTCGTCCGACACCCCGACACATCTTGTTTTATATAAAGCATTTCCGGAAATCGGCGGGGTGGTACACACCCACTCCACGTATGCCACCGCATGGGCGCAGGCGGGATATGACATTCCGAATATCGGCACCACCCATTCCGATTATTTTCACGATGCTATTCCATGCACTGCGGATATGACGGAGGAGGAAGTCAAAGGCGCTTATGAATTAGAAACAGGAAACGTGATCATAAAACGTTTCGAAGGATTGAATCCTGTACATACACCCGGAGTTTTAGTTAAAAATCACGGCCCGTTTTCATGGGGAAAAGACGCGCATGACGCTGTACATAATGCGGTTGTCATGGAGCAAGTTTCCAAAATGGCATCCATTGCATACGGAGTTAATCCTAACCTGACTATGAATCCCCTGCTTATTGAGAAACATTTCAGCCGTAAACACGGACCTAATGCCTATTATGGTCAATAAATATCAATGAATAAATAATATTAAATTTTGTAGATATGAAAGCATTTGAAAATTTTGAAGTATGGTTTATTACGGGAGCGCAGCTTCTGTATGGTGGTGACGCGGTAAAGGCAGTAGACAGCCACTCGAATGAAATGGTTAAAGGTCTGAACAAATCAGGAAATCTCCCTGTAAAAATTGTTTATAAAGGAACTGTAAACTCATCTAAAGAAGTTACGGAGGCATTCAAAAATGCGAATAATGACAAAAAATGTGTTGGTGTCATCACATGGATGCACACATTCTCCCCTGCAAAGATGTGGATCCACGGACTGCAGGAATTCCGTAAACCGTTGATGCATCTGCACACACAGTTTAATAAAGAAATTCCATGGGATACGATGGATATGGATTTCATGAACCTGAACCAATCAGCTCACGGAGACCGGGAGTTTGGCCATATCACCGCCCGTATGCGCAAACCCCGCAAAGTTGTAGTTGGTCATTGGAGCGACAAGGGTGCGCAAGAAAAAATATCTATTTGGATGCGCGTAGCTGCCGCATGGGCTGACTCTCAGGATATGCTTATCATTCGCTTAGGTGACCAAATGAACAATGTCGCAGTAACCGACGGTGATAAAGTTGAAGCGGAAATGCGCTTAGGGTATCATGTTGACTACTGTCCGATAGCAGAATTAGTTGCTCTTCAGGAAAAAGTGACAAAGGCTGAGATCGAGAAAATGATGAAAGAATACGAAAGTCAGTATGTATTTGCTCCGGCATGTAAAGCAGATGGAAAAAAACGCGGACAAGTGGAAAAAGCGGCACGCATAGAAATCGCGCTTCGCAAACTGCTGAAAGCGAAAGGTGCCAAAGCATTCACAACTAACTTCGATGACTTAGAAGACGTAGACCAGATTCCGGGACTCGCTTCACAACGATTAATGGCAGAAGGATACGGCTTCGGCGCCGAAGGCGACTGGAAAACAGCGGCATTGTATCGTACGATGTGGTTCATGGGTCAGGGAATGCCGAAAGGCTGCTCTTTCCTTGAAGATTATACATTGAACTTTGCGGAAGAAAAAAGTTCTATTCTGCAAGCTCACATGTTAGAAGTTTGTCCTTTGATTGCAGCGGAAAAGAAAGCTAAGATGGATGTATTCACCCTTGGTATAGGTGGTAAAAACGATCCCGCACGCCTTATTTTTACAAGCAAAACGGGCCCCGGTATAGCAGCAACTATTGTTGATATGGGGAATCGTTTCCGCATGATCGTAAACAAAGTAGACTGTATCAAGCCGAAACCACTACCCAAACTTCCGGTAGCATCAGCATTGTGGATTCCACGCCCGAACTTCGAAGTTGGAGCCGGAGCATGGATTCTTGCAGGAGGTACACATCATACAAGTTTTTCCTACGACCTGACAGTCGAATACCTTGAAGATTACGCAGAAATAGCAGGTATCGAATTACTCGTTATTGATGAAAATACAACGATGTCCGAATTCAAAAAAGAAATGCGGATGAATGAAGTTTTTTATATGTTGAACAAAGCATTACTATAAGACCATGAAATTTGTAATCGGACTTGACTATGGAAGTGATTCCGCCCGCGCGTTGATCGTAAATGCGGAAGACGGAAGCATTTTAGCATCGTCGGTAAAAAATTACCCGCGCTGGTCGGAAGGAAAATACTGTAATCCTTCTATTAATCAATATCGCCAGCATCCGCAGGACTATATTGATGTATTTGAAGCGACTGTAAAAGAGGCGCTATCTGAATGCCCCGCAAATACTGCGGAGAATGTAGTCGGAATCGCCTTTGATACTACAGGTAGCACCCCTGCATTCACGGATGCAACGGGTACACCGTTGGCTCTATTGCCCGAATTTGCAGAAAACCCGAATGCCATGTTTGTCTTGTGGAAAGACCATACGGCCGTAAAGGAAGCTGCAGAGATTAATAAGCTTTGCAAAACATGGAAAATTGACTATTCGGCATACGAAGGCGGTATTTATTCTTCAGAATGGTTTTGGGCGAAAGCATTACACGTCCTGCGCGAAGATGAAAAAGTGCGCGAAAAGGCCTACTCCATCGTGGAATACTGTGAATGGTTGCCGGCTTTGATCACCGGAGTAAAATCATCCGACGAGATTGTGCGCAGCCGTTGTGCCAACGGTCATAAAGCGATGTGGCATGAAAACTGGGGCGGATTGCCGAGTGAAGAATTCCTTACCGAATTAGACCCGTTGCTGAAAGGTTTCCGCGACCGGCTATTTGAGAAAACGGAATCAGCCGAAAAGCCGGTTGGAACCCTTTCTACCGAATGGGCGACACGGCTCGGTCTTTCTACCGATGTAATTGTAGCAGGAGGCGCGTTTGACTGCCACATGGGGGCTGTCGGGGCTGGCATTACACCACATACGCTTGTCCGCATTATCGGTACATCCACTTGTGATGTGATGGTGGCAAGCTATGAGGAAATTGGAGATAAACTAATCAAAGGTATCTGCGGGCAGGTTGACGGCTCTGTTATGCCGGGTATGATCGGATTAGAAGCCGGGCAATCGGGTTTTGGAGATATCTACGCATGGTTTAAGCGTGTACTCGAATTTCCTATTAAAAAGATTTTATCCAAAACAACGATTGTTGATGTCGCAACAAAGGCAAAACTGATTGATGAAGCATGCGGACGAATAATTCCCATGCTTACAGAAGAAGCCGAGAAAATTCCTGTTTGCGAAAGCACAATTATCGCTACCGACTGGATGAACGGACGGCGTACGCCGGATGCAAATCAACTGCTAACTGGTACGATTGACGGATTAACATTAGGAAGCACGGCTCCGCGTATATTCCGCGCACTTGTTGAAGCTACGGCATTCGGCTCGTTGGCTATTGTCGAACGTTTTATCAATGAAGGAATTCGCATTGACAATGTAATAGGCATCGGTGGTATTGCATTGAAATCTCCGTTTGTGATGCAAACACTGAGCGATGTATTAAACATGCCGATTAAAGTATGCAAAACTGATCAGGCATGTGCCTTGGGAGCAGCCATGTTTGCCGCCACAGCAGCCGGTGTTTACAATAAGGTTGAAGACGCACAGGAAGCTATGAACTCCGGTTTTGCTAAAGAATACATACCAAACGAAGAAAACGCGAAATTATATCGTGACATTTACAAAAAGTATGTAAAGCTCGGCGAATTTACGGAACAATCAACGTGTGAGGAGTAAAGTATTATGAATATCTTTAAATTAAAATCAATATCGGCAACATTTATTCTGGCAGCGACTATTATGCTGCCAGGTATGTTGTCCGCGCAAAAGAGCGCTACGATAAAAATTCATCCGGAACTGGCAAAAGACACGATACCCAAAGAGATCTACGGTCATTTTGCGGAACATCTCGGAACCTGTATTTACGGAGGATTGTGGGTCGGTGAAAATTCAAACATACCGAACACATCCGGATATCGCACGGATGTACTCAACGCGCTAAAAGAACTGGAAATACCGGTATTGCGCTGGCCGGGAGGATGTTTTGCCGACGAATACCACTGGATGGATGGCATCGGCCCAAAAGACAAACGACCTAAAATGGTAAATAATAATTGGGGAGGGACAATCGAAGACAACAGCTTCGGAACACATGAATTCCTCAACCTCTGTGAGATGTTAGGCTGTGAGCCATATATCAGTGGTAATGTCGGAAGCGGCACTGTAGAAGAAATGGCGAAATGGGTTGAGTATATGACATCCGATGGAGACAGCCCCATGGCTAATCTGCGCCGACAAAACGGACGCGACAAAGCCTGGAATGTGAAATATTTCGGAGTAGGAAACGAAAGCTGGGGTTGTGGCGGCGATATGAGACCCGAATATTATGCCGACCTTTATCGTCGCTATGCGGTTTATTGCCGTAATTATGATAATAACAGATTGTATAAAATCGCAAGTGGAGCTTCCGATTATGATTATAACTGGACGGAGGTCTTAATGAAAAGTATCGGTCATCGTATGCATGGAATATCCCTTCATTACTATACGGTTACAGGCTGGAGCGGCAGCAAAGGCGCGGCAACAATTTTCGATAAAGACGATTACTACTGGACGATCGGAAAATGTCTTGAAATTGAAAATGTCATCCAAAGACATTGTGATATCATGGACAAATACGACAAAAACAAACGTATCGGCCTGTTAGTCGATGAATGGGGTACTTGGTGGGACGAAGAGCCGGGAACAATACGCGGCCATCTGTTTCAGCAAAATACGCTTCGCGACGCGTTTGTGGCAAGCCTGACTTTTGATGTATTTCACAGATACGTATCACGTGTAAAAATGGCAAATATAGCACAGATCGCCAACGTTTTACAATCAATGGTTCTCACCAATAGCAAAGGAGAAATGGCGCTGACGCCAACATATCATGTATTCAACATGTATAAAGTTCATCAGGATGCTCTAAATCTTCCGCTCTCCATCACATCCGACAGGATGAATGTTCGTGACAACCGTTCAATTCCGATGTTAAGCGCGACCGCATCAAAAAACAAAAACGGAGTGATTCACTTGTCTATATCAAACATTGATACTGACAATACACAAACCGTATCTGTTGATTTATCCGGCTTAAAAATCGGCAAAGTTGTAAGCGGAAGTATTCTTACGGCAACAAATCTTGCTGATCATAACTCATTCGAAAAGCCACAATCTGTGACTCCTCAGGAATTTAAAGATGCAAAAATCAATAATGGAATCATACAAATAAAGATGCCAGCTAAATCAATCGTTACTATTGAATTGAAATAAGAATTTGCTTTATTTGTAAAATATTGACACAAAGAAATCCCGATACAGGAACTTGTTTCGGGATTTTTTATTATTTTTGCCCGCTGTATGTCAAAGCCCCAGATTATGAAAAGAGTATTTATTTTAATACTAACAGTATGCCAGGCTATCACAATAGCTGCGCAGAAAAAAAATCCAAAATGGGTAGATAAAGCTGATAAGGCTATATTTACAATAGAAGCAACAACCAAAGAAGGTACAACAAAAAGCGGATCCGGATTTTTTATTCAGGAAAACGGAGAAGCCGTATCCTCTTATGATTTATTCAGAAAAGCAGAAAAAGCCATTGTGATCACCTCTACGGGTGAAAGGTTACAGGTAACACAGATCTTGGGCGCTGACGACATGTACGGTGTCATCCGCTTCAAAGTTTCCGTACCTAAAAAAACAATCTTTCTCCCGGTTGCAAAAATTTCACCGGTAATGAATTCCGTGGTCTATCTACCTCCTTCCAAAGAAGAGAAAAATCTCGCCCAGGGAACAATCTCAGAGATAACAAAAATCAATGGCGCTTATGATTACTTCAAAATAGACATGCCTTTGCCTGCGTCTCAAGAAGGTTATCCTCTACTTAACGAAGCGGGAGAAGTATTCGCTTTAGCACAAATAGACGCTTCCGGAAAAGGAAAAACATTCGGAATATCGGTCGCATATATACAAAGCATGCATGCTACTGCCACAGACATGTTGAAAAGAGCCTACTCGGAAATAAGTATACGTAAAGCATGGGCTTCAAATGTTGAAGATGCCCAAATCTCATTATTATTGTATGCCTCTCAACAGGACGCTAAAACATATCTCGAAACATTAAGCGATTTCATTGCGACATTTCCCAATAGCCCAGAAGGCTACAACAGCCGCGCATCACATTATGCATTCTATCGTGAAGAACTTGCTTCAACCGAAAACGAACAATTGCAGATGTTGGATATGGCATGGAACGACTTGGAAAGCGCAGCAAAATATACAAAAAACAAAGGAGAGATCTATTACAATAAAGCAAAATTGATATTTGGAATAGCGGCTAATGACAGTACGCTTCAATACAAAGATTGGAATATTGAAACAGCAAAGGTGAACATACAGAAAGCCATTGCTGAAGAAGACCTTCCTATTTACCATCAATTAGAAGGAGATATCGCATTTTATGAAAAAGATTTCGAAAAAGCGTACAATTCTTATTCTATCGTTAATAATTCTCCGGCAGCATCCGGTTCTTCGTATTATCTCGCGGCAAAAAGCAAACAACAGTTTGATGGCTCCAACATCATGGAAATCATCACGCTTATGGACAGCGCCACAGCAAAAAGTCCTATTAACGAAGCCACAGCATATCTTTTAGAAAACATAGACTTAAAGATGCAGGCCGGACTTTACGATCAGGTAGTAAAGGATTATGATCTCTATTATCTGGTAGCGAGAGGTAACGTATCCGACGAGTTTTATTACTATCGCGAACAGGCAAAATTCCGTTCCGGAGACTTTGAGGGTGCATTAGAAGATATCGACAAAGCAATCTCTATCGATGGAAAAAATGCGATCTTTTATGCGGAAAAAGCATCCATATATTTACGTTTACAGGATCCGGCCAAAGCACAGGAATGTGCGAAAAAAGCCATTGAATTAGATCCCGAATTTGCCTCGGCATACCGGATATTAGGCGTTAGCCTTGTCAGACAGGAGAAGAAAACGGAAGCATGTACATACCTCAGTAAAGCGAAAGAATTAGGAGATCCCGTCGTTGAAAAGCTGATAAAAGAAAACTGTGGGAGCAATTGAGAACGTTCCTTGATGTTAAATAATCAAACAATGTGTCTATTTAGCGAAACTAAACAAAATGATTTAACAAACATATAAACCAATTAAATAATCAGAAAGATGAACAACGCAAAAACAATGAACATGGCGGCGGATAATATTCGTATTTTGTCCGCTTCGATGGTAGAAAAAGCGAAATCCGGCCATCCGGGCGGTTCCATGGGTGGAGCTGATTTTATCAATGTGCTTTATTCCGAATTTATGAATTACAATCCGGAAAAACCGGACGATCCTTTTCGCGATCGTTTCTTCTTAGATCCGGGACACATGTCACCCATGCTGTATTCTATACTTGCGTTGGCCGATATGATGCCATTGAAAGAACTGGAAAATTTCCGTCAATGGGAAAGTCTGACACCGGGGCATCCGGAAGTAGATGTTGCGCATGGCATTGAAAACACATCGGGTCCGCTCGGACAAGGTCATGCAATGGGATTAGGCGCCGCGATCGCAGAACGCTTTTTAGTTGCGCGTTTCGGTGAATGGATGGCACACAAAACCTACATTTATATTTCCGATGGAGGCGTTCAGGAAGAAATTTCACAGGGTGTAGGCCGGATCGCGGGCCATTTGGGATAGAATAACCTGATCATGTACTACGATTCGAACAACATTCAGCTTTCGACCAAAGTAGAGGAAGTAGACAGTGAAGATGTTGCAGCAAAATACAAAGCATGGAATTGGAATGTAATCTCCGTAGACGGCTGTTCTGTGGAAGAAATACGCAAAGCGCTCACTACGGCCAATGCGGAAAAGAAACGTCCAACCCTTATTATCGGAACAACCGTGATGGCAAAAGGAGCCGTAGACGCGAAAGGAAAAAGTTTTGAACATACCGTTTCCACACACGGACAACCCCTATCAGCTGCAGGAGCTGATTTCGAAGCAACTATCAAAAATCTTGGCGGAGATCCGAAAAAGCCGTTTACCATCTTCCCGGAAGTAAAGAAAATGTATGCGGAACGCCGGAAAGAGTTGAAAAAGTGGGTACAAAACATGGCGAAGGAAGAAGAAAAATTCCGCAAAGGAAATGCCGAATTAGCAGCCAAATTGGACTTATTCTTAAGCGGTAAAATGCCTAAAATAAACTACTCATCCATTGAGATGAAAGAAAATATCGCCACACGCGCCGCATCCGCAGCGATGTTAGGTATATATGCGAAACAGGTTGAAAATATGATTGTAGCATCGGCCGACCTAAGCAACTCAGACAAAACAGACGGATTCTTAAAACATACGAAAGCATTCAAAAAAGGCGATTTTTCCGGACAGTTCCTCCAGATCGGCGTTAGCGAGCTTACAATGGCATGTATCATGAATGGTATGGCATTACACGGAGGTGTTATTCCGGTATGCGGAACATTCTTCGTATTTTCTGATTATATGAAACCGGCTGTGCGCCTTGCCGCATTGATGAATTTGCATGTCATTTATGTATGGACACATGATTCGTTCCGTGTAGGCGAAGATGGCCCAACCCATCAACCGGTTGAGCATGAAGCGCAGATTCGTTTGTTGGAGCATCTGAAAAATCATCGTGGTAAACGCTCTACAGTGGTATTGCGCCCGGCTGATGCTGAAGAAACCATTTACGCCTGGAAAGCCGCCGTTGAAAATACGCGTCCGACCGCATTGATTTTGTCGCGTCAAGACATTAAAAATCTACCGGCGGCAAGTGGTAACCGCCGCAAAGAAGCACAACAGATTACGAAAGGCGGATATATTGTAAGCGATTGCAAAGGCAAACCGAACGTAGTCATGTTAGCCAGCGGCTCCGAAGTGGCTACACTCGTCGAAGGCGCTGAAAAACTTGAAAAAGACGGAATAAAAGTCCGTATCGTATCAATTCCTTCGGAAGGACTCTTCCGCGATCAGAAAGCGGACTATCAGGAGAGCGTATTACCAAAAGGCATCAAACGCTTCGGACTCACATCCGGCCTGCCTGTGACTCTGCAGGGGCTTGTGGGAGACAACGGATCAATCCATGGAATGCCAAGCTTCGGTTATTCAGCACCTTATAAAGTGTTGGATCAAAAGTTAGGTTTTACCGGAGACAATGTCTATAAGCTTGTAAAGAATTTGATTAAAGGTTAATACAAACAAGTAAAAGGTTTAAAGTCCGTGAACACTCCGGACTTTAAACTTTCACTTTCAATGATTGATATTGTTTAAAAACAAATGCAATGAATTTCACAAATACAACAATCGGATTAGCGAGCGACCATACCGGTTTTGAATATAAAGAACTCATAAAAAAACACCTTGAAAAAAGAGGGTTTCGCTATATAGACTTTGGAGCTACTTCCCCAGAAAGAAGCGATTATCCGGATTTTGCTCACAAATTAGGAAAAGCAATTGATAGCAAAGAATTAGACATGGGTATAGCCTTATGTGGTACAGGCAATGGCATGGCATTCACACTAAATAAATATCCGTCGATCCGTGCCGGCCTTGCATGGAATGTCGACACTGCAAAACTTGTAAGCGCACACAACAATGCCAACATTCTCGTTATGCCTGCAAGGTTTGTAACACAAGATGAAGTTATACAGATGGTGGATGCTTATTTAGATACCCCTTTCGAAGGTGGACGCCATCAGGATCGCATAGAAAAAATCTGCGACCTGTAAAAATCGCATCCATTTTTTTTCTGCAATAAAGGCTTGTTTATTTATACGGAACGGCTAAATTGCCTGTAGCATGCTGTTATAACCACATTTATAACAGAGAATGGAAGTCTTTTAACAGCAATCAAACTTGTTCTTCTGATTTTTATGAATATTTTTGTATTCATAAAGTATCTATTTCATGAAAAATCCTTGCCTCGTATTTCTCCTCTATCTGTGCTTTTTCAATGCATTTCAGAGCCGGGCTGTTACATTCCGTCATCTGGATGTGAAAGACGGGTTGAGCGGTAGACAGGTTTTCCAAATAGAAAAAGATACTACCGGTTTTATATGGATATTTACCTCCATGGGAATAGACCGGTATGATGGTACAGAATTCAGGCATTACAAGTTAAATGAAAAGATAGAATCAAGAGACCATATTCTCTCTTCCTCCGTTATGACATGTGATAACCATGGCCGTCTATGGGTTTCTATAAAAAACGGAGAGATCTATTCTTATGATCCTACGAAAGATGAATTCATTCGAAAGATTAATCTGTCCGATTATTTTTCGGAGACAGTTTCTCTGAACTATATTTTTTTCGATTCCGACAACCGCTTGTGGATGTGCTTATCCAAAGGGCTGTTTTTATCTGATCCGGAATTAAATAATATTCAGGAAATAGCTGAACTTTCAGATATTAACAACACTAAAATCATCCAATATAAGGATGTTTTTTATATAGGTACGGAAACGCATTTATTCCGTTTGTCTGAAAACAGGCATCAGAAAACATTTTCCGCTCCTGAAAAAATTTCAATGGAAACCGGGCTTGTCGAATCGCTGCATTTTAACAAGAACCATCTTTATGTAGGTACATTCTCTAACGGAGCTTTCATTTTAGATCTCGAATCCGGAAATATGACTCCGCTCACGGGACTTATACCCCGGGTGCCTATTCGTTCTATTACAACAGCGAAAGAAAATGAAATATGGTTTGGAACAGACGGTAGCGGATTATATATATTGAATGCGGAAAATCTCCGGCTGAAGGATATATTGATGGCAAATGAAGACGAAACGAGTCACCTCAGCGGAAATACAATATCCGATATACTGGCGGACGAAAACGATTGCATCTGGATAAGCACCAGCACGAACGGCATTAATATCTTTGATCCGCAATACGATGACATAAAATGGATTAAACACGAACTTAAAAATCAAAATTCACTGCGTTCCGATCACGTAAACATCATTATGGAAGATTCGGACGGCGATTTATGGTACGGAACAAACAATGGCGTCAGTTTGTATCGGAAAAAGCAAATGAAATGGTCTCACTTCCTGAATGATAACACAAGCGATGCAAAAACTCCGGCCGTTATTCTGGCTTTGTGCGAAGACAACCTGAAACAAATATGGGTAGGAGGATACGGCTGTGGCCTTTTTCGCATTGATAAATCTAAAGGAATCGTCCAACAAGCCGAAAAATCCGACACGGCTTCTCAAAAAGGAATAACAACCGATTATATATTTTCTCTCTATGCTGAAAACGGATCAATATGGATCGGCGGAATAGAAGGCGAACTGACCTGTTATAATATCAAAGATAAAACCTATACTTATTTTCCGGAAACGTGCGTCGGAGATATTAAATCCGGTAGTGAAAATAGACTACTATTAGCTACCTGCAACGGACTCGGATTATTAGACAAGACAACCACATCCATACAAATCATCTCATCTTTCAATGAACTGACCCTTAAATATCCGATTCGCTGCCTACTACAAGCATCATCAGGAGAGATCTGGATGGCAACCGACGGACAGGGGCTAATATGCTATAATCCGGAAAAGAATGTCTCCGGTCTATATACTTCCGGCGATGTCATCAAATCAAATGTGATAAACGGCATTGTAGAGGATGTATTAGGAAGAATATGGTTCACGACCGAAAAAGAACTCTATGTGATTGAGTCTTCCGGAAGTGAAGTGATCTGCATGAACGAATTCTTTGGCATT
The DNA here is from genome assembly GCA_031551825.1 of Tannerella sp. Classification (GTDB taxonomy): domain Bacteria; phylum Bacteroidota; class Bacteroidia; order Bacteroidales; family Tannerellaceae; genus Tannerella. The sequence continues at coordinate 48,081 of JAVBNB010000028.1, read as the reverse complement.
GAATGGGGATATTTTAACCCCAACGCCTGTTTATCTATGAAAAACAGTCATTTAGCTTTTGGTACGGCTAAGGGTGTAATCGAATTCTCACCCTATTTCGACATGGAATTAAAAGACTCTCTGCCCATATTATTTACTGATTTCAAATTACTTTACAAATCTGTAAAAGCCGGTTCAGCTGATTCTCCGATTGAACAAGCGATTAATGAAGTACAGTCTCTTTCGCTTAAATATGAACAAAATTCCTTTTCCATCTCTTTTTCCGCAATTAATTTTATTCATCCTCACCAAACGGAATACCTGTATAAATTAGACAATTTTGATTCGGAATGGAGGGTTGCTCCCTCTACCCGTCATGCAGAATACATGAACCTAAGTTCCGGAAGTTATACGTTCCGGCTGAAAGCGATCAATAAATATACAAAGAATACGATCGGAGAAAGAACAATTCTCATACATATAGACAGGCCATTCTGGGCTTCAGGATGGGCTATAGCCTGTTATATTATCTTATTCGCGGTTCTCATTTACCTACTTGTCCAATATGTGCGCAACCGCATTGCCAAGCATGATGCGAAAGAAAGGATACGATTCTTCATCGATGTCGCCCACGACATACGCACCCCGATCTCCCTGATAAAAGCGCCCTTAAGCGAAATGGAGGCAAAAGAAGACCTCACCGGGCATGGTAAGGAACTATTAAATGTTGCCATGAAAAATGCGGATAAACTGTTTACTATGGTTTCTCAACTACTTGATCTTCAGAAAACAGACCTGGTGGAAGAGAAATTAAACATCGTACAACAAGATATGAACAGCTACATGCATGAAAAAATAACTTCATTTCGCATGGCGGCCGTACAAAAAAACATAGCTCTTCACCTGACCATGCAGGAGCATTTCCCGGAAATCTGGTTTGATAAAGGAAAAATGGATAAAATCGTGGATAATCTGTTATCGAATGCCATCAAATACACGGAAAAGGGAATGGTCGCCGTATACGTTAATTACTCCGGTGACAACTGGTCTGTAAAAATGGAGGATACGGGAATCGGCATACCGGCAAATGAACAAAAATATTTATTTAAAGAATTTTATCGTGCAGAAAACGCGGTCAACTCTAATGAAAGCGGTTCCGGGATTGGGTTAGTATTAGTACACAGGCTTGTGCGGTTAATGCAGGGAAACATCACATTTTCAAGTAAGGAAAAGGAAGGTTCCTCATTTATCGTCTGTTTTCCATTAAAAATCAACAATATACAGATAAAAAACAGTGATAAGAAAACAGAAACACTGCCGAACGAAAAATATGAAAACGCAGAACCTGCCGAAAAGGAAATACTCTTGTTAGCTGAGGATAATAATGAGATGCGTGAATATCTGAAAACCAGCCTCTCGGCAGACTTCAATGTCGTAGATGTGCCGGATGGCGAACAGATGTTAGAATTAGCAAAAGAACTGAACCCTGCGATTATCATATCGGATGTATTGATGCCGAAACTAAGAGGCGACGAAGCCTGCAGGATACTCAAATCATCCATTGAAACAAGCCATATACCTTTTATTTTACTATCTGCCTTAAGTGAGAAAGAGCATGTCATTCTTGGTCTGGAAGCAGGTGCAAATGATTACATCATTAAACCTTTCGATTTCAACATACTGAAAGCGCGTATACTGAACATACTGAATAACAGGGAGATTCTAAGAAAAAAAGTCTTGTCTGCGGAAACCGGATTAGACGAATTAAACTATACGAATCAATTAGATAAAGAATTTTTAGATAAAGCCATCAAGATCATTGAAGAAGAATTGGCTAATCCTGATTTTTCCATCAACGAATTCTGTAAAACAGTAGGAATGAGCCGGACATCGGTGTACAACAAAATAAAAACGTTGACCAACCAATCACCCAATGATTTTATTCGAATTATTCGTTTGAATAAGGCAAAAGAATTACTCAAAACAAAAAAATATCCTGTCTCCGAAATCGCATATATGGTAGGATTCTCCGATCCCAAATATTTCAGTACAAGTTTTAAAAAACAATTTGGCATCAGTCCGAGTAAATCTGATTAGAACCGGTATGACCGCGAATAGCTACAGCAAGCTTTTCTGCCAAAAACACCAAATATAACAGTCTTTCGACCTTTTTTGTCAATTATCAAACCTCTTTTTTGAAGTTTGTAAATAATATTGTATCCGGAAAGATTTGTCAAAATCATTCGCCGAAAAAACTTTATAAAATTATAATCAAACATGGAAACATACTTAGGCCTCGACCTGGGAGGAACAAAATTGCTGATCGGAGAATCCGACTGTAGAGGAAATATTTTAAAATACAAAAAATACGATTCCGGTTATTTTAGCCAACAATCAGCATTGGAAATAATTAAAAACTCATTGGACGACTATATAAAAACAGTCGGATGGACAAATAACAAACCGGTCGGGATGGGAGTCGGCCTGATAGGCCGTGTTGATCCGGAACAAGGCATCTGGTTACAGATTGATCCGTCACGCACCCAACCAATTCCATTAGCCAAAGAACTGTTTGACCTGTACGGAATCCCCTGCCACATCGATAATGACGTAAAAAGCGCGACACGTGCAGAGCGACATTTTGGGTTCGGCCAACTATCAAAAAATTTTATCTATCTCAATGTAGGCACAGGTATAGCCGCCGGCTTCGTTGTCAACGGCAGACAGATCCGTGGAAGTCATTACAACGCGGGAGAAATCGGTCACACACAGGTTGGGGTAAATATTGGCGTATCATGTGGTTGCGGCAGAAAAGACTGCGTGGAACAAATCGCGTCTGGTATTGGTTTTGACCGTTGCGCCCGTCTATTAAAATCAACATTTAAAACGAATCTTCACATATCCGATGAACTCAGTGAACGGATCAGTATACCGGAAGTATTCGAATTGAGTAAAAAAGGCGATCCCCTATGTATGGAATTAGTCGAAAACGCGTCTCAGGCATTAGCAAATCTGATCATGAACTTAGTAAGGGTCAGCGATCCCGACACGGTCGTTTTAGGCGGAGGTATCGTATCGGATGGATATATACATACCAAGGTATTAGAGAAATTGAATGCCAATACCATTCGTTTTGTAAAAAACGGAGTCGTAATAACCAAGCTAAATCCTGATTTTATCGGCTTGCTTGGAGCCGCAGCCGTTGCTATGAATGTTTGATAAAACTATGAAACGAGCATTTATTAATTCCAGGTTCAAACTTGGAACTTTAAACTTTGAACTTTGAAATCATATCACCTTAGTGTTAAAAATAAATTTTTGTACATATGAAAATAACGATAGTAAAGAATGAAACTGAATTTGACTGCATTTCCGCGTGGCGTATCATACGGGAAATGCTTATCAACCCGAAAGCCGTAATCGGGTTATCCACAGGAAGAACCACTAAAAATATTCATCTGAATGTCAGCAGAATACACAAACAGAATCCGTTTGAGATATCCGGAATCACATTATTCGGTTTAGATGAAGTAACTAATGTACCCCGTGAGTATGCCGGCGCATGTTATACGATGCTAAAAACCGAAATCGTAGATCCGTTAGGAATACCCGAACATCATTTCATTATGCCTCCTACATATTCGGATGATTTCAATAAAGAAGCTTTATTATTTCAACAGACGTTAGAAGCAAGAGGAGGTATCGATCTACAGATGCTGGGATTAGGAACAAACGGACATTTAGGATTTAATCAGCCGGGTACCCCATTCGAAAGCGAAACATGGCACTCCTCAATGGATGAGGAATTAGAAAGCCGGATACGGAAAGAAACCGGAACCGCGCAGGATATTCCTTTAGGCGGGCTGACATTAGGAATCAAAAATATCATGCACGCCCGAAAGATTGTGTTAGTAGCCAAAGGAGAAAGCAAAGCTGAAATCGTTCAAAAAATGCTACGTGGGCCTGTAACGACAGACATACCCGCATCTGTTTTACAACTTCACCCGGATTGTGAATTCATCTTGGATACAGACGCGGCTAAACTTCTTTAATTGGCAACAACAAACTACAAAATCAATAATAAACAACTAATCAAGACATACCATGACACAACAAGAAAAACAAATAAACTACGTCGGCCCTTTTCTTACAATGGTCTTCCTGTTCTTCATCGTTGGCTTCCTGACAACCGCCAATACACAATTCCAGGGACCGCTTAAAGAAGCATTTTTATCAGGAGTAGGCAATTTAAAAAACACGTTTGCCACACTGATTACATTTTCCTGGTTCTTAGCATATCCGCTCTGCGGAGGAGTCGGTTCACGATGGACAACCAAATACGGGTATAAAGGAACACTCATCCGCTCATTATTCATTATGATTTCGGGTTTAGGATGTTTTTTCCTCTCTTCTTGGTTTACCGTACAATTTCCGGAAGCCAACCTGAGGTTAGGAGCAAATCTTGTTCCCGCAGGCTTTTTCATTTTCCTGTTAGGATCATTCATTGTCGGAGCGTCCGCCACCATTTTGCAGGTTGTCATCAACCCCTACCTGACGGCTTGTTATGTAAAAGGTACCCAACCGATTCAACGAATGGCAATCGGTGGTTCCGCCAATTCCATCGGTACGACGATCGCACCATTCTTTGTGACAGGGGTTGTATTCGGAGGACTTGCCATGGAAGATGTACAAATCAGCCAATTAATGATGCCATTCCTCTCATTAATATCAATTATCGGTATTGTTGTATTGGTATTAGTCAGACTATCTTTACCTGACATCAAGGGAACAAAAGCCGAAGCCGGAGAAAAGTTAGAGAAAAGTGTCTGGTCATTCAGCCACCTGACATTGGGAGTCATAGCTATTTTCTTTTATGTAGGTGTCGAAGTATGTATCGGAGCAAACATCAATTTATACGCGATTGAACAGGAATCCGCAAACGGCCCCTTTTCTTTTTTTGGTAATGATTCACTCACGCTATTCGGGATAAACTTTGCCATACCCGCACTAATGGCCACATTATACTGGGGTGGTATGCTGATCGGGCGCTTGGTTGGAAGTTCATTGAGTACTGTGCCTCCCCGTGTACAACTTATTGTAACAACCGTTTCCGCAACAATCTTAGCCTTATTAGCCATCGCATTCAATAATCCATGGTTATTGACAGCAGTCGGGCTATTCCATTCCATCATGTGGGGAGCTATTTTTACGTTGTCCGTTACTAAACTTGGTAAATATACATCCGTTGCCTCCGGCGTCTTTATGATTGGCGTTGTCGGCGGCGCCATATTACCTCTGTTACAGGGAATAATCGCTGATGCCATTCATGGTTGGAGATGGTCATGGTCCATTGTGATTTTCGGAGAATTATTCATGCTATACTATGCGTTGATCGGCTCCAGAGTGAAACAGTCGGCGGAATAACAACAAAATATAAAAAAATGAATAGAATCAAGAAATATACGAACCTCCTTTTCTCATTCATTATATACATATCCTGCAGTATACCTTTAGTCACCGATTCAATATCTGCCCAGGTACAGATCTGTCAGGATCAGGCGCTAAATCAGGCATTAATTCAAACCGGACTGATTCACAGCCCATTGCCTTTAGACGCATCCCATTCGTATGAAGCAAATAACCGGAAAAAAACTGTTTTATACAGCACACCGTTGTATCCGGAAAAAAACACATCCGGATGGCAACACAAGGGGTTAGGAAAAATAACATCCTCCACGGAAAAAACTATGACCGGAGATCAAACAATCAAATTGGAATTTCCTACATCTACGGGAGTCAGAGCAACAGGTTCTCCCTCCGACCTTGATTACGCCACTTATGGAAACATTCATGTAAACTATCCGGTAAACGGTGAAAACTGGGAAAAGTACAACCGGATCGAGTTTTATATCTATCCCGATTGTGAAGGATCTCGTGTCGTAAACCTGAATTTTTCTTTTGAAAACGAAAACAATTCCGGAGAAAATGGACATAACCATGCATCTCACCTGATCAATCTGATTAACCGCCAATGGAACCGTTGTTTCTTCGAGTTAGGGGAATTTAACCGTGATCACGTAAAAAATATCGGGTTCAGTTGCAGTGTAAAAGGCAAAGACCGTACTACCGGAGATACATCGATCTACTATATCGACAAAATAGAATTACAACAAATCGAAGATCCGGAAATTGTAAGTGGGTGGGTTCCGGGAAATAACCGGATCGTATACTCATCAACAGGTTATATGCTCGACAATACGAAAACAGCTATTGCGAATTTAACCCATCAGCCTAACGGTCATTTTGAACTGATTGATGTAAACAGTGGCATGTCCGTTTTCAATGGAAAAATTAATCGGCAGAAAACTACAACAGGTAATTTTGACATTCTTGACTTCACTTCATATAATCAACCGGGATTATACAAACTAAAGGTCGGAGATATTGAAACACAGCCATTTAAAATCGGAGAAGATATATGGGAAAGCTCCTTGTGGAAAGTACTGAATTTTGTTTTCTGTCAGCGTTGCGGTTATCCCGTTCCGGGCAAACACGGAACCTGCCATACGGATCTTTGCGCCGTTCATAACGGAACAAAAATATCATACGGAGGAGGTTGGCACGATGCCGGTGATTTATCCCAACAAACACTTCAGACAGGAGATGTCACCTATTCACTATTAGAAGCATATAACAAGCTCAAAGATAAGAACCCGTTATTGGCCACTCGCTTGCTCGAAGAAGCTGAATGGGGATTGGAGTTCATCCTGCGAACACGTTTCGGCGACGGATACAGAGCCAGTAGTGTCGGGCTATTAATCTGGTTAGACGGCATGTTCGACACATTAGATGACATCTCGACCGTACGCAAACAAAACCTCTCATTTAATAATTTTCTTTACGCGGGATACGAAGCTTACGCCGCGATGACAATTGATCGTGACCCGATGCTGCAGGAATATCTGTTACGCATTGCAAAGGAAGACTTCGATTTTGCGATGCAGCGTCATCAGGAAAAAGGATACGGAGAATTTCTTTACCTATATGAACACGGATATAATACTTCCGAAAGCCAGTATATGGCAACCATATCCTGGGCTGCAAGCATGTTGTACAAACTAACCAAAGATGAAAAATATGCAAAAACAGCTACCAGTTATATCCGCTTTACATTGGATTGCCAGCGCAAAAATCCATTAAAAGACAAGGGTCAGACGAAAGGCTTTTTTTATCGTGATCAATCCCGTCAATCCATCGTACACTATATCCACCAGTCGCGTGAACAAGTATTCATGCAGGCGATGACATTATTATGCGAGACACAACCCGAACATCCCGACTATACGGAATGGGCTGAATCCATCCGGCTATACGGAGATTACCTGAAAGGACTAATGAAATATACAGAACCTTACGGCATGCTGCCAAGCGGTGTCTATCACATAGACGAACATCGTGATTCGCTCGGTTTTTACCGCTTACATTTATTTCCGCCGGAAAATGCGAAAGAGTTATATACCGAACAGGTAAAAAAAGGCGTTCAATTAGATAAAGAACACTATATCAAACGCTTTCCCGTATGGTTCGGCATCTTCAACGGGAATACGGCCATTCATCTTTCCACTGGAAAAGCCGCTGCCCTCTGCGGCAAATTCCTGAACGACGAAACGCTATTGAATATCGGACGGGAACAAATGTACTGGACGGTGGGAAAAAACCCGTTCGGACAATCCCTGATCTATGGCGAAGGCCACAATTATCCGCAAATGGACAGTTTCTCTTCCGGAGAGATGGTCGGAGAAATGCCGGTCGGAATCCGAAGTTTAGATAATAAAGATATTCCTTACTGGCCGCAAACAAATAATGCCTGTTACAAAGAAGTATGGGTCACGTCGGCCGGCAAATGGATTTCGTTAGCGATTGAATATTAATTCACAAAATATGAACGCATCAGATTTGACAGAACATTATTATATTTATCTTTAATGAATGATTTATTTACGATTATTATAAACTCAAAATACAACGCATTATGAAACGAATTCCTTTTCTTTTATTATTCGCACTTACGTTTTTTATCAGTTGCAGCGCCAAACCAAAAAATGAAACGACGCAACCGGAAGCATCAAAACCATTTAAAGTATTAGTATTGACGGAAAGAGGCGGTCAGCACGGAGGATTTACGGACGCGGGCATTCAATGGCTCAGCAAGCAAGCCGAAGCAATGAAATTTGAAATGACAGAAATCAATAATACGAAGCAGATTAATGACGAATTTCTATCGCAATTCGCTGTTATCATTCAGCTCGATTACCCTCCATATACATGGACAAAAGAAGCGGAAACCGCTTTTATCAAATACATCGATGAAGGATTAGGCGGCTGGATCGGATTTCATCACGCCACACTACTCGGAGAATTTGACGGGTATCCGATGTGGCAATGGTTTTCTGATTTCATGGGAGGAATCCGTTTTCAAAATTATATTGCTCCCTTAGCCGATGCTACAGTCCATGTAGAAGACAAGACACACCCTGTCATGAAAGGAGTACCGGAATCGTTTACCATACCTGATGACGAATGGTACACTTTTGATCAAAGTCCGCGTCCGAATGTACAAGTACTGGCATCTGTCGACGAATCCACTTATCAACCGGCTTCGGACATAAAAATGGGCGATCACCCCGTTGTCTGGGTCAATCCGGCAAAAAAAGCGCGAAATGTTTACTTCTTAATCGGACACAGCAGCAAACTATATGATAAAGAAGCATTTACCACCATGTTCACCAATGCAATTAATTGGGCTACCGAAAATAAATAATCAATTCAAAATTCCAAGTTTTAGGTTCCAGATTCCAAATTTTGAACTTTAAACTTTGAACTTTGAACTTTGAACTTTGAACTTTGAACCCGAAATCATATTACCTTAGTGTTAAAAATCAAATTTTGTACGTATGAAAACATTTTTATTAAAAACTATTATTGCGTTTTTCGTTTTATCCTTTTATTTTTCAGGAATAAACGCCCAGGTACCTGATAATTATCCCGCGAATTACGCAAGCGCCCCTCGTTTTAAAGCGCTGGTTTATTATACCCATCATGCGGAAGCAGCTCACGTAGACTTCTCGCTGCAAGGTGTTGAATTCTTCAAACGTCTGAATTACGGAGATGGTTTTATTTTAGATACAACAACCGATTTTTCTCAATATCCGTATGAAAAATTGAAAGAATATGACATTGTTGTCATGCTGGATGGCTATCCGAACACTCCGGGCGAACGTAAGGCATTCGAACAATACATGGAAAATGGCGGTGGCTGGATGGGATTCCATGTATCCGCTTATAATGACAAAAACACAAACTGGCCATGGATCTTACAATTCCTTGGCGGTGGTGTCTTTTACTGCAACAACTGGCCTCCTCAGCCGGTTTTGGTCGAAGTCGACAATCCGTCACATCCGATAACTAAAAACTTACCTGCATCCTTTGTCGTTCCCGAAAGTGAATGGTATCAATGGAATCCAAGTCCGCGTGAGAACAAAGACATCGAAGTACTGCTTTCGCTCTCCCAGAAAAACTATCCTTTAGGAATCAAAGATGTCGTAAACTTCGGTGACTTTCCACTCGTCTGGACAAATAAAAACTACCGCATGATATACCTGAACATGGGACATGGCGATGATGAATTTACGGACGCCACACAGAAACTCTTATTCGTGAATGCCTTCCGTTGGGTGCTGAGCAAAAGCCCTAATGGAGATCCGTTCAAAAAATAGAATGCTCTATCAACATTAAAAAATCAAGAAAATGAAACGAGCATTCTTTAATTCAATATTCCAAGTTTTAGGTTCCAAATTTTAAACTTTAAACTTGGAACTTTGAACCCGAAATCATATTACCTTAGTGTTAAATTTTAATTTTTGTAAATATGAAACAGGTCTTATTTTTCATCTTATTGCTTTGCATCATCCGAATCGATTATGTACATGCACAAAATCAAAACAGGCAAATTGACTCTGTCCTACCCGTACGCGGGCTTGCCATCGAAGCTCCTAAAAAAGCCGGAATGGATTTATTCCTCCGGTTCATCGAAGAAGAGTTAGCTCCAGCCCACTTCAATCTGTTGATATTGAGAGTCGACTGGAACTATGACTATAAATGCCATCCCGAACTGAAAGATCCTAATCCGCTAACGGAAGCTGATATAAAGAAGATCGTGACTGTTTGCCAAAAGCACGGAATAAAATTAGCTCCACAGATTAATTTATTAGGCCACCAGTCGTGGGCAAAAACAACTTACGCATTGCTCCGCGAATATCCGGAATTGGATGAAACACCCCATGTAAAAACAGAAAATTATACCGGTTGGCCTAATCCCGATGGCTTATATTGCAAAAGTTATTGCCCCTTGCATCCGGATGTTCATAAAATCGTATTCGCATTAGTAGACGAATTGACAGAAGTTTTTGAAGCGGATCTATTTCACGCGGGGATGGATGAAGTATTCTACATTGGAGACGATAAATGCCCGCGTTGCTCCGGTTGCGATAAGGCCGAATTGTTTGCCGGAGAAGTCACAAAAATACACAATCATTTAGCAGTACAGGGCAAACGATTGATGATATGGGGCGACCGTCTGATCGATGGAAAAACAACAGGCCTCGGAGCATGGGAAGCCAGTATGAATAATACGCATCGCGCGATTGACCTAATACCGGAAAGTGTTTTTATTTGCGACTGGCATTACGAACGTCCTGAACAAACAGCCGTTTACTTTGCTATGAAAGGATTTGATGTGGCCACATGTCCGTGGCGTAAACCGGAAACAGCCATGGAACAACTAAACGACATGATCCGTTACAGGAAAAGCTCAACACCTCAAATGACGCAGCATTTCCGGGGAATAATAGCCACCGTTTGGTCTGGGGCCGAAGGATTCCTTAAAAATTACTATGATCCTGAAACCCTGTCAAAAACGGAATCGGACGCTTTGACATTAAAAAAGCTGATTGAATCATACAAAGCAATGCATTAATAAATTTCCCTCATGGCAAAAATAAAAACTGATTTCTCCGGACGAAATGTAGCGATTGATATCCTCAGGGCTTTAACGATGCTTTTGATGATATTTGTAAATGATTTATGGACAATATCCGGTTATCCCGAGTGGCTTGGCCACGCAAGCGCTGATCAGGATATGCTGGGATTGGCCGATATTGTTTTTCCATGCTTCCTGTTCGCGGTGGGAATGTCTATTCCTTTTGCCATAGAGGGCCGGTTTAATAAAGGATTGCCCGGCGTCAGTACAGTCGGGCATATCCTCACACGCTCGCTGGCGCTTCTGTTGATGGGCGTTTTTATCGTAAATACCGAATCCGGGCTGTCTTCGAAAACCAGCCTTACCCTGCCCGTTTACAGAATTCTGATGGTGGCAGGATTTTTACTGATCTGGAATGTCTATCCACGAACGGAAAAGGTAAAAATAAACCGAATCTATTCAATACTCAAAGGCTCGGGAATGATCATCCTACTCTGGCTTGCCATCATTTTCCGTGACGCAGACGGCGGATTCTTCCGGTCACGCTGGTGGGGCATTTTAGGCCTTATCGGATGGACTTACCTGATATGCGCCTTTATATACCTATTCACCCGCGACCGCTTAAAATATCTCATCCCGATCTGGCTTGCCTTTACCATTCTCTGCATCGTAAAAAGCCGCATGCGGGATGGAGGTATAATTTTAGATCTGCCACATGGAAACTTCTTCGATGAGATGCTGCAAATATTACACATAGGAAAAGGCGGATTACCCACTTTCACAATGGGCGGAATCATCCTCTCGTTATTTGCCACAAAATACACGGCTACAAATAATCGTAAAAAAATAATTTTCGCTATATCCGCCGTTATCATACTATTGATAGCCGGATTTATTTCCCACAAATTCTGGATTGTATCAAAAATACAAGATACCCCTCCCTGGATTTTCTTCTGTACAGCTATTGCAGTCGGAACTTATACTATCATTTGTATTATGGTAGAAAAAGGAAAAGCCCATTGGTTCAATATTATAAAAACTGCCGGAACTGCAACCCTCACCTGTTATCTCGTACCTTATGTCACATATAGCATTTCCGCTATGATCGGTATACAGCTACCCGAGTGGCTAACCACCGGTTTTATCGGTATATTGAATTGTATGGTTTATTCATTTTTAGTAATCGGCATCACTTATCTGTTGGGAAAAATACATATAAAACTCAAAATATAAATACAGAGTGGTCATTTTACGGATCGCTTCAAACGATATTCGGACGGAGTACACCCTTTTATCGCTTTGAACTGACGTGAAATATTCTTATAATCCGTGAATCCCATTTTCATGGCAATTTCAACAACCGTATCTTTACTATAAATCAATTTTTCGGCAAACTTCTGTATCCGGAGGTTCAGTATATAGGAATATACGGATAAGCCTGTCACTTCCCTGAAACGGGTTTCCAACAGACGGCGCGACAACGGAACAAGCCTCAATAAATCATTCACATTCAATTTTTTATCCGTATTCTGATGAATATACTTCAGAATAACAGATATACTTTTATCATCCGTTGCATAGATATCCGTCGATTGCCGGGTAACAATATGAGTCGGGTGAACAACCACGTCTTCATACGCCGCATCCGGATCTTTCATCATTTTTTCAATCAACTCCGCCGTTTCGTACCCTCCTTTTTCGACCGCCTGATGAATCGATGATAAAGGCGGATACGACAAAGTACATACAGCCTCATCGTTATCAACACCTAACACGGCAACTTCTTCCGGTATTTTAATTCCGCATTGGTTACAGGCCTCAATAATATGATGTCCCTGATTATCGTCACATGCCATAATAGCCACCGGTTTCGGAAGCATCCGCAACCACTCCGTCAAAGGAGCCGATTCATAAAACCATAAATCTTTAAATTCAATATTCTGATACTCTGAGAAATTCTCTCCCCAACCATGCTTCCCGATCTCATCGCGAAAACCTTCACTGCGTTCTTCCGACCAGACAACTCCTTTAAAGCCATAGAATGCGAAATTCTTAAACCCTTTCTTTATAAAATAATTGGCTCCCATCTGTCCCGCATGATAATGCGCCCCCGTGATATTTAAAATATCCGTAAACCGCTGTTTAAAATCCTGGGCGATAGCAACAATTCCATTATCCTTGAAGATTTTAACATGGTCGGTATTATAGAACTGAGCGATAATACAATCCGCTTTCCACTTCAACGCCCATTCCAACACCCCCTCTACTTCATATACATCCCTGTATGAAAGAGGCATTTTACATAAAACCCAGGAACCACGCCCTTTGGAGTAACGGGCAATGCCTTTCAGTAAGTTTTTGGCATACTCCTCCGAAAAGTCGGTCAGTAATATAATTCGAATCATAATAGGTGTTTCAAAAGTATTAACCATACAAACATAACAAATATTTATAAACAGACAAAGCACATAAACAGCTTCTTTCGTAAAAAATCATACAAGAAAACGTTTTATGATAGCTATCAAAACTATTATGATATTAATTAAACCTCTTCATAATAGAATATCCGTAAAATTGCCAACGATAAATATGATAAAAAACATGTCATGAACAAACACGCAAAAAATTTATTGATCCTGTTATGCCTGATAGTATCAGTTCCTATCCGGGCCATCGATTTAATATCTGTATATACACAACGTCCGGAAGACCCCGAAGCTTTTTATTTCACTCCGGAGCATTATCCGATCACAAATGATGGAAAAACAGACGTTTCCGAAATGTTACAACAAGCAATTAATGAATTGAAAAAAGAGAAGAATTTCGGAATACTATTTATACCCGAAGGCAAATACAAAATAACCCGGACAATATATATCCCTTCCGCCATTCGATTAATTGGTTTTGGTAAAAAACGTCCCGAATTTATATTGGCGCGCAATTCCCCCGGCTTTCAGCAAGAAAATCTGACAGACAAAGGGAAAGCCTCCTACATGTTTTGGTTTACCGGAGGTATCGTCCACTCCGAAGATAATATAAATGATGCGAATGCCGGAACATTTTACAGCGTCCTATCAAATATCAACTTGCGTATTGAAGACGGAAACCCACACGCCGTGGCGCTTCGTACCCATTATGCACAACATAGTTTTATCAATCATGTAGCCATATACGCGGGAAAAGGTAAAGCCGGTCTTTTCGATGCGGGAAATGAGATGGAAAACGTGGCATTCTTCGGAGGTGATTATGGTATTTATACCACCAAAGCATCTCCCGGATGGCCTGTAATGATGGTCGACTCATACTTCGAAGGACAACGAACGGCAGCGCTCCGTTGCCAGGAATCCGGACTCGCCATGGTCAATATACAAGTAAAAAACAGCCCTGTTGTTTTTGATATCGAAGACAATTATGCTGACCGCTTATTCGTTGAAAACGGTCATTTTGAAAATATAAGTAAAACGATCGTCAACATCAGCAATGAAAATAACAGCAATAACCAGATCACATTCCGCAATGTAGCCTGCCGTAATACACCTGTAATCGCCGAATATCGCCGCAGCCGGACAAAAACAAGTACCGGTCATAAAATATACAGAATAAACAACTATGCACATGGCCTGCAAATGGATGACATGTCCGCCAAACCCGAATACCGAACCATAGCAGATATCGAACCGATTACTAAAATGCCTCCGGCGTTGCTCCGTGATATCCCATCGTTACCTCCTATGGAAACGTGGGTAAATATACGTGATCTGGGCGCTGTCGGAGATGATTTGACCGATGATACAAAAGCGATTCAGAACGCTATCGATAGGTATGATCACATCTATGTACCTCAGGGGTGGTACAAAATAACGGAAACCTTACGGATGAAGCCGCAGACCAAACTGATCGGACTCCATCCGTTCGGCACACAATTCCGTCTACCGGAAAGCGCTCCGGCATTCAGTGGATTCGGTGGCCCGAAAGCGATGCTCGAATCTTCGGAAGGAGGAACAAATATACTAAACGGAATAGGAATCAATACCGGAGGAATCAATTACCGCGCGGTCGGAATCAAATGGATGGC
Source organism: Tannerella sp. (assembly GCA_031551825.1). Taxonomy (GTDB): domain Bacteria; phylum Bacteroidota; class Bacteroidia; order Bacteroidales; family Tannerellaceae; genus Tannerella. The sequence continues at coordinate 32,989 of JAVBNB010000028.1, read as the reverse complement.
CGGAGCAGGATCTTACCTCAATGACATCAAGTTTGTAGGAGGGCACGGAGGCCTGCACAAGCCTGTGCCCGGCCAACCCACGCCAACCTGGCATTGGCAGGAACCGGGGATAAGTTCTCCCTCCCAGCCTATCTATGCGCAAGGAAAAGATCTGGCATGGGATAATCAATACTGGAGCCTATGGATTACAAATAATGGAGGCGGAACATTCAAAGATATATGGACCGCATCAACTTATGCAACTAACGGTTTATATGTAAGCAACACTTCAACTCCGGGGCGTATCTATGCCATGTCGCTGGAACACCACGTAAGGAATGAAGCCAGATTCAAAAATGTATCCAACTGGAAAATATACTGTTTTCAGCTAGAAGAAGAATCAATTGAAGGGACAGATTGCCAACCGGTTGAAATGCAAGGATGCAAAGACATTACTTTTGCGAATCTTTATATGTTCCGTGTCATCCGTATCAACCAACCTTATCACAATTCCGTACGTATCTGGGACAACTGTGAAAATATCGAATTCCTGAACCTGCATAACTACTCCCAAATAAAATACACAACAGATAACCCGATGTATGATATAAACAAAGACATCGAAGTTCGCCCCTGGGAACTTCAGCGCTTGGTTATTACCGGAAAAGAACATCGTCCACCTCTAACTAATTCGATCGGAAAAGTTCAAAAATTAGCCTCCGGCTTTGAATTTGCCGAAGGAATGACTAAAGATAGCAAAGGCAATATCTATTTCTGCGAACAGAGAATGAAGCGCATTTACAAATGGTCTGCAGAAACCAATACAATCTCTTTAGTAACGGATTTTCTTTGGGAGCCCTATTCCTTAGGATGTGATACGGAGGACAATCTACTTGTAGCGGTCAAATACCGCCCTCAACCCGGACTCCTTATCAACGGAGAAAAGGAAACTGCCGCCTCTTATCCCGATTCACACGGAACCTCTTTTGCCGGTTGGGGAAATTCCGGCTTTGAAACAAGGTTTTACGCTATCGACCCTTCTGATCCGGACAACACCTTCACGGTATTACCCAAAGTGAAAATGGGTTCTGTAGAAAATGTAGCCAAAGCATTGTACCCTTCCAATCGATGGAGAGATTTCCATGATTTTAACAAAGTGGTTAATTATATCCCGAAAATGTGTTTTATCGCACCCGACGGAAAAACAATTATACCCGATCAGTACGATATCGCACGCAGTTCCGCGTTATTGGAAGCCTACCCCGGTCAATTATTCTATGCTTCGGACGAGTACGACAAGCGAACCGTACGTATGAAAGTAGTGACTGACGGTACTCTATCCGAACCTGAATATTTTGTTGAGTGGGGAGAATTCGGTTCAACCGTCGACAGCGAAGGAAATGTATACATTGCCGACGGACAGATTTTAGTATTCGATAAAGAAGGCAAGCTGAAAAAACAAATTGATGTCCCAGAACGTCCATCAACCATCCGGTTCGGAGGAATAGATAATAACACATTATTCATCACCGGGCGTTCATCACTTTTCAGCATACGAATCCGATAAGTTTGAATATAATTTTAATGGTTTGATAATTATCATTTGGAAATGTTTTGATAGTTTTTAGAACATTTTTGATAAATATCAGACCCCTAATGGACGAACATAATTTAATATTGCACTGAAAATGTTCGCAATAAAACGGCTGTGACTAATTTAATACTCAATATAAACCGCAAAAATTAATACTGCTTATGAAAAAATAAAATCAACGACCCGCCCATGGAGATAATAATCAGAAAGCCAAAGTAGTTATTTCGCTCACACTCTTTAATCATTCGAAAAAACACTCGATTTCAGATTTTAATACAATGAGACACAAATACTTATCATTAAAAATAATTTATTATGGATGAAACATTAAAAAAATTTCATTTACTCCGATCGTTCAAAACAATAAAACGATTATTTATAATTACCTGCGTTTGTATGGGTTTTGCGCTACAGGTAGCGGCTCAGACAAGCATGAAGATCAGCGGAGTCGTAACTTCCGCTTCTGACGGATATCCCGTTATCGGCGCCAATGTAACACAAAAAGGCACCTCAAACGGTATCATTACGGACATCGATGGCCGGTTCAGCCTGAATGTACCTGCCGGTTCGGAAATTGACGTTTCATATATCGGCTACGAAAAGCAAACGATAAAAATTGAAACGGGAAAAACAAATTACACAATCGTACTATCCGAAGACCTACAACTGTTGGATGAAGTAGTTGTAATCGGTTACGGCGTACAAAAGAAAAGTGTCGTTACGGCGGCTATCAGTCAGGTTTCCGGTGATGAGTTAGCCAAAGGAAGTCCAACCACATTCCAGAATGCGTTGAAAGGAAAAGTATCCGGCGTACAGATCGTCTCCGAATCAGGAGCGCCAGGCTCCGGAGCAAAAGTAAGGATCCGCGGAATCGGAACCATCAACAATTCGGATCCGTTGTATTTAGTAGACGGAATGCCGGTAGACGCAATCAATAATATCAACCCTTCCGATATCGAATCAGTCGAAGTTTTGAAAGATGCCGCTTCTGCCGCTATCTACGGTACCCGTGGTGCAAACGGCGTTGTTTTAATTACAACCAAAAAAGGATCTATCTCCAAAGCGTCATTAACATACGAAGGATCATACGGATGGCAGAGCCCGACGAAAAAATTAGATTATATGAACGCCACCGAATATCAAATGATGGTGAATGAAATGAATCTGAATGGAGGCAAAACGCCCACTTATCCCAATTTCAACCTTAGCGATCCGACGACATATCCGGCATACAACACAGACTGGCAAGATGAATTACTCAACACAAACGCGCCGGTCTACAACCATAAGCTATCACTTTCGGGAGGTAATGAAAAAAGCCTGTATTACGTATCTTTAGGATACCTGAACCAAAAAGGAGTAGTAGCCAGTGACAATTCATACTATGAGCGATACAACGCACGCTTCAACAACACCTATACGGTAATGGAAGATAAAGCGCGCTTCTGGCTTCCCAAAGTGACGCTTGAAACCAATATCAGCTATTCTCATACAGAGTCCATGGGTATCGGTAACAACAGCGACGTTTCCGGCGTATTGACCTCCATGGCGCTCACTCCTCCGAACGAAGCCATCTATCAAGATGATCCAAGCGTATTAGCTACTTATGATAAAATATATCCTAACTATGTAAAAGATAAAGACGGACGCGCCTATAACATTATCAACATGCGCGAGTTAGGAAATCCGCTGGCTGTTCGCGAAGTATCCAACAATTCACTTCATAAAGCCAACAATTTCAACGGGAACCTCAACCTGAACATTGAGATATTACCGGGACTGAATTTCCGTTCCAACTTCGGCTTCGCATGGGGTTTCTGGGGTTCCAGAAGTTATTCCGTTCCTTTCTATATCTCCACAGCAAATGTGAATACCAATTCAAGTGTCGGCCATTCTAAAAATGAAAGCTTTACCTGGCAGGTGGAAAACGTATTAAGTTACAACAAACAAATCGGCCAACATCAATTCTCGCTGTTAGCCGGCCAATCAGCGTTAAGTTCTGAAAGTACAGGCCTTTGGGGAGATGATTATAATTTGCTGCGGTATGGCATGGACTACGCATACCTGAACAGCGCCGCCGCAGAGAGATCGTTGGAACGGGTGGACGATTACGTGAGCCAACACAGATTAGCCTCCTTCTTCGGACGCCTCTCCTATAACTACGCCGAAAGATACATGTTAAGCCTTGTCATCCGCCGCGACGGTTCTTCTAATTTCGGACCAGCCAACAAATATGCTAATTTCCCGTCGGTTTCAGCAGGTTGGAACATAACCGAAGAAAATTTCATGGAATCCAAACCGGAATGGCTGAACGGTATTAAACTACGTGCCAGCTGGGGTAGAAACGGAAATGAAAGCATCGGAGGATTCCAATATACCAGTCTGTTAAATCAGGGAACAAACAATGTCGCTTTAGGCAAAGGAAAAGACGATGCCATCTATGTCAGTATGGTATCCAGCGGTTATGCCAACCCCGCGATCCAGTGGGAAACATCCGAACAAACAAATTTCGGACTTGATTTCCGACTTCTGAATAGCCGTTTGAATTTCTCGGTAGACTATTTTGATAAAAAAACCAAAGATATGATCCTATGGCTGCAAACTCCCAAATACTTAGGATACTGGGGTATGAATGCCAACTCAGGAACCATGAGCAACAAAGGCGTTGAGTTCGACGTCAATTATCGCTTCAAAGTAAACACCGTCAATTTTTCGGTGAACGCCAATGCCTCCTATTTAGAAAATGTTGTTACCGACCGGGGGCCAGGCTTCTCATCCATCGCCTCTTTAGGAGCAGGTCTGGCCAATCCGGACGTTGCTATCGTTGAATCCGGAATGCCTTACGGTTATTTCCGCGGATACGTTCACGATGGTATTTTCCAGAACTGGGATGAAGTAAACGCGCATGTCGGCCCCAGCGGAAAACTATTGCAACAGAACGCTCAACCGGGAGACGTACGATTCAAAAATTTAAACGGAGACGATCTGATTGACGACAAAGATCTAAAAATGATCGGAAATCCGAATCCTGATTGGGTATATGGTTTTACATTGAACGCCGACTGGAAAAACTTCGACATTTCCGCATTTTTCCAGGGAGTAACCGGTAATCAGATATTCAACTATGACCGCCGTCCCAACGTTCCATACGCGAACTGGCACCGCAAATGGCTGAACAGATGGACCGGTGAAGGAACATCCGACTTCTGGCCGCGTGTAGTAGAAGACGATGCAGCGAATTCAAATACTTCGCGTGTAAGCAGTCTATATATCGAAGATGGAGATTACCTGCGTTTAAAACTCCTGCAATTAGGATATACGCTTCCGACAAGTATCACAAAAAAAGCATTGATCAGTAACCTGAGATTTTACATCCAGTGCGACAACCTACTGACTTTCACGAAATACAGAGGTTACGACCCGGAAGTTGGTTCACGTAACGGACTCGACTCCGGAACATATCCGCAAGCGAAAGTATTTACCATCGGAGCAAGTGTTAATTTTTAATTTTTGTATTTATGAAAAAAATATTTTTATACCTGACAATCATAGCGTTTTCCTTCACATCATGTGATGATTTCTTAGAATTATACCCGAAAACGCAACTAAATGATGGAGATTTTTACCAGACAGAAGATGACCTTCTGATGGGGCTTTACGGTACCATGAACACCATGAATCATAGTATTAACAGGCTGTATTCTACTTTCATCTATCTGTCCGACGAAGGAGATTCGGGAGGCGGCCCCGGTGAAGGCGGATACGGTACGGACTTGTTTCAATACGACCCGAGCAACTGTCCCAACTGGTGGGGAGGCGAATGGAGCTTGGGAATGTATGAAGGAATTGCCCGCGCAAACCTTCTTCTAAGTAAGATAGATAACGCGACGCTGTCAGAAGAAGCCTATAAGCGGATCAAAGCCGAATTAACCTTCGTACGTGTCCTGTTTTATTACTATCTGTTTATCGGCTACGAACAATTTGTAATTATTGACAAAGTCATACTACCGGCAGATATGTACTCCGTAAAAAAAGGAACGAGGCAAGAATGTTACGAGTTTATCCTGAATGATTTAAATAATACGGTCATAGGAAATTTACCGGTTACCATACCAGATAAGGAATGCGGCCGTTACATCAATGATGCCGCCATTACGATGAAAGCGAAATTAATATTGTTCCATCGCGACGAATCACGCTATGCCGAAGCATTGAATGAGATGAGAACAATCATCAATAGCAACAGATACGAGCTTCATCCGGATTTTTCGAAACTTTGGCTTCAGGAAGGAGAATTCTGCAAAGAATCCATCATGGAAATGGTGTGGACTGAAAAAGCGCATTCCAACAATTGGGGCGGAGAAAACAGTGGTGTTGCGAACCCCTTGGTTACATGGATCAGCGGCAGGGACATTAATGATCCCCGCACTGCCGAAGAAGGCGGACTTGGCAGCGGCTGGGGACAAGCGACTGTCAAACGGAACGTATATGACTGGTTTGAATCAGGAGATACCCGCCGTGAAGGTACTTTTATCGACTATGAGATTGAAGCCCAGAAAGTGAAAGCATTATATCCTGACCTCAGTTTTTATGTGGCCACTAACCAGATCTCTTTTGACGGATTCGGCAATTATAAATATCATGCCCGCAAAGGCTATACATCCACAGAAGGCACATCCTATCTCAACTATAACAATAACTTCAGATACCTTCGTTTCGCTGATGTTTTGTTGTTAGGAACAGAATTGGGTATCCGTTCAAAAGGTGTCGCCGACGCAGAAGCGCAGGAATGGTATAACCGGATCCGGAAACGCGCGTTCGGCGATGAATTCCACACCCCTGACCTTACAAAAATGGGTAAAGATCAAGCCATTAATGTCATATTCCACGAAAGAGGATTAGAATTTTCCTACGAACTACATCGTTGGATCGACTTAATGAGATTTGATAAAGGCGCGGAACTTCTCGGAGAAAAAGGATGGACTGAAAAGTTCAGATATATGCCTATCAGTCAGATGGATTTGGATGAGGCACAAGGTGCGTTAGAGCAAAATCCGGGATGGCGATAGTTATAAACTAACATTAATTTTTGCAGAATATGAAAAATAAAAATATATATAAACTTGGAATACTCTCACTACTGATGGTAGTGACAACTTCCTGTTCGGAAGATAAAGCAGACCGGGATATGGGTATTCTGGTAAACCCGAATGAAGTGAAAATAAGCGTCACGCCAGACGCGAATGATGCGAATCTATTTCATTTCAAGCTATTAACAGCTGAAAGTCAGGCATTATTTGAATGTTCAAAAGCGCAGATCAAAGAATCGGGAATCGGATTTACTAAAAAAATTCTTTTCGCGGATACGTATGAATTAAAGATCACCGCTTATAACAAGGCCGGATATATTGAACCTGTTACAACAAGCTTTACGGTAGGAACAACCGATCCGAACGTATGTCTCAATGAAGATTTCAAGCTATTAACCGGTGGTTGCGGACAGCCGGAAGGTAAAACCTGGAGGTTGGATGATCAAGTAGCCGGTGCGATCGGTTGTGGCGATAACGGTTCAAATAATAATAACTGGTGGGACGCCGGCCCCGATAACCCGTCCGCATTCGAAGATGACTTCACCTTTATCCTGAACAGCAGCATGCAGGTGATATCCAAAAAAACTCCCGGAAAAACTTCCGGATGGTCGTTTTATAAAGACAGCTATGGCGTCACCTGGTTAGAGCTAATCGATCTGAATCCCGGTTATAAAGTAACAGATAGCCAGACAACCGGCAAGACCCGCTACAAACTTTTTGAACTGACGGAAAACGCGCTTCACATTACATATTATGAAAGCAACGGAACCGCATGGCACTACTTTTATACTTCTAAATCAAGATAATTCCTGATAACATCACATCAAAAGAGGTTGTACCTTTCACAATGGATACAACCTCTTTTTTTCTACAAAAATTACAATCTCCCCTCCATAGGATCTAAGTCTGAAAATTTAATATTAGGATATTCTTCTACCAGAAAGACTTTTACCAACGCAGGCTGCCGACTTGTTCGCTTACTTATAAAGATCCCATTAATTTAAATATTTCTAATTCATACTTATCATACATCTTTTTTGTCCAATTTTTAACGTCAAATTCTGTTTCAAAATCAATTCCCAACAATTTTATAAATGGTATTGATAATTTTAATTTCATTTGCATATTATCGGTTTTCTTTATTTCTTCTAACTTGTCAGTCAATTCATTATTGAGATCAACCGCCACAATGGTAATCCAAGTCATAATTTCATTTACTATCTCTGAGGTTTGTTCTTTAGTCATTTCAACTATGGCTTTTTCCAACGTCTCATAATTTTTCCTTATTATTAGAGTTTCCTTTTTTATACTTTCTAGTAAGATTTCATCATTACCATATGATGGATAGTAATCAAAAAAATGAACATTTTCATAATCGCTTGCAATATCGTTTCTTCTGCATCTTGTTACAGCCAACCCCATATTTGATAATATCTCATTTACTAATTGAGGAATTCTGTTTGCATCTCTGTCCTTAGGTTTAATTTTCAAAAAAATAAATACTTCATTTGATATATCATCAAGATTTATTTTATTTAAACATTCTGGCTGTATAGTTGTAAATAAAAATGCTGGTGTTACTCTTGCTGGTCGAGTTTCATTAATATTTAGATTTTCAATGTCAAAAACATAACGAAAACTCATTATTGAATCACTATGAAATGTTTTACTTGTCAATTTTTTAATACTACGATTTTTAAAATCATACCTGTAATTATTTAGTATTTTTGCCATTTCACTACTATGTAAATCTGAAGAAAAATTTCGTGTCTCTTGAAAATCAAAATCAGAATATTCTAATATATACAGGTAGTAATCAGAAACCGAACTAAATAAACTTTTCGGCATATTACTGTTTCCTATTTTCGCTATACTTGAAATCATTAATCCCATATATACTATTGTTTTTTTCTACATCCGACAAAATCACACGAAATATTCTATTTTTTCAGTTCGTCAATATTACACTGCCGTTTTCTCCGGTTGACTACAACTCCTAAATATACGTATATTTTCCGGATCAACGTTCCATCCGGAAATGATCCCCCCATAGAAATAAAATTTCACATTGAAAACGACACCGGTTTTCGTTTCCGTAACCTGATAACACTTCGTAGCGCCGTATTCATCTGTCAGCTTATATTCACCGAGTTCAATCGTTTTCTTAGGATCATCCCCTGATACATACTCCTGCATACGTTTTTCTACAAGCTGCATAATACCCTTGTTTTCAAATGGATTCGTATTTACACTTTTACCTGTGGCTACTACCTGCCCTTTATTTTTATCTGCCCGCGCCGCACGTACACTATCAGTATATGCTTTGAACTGTACCCGTACTTCCGGCGAGCGAAGACTGTTTATGGTAAAAACAGCAATCCCCTCCGCTCCGTTATCAAGCGCCGCGTCCATACTTTCAAACATAGCCGGCCCGTTCACCGCCATCATACCACAATATAAAGTCGTCATGTCATTCTTATCCTTTACATTCTCTATCGTACAATCGGAAATAAAACTGATGTCTTCCGTATAAAAATTATAATATACCATCGGAAAAACAATATCCAGGTTCCATTTGCCCCAATCCTGACGAACCATACTTCGCGACATCGCCGGCGTCGGAAATGGTGAAGCCGCCATTACTTTCCCATACGAATGGACCACCTCGGCTATTTCATTGGCTACTTCCGTTATCTGATCACAACGGAATTGAAGCCATTTTTCATCAACTGAAGGATCTTCCTGTTCACGCGGATCATAACCATACCGATCCATAAACAATTGGATCATAGCGGGATGATAACCATAGTCCCATTCGGGATATTCCCGATCCTGTACAATCCCATATTTCGGCCAGAGGGTCGTTGGCAAAATCACATCCACAAAACGATGATAATCAATCGCGATACCATTCAAACCGTCCACCTCACAATAGGCAGTAATTTTTTGCCGGATATATTCCCGAACCTCCGGCAAGGCCGGACACATAAATTTATAGTAATCGACATACGCCTTCGTATCCACCAGACTTTCACCCTTGCGGTTTACACTGAACCATTCCGGATGTTCCTGAAGGATTGTTTCCCGATCGTGTTCCAAATTCATCGTCCACAGCCAGGCATAAACCTCTATTCCGTACTTTTGGGCCACCGGAATAACCCTCCGGTAATCATCAGGTGTAGGAGCATTCAGAATAACACCCTCAAACCCAGTTTCCTTCATGACCATACAAACCGAATCAAAGTTCATTCCCTGCCGGTAATCAAGCCAGGTCCAAAATATCGGATATTCAGATTTGTTCTCTTTTTTCTCCTTATGACAGGAAGTCATAACCAATATTGACGCCACAAAAAGTGTAGAAATAATATTTTTCATAGTGTACATCATTTAATTTTTATGTATGAAGCAAATTAACTTTACCAATTTACTCTGCGTTGTAGGTTCATTAGCTTGAAATAAAGATAAAAACAACTTTTCGAACTAACAAGAAATACTTGTGAGTTGCTTCTTTCAATAATTCTCCACAGCTGTAGTCAGGATTCTCTATCAGTATTCGTGGCTCCAGCTTAGACTCTTCACCTTTGCCAATCCAAGTGAGTTTGAGTTCTTGTAACTTATTTTGTGACATTCTTTCATTGTTTAATTTTTCAACATCAAAATAATTAAAGATAAAGAATTGATTATCACTATATAATTCAGCTTCTTTAATTGAAATCTTTAATATTTCTTTAATTGGTGTTTAAATGCTATTTAAGCGATTTTCGATCCGTTAAATTACTGATTTGTAACAAAGTCCACTTCGGTTTGGTTCGACTACCTGCATTTTGAATTGTGTTCTCTGACATTTCACTCAATATATTGTTGATTTTGATCTTCTTTTGTTTTTCGCTCATATAGTCCGGCAGTTTATCCCATAATAGTTTATCAATTTCTTCACGTGTTGCAGATTTGTGATTCTGAATGTGTTGCAAAATAAATTCTTTGTAATATTGCTTCTCCAAACCTTTATTGCGGGTATAGTCAATTTTTTGGTTGGTAACGGCAGCAACCTCTGCCGATATGTAATAGTGTCCTTTTCGTCCTTCTATCAACATTTTCTTCTTTAGCAATTTTGCAGCTTCTTCGGTAATGGATTCCTTCTTTTGCACTTTATCCAACAAGATGACTTCTATTAAAGATAAATCGTCTTTCTTTTCTATTAATAGTTTAGAGTAGTTTTCGTCAAGAGAGTGTCCGTAAATTTCAAGTGTTACTTTGTCTCGTGTGGTTTGAGAATAGTCCGGTAAAGGAAAATATCTTTCGATTTGTTTTTCATACATGCGATGAATTCCGTATCCCATTGTATCAATCATGTTGAGGCTTACCATCGCATTAGCCAACCAACGGTTTCTATATATTTGGGGCGTTTTGGTACCCAATGAGTAATCATCGGGGCTGCCGTCGATAAAACCTCCTTCGTTTTCGAAAATCAATTTATTGGTTTGTTCTGTAAGCAGTATGCGAGCATTTCGGTTATAATCCTGATGTGCAATACAGTTATTTAATGCTTCCAAAATAACTTTAGTATCGTACTTATTTACCTCGACTGAAATCAATTGATTATCGGGAAAAAATTTATATTTCACATTGCGTATTTGCAGTAAGACATCATTGATTGATAAAAACAAGGGTATTTCAAAATGGCGATAGGCTTTTTCGTCGGTATCCAATTTCCATGTAACCTGAGCCACTGCAGGCGATATGAAATGTACAGATTCAGGCTTTCCCAATAAAATAATAGCTGTGCTGGTTATTTTCCCGCCGATGGTTATTTTAGTTTTATCTAAAAAAGTAACATTATCCCATTTATCTATTTCTTCAAATAGTGTTGTTCCCGCTTGTTTTTCTTTGAACTTTTCTCGTGCTTTACTAATTGCAGAAGTATCCAGATCATCAATAGTTGCCGTTTCAATAATTTTTGCAGACCAATCTTCCTGAGCATTATAAATCGCCCTTATGTAGTCCGGGAAATTTCTTAAATCCGTCAAACTTGAGTTAAACCGGATATAAGGTATTTTCTTGAAATTGGTTGGTTCCGAACGGGCAGCCGAAATTTTGAATATTTCAACATGTAAACTATTATATTGGCAAATAAAATGCTGGAATTGAACAGATGGATACAACATTCTCCTCATCCACAATTCTAATTCTTCGTTTCCTTCTTTTCTGTTTTTAAATTTAAAAGACGTCCCTACTACTCCGTGAGTTTGGTCGTCAATTCCAAAAATCAAATAGCCGAATGGTTGATGATTAATACAGGTGGCATTGGAAAGCGCCGAAATATATTGCCCCAATTTGTCATGAAAATTCTGAGGTGCAACATTTTTTTTAAACTCTACCCATTCGTTTTCTTTAGGTAAAGCTCTTAATTCATCTACCAATGATATAAGTTCCTCGTTTGTCATCATACAACATCCCATTTAATAGTAAATACTGCGTTAGCCCTTTCTCCCGCAAAATTTCCTTAATTCAATTCATTTTCATCGGATTATCGTTTCAATTGCCAAAGATAGGAAATTTTAGGGGACATTGGCGTAAACTTCATTTCTTTTTTAGATCTTCTGCAGCTTCACTCAAAATAGCCTCCCATTGCTGTTTCTGTATCCTACAAACTTACAAAAACTCATTTGTTTCAAATCATTCAATAATCTTTTTTTCGATCAAAACAAGTCTTCAGGACAACCTTGATTTTAAAGTATTCAGAAGCCTCCCGTAGTCGATTTTAGCTCCATGCCGTTTATCCATCGGGATTTTTTTGATAGCAATAACCGACATGATGTGAAACGGTTTTAATCTATTTAAAACATCATCAGGATTGGCTGTACTTTCTTCAATAACGACAATTCTTTCACCTTTGTGCGAGAGAATCGCGCCACGGATACCAAAATGAGCATCTAAAACACATTCAATACAAAAAGGATAAAGAGTACCTTTTGCGTCATGGATAGCCTGAGCAACTCGCCCTAAAAGCCATAATCTTCCTTGCCCATCCATATATCCGGCATCGCCTGTCCTATGCCAAATTACAGCCCCATCGCGTATTTTATTCTCTTTGTCGCCGATTCCATCAAGATAGCCTTGCAATACGGTCTTACCACTTACCAAAATCTCCTTTTCTTCACTTATTCTGCACTCAACTTCAGGAATAACATCACCAACTAAAAGCCCCGCTCCGGCAGCGATTTTTTGCCTGTCTTCAAGGCCGACGTCAATCCAACGAATACTTGCAATCGGCTCAGCTTCAGTTGATCCATAAACAATACGAAGATCAACATTCTTGCGTATCTTTTCCAATAAACCGGGATAAACCGGCGCACCACCAAGGTATGCGCATTTTAATGACGGCAGGTCGCTGTATGCCAACAGTCGTTCCATTAATGCCGGCGAACAGATCGCCCGGGTAACCCGCTCGCTATCCATCTTTGCAGAAAGTCTTTTGGCATTTATCTTAGACAGATAGTTTTTGTCAGGCAAAAGTGTAGTCATATTGGAGGCAAGGTTGGCAAGCGTAAAAACAGGTAATGTACCCAAGTCAACATGATTTTCATCAAAATCCAGATGGGCTGTAAGCGCATTGTATTGATTGATAAGAAATTCATGTGTGCGGACGGCAACTTTCGGAACACCGGTTGATCCGCTTGTAAATGTCAGAATAGCAGGATGCCCGGATTCAAGTTTCGCAATATTTACCGGCTGGCCTGATTGATTTATTTTTAACGTTTTTATTCGACGCATTTGAGCATATATATTACGTACAAAGCCTGTAATAGGATCGCAAATGATTATATCAGGTCGTAAACGCTCGATACTGTCATTAACAAACTTCGCTCCACGCGAAAAATCAATAAAAATCGGAACAGCGCCAATGCTCCACGCACCTATCATAGCTATATATAATTCAATCGAAAGCGGAATAAACACAAGCACATACTGACCCGTTCCAATTCCTTTACGGCGCAAGCTTCCTCCAAAACGAACGCCGCTATCAAGCAACGCCTCGTATGATACACGTTTTTTGCCTTGAATAAGGGCGATTTTATCGCTGGGTTTCAACAATTCCAAAATATTTGTGGGAGCATCCCCTTGTAGTCGCTCTACATGTTCCGGTTTGTTCATAACCCTTATGTGTCTAAATAATATAACGTGTATTTGCGTATTTTTTCGCTTCCGTATTTTAAAGCGATTTTATGGGAATTATTGCCTTCTGCAATCAATGCTGCAATCGCCGTCCGCAAGCTTTTTCTTTGCCCTGCAAACAGGATATGATGAAACATCTTCGCACCGATCCCCATACTTCTGTATTCGGGAAGAACGGCCATCGTCTTCAGTATCAACCTGTCGCCTGCAGCAAATGAGAACATGAATCCCACAGGAACATTATCCACCTCAGCAATGACTACCAACTCTTTATCTATCATTGGCAGGATTGGCTGATACAGCTGGCAAAACTCCTCGAAGGTAATATCGTCGTACAAAAAATTCTCATCGAAACCATGCAAAGAAATATCGTAAATAAGTTTCAGGTCACCATCACGATAATCACGGAAAGAGAACGCTGTATCCGTACATGCGGGAGGCTCCACATCGATGCTAAACCTATCGCTTCGGTAGGATTTCAATGGCTTGAATCCAAATTCAGCGTATATATCGTTGTACCAAAGAGGATTATGCGGTTCGAACGGAAACGCCGGCTCATCGCCCGACCAACTCATTAAGCGATATGTATGCCACGTATCGCCGTTAATGGGTGCGATAATCCGCTTGTGCCCTGCATTTGTTAATTGTTTCACATATTCTTCAAGCTGTCGCCGACCTGAATCCTTGTCGTTCATTTCAAAACAACCTATATAACCTTTATCAGAATATATCATAAAACTTTACTGTTATCATTAAAATTAAGGCAAAAAAAGCCGTCAAAGAGCCCACTAAAATCTTGTTGACGCGAAGCGTGTCGCTCCCCACCTTGGTATAATCATATTTTTTATTCAGAGATACTGCGGGAGGTATTGATGCGGCAACAAACACCACATACAAGGCGAAAACCATCCAATTCATTTTTACAAACGCCAAAGTAGGCAACGCAATAAATACAATCGCTTTCGCAAATGCGCAAAAAATCGCTTGTGACTTGCCGGATTTTACAAAATTGACAAAACGGCTGTATGTGTTGACGGCCAGGTGGCAAGCAAACGACAGAGAAAATGCAAGGTAAAGAATATCCCTGTACTGCGGATAAAATACAGACACCCAAAGACAAGTAACGCCGACAATTGAGTTGCACTCAATCACTTTATACGTTTGCTCCATCTGTTTTTCTTCGTCTTTCATCATGGGTAAAATTCCGAATGTCAGAAATAAGGTAAGCGGCGGAAGTATCCAAATCATGCCTCCTTGTATCATGATTACGTACGCTACAAGCAAGCTATAAACGATTGAAAGTTTGCTTATATTGGTGATTTTATATACGATAAAAACGGCAACCGAAAAGAACAGCATAATGCCGAAATTCATAAATAGTAAATCAAGAGATTGTTCGCTGTTATAACGCAAAAAGCTATATGTCAAAAGAGGCAACAGCAGATTGTCGTTGCCGTTTGTTGAAACAAGTTCAATCATAGCAGCGAGAAGACCAATCAAAAAGCTGATTACCAAAACCTCCGCGCGCCCTATCCCTGTCATTAGCTGCAGCGGAACCAACGTACAGATAAAAGCAACAATAAAGAAAATGATACTACCCTCACTACTTTTCGCATCCTCTTGCTCGTGAGCTAAATTGGTTCGCCCATAGCTTGTGCCGATCAACGCCGCTGCGCTGTCGGCAAAGGTTAACACCGATATAGGAATTAAATATTCAAAAACAGACTTATGAAAAACAAACACAATGACGATCGAAATAACAAAATAAATTTCTCCGAAGGATTTGCGCGTTACTCCTAAAAGTGCAGTGCCGAGCCCTTCGCGCAAGCACTTGTTATAGCGCAAAAACAGAAGCGCGGCAATAGCGATAGCCCCTAAGCATACAACCGATTGCTTGTACGTAAAAATAGAAGGAAAAGACAACGCGACGCAACCCATCGTGATGTGGATTATTTTGCGTGAAATTTCCGGAGTTAGTTTTTTTGAACATAACTTGGTAATTATCATCACGCTACCCAATACGATTAAGACGCCTATCGCCGCGAACAAATCTGTCATCATCTCACTTTTTCTAAATAAAATTTACTATAGAAGAACGCTTTGTCTTTTAACAAAAAGCTATTGTTTTGTTCTTCGTTTGTTTCCACACCGTATTTTTCACACAAAACGTCGTTGCACTGGCGTGGCGCAAGCATATTCCAATAGGCAAACCTTGCACCGGCAGCGGATTTTTGCAGCATAGATTCGTATAGCGCATCCATGCCTTCCTGCGTCATATATTCGAAAATATCGCTCAGGTTGAATACATTAAACTCTCCGTTAAATTCAGCGACAAACCCCTCTATCGATGCTTGCCGGAATTCTATTTTATCAAGATTGTTTCTTATTTTATTGTAATTCTCTTCACGCAGTGCATAAGGCAATACGGAGTTGTATGTACCATACAAAATAAAGTGCAAATAGGGATTTCGGCTTGTGTCTAATTCGGTGAGCGCTTGCTTTGTACGGGTTAAAATCCGGTCTGCGACACTACCTTCCACATATTTAAAAAACTCTTTATCACGCCCCAAACGCCCCATGACAAAACGAGAAAAGAATACCTTGAAGATCATCTTCCAGCGGCGATTGTTCCACTCCTCATCATAAAAAGCATACCGTTCGTCAGCACTTTTAGGAGCGATCAAAGCTTCAATCTTTCGCTGCGTATGTACCAACGGCAAGACTTTTTTGCGAAACAACCTGAAATAACGCTCAAATTTGCCTTGAGTCATAAACCCGTTTTCGATGTGTGCAATATGGTTCTCCCAGTAATCGCAGACATCAGGCGGCAAAGTCAGTTTCCTGAAGACTGAGACTCTATCCATATCGCCCTGTACCACGCCTCCGAAAATCAGATGTTCCTTATGCGTAAGCATGCTGTACATTGCTTTGCGTAATTCGCAACATGCGATTTGTGCAAAGCTAAGGTCGACCGCATATACTCTGCCCGGATTCTGTGCAAGTAAAGCAAATGCATTGTCGCCGGCCGACGCAATAGACAGTACGATGTCATCCGCATGCAGATCCAATGCTTCCACAAGCAAGTCCGCATCTTCCCAAACCTGAGAATAACGGATCAAATCAAATTTTGCACGCTTTTCAATCTCACTCTTCATATAATTTAAGTTCAAAGTTTCAAGTTCAAAGTTCAATTATTTTGTTTGGAACCTGAAAGTTAAACAATAATCCTCACCTCTCCTTTTTCACCGTCCAATTCCAGCAAATCACCTGTTTTGACATGCATGAACAAATTCTTTACCGACACAACGGCAGGAATACCCATTTCGCGTACAACAATTGCAGCATGTGAAAGTAAACTGCCATATTCGACCAAAACCCCCGCAGCAACAGGAAACAGCATAATCCAGCCCGGGTCTGTTCGTTGCGCAACCAATATTTCACCCGGAAGAATAACGGCGTCCTTTGGATCAGTAATAACCCGCGCATGTCCGCGAACAATCCCCGGACAACACCCCAATCCATACAATTTATCTCCTTCAATGCCCATATTTTCAGTTTGGCGCACATGGCGTTCGCTGATGGAAACACAGTCATACGTATCAAACCGGTCATGTTCTAACCGTTTAAATTTCGCATATTCCCGCTTGCGCACATCTATCAGCCCACGCAAATCCAAGGTTGTAGCTGTTCCCTCAACATACGCCAGAACCTCATTATATTCTAAATAAAAGACGTCGTCACGTTCGGTTATAGCCCCAAAACTTGCCAGATGCAGACCCATTTCCCTGAAAATATTGCGCACCGCGCCAAATACGCGGGTACGCTCAAAACGCAGGTTTTCACGATTACGAATCGTCTTGCGTGCATTTTTCAAAATCCACTGAAACGGCATCTTCCTGAAACCGGCTTTGTTGATAATCTCATATTCGTCGAATGTATCTTTAAAGTCTTGAACTTTACCGGCGTTCAACTTAACGGCATAATTGCCAATCGCACGATAAAGCGACAGTGGATTATCGCATAACGTTTCGCTTTCCAACTTCAACTCGTTTATGCACCTGTCGCCAAATTTCTCAATGTATCCATCCACTTCGGCTTTCATCTCAACCGGCATTTTTCGTTGTATAGCAAACACATCTTCGGTCAGTAAACTATTAACCACATCGGTATTGTCGCGAATCATTTCTGCAAGCTTACGCACACGTCGCGCAGGTTCAGCGCTTATAATATCCCCTGTATTGCGCAACAGACCATTAAACTTATTTTCATCTTCTAAACCGCACCATTTTTTAGCCGTATTTTTAAGAAGTCCATAGAAAATCATCGCAAAAAAATCGTTTACGACAGGCGAATCCCAATTTTTAAGCAGTCTATTTTCTAATTCACGATAATATGCCGCTAATTCAAACAAGCTTAAATCGCTTAAATCCTTATACTTTATTGTATTGTTTAGTAAAACAAAGAACTTATTTACGTTATGTTCGTTTTTGCGATAATACGTCCAGAGCCGACGGATAGCCGTAAAAATGGATGAATCCGACGGAGGAGGTAATAGTTCACGCACCGCCTGAGGCAATTCCTCTTTTATCCCCATCATCTGTTCCATAAATTTCGCATTAGATTTATATCCCGGTAAAATAGCAACCAATTTATACCATGATAGCAAGTTATAATAGACTTGTCCGTCGCAAAGTCCCAACATGTGTGTGAAAATATAATCGTTTTCGGCAATTTTCTTTTCGCTTACGCCTAAAATCCGGCACATCTCACGGTAAACATGTTCGTAAGCAAGACGGATAAACGAAAATGTCAGCGGAGTGGTAACTCCGTTGTAACTTTCGGCAATATTGCTGTTGTCCCAAATATTGATATAGCCTGTTTTTAAGGTAAATTTACGGAGCGAAGTTATCGGACGAGATTGGAGGAGAAATAATTCACCGTTTTCATAAGCCCACTCAATGTCCTGATAACGACCGAAGAACCGGCTTACCTTCCGACAGAGTTCGGCGATTTCTTTGCATTGTTCATGCGACAGAACGCCGTTTCCCTCGACACAGCCTCCACTAACTATATATGTATCAGCATCCACCGTGCCGTCAACTAATTTATCGCCCAAACCGCGAACCGCGCTTATCATACATTCTTTTGTATTGCCCGTCACCGGATTTGCGCCAAACGCCACACCCGCACAATCAGCCTTAACCATTCGCTGAACCAAAACAGCGGGAGTAGATACATGCTCAATACCACGCTCACGCATATACGCTACGACGCGTTCATTATTCGCTGATTGCTGTACTTTTTTAATATTTTTAACAACCTGAGCTTTAGGTATATTGAGATACGTTTCAAACTGCCCGGCGAAAGAATGAACCGAACCATCCTCGTCAGTTGCAGACGAGCGAACAGCAAAGAGTGTATCCTCATCGAATCTGTTCAGCGCTAATGTAATGTCTTCTTCACTTGAGCCGTCAATACCAACGGCAAACCAGGCCGGAATGTTGTCGACCACGTGCGAAAGTTTTGCCAAAGCCGCAGCCTTGCCACCAATTTTAGTCTGTTCAGTCTGTTCATTTGTATAAATCATATCATTTGAAAAAAGGTAAAACGCCAAGCAACAAATACATTAAAAACATCCAAATGCCCGGGAAGGTTGTAAATACCTTCGCGTTTTGCGGCGTAGGTTTTTGGGAAAATCTGTATGCAACAAAGGCGGCATAAATATACAATGGCAAGAGAATTGCAATAATCTCCATACCAACCCGCACCTGAAATCCTGCCAAAATGGTAGTTACTCCCGAAATAGTCATACAAATCATCCACACAGTCATCGCGCGTTTAGGACCCCAAATATGCGTGTAAGTATCCACGCCATATTCTTCATTTTCTTTTGCGCGAAGCTTACGTCCGACCTCAACAACCGTTCCATCGCAAAAGCTCGAAATCATATACACCAATATGCCAAAACTAAATGTTCCGCCGCGAGGAATCCATTCAATAGAAGTAGCATACAAATCAATAAATGGCATGATGACCATGTGACTTGCCAGATACCAGGTCGGATGCTTTTTCAACCATTTCGGAACGCCGAACTCCCATGTCATCAGCGCGAGCCAACAATAAACCAAAGCCAACATACCCAACAAACGCCAATCAATACAAAGACTAAAGATAATTTGAACCGCAATTAATGTGAAGCCGATGGTGCGGAGGCTTCTAAGCGTAACTAAACCACGCTGAACAGGACGGTATGGACGGTATTGACGGTCTTCCTCAAAATCTTTATGTTCGTCGGCAATGCGCAAAAGCATAAACCAAAAAAGAGTAGTTACCATCGCTGCGATATACTGAAGAACACTCGCATCGGAAATCTTCGCATGAGGGTTGTTCAGGTGCATGGAATAACTTACCGCACAGAACCCGAACATCGCCATCATGGGAATGTATTGCATAAGCGGAAACCGCTCCTTTTGATAGATCAACCACTTTTCCATCATCATCATCTCTTGTTAAATTTCATCATCCATAATGATCGAAATCGCATAATATACATCTTTTATAATTAACCCGGCAAAAATAGTAATAATACAATTGACTGATCCAAAAAACAGGATGTTTTTTTGGATCAGTCAATAAGCTACCTAAAATTACAGGTTATTCCGGACTCCTTACTTTGTCGGTATTTCCTGTTCCTTCACATTCCAGCCTTTCATCACAACCGAAAGTCCGTCCGTATCAACATCGCTTTCCATTTCACACCTCATCGTCCGGGAACTTCCGGGCAACAGAGGTATGTAATTATCATTCCAGAAAACAGGATACAGAAGTTCTCTCTTTTTATTTTTCACTTTGAAATTTACAAAAAAAGCAATTACCTGTGATTTATTTTCAACCTCTATATTGATTAACTTTTTGCCACCTTCGGAAGTTTCGACAACATTAATACCTATCTCCGCTTCCGGAATTGTTGCCAGATCCTTAAAGTCCGCATATCCGCTCATCGGGGTGCCAACCCAGTTCGACTTCTCCCAATCATAAGTATCCTGTTTTGAAGACAACACGTAGAAATTTTCCACGATTTGTTTCCCGTTGTTATCAAGCAGTCGAAGAAAAATAAATGTATTTTTTTCCTTATTGTCCAACTCTACTATTTTCGATGATGTATCCGAAGCAATTGAAATATCCATCGTTTTATCAGATAGCAATTTCGAACTCAGAGAATAAGTCTTTATCTCCGCTTTCAGATTATTCGCATCCGAAAGAGTCTCATTTACAGCATAAATACCATTATCTCCATAATTGTAAATCAACTGACAGGGAGCATTTGCCCTTTTCACACCATAATAGTCAGGTGTCGGTATTCCGTAATAATCATATAGCTGCCAGTATAAAGATGGCCAAGCCGAATTTAACATCCAGTGTATAAGCCCTGTAGTCTCCGGCTTATTGATACGAAACGCTTCAAACATACTTTTCGTTGATTCATAACTCACTAAGTGAGCTTTACGAAGATAATCCTGTAAATCCGTAGCAATCCCATATTTTGCATTAACCACTTCCGTCATCACATTCATATTATTCAAAGCAGTCGTAGATGTGGTACAATGAAAATCCCATGTATCATTCAACGGCCACAACCGGTCTTCCGGTATCATTTTAATGATAGATTCATAAACAGGTAGCTGGGCTCCGGGACCAGTTTCCGTATTAAACCCATAGGCGCCTCCTAATTTTTTATCAATGAACCAGTAATTAGGTCCCACATATTCATAAGGCCCGTTCATTTTCATTCCCGTAGGTCCCGTCACTTCACTAACTTGCGCAGCAGCAGATCCGATATAGGGGCGATCATCTATTTCAGGAAGAAGCGTCCTATATCTTTTTTCCAGTTCCGGCCTTAGCAGCTTGTCGCTTCCGCCATACCATGCGATAATACTCGGATGATTACGTAGCCATACTACCTGATCATTAAAATTGTGTAAGGAGATTCATATCTTCTCCGGTACGTATACATCCGAACTCATCATCCGGGGTACCTAAATATCCTTCCCATTCCCACTGACAACTCCATCCGACAAGAGCCAGGAGTCCATATTTGTCGCACATGTCGTAAATATGTTGGCTCGTTCCCCATATATTTTCGAAACGTATCGTATTCAGGTTCATATCTTTCACATACCTCACCTGCATCTCATTACTCTTAGGAGTATCCCTCAGGAAGATTTCATCCGTCCAGCCGGCGCCCTTTATCAGCACTTTTTTCCCATTAAGCATATATCCCCGATAACCGCCTTCCGTAAAATAAGTTTCAATTTTCCGGATTCCGAATGTAACCTCATCCGTCGATGAAATCTGACTTCCGGCAACAAATTTCAGGTTCAGGTTATATAACTCAGGAGTACCCAGATCCCAACTCCACCAGATACGCGGATTTTTCAACCTTAATTCCTTTACATCATCGGGACTAACGGATACGATTTTCTTTTCGTTCGGTTCCAAGCTTACGGGTATTGAAAAACTGACATTTTCCATTTCTCCTTTTAGCTCCCCTTTTACAGCTTTATTCGAAAGATTTGAGACTTCTGTTTCGATTGTTAATGACGCTTCTTGCAGAGATTTAGTGTTTAGGTCGGAACGAACCCTTGTATTTTTAAGATCAACATCACCCGTTATTTTTACAAAAACCTCCCTGAATATACCCATATTTTCATCCAATGGTCGGGGATTCCAGTCAACAAACCCCATATTCGGTTCACCGGTCTGCGCACGAAACACTTCTACAGCCAATGCATTTTCTTCTTTTACAAGATCCGTAATGTCAAACGAAAAACGACGAAATGTTCCATACGCTTCATCTTTCGACGCGATCAGCTTCCCGTTCAACCAAATGTTCGCCCGGTATGATATTCCATCAAAAAGAAGACTCACATGTTTATTTTTCGAACCGGACAAACTGAACGTAGTGCGATACCACCACGAAGTATCAAACGGTGTCCGGTCCGCATCCTTATAATTTGTTCCAACAAACAAATCCTGATATAATCCGTTTTCCGTCAACACTCCCATAACCGTAGACGGCACTTTCGCATCATACCATTCTTTAACAGAAAGACCCGTTCCGGAAATTACCTTCCCATCTGTTCCGGCCTTCGCGGATGATTGTATTTTCCAATTACCGGACAGCACAACCAATCCGGCATCTTTTGTTTCGGTATCCGCACATGCTGTCATTAACAATACAAGTGTTATCAGCGCCAGATATTTCGTATTCTTCATAAGTTTAATTTTAATAAGTTGATATTTGTCTGGAAACCAATGCGGCAGCTCCCAGCATGCTGATATCGGTATTTTCCGACACCTTTATTTCTATATTCCTGACGGTTTCCGGATAAAGAAATTGTCGCATGATCTCTTTCATATTCTTTTCAAAAAAGCGATAAGCGCCTACTATACCCCCTCCCAAAATAATAAGTTGCGGATCATATACATACAAAATAGCCTGCATCAGTTTTCCCATGTGCATCCCGAATTCATCCCAGATTTTCAATGCGGAAGCATTTCCTTCGCTCGCCTCAGCCGCTAAATCTTTTCCGGTCGTATGATAATGTGAAATAAAAAAATTACTACCGCAGTAATCTTCCAGAGTCGCATCCAAATAAGGCAGACAACCGATCTCTCCGGCGCCGGTATTACGTCCTCCATAAAGATTATGATTAATAACGACTCCGGCGCCGACCCCGGTACCCAGCGTAACGCCTATCAAATCTTTATAGCCCCGGCCCAATCCATATTCTTTCTCTCCCAATGCAAAACAGTTGGAATCATTGTTTATGTATACAGGCAATTGAAATTCCTCTTGCAAAATATCCCCCAGGGGAACTTCCTCCCACGACGGGATATTTGCAACATTATAGACAATCCCTTTGGAAATATCCAATACGGAAGGAACCCCGATACCTATACCTGTAACATCATCTGTTAACAGGCTGCGGATAGCGTATTTCAGATATTCCAATGATTCTTCCAAGGATAATCCGGACGGACTTGGCTTCGAAATCTTGTCGACAATCACTCCCCCGGCAACTCTTCCTATACGTATATTTGTACCTCCTAAATCTATACCTAATATCATAATTTATTCATATAATTAAAAAAAAGCAGGATTGCCTCTATGTTTTTAACTTACAGACAATCCTGCAATACCATTCCGATTATTCACACAATTCTCAAATCAACAGACGAATATAGCTATTTCTTTTTAAAACACCAGAAAGTCGCTTCGTTCCATACCTGAAATTCAAGACCATCACCAGCCCATGCTAGTACCATCTTATCTTCCGTAAGAGAGATGATATCAAACGCATATACAGGTGTATTATTCCAGCAACTACTACCACAGAGGATCGTAGCTCCGGAAAATTCCATCCGGCCGATACTCCATACTTTTCCGTCATCACGCACTTTTTGTTTCGTCATATCGAATTTAAAAGTTCCGCTCTCCAGCACTGTTCCATTGGAAGTACGCTTCACAAAATTGGCGCCACCGTTCAGATTAAACAACATTTCCTCATTGGGGCTGACCACCTTTCCTTCGATGACCTGAGCGCCTAATTTAAACGTACTCCAACCAGGTGCGTAATCATTGCCATAGCCTGCTGTACCATAGACAACAGTAGCGTCGTCATCCGCATCCCATACCCAGACTTTTCCGTCCAAACTCGTTCCTGCAATAACACCCCATTCTTCAGCGACCGGTTTGTCTATTTTAGTCACACGAACCGTTCGTGTAGTCGTAACGGTTCCTCCGTCACACAGCCCCGTAAAAGAAATCGTCATTTCACCCATAAAAGGTAATTTGATTACTTCACGTTGCTTGGTTGATTTATCAATGATATAATCCCAATAAGAACCAACTCCCTTCGTATTGTTCTCTAGCAATATCTCATTACTGCCTTCCGATGTGGATTGTACGACTATATCCAACTGATTTTCAGACAGCACCCCTCCTATACTTTTATCCCCCACTATCGGTTCGCAAGCGCTGAAAACCAATACAGAAAGAAAAAACATCATTATCTTTTTCATATTCACAAAATTTATTTATAACATTAAGGTAATATAGAACTCACGTAGTTTTGAGTTTCAAGTTTCAAGTTTTGAGTTTCAAGTTCTAAACTTCGAACTTCGAACGAATAAATATTAGTTTACCATCCCGGAGTTTGTTCCAGTAATCCTGCCGATAGTTCAATCTCAGCTTCAGGAATAGGCATAAAACCTCCTGTTTCCGCTATACGAGCTGTCTGATTACCGATTTCCATCCTACCGGTTGCTCCGTCATTCTTAATTTCCACTCCATTCTGGCGATCTAATGCTTCACCGGCAATACCCCAACGAAGCAAATCGTAATAGCGCGCGCCTTCAAAAGCAAACTCCCAACGACGTTCATTACGTAACGCATTTTCTGAATAAGATACAGGATCTAAGCCCGCACGCGCTCTTACCTTGTTCAGAGGCTCAGCATCCTGTTTTAACTCAGCGGCCATTAATAAGACGTCAGCAAAACGGAATATAACCAGATCCTGTGTGTTATTTATCTGATAATCATCATTTACCAAATCACCATACAGTTCTTTGCTGTAATTCGTATAACCTCCGTTTCTTTTTACATTAACGGCAATATATTTTTTCTGCCAATAGCCGGATTCATGTTGCTGATGATCGGCCGCCCACATATAATCCGGCATCTCTTCCTCTTTATCTTCCACATCAATAATAGATCCTTTTTTCCGAAGATCACTCTGAGGCCACGCATCCCATAACTCCGGATTCACCGGCCCGAATCCCCATCCTTTTCCATAAGGGAAGATACCGGCTTCATCCTGTTCACGAGGCGAAAAATACAGGTTGATGCGGTTACAATCACCTACATTATCCCATGTCACTTTTGCCGCTGACTGAAATGCAAAAACCGTTTCATAATTTCCACCACTCTCGCCAGCCCATTGCAGGTCATTATTTACGGAGAAGGGATAACCGTCTCTTTTTGATAACGCATTACTATAGGGCCATAAATTACGGAAATCAGGATAGAGACTGTACCCACTGTTAGAAATACAATCATCTAAATAAGCGGTTACCTCTGTCCGGGATATGGATCCACCTTCCGGCAACGGCATATTATCTTTTTTATAATATCCCGTATAAAACAGATAAGCACGGGCCATCAACGCTTGCGCCGCCCACTTACTGGCGCGTCCCCGTTCGGCAACCTTTGGAGTATTCGGCATTTTATCGATCGCCGTCTTCAAATCGTCCCCAATCTGGGCAAACAATTCTTCAGCCGACGCTCTGGGCAGATTGACCGGATCCGGACTCAACGTCAAAGGAGCGGTACCAAAGAGGCGGGCTAAATAAAAATAAGAATAAGCCCGGAGAAAATAGACCTGGCCTTCCACATAAGAACGTGTCGCCGTATCGCTCCACTCAATCATATCCAATGAATTCAGTAGCATGTTCGCGCGAAAGATACTCTGGTAAGCATTCGACCAGGTACTACGGAACATATTCGGATTCGAGCAGATAAATTTTTCAAGATTCGCCCAGTCTTTATCGTCCGGCCCCCCGCCTCCAAAGCGGTCATCAGATAGTATTTCCGCCACAATAAACGCGCAACCGCCATTTTCATCCATTTCCATAGCACGCGTCGCCGCGTAAACGCCCGTCAACAGATTCATGATCTCGGCCTGGTTCTCCGGATAGTTCGAAGTATCCTTCTCCTTCAGGTTCTCCGTATCTAAAAAGTCCTCACATCCGGTAAAGAACATTGCCACAAATAAAAATATTGCTATAATCTTTTTCATATTCGTCTGTTTTTTAGAATTTCAAATTAACGCCAAGTATATAAGTACGGGGACTCGGATAAAAACCGCAATCTATACCTGACACCCAACTTTTATCATGTCCATAACCGATTTCCGGATCCATTCCCGTATAACTCGTTATAGTAAACAAATTCTGAGCCGTCACATAAATTCGGGCCTGTTGCAAGATCATCCGTGGGAAAAGTTTCTTGAAATCGTATCCCAACGTAATATTCTGCATACGGAAATAATCTCCGTCTTCCATATATAGATCAGATACATACTGGCGGTTGGTGTGGACATTGGTCGTTAGCCTCGGGAAACGGTTGGAAGTCCCTTCGCCATGCCAGCGGTCAAAAATATCCGCCGTATAATTATCTTTCGGAGAATCGCTCCATGAACGATACGAACGCATAATCTGGTTTCCGAAAACGCCATTCATTGTTACACTAAGGTCAAATCCTTTGTATGAAGCATTCAGGTTTAATCCCATCAACCAGTCCGGGTGAGGATCTCCGATCATACCCCTGTCTTCAGTCGTAATCTCTCCGTCATTATTCCGGTCTACCCATATCACATCGCCTTCACGCGTGCCGGGCAATTTGGCGCCTTTATACTCGTCGACCTCTTTTTGAGTTTGGAAGATACCGGCAGACTGATAACCATAAAAGAAACCGATAGGATAGCCTACTTCGGCACGGTAACTTTCCGTGGAACCCTGAAACAACACGTCCACATCACCATGAATAATACCTTCCGCGTTTGCTAACCGGGTCACTTCATTTTTATTATAGGTGAAATTAAGATTCGCTCCGTAATGGAATTCACGAACCCGATCATTCCAGTTAAAAGCGAACTCCACTCCCTTGTTTTCAACATCTCCGCCATTAATATAAGGCGCTCCGGTTCCGAAAGAAGCGAGCTGTGGAGCTACTACAAGCCAGTCTTTTGTCTTCTTGATGTAATAATCAAAGACAAACCCCAACCGGCTCCTGAGAAAACGGGCGTCAATTCCAAGATCTGTCTGTTCGGAAGTTTCCCAACTCACATCTTTATTCGGTAAGATTTTCGGATAAGAACCGATAGAAGGAACCGTCTTATCATTTCCGAAAGTATACTGGGAATCATTGGCGATCGGTGACAAATATTGAAACGCGGCTATCGCCTGATTACCATTCTGTCCCCAGTTAGCCCTTATTTTCAGAAAGTCCATGACCGGCAACACGGATTCCATAAAAGACTCCGACGTCAGAATCCATCCTGCGGAAACCGAAGGAAAATATCCCCAACGGTTACCTCTCGCGAAATTGGAAGAACCGTCGGCACGCAGTACAACCGTTGCCATATATTTATTTTCATAATCATAATTAATACGTCCGAAGAAAGAGGCTAATGCGGTTTTATCCCACGGAGCCCCTCCCATAGATGTCGCGGAATTAATCTCCGTCAGAGGCGCATTACCGACATAAGCATGCTTAAAGTCGTGAAAGATCGGATTGCCGTTGGCGGCATTCACGCCTTCCCCCATTCCGGTCTTTTCTATTGATTGGCCAATCATCGCGCTCACATTATGTTTTTGGTTGATACTAAAATTATATGTCAATGTATTTTCCCATGTCAGCCCCGTCCCAAGCCACATACTTTGTGAAACGGATTCCAACGTATTAAATTCCGTCGATGACAACGAAAATATAGGTGTAAAACTGCGATAAGCTCCTCCGTTAAGCGTATAACCGAAATTACTTTTAAAAATCAAATCCTTTACCGGTTGAATCGTCACAAAAAGATTTGCCTTTAAGCGGTGATTTTTAGTAAGGCTTTGCGACCGTGTCTCCATCCGTGCAATCGGATTTCCGGCACGTATATCCCAGGGAATGGCATAATGATAATCCCCTTCTTCATCTAAGTTAGGTAAAAATGGCGTTGTCTTTATCATATTACGGACATCGTTATACCACATATCTCCGATAGCGATCCCACTGTTTTCAACATAAGAATAAACCAGGTTCTCTCCGAATTTAATAATATCCATGTTTCCGTTTTTCAGCAAAATATATTCCGAATTTATACGCGCCGTATAACGTTCGTAATCCGGTTGAGCCGGCTTTCCGAGAACCCCTTCCTGAGAAGTATACGCAAATCCGAGCGAATAAACTGCACTTTCACTTCCTCCGGTCATATTCAAGGCATAATTCTGTGTTGGCGCGTTCTCATTCCGGGACAAATCAAGCCAGTTAGTACCCTTCCAGGATCCGTTTTTAATCTTATCCCAATCCGGCACTTCCGCGGCAAAATCATAAGGCAAAAGTCCGTCCATCAAACGGGCTTCATTCACAATGGTGGCATACTCCTGTGCATTCAGCGTCTGAGGCATACGATATACATTCTGTATCCCGTAATAAGCATCTAATGACACCTGCATCTTTCCGGCCCTACCCTGTTTCGTCGTAACCAATATAACCCCGTTAGCAGCCCTTGAACCGTAAATAGCAGCTGATGCGGCATCTTTCAGCACATCAATCGACTCAATATCAGCCGGATTCAACGAATTGATATCACCTCCCGGAGATCCGTCGATAATATATAACGGAGAGGAGTCGCCGACAGTACCCAAGCCACGTATAGTTACTTTAAAGCCCTCACCCGGCATACCCGAAGACTGCGTGATATTCACACCCGGAGTCTGGCTTTGTAATGCTCCTAATACGCTGACTGTATTCAGTTTTTGAACATCATCCCCCTTCACCTGCACCGTCGAACCGGTTATCAGTTTCTTTTTCTGGACACCATATCCGATCACCACGACTTCTTCCAATTGTCCCATATCTTCCTCTAATACCACAGACAAATCCATGTTATTTCCGACCGTAATTTCTTTGCTTTTATACCCGATATAGGATACAATCAATATGGCGTTTCCATCCGGAACCTGAATAGAAAATCGTCCATCCATATCCGTTATAATACCCCTTGAAGTCCCCTTCAATGAAATACTGGCTCCGATAAGCGCCTCCCCGGAATCATCCGTTACGGTTCCCGTCACCGATTTTTCCTGATTGACATTGTTTGTTTCATTGGTTTCCGCATACATAGATGGCAAACAAACCAATAAAAATGAGATAACCAGAGTTATAATCCTCCTATATCCCCCTTTTGACTGATCATAAAAAAACTGTTTTTTTTTCATACATACTCATCTTTAAATTTTTACATTATCTTTTTCACATTAGGTATAAGTTAATAAAATATCTTGTTTGATTTTTTCCATTATAATTATACGTATGTTATCAGGTATTAATATTTTACTTTTTATGCAAATATATCGTTGTATACAAAAAATACAACTTGTTTTTGCGTATGAATATCTTCAATTTGCGCAAATGTTATGTAGCTCGGATCAGATATACATATACAGAGAGAGGCTGCTCTGAAGAATCAGAACAGCCTCTCTCTAAAATATTTAATGTACGATCTTTATTTCACAAAATCAGCCGAAAGTAAAAAATCCGCGCTTTTCTTCACATCTTCTTCCGGAGTTGTATCATAACGCTCCACTTCCACATACCAGTCCTTCACTCCGTTTATATAAGCCTGATCAAAAACGGCTTTGTAATCTACCGTATTTTGCGCTCCGATAGCCGTCTCATCTTTTATATGTAATACTTTAATACGTTTCGGATATTTTTTCATATACTCCACCGGATCATATCCGCCTCTCTTTATCCAATACACGTCAAGCTGGAACATCACATGATCCGGACTTGTATTTTCAAGCATAAGGTCATAAACCGGCACACCATCTATTTTATTTTCAAATTCAAAAGCATGGTTATGATAACCGAATAGCATACTCGCCCCAGCTGTTATCAATCCTATTTCATTAAAATAATCACTGTAACGTTTGACATTATCAAGCGTTGCACCTTCTCCACTTAATGGAGACGAAGGCATCACCATATATTTCATACCTGCCGCGTTGTGGGCTTCCACAGCCTTATTCCACCAGGCCATATCCGCATCCCGATCTCCGCTTATATTACGACCAAGATGTGAACTGGTCAGCTTCATGCCCAAACTATCAGCCATTTTCTTTAGTTTCGCCGGAGCCATCCCGTAAAATTTCCCATCGCTATATCCGGCTGTTTCAAGGCTGGTGTAGCCCATTTTCGCAACCGCCTTCAGCACTTTTTTTATCCCTTCGTCTTTCACCTTATCACGAAGAGAATAAAGCTGAAGTCCAAGATATTTTGAAGATTTCGAGGCGCTTCCACCGCCGGGAGGCAACATGCTATGAGAAGATAATAAATTCGGAACAACTACTCCTCCGGCAACCAACATGGATGCCCGCTTAATAAAATCACGTCTGCTTTGCATAGTATTATAGTTTAAAATATTAGTAGAATTCACAAAACACGCAAATATAAAAAAATAGTTCTATAAATCATTGCATGATGAGCGAAAAAGTCTTTTTTTCTTATTTTTCCAATACAAATGATTTACGGCCAATCAGATTTCCTTCCGCGAAGATATCGGCACGATAACTACCGGGAGATAGATACTCTTCTATGTTCCAATACATTACAACACTCTGTTCTTCGCCGTCATATTCGATCGACCTCTTCATGGAATACATAAGGTCTTTATTTTCAAATTTAAAGTATCCCGAATTCGGCTTGGTCAGAATATCATCGTCCGGTTTCATCAGACGAACATAAACCGTCTGTTCTCCAACAGGAGCCGTTATATTTTTCGAAACAATGAATGTTAACATCAGCTGAGTAGCTTTGTCTATTTTTTTTGAAGCCTTCCCTTTGGAGGTAATAGGAACAACCTGAATATTCACCGCGTCGAGCCGGGAAGCCATCTGTACACGTTCCGAGAGCTGATCTTTCTCTTTTGACAAGCGGGCAGCCTGCGACGACGCCTGCTGATATCTTTGCGTTACCTGAATATTTTCATTTTTCAGCTTTTCATTCTCGGCATTAAGCGAATCAATCTGTATGACATAATTTCGCATAATCTTGCGAAGTGTTTCCAACTCTTTTTTCAATTCATTGATACGCCTTACATTGGTAGATTTTACCGTACGCAACTCCTCCTGAAGACGCTGCACTTTCGCCTGTTCCGTTGTAAGCAGAGAAATCAAAGAGTCATTACCTATGCTAAACTTATATCCCTCATACTGAATCGAGAGTTCCTCAAATTCATCTGACAGGCTCTCCTTTTCAAGAGAAAACATTTCTGTCATCTCAGACATCTGCTGCCGCTGGTGCCAGATATAATAACCTCCGGCGCCTATTATCAAAATGAGCAGAATAACACCCATTATCCACCACGTCTTACGATTTACTTCTTTTTCTTCTTCATCCATAAATATCCACGTTTAACGGTAATTACCGGCAAATATGACCCGGGTAGTTAAAACCGCTACAAATATAATGCAAGTTGAGAGAAGTGCAAAATGAAAAATCATTTTTATATTGCACTTCCGAAACACAGCTATATTCTTTGCAAATTCGCCGGAACAACTCCATTAAAACTAAAGTCATCAAAAAAACACCAAAACGTTACAAAAAAACATTATGACCCATCGATTAGACAATCAATATCATATAAATAGAGTATTTAAATCAACCTTTCATATCTTATGCTTAAACACACTTATATTATTAATTCAATTCTATTTTTTATAAAAACAAAAAAAAATTATCAAATTAGTTGCAAGTTTAAAATATGTATGTATATTTGCAGATAACATTTAAATGAATACTAAATAAACATGTTAATTTTTATAAATCACTAATAATAATACATATAACAACAAATGCCACATATAATTATACATAAATAAAAAAAACATAAAATCAAACAATATAGAGTTTTAGATTTAGAATAATTTTTATCAAACCTTAAGTATAGATATTAGTTAAAAAACTTTATTTTAATAGTAAATATGCCTTATATAAAATACTATAAACATATAACATGAAAGCAAGATTACTTATAACCTATTTTATTATCTTTGTCTTCTATTCTCATTCCGGCTTAAATGCGCAAGAAAATACAGTCCCTGTTTATTGGAACTTGTTATCCAAGCTAAAAACTCCACAATCAGAAACCGTTTCAACTAAAAGTCTGTCCGGCAAAGGGATCGGATCCAAAAGTCTTCATTCCACCCACCATCTACCCCGGACAGGCGATCAGGTAATCAAACTGGAAGCGGCCTATATAGAACAGGGAGAACCGGGCAAGGCAGTGATCTGGGATTTTAATCACCTGAAGCTAAGCGG
>JAVBNB010000006.1:0-101285 GCA_031551825.1 Tannerella sp. | reverse complement strand
ACGTAGTTCATCCATACAAACTTCCCGGCCGCATCCCGGTTTGTCAACCGATCTGGACACGACTTGTGAGAAGTTATTTAATGAATTAGTGTTATAACTGTACAGAGTTTTCAGAGAACCGACGGATCCGGTGAAGTGCCTGTCAGTTTGATCCGATAGGGCCATTGTTCTTCTTTATTTTTCCAGTGTTCCGTGGGGGCGCCACTTACTACCAACCACAGGTATTCCGTGTTTTCCGGAACAGCGAATGACAATTCTCCTTCCGGGGTAGAACCCATATTTCCATACACACGTTCGCCGTTTTTCTTATAAGCCATAAAGCCGTAACGCCAGCCGGCTTTTTCCGTTTCAATGGTTTTATAACCTTCCGCTCCGGCGATTCCTTTGAATTGAAGTTTTACCTTTGTTCCTGCAGCCGGAACTGTTAGTTTTATACCGTTATATCCGTAATTTTGAGGGCAATGGCTTTCGGGTATCTGATACCATCCGTCGTTAATAGTGGTTAATTTGCTGATATGCTGATTTCTATATGGTTTTGAAGTTTCGTGGACTCTGTCGAAATCCCAGGTAATGAATCGGTTGGCGGCATCGAAAATCTCATCATTAAACGTTTTCTGACTTGTGTTGGTGATACGTTTGTAAGCCATTACAGGATCTTCGTCGTCTTTGATTTCACGGTGTATTCTTGCGATGATATCAGGCCCCTGTTTTGTAGACCAGTATTCCAGTACGTAAGGAGAATGATACATATTTGTGTGATGCAGGAAAGCAAAATGCGTTTTTTTCATGAAATCGTTCAGGTGGTAGTTCTCGTATGTTTGCCATTCGGGATAGACCTGCCATAGCAGCCATTGCGCCGACATTTCGATCATTGGGCCGACGTTGCGGTTATAACCGTCTCCGCCATTATCACAGCTTAGCATATATTGGAACGAGTGTACCATTTCATGTGCCAATGTGCAGTAAGGATAATTTCTCATTCTGGCCGGGCGAAACCAGGCCGCGCCGATTTTTTCGTCCGCGCCTCCGCCATACGCCGTCTGGTCTTCATCATCAATGACAAAAATCACTAACTTATAAATATCAGACAGCGATTTTCCTTTATTGACAAATTTCAATACATCTGTGTAATAGGAGTAGAAACGTTCCCCTTCTTTCAGAAATTCATGGACATCAAACCGTTTCAGCGAATCCGGGTTTTTCATTGGGTCTTCCCCAAAGCTTTTCTGCCATAAAACGGCAATGTTCGGAGAAGCAGCCATGTATTTGTAATTGAACGGACTGTTCTCGTCATTATAATCGTTGCCTTCCGGCATGCCCCACGCATTTTCGGGGATGAATAATTCTTTCTCTTTTTTCGAGTAATCCGCAAGGAATAATAAGTGGTTGTTTTCTGCCCATTCGATCATGATAGAGCGGAATGCGTTGTAATCCGCAGGAGTGATCAATTGCTGTTTCATTTCCAGCGTGCGAGTTACTTCTATTCTATTTCCGTTTTGTAGGATCGAAATGGAAACTGTACCGGCTTTGTTATCAATAACTTTTGAAGATACCGGCGTTTTTAGCTCAATATACTCCGGTAGTTGTATGGTGTATTTGTAACTTTCTTTTGCCTTGTAGGGCAACAGCAGATTCTCATTTCGTTTGCTGTTATAATTTTTGTAAGGCATGTAAGACATGCTGTTAGGAGAATCCGGCAACGAAAAGATGATATAACGATTGGTGTTTTCTATTTGCTGTATTTTAGAATAAGTAAAGACTGAAAATCCATTCCCTTTTTCTTCCTTAGCCTCTTTATCATCCGTAGTGTATCGTTTTATGTAGTTGGCAGTATAAGGAATGAACGCATCCCCTATCTTAGCTACAGATTGCACTTTCGCCTTTTGCGCTTCAAGAGTTATGGCATAAGTATAATCCAATTCAACGGAAGGAGTTTCGGTTGTGATGACATTCCCCGGATTATTTACACTTGCGAATTTCGCAAAACCGGCATACCATCCGGCGTTCGACATTTCTTTTTGTTTTGGCGTAAGCAGGAACTGTTTGTCGTCGATATTCGCGATTACAAACAATTCATCAATGGCGCTTAACCCACAACTATTTATATTCGTATGATTGAAAAAGGCGGCTGCCACTTCAGCTTTAATACCTGCCTCATTCAACAAAGCGGCTAATAAATTTACTTTTTCGGTTTCTGTTCCGTAGGCCGAAAGGATTACATCGTCGACCGAACGGATATGAAAGCCTGTTTCTTCAAAAGATAAACCGCTTGTTCCGATGTTGTCGACTACATAGCTCAGTATTGCGTATAGTTTTTCGGCATCGGTTCTATTTCTTCTGTTGATCGTTTCTAATAGAGATTGTACTGATGTGTTGCCGGAAGAGGCTAATTGCTGATTTAAAAGCTTTAAAGCTTCGCTATTGGATGTATGGCTTGACACGGTCAACAATGGAGCATCTCCGCTTAATGCTGTAACCTGCGGAGCCCTTGATGTCGCGGGAAGATTACGGATTTTCCATGTCATTTCTTTTATTCCGTCAGAAGATTTTATGGAAGGCTTAAGATTGAGGTTGGATAATTCGTAAAATAAAGGTTTATTTTCCGGAACATTGATTGTGATCGTATAATCTTTTACCGGCGAAGTTTGCCCGATCATTGTACAAACATCTAATTCGGGAAGGTATCCTGGTTTGGAAATGATGGAGTAGTCAAGATAGATGGTTGCTCCTAATTCTAATCCCGTATGCACGACGACCCTTTCTATCAAATGATTATATGCAGGAGCTTTGGCGGCCTGACGCGGAAGAACTTCCACAAAAGCGTTTTCCGGCGTTTGAATGATGGTTCCGTTTCTCTGTTTCGTATAAGATGCATGTATCTTCAATTCCTGAAATTTCGGATTGTAGACGATAAAACTTTCGCCATAAGTCTTGTTCATGGCCGTATGGGTTAACAAGGTGAGTTCCATGCTGGAACGAAGCTCCTGACTGCCGTCATTGTTTAGCGTATATGTTTTCGACAACGTCCTGTATTCTGCTTCCGGTGCGGCCTGCATTGATAGTATGCAGGCTAATAATATAATGGATGTGATGTATATTTTTTTCATAATGCTTACTTCTTAATTACAATGTATTCTCCGAAACTTTTGTGAGCGTTTATTGCTTCACAGAAATCAGGCCATTCGGAGGCTTCGTAGACGCGTTTCTTTAATGCTAATTTTTGATATAGCTTAATGCTGTTTCCTTCTTGTTTCAGAAAACCTTCGAAATCGGCGGAATCACTTTTCTTCGTATTTTCTTTAGAATCAGTTGCTAATTTGTATCCTTTAGGCAACTGTATCGTTTCATTTAGTTCTATTAAACGAGAGCAGGCGTCCTTGAAATCATATTCGCGTTTTTCGAGATCTGTGTTGATACGAAGATGCGACTGGACGGCGCTGTATAGATTGTTCATGACCATCGGTTTGAAAAGTAGTTCGCTTTTTCCGGGGATTGCGTAATCGGGTATTTCATACCGGAATGTAATCTTTATGGGAGCTGACTGATAGTCTTTCGGATTTTTACCATAGTCTACGCTAATCAGTTTCGCTTTTGGAGAAACGGCTAAAATCTGTTGTTCCATAGAGGCCTGCCATTCGCTTTGCCAACCTTGCGTAAATATATTGCGGATGTTCCGGTCAGACTGGCCTTCGGCCGTAATTGTAAATTGTCCGCGGAGCGCTCCTTTTTCGTCTAAGGTGTTGTTGGCGTTGATCCGTATGTAATGATTTTCCGGTGGAGAAACCGGTGTAAGCAAAATGTCGGAACTTTCCGGTACGCCGGGCAGGTAGTTTTGTTGTTGTTCGGCGCTGCTCCATAGCTCGCGGCAGAACGGAACCCATGTTGGGTCTAACGGCATATAGGTTCCGTTGGATAGCTTAACAACCGCTACGCAATGATTGAAATGGTCTGCAGGGATTGATTCAACACGGCTTCCCGCCATTGTCATGGCCGGATAGGCTTCGAAACCGGCCATGCGGAGAAATGAAATGAGCATTCCCGCAATGTCTTTACATACCCCGCAGCGGTCTGTGTAATTCATTTGGGTATTGTGTAGGGTATAGCCTTCTCCTTTGCCCATAGAGATGCCGGAGTATCGTATATTGTCAGCTACCCAATGCGTGAGAACAGCTATCTTTTCCATCTCCGTTTTCTTGCCTTTTATCAGTTCGTCGACTTTCTTTTGCGCTTCGGGAAGCGGATTGAAACTGCCGTATTCTTCGTTTACATTGTAGAACCACAACGATTTGTTTTCCCATTTGGGAGTCGAGGACATGAATAATTTAGGAGCAGCGTCGAACAAATCGACCATATTCGGTTCACGTTTGAACGGCATTGCGTTTTCAACAAAAAACGTATAAGATTTTATATTGTTTTCATACCTCATCGAAGAGGTACATTCTCCCTGGTAAAACTGGAATTGAAGTTCTTTTTCCATCGGAACGGAAACTTGGTAGATCTTACGCACGGTCGGCTCATCTACCCAGAACGGAACAATATCGTAGAATTGTCCGCGCATCGGCGGTATGAAGCGGGAATCATCGTCAAGGCTGTTCAATAATGCATAGGTGAATCCTTTTTTAGAAATTTCGTATTCGACAATGTCGCCCGGTCGTAATCGTCCTGTTTCTAACATGATCTGGCGCGCTCCCCAGAAGATGGCCCGTGCCGGCGCGGCATAATCACAAGCTTTGGTTATATCCAGGTTTTCCACTTCACCACCGGCCCGGTAGATGGTTGCCGACTTGAATTCGGCAAACGCTGTCAACGGATCGTAATCATAGATAATTGTCCGGTTGTCGACTGCTCCTTTTTCCGAAAGTACTTTAAAGGCTTTGTAAACGGCAAAAGAACCGGAACCGGTCGGTTGAACATTCACCGAGATGCTGTCTAATAGTGTTATAGCGTCAAAAGCTTTGTAAGCCTGAGGATTCTCTCGGGTCGGATCCTGTGGAAATCTGCGGATTTCATGATTTTGAGCCGGAACAGGCACAAAAGCAATAATCGCCAGAATAATAGTTATCAGGTGCTTCATGGTATATTGTTTATGTTATAAAGTTTATACTTATGCAAAGGTATAAATGCTTTTGGTTTTTGCAATCTTTTATTACCCGATAATGTCGTGGGAGATCTCAAATAAAAAAGGAGGCAACCCTGATAAGGGAGCCTCCTGCCTAAACAAATAACTAAACCTATTTGCCTCCAGAAATGATTATCATTTTAGGGAAACTATTTAAATTCAAAGGGGACTATGCCTCTGATATCGTTGGATGATGAGCCGATCAGTGCTTCGAATTTTCCAGGCTCTGCCACCCATTCGTGTTTTTTATCATCGAAGAAACTGAGCGCGCTTTTATCAATGGCCAAAGTCACCGTTTTTTCCTCACCCGGAGCTAATTTTATCTTTTGAAATTTCTTCAATTCTTTAGCCGGGCGTGGTAATGATGATTTTTTATCGCTGATATATAGCTGGATAACTTCCTGTCCTTCACGGGAACCTGCGTTTTTAACTGTGACCGAAAATGTAATTGTTTCGTTATCGGCTATCACTTTCTTATCGGCTGTGGGTTTACCATAGGCGAAGGTTGTATAACTCAGGCCGTGGCCAAACGGGAACAACGGTTTTATTTTTTCTTTGTCAAAATAACGATAGCCGACAAATATATCATCGTGATATGTGATTTCGTCTTTCGTTCCGGGATATTCACCCATCGCGTGAGAGCCGTAGTCCGTCAGCTTTTGTGCGAAAGTGAACGGCAGTTTGCCCGACGGATTGATATCGCCGGTAAGAATATCCGCTATCGCATTTCCGGCCTCGCTTCCTATATACCAAGCTTGCAGGATGGAAGGTACTTCTGCTGTCCAGGGCATTGATACCGCGTTGCCGGAAAGCAGTACAACCGCCAGGTTCTTGTTGGCTTTCGCTAATTCTTTGATTAGCTCATCCTGTCCGTAGGGCAGTCCGTATTGTTTTCTGTCATCCCCTTCGCAATCCTGGTTTGGATTTTTATTTAATCCTCCGACAAAAATGACAAAGTCCGCGTTTCGGGCAGTGTTTATGGCTTCATCAGCTAACTCTTTTGCCGAGCGGTTTTCCCGGATATCTTGTCCGGTGCTTAGGCCATCTTGTTTATCCATTATGTCGCCGGTATATCCTCTTGCGTAAATGATTTCAGCTTGTTCTCCGACGCGTTTTTTCAAACCATCCAAGGGAGAGATTTCATATTTGGCTTTCAGTGAAGAGCTACCTCCTCCTACGGTCATGACTTTGATCGCGTTTTCCCCTATGACGGCTATTTTCTTTGTTTTCGAAAGATCAATAGGTAAGATATTGTTTTTGTTTTGTAATAATACGATCCCTTCCTGTGCTATCCGGCGTGCCGCCGCTCCGTGTTCGGGGCTTCCGAATGTTCCCCATGGACGTTTGGAATTCATCGTAGTACGGAAGGTAAGACGTAGTATATTCGGTACTTTGTCATTGACAATTTCCACGGGAATTTCTCCTGATTCCAATAATTTCAGGAATGGTTTTGAGAGATAATAATGATCGTATGCATTGCTTTTGTTTTCGGTCAGTCCGTCTGTCCACGTACCGAATTCCATATCCAATCCGTTATAAGCGGCTTGTTCCGTACTATTTACGCCTCCCCAATCGGAAACAACTACCCCATCAAATTGCCATTCTTTACGCAGGATATCATTCAGCAGGTATTGGTTGTGACAACACCATTCTCCTTTGTAACGATTGTATGCTCCCATCATAGCCCAGGTTCCGCCTTCCTGAACAGAAGCTTTAAATGCCGGAAGGTATATTTCATATAAAGCGCGGTCGCTCAGATTTACATTGACCGTATGACGTGCAACCTCCTGATTATTCAGTGCAAAATGCTTTACACAGGTAGCGACTCCGTTTTTCTGCACGCCTTGTATGTAAGGAACAACCATGACAGAAGTCAGATAAGGATCTTCGCCCATGTATTCGAAGTTGCGTCCGTTCAGCGGTGTCCGGTAGATGTTGACACCCGGCCCAAGCAATACATTTTTATTGCGGTAACGCGCTTCTTCACCGATCGATTGGCCGTATAATGCCGACATTTCCGGATTCCATGTGGCGGCAAGGCAGGTCAACGCCGGAAATGCCATGCATGAATCGTTTGTCCATCCGGCTTGATTCCATTCATCCCAAAGAACTTCGGGGCGTATACCATGAGGACCGTCCGTCATCCAGTTCTCAGGAATACCTAAGCGTGGAACGCCGGGAGAACTGAATTTTGATTGCGCGTGGCATAAGGCAACCTTTTCTTCAAGCGTCATGCGGCTTAACGCATCTTCCACTCTTTCTTCTATTGGCTTATTATCATCTAAATAGATCGGTATCTGTGCTGAAACCGAAAACTGAAACGCGATAAGAAATAATGATATTAATTTGTACATGTTTTTGT
Organism: Tannerella sp.; assembly: GCA_031551825.1. Lineage (GTDB taxonomy): Bacteria > Bacteroidota > Bacteroidia > Bacteroidales > Tannerellaceae > Tannerella. Next base: position 93,804 of record JAVBNB010000006.1, on the reverse strand, counting down.
TCATAACCTTATTCAATTTGATCTATGTTATTTAACCTGTAATCCCAATGATTTGATGTAGCCTTCCTGTACAACGCAGTTTTTAAGTTTGGACGCCTCAATAAAATCACTCATCGCTTTACGTGCAACCTGTTGGTCGGGACGGGCTTCCCGGATCTCTTTATAGCTGCCGCGCGATGCTTCGGAGAAATCGATTATCAGTTGCCAGTTTTCCGGTGGAGTAATACCGATGAACGAAGATCCGTCCTTTTTCTTATACGGCCAGAATGTGTATCCGATATTATTTTCTTCCATTGTTTTACAGAACGCGGCTTGCCACTCATCCGTATTATGACCGATTTCTCCCATGTACATAGGCAGATTTACGCTGTCGCGGAAATTGATAAATCCCAGAATGGCTTCTTTAGTCGGGTCGCCTCCGTAGCGGTGGCAGGTGTACATGATCTTGTCGTCGAACGTAGCATCCTTTAGCGGCTTGAAATTTCCATTCCATTGCGAACCTCCTAATAGGATGATGTGATTCGTATCGACTTCGCGGATTACTTTTGTCACGCGTTTATATAGAGGTTCCAGTTGATCGTTAAGTTCTTCCATATTTTCAAAATACGGTGCGATCGGTTCATTGATCAGGTCATAACCCAAGATAACCGTTTCGTTTTTGTAATAATCAGCTATTTTTCGCCAGATATCACAAAACAATTGCTGGCTGGTTTCGCTTTCGAACAGCCATGGATAACCATAGCTATCATCTATATTATCACCGGTTTGTCCGCCCGGGGCGTCATGCATATCCAGAATAAGGTAGAGATTGTTATCGCGACACCATTTTACGGCGCTGTCTATACGTTCAAAACCATCCTGATTGGCCGTTAAACCCATGTAATCTTCGTCTGTAAATTGTTTGTAATGAAACGGCAGACGGATTGTATTTGCACCGGTGGAGGCTATAAATTCGATATCTTCACGGGTGATGTAGTTATCCTTGAATTGTTTCCAGAATCCGGCCGCAAAATCAGGCCCCACCATTTCGCAAAACATCTGATTGATCCGTCCCGGAGAGCTTGTTTTGCTAAAACCGAACATATATCCTTCCGGATTGAGCCAGTTTCCGAGATTGGTTCCTTTAATGAACAGCTTGCTCCCGTCAGGCTTGATCAGATCCGGCCCGGATACGCGGATAAACGCTTCCGGAGGCGGAGATGATGACGCTGTTACTGCCGGGCGTTGCTGCTGCTCGCAGGAAACAAATAGAATGGCGGATAAGAGTGCAAATATCAATACGTTCTTTTTCATACAATAAGCGTATATTTGTTTTTAATCAATGATTTTAAAATCGGCAAATAAACCTTCCTGACTATTTGTTCCTGTCCATAATCTGAAATCTCCCGGTTCGACGATTTTTTTCATATCAATGTTCCAGAAAGCAAGCTCACTTGCCGGCAGGTTAAATGTAACCGTTTTGGTTTCACCCGGTTGCAGAAGGACGCGCTGGAAACTTTTCAGTTCTTTGACCGGACGGGTGACGGAGCCGACTTTATCCTGTACATACAATTGAACAACTTCTGTTCCCGTATAGTGACCCGTATTGGTGATGTCAACATTTACTGTAATTGTTTCATCGGCTTTAAATTTATTTGCCGGTAATTTGAGGTTGTCATATACAAATGTTGTATATGATAGCCCGTAACCAAAAGGAAAGAGCGGATCAAAGCCGGCGTCAAGGTAGAACGATGTACATCCGAGAGAACTCTGTCCTGCTTCCAATGGTATGTCGTCTATCAATGTTTCTTTGCGGCCCGGGGGGCGTCCGGTATTATTATGCGCGTAGTAGACCGGTACCTGGCCCGTCATTTTAGGAAAAGTGACCGGAGTTTTACCACTGGGAACAGTTACGCCGAATAACAGATCGGCAATGGCCGGGCCTCCCATTGTACCGGGATGGAACGAGTAAAGAACGGCGTCGGATTTATCAATTTCTTCTCCTATTGTCAAAGGCCTGCCTGCCATCACAATTGTGACCAACGGTTTGCCTGTTTTTGCCAGCGCGTCAATCAGTTGCGATTGCGCTCCTTTCAGGTTCAGGTCGGCAAGAGAATGAGCTTCACCGGATAGGATGGACTCTTCTCCTACGAAAGCCAGCACTAAGTCCGCGCGATTCGCAACTGCTACCGCGTTCGCGATTCCGTTTGTTTTTTTGTCGCGGCTGTAGGCTAAGCCTGCCTCGTAAAAGATTTGTACTTTATCTCCATAGATATCTCGTAAAGCTTCCAAAGGTGTTACGGTATGACTTTTTTCTCCGTCAAAAACCCATGTGCCCATCTGCTCATGAGGAGCATCTGCCAAAGGTCCTATAATAGCGATGCTTCGTACTTTATCACTGATAGGCAATGTTTGTTTTTCATTTTTCAGGAGAATGACGGATTGTACCGCTGCTTCCTTCGCTTTCGCCAAATGTTCCGCCGCGTATTTAACAGACTGTTCTGTTGCAACGTAAGGATTTTCGAATAGATCCAACCGGAACTTTAATCGCAGAATATTCCGGACAGCATTGTTGATCGCTGTTTCCGATACTTTTTTGTCTTTGACGAGTTCTTCCAGATTTTGTAAAAAAGATCCGCTGACCATTTCCATATCGACACCGGCATTGACTGATTTTTCCGCCGCCTCTTTCGTATCCTTGCAAAATCCGTGTGAAACCATTTCTGTTGTCGATGCCCAATCGGTAACAACTAATCCGTCGTATTTCCATTCGTTACGAAGAATATCTTTCAGTATGAACGTATTGGCTGTCGAAGGAATTCCGTCGTTGTCGTTGAAAGAGGTCATAAACGTCGCGCATCCGGCTTTGGCTGCCGCTTCAAATGGCGGAAAATATACATTTCGCATCAGGCGTTCGGGTATGTAGGTGGAATTGTAGTCTTTCCCGCCTTCCGCAGCGCCATATCCTACAAAGTGTTTGGCACATGCCGCTATGGATGAAGGATCTTTTAGAGAATTTCCCTGAAACCCCCTGATCATCGCTCCTCCCATAATAGCGGATAGATACGGATCTTCGCCGAAGCTTTCCGCGATGCGCCCCCAGCGCGGGTCGCGGGAGATATCAATCATTGGGGCGAATGTCCAGCGTATACCGTCGGATGAGGCTTCAATCGCTGCGATTCGCGCTCCATCTTCCACAAGCTGCGGGTTAAATGCCGCAGCTTGTCCAAGTGGAATAGGGAAGATTGTTTTATATCCGTGTATGACGTCCCGGGCAATCAGAAGAGGAATGCCAAGACGCGATTCTTCGACAGCTATTTTCTGTGCTTTATTTACTAATTCCGAATTATTCAGATTTAAAAGCGAACCGATCTTTCCATCTTTAATTTGTGTGACTAAGTCTTCGTCGAGGCCTTTGAACGGACTGATCTGATTCATCTGACCGATCTTTTCCTGTAAGGTCATTTGTCCCAATATTTTCTCAATCCTGCTTTCGGTCTCTTTATCTTTCCCGCTATCGGCCTGTTGCGTGCATGATATGAACAGGAATAAGAATAGACAAATGATGTAGAGTAAATCTTTGATCTTATTCATCAGACAATCTATTTTTGTAGTTATTTATTTTTTAGGAACAAAGCGATACCACCATCCGTTACCGCTTTCCACAGTACTTTCGCACATGATATAAAATTCATTTTCCGTTATACTGAGAATTTTATAGGTGGATGTACCTGCGTAATGTCCGAAAAAACCTCCATTGCTTAATTTCAGGGTGCTTCCGTCAATGCTGAATGTATAAGCCGGATTGGGTGTATATTCAACATCGAAGTCTCCGGCAGGCGGTACTGTAGCCGGTTTGCCTAAAGCGTCTTTGCCTCCGGAGTTGGTGTAGATTTTTCCTTTGTTGGTCCAAATCATGTTATATCCGCCATCCAGATTGAACGTAAATTCATTTTCGTAGAGCGAACATTCGGCTTTACCTTCAGCTGGACATGCCCACCAGTCCGGGCCGCTTGCTCCGGCCGGGCCTACCCCGAAGTGTCCGTCATGAGTACGGTCAAATACCCATGTTTTTTTTCCATCGAGTCCCCCGGCTAAAATAATTGCACTCTGATTGATCTGATTCGGGTCATTTTGCGATATGACGATGTCTTTTGATATCGTAACCGGCGCTCCCGGATTATATACCTGCATGGTGACCGTATAGGTGCTTGCAAACGGATATTTAGCTTCTGCTGTTTGTCCTGTGGCATTGGAGCCGTTGCCCAGGTCCCAGTATATTACTCCGCCTTTATAGTCAGATGAGTTGGCTAATTCGATCACATTGGGATTCGAAGCGGATGGGGTAGCGGAGATGCTTAACCTGCTGATATCGGGAGATGCTCCTAACGAGTAATCATTATCTTCCTGAGGATCACAGGATGTAATCACGAAGATTGCCATCAGCATATTCAGGCTGTATTTAAATATATTGTTCATTGTTTTGCTATTTTAAAAGGTTTGATTTTATCAGTCTTTTTATTCGTTTTATTTCCAGTTACCGTTTTGTTTTAATTCGAAATCGGTATTTTTTGTTTTGTCTATTTCGGATTGTGGAATGGGGAGATATTTCATCCATTCTTCAAATGTGCGGACAGAACTGTATTCCGGAATGTTTTCAGTTAGTACTGTTGTTGCGTCACCCCATCGTACCAAGTCGTAGAAACGCATGCCTTCACTTACAAACTCTTTGTGACGTTCCCCTTTAATATTTTCCGCATTGGCGGTAATGTGATGATCCGAATCTCCGAATGCGCGGTCCCTGACCTTATCGAAACAATCCTGCGCGCTGACACCTTGTTGTTCTGCTGCTCCGTGTATTTTTACAAGTTCCGCATAGTTCAGTAATGTTTCCGCAAAACGGAATATGCGCAGATTGTTACAATAGTTCAGATCAGTGTCGCCGGTGCTTAACTTATATCCTTTACGGGCGGCATATTTAGCCTGAAAAAATCCGGTATTCTGGAATCGCTTGTTATAGGTAGCCTCAGACCAGTCATTAATAGAAGCATCGCGTCGTTTGTCTCCGGTTTCAAACATATCGTAAGTGGACTTACGAACAGGCCCGAATCCCCAACCGTCGAGGAATATCCCGCTCGGATCACTTAATCCATTGGGAGAAATGAATGCGGGCAGATTAGTACCGTATCCCTGCCATCCGCTTGACCATGTCTTGCCTTCCGGAAGTTGGTTACTTTCAAAAATAGATTCGTTGCAAAATTCGTTTTCGTCAAGCCATATAGCGGCAAAATCGTCTAATAGTCCGAATGATCCGCTGCTAATGATTGTCGCCATATCATTGGTAATTTCAGCATATGTCGCCTGATCTTTTTGATACATCACAACACGCGCTTTCAGCATCAGAGCGGCTGCACGATTGGCGCGTCCCATATTGCTTCCGGATGTTTGCATCGCCATACCGCCCTCGGCGCAGGCGATCTGAAGGTCAGCCATGATTTTTAAATAAACTTCGTCTGCCGGAATCTGTTTCGTCATATAAGGATCCTGAAGCGGCTCTTCGAAGTAAGGGATATTACCCCATAATTTCCATAGCAAGTGTGTATAGTATGCGCGAAGGAAATGTGCTTCAGCATTGTATTGCTTCACTTTTGCTTCGGAAACATCTACCGCGTTGGCGCATGAAATAATTGCATTATTACAGCGGGCGAGCCCGGTGAAGTAAATGCTCCATAAACCACTGAGTGTTTCGCTGGCCGTGGAAGAAAATTGTGATAGTGAATAAAGAGTATGTTGGTCTCCCGCATCTCCGCCACCTTTATAGATGTCGTCCGAACGGAGATCGGACATTAAAAGGATAGAATTATAGTTATTGTTGGCGTAGCTGTCAAACAATAATATCTGATAAGCGGAGGCAATGCTTGAAAGAATGGCTCCTTCTGTGGCGGGAGCGCCGGCAGCCGGTTTCTCCGTAGGAGTCGCTGTCAGGAAATCATCTCCGCATGATGTTGTCAGTGTAAGACCGGCAAACAGAGCGGCAACGGTTAATATTTTATATGTTTTCATATTGAATCTTTTTTATATTAGAAAGTAATGTTTGCACCGACAAAAATAGTTCTCGATTGCGGGTAAATACCTTTATCAACACCGATCGTCGTGTAGCTTCCCGCTGCTATTTCAGGTTCAAACCCGTCATAATCGGTGAATGTAAGTAAATTTTCAGCGGAGACGTATAGCCTTAGCTTTTGTATGGATATTTTTCGTGTCAGAGATGCCGGTAAGGTGTAACCCAACTGTGCCGTTTTCAGGCGAATATATGATCCGTCTTTGATATACAGGTCGGACGAACGCCAGTTTCCGTTCTCATTGTTTTTCGTCATACGCGGGATTTTGTTTGACGTACCTTCGCCGCACCAGCGGTCTAAAATCCATGAAGGACGGTTCATCGCAGGGATATCACCCCGTTGTGAAAAGTCGAAAATATCATTTCCTACGGTTCCCTGGAAGAATAGATTAACATCGAATCCTTTCCATTCCGCACCTAACGTCAAACCGAATGTCCAATCTGGCATACCTTTTCCTATTTTTGTTCTGTCTTCGTCGTCAACAGAGCCGTCTCCGTTCGTATCAACAAAGCGGACATCACCCGGTTTTGCTTTAGGCTGGAGTTTCTCTCCTTTGCTATTTACATAAGTATCAATTTCCCCTTGATTCTGAAAAATACCGTTCGTTTTCATTCCGTAAAAGAATGGCCATACTTCGCCGTTTTCACCCCGTACGTAGCTGCCTACACCTGAAGCTCCGGCACTTTCGTAAGTAGTTTCTCCGGAAGCGTTACCTAAGTTTATCAGTTCATTTTTCAGGTATGAAGCGTTGGCATTGATCCAATAGCTGAAATCCCGGACATCGCTTTTCCATCCGATTTCAAACTCATATCCCTGATTTTCCATTTTTCCGGCATTACTCATCGGCGCGCTTTGTCCGACATAGCTTGGAATAGGTTTATCCATTAACATTCCGTTGGTTAGTTTCTTGAAATAATCGAAACCAAAGCTTAAGCGGTTATTCAGGAAGCGAGCGTCAAAACCAAAGTCGGTCTGCTCGGATTCTTCCCATTTGATATCCGGATTAGCGAGTGCGGCGGGCGATGTACCATATTGCATTGTGCCGCCTTTACCATTTTCTTTTACACTGTAGCCGCCGCCGAAATAATAGTTTTGTCCACCGTCCATCAGAGATGTGTAGCGGAAGTTACCGATTTTTTCATTACCGTTTTTACCCCAGCTGAAACGAACCTTGAATGAGTCAAACCAATTAGGACGAATCTCCTGCATGAAACTTTCGTTCATAACATTCCAACCGACTGATACGGCAGGGAATGTAGCCCATTTATGATTGGCGCCGAAATGGGAAGAACCGTCATGACGCAGTGTAAGTTGTAACATGTAACGTTCGGCGTAATTGTAGTCGATACGTCCGAAATAAGAGGCTAACGATTCGAAATTAAATCCATCTGTTCCTCCGGAAACGCGTTCGTCATCACGGCTTCCTGTGGCGGAGTTTATGTTTGCTTTCTCCGGATCGGTTTCTAATAAATTGTAGTCATCTCCCGAAAGTTTACGAACAGAATATTTACTGGCTGATTGCCCCAATACTACTGTCAGGTTATGATTTTGAGCGAAAGTATTATTATAAGTAAATACGTTTTCAACCTGCCATCTGAATCCGCGATTCATGGAACTGTTGACCCAACTCTGATCGTTTTTCTTCATGGATCCCATGTAATATTTCATACCATAACCGTCAGATCCCCAGAATGCGAGGTCAGCTCCATAGCTGCTTTTGAATTTCAATCCCGGAAGGATATCTAATTCCGCCCAGAATGAGGCTACAAACTTATCTTCGTTATTAATCGTATTTGTAGGGGCAAGGAGTTGGGCTACAGGATTGGCTAGCTCCTGATAGCCTGCGGGAGGTAAACTCAATACCCGATCACCATTTGTAACGGCTGTGGGATTGGATGCTAAGATTTTCTGGCCTTCTTCTTCTGTAGCGTAAACGCTTACAAGCGGAGAGAATGATACGGCGCTACCGAGGATGGATCCATATTCTGAGTTGGTTTCAATCGTACTGTTTTTAGCTCTCGAATATCCGATGTTTACTCCTGCGATTAATTGGTTGAGGAAGTTGCGTTCTTTGTCTTCGAAAATGGTGTAAGTTGAGTTCGAACGAAGACTCCAGCGTTCGTAATTTGATTTGCCGTAATTTCCTCCTACGACACCTTCCTGATCAAAATATCCGAGAGATAGAAAATATTGTCCCTTGTCGGTGCCTCCGCTTACACTTACCTGATGTTGTTGAACAGGAGCATCGTAATTAAATGTTTCGTCCTGCCAGTCAGTCCCTTTTCCGGCTGCGTCAATTTCGGCTTGCGTATATAGCGGTGCGTTGCCGTCATTCACCTGTGACTCGTTCATGATAACCATGTACTCCTTTCCATTGAGTACGGATTTTTTCTTCCATGGATTTTGCCATCCGTAGCTGAAGTTATAATTGATGGAAGCTTTTCCCGCTTTACCGGATTTTGTCGTAACCAAAACCACCCCATTGGCCGCGCGTGCTCCATAGATAGCTGCCGAAGCGGCATCCTTCAGGATTTCTACCGAAGCGATATCCACAGGATTCAGATAATTAATTCCGCCGTCCACGGGCATACCGTCCACAATAAAAAGAGGATCGGAATTATTTACCGTACCGATACCGCGGATACGAATTTTGGAATCGGATCCCGGCTGGCCGGAACTCTGGGTAATCTGAACACCGGATACTTTACCTTTCAACGCGTCTTCTATACGTGATGGTTTGGTCGCGTTCAGCTCATCCGCGCTTACACGACTTATGGCCGCAGTTACAACGCTCTTCTTCTGAACTCCGTAGCCAATTACGACAATCTCGTCGAGGACTTCAGTGTCTTCATTTAGGATGAAATATAGGGGAGTATTTCCCGAAACGTTTTTTGTTTGCGTAATGTATCCTATAAATGAAACTTTAATTGTCGCACCCTGATTCACATTACTTAATTCGAAATTACCGTCCATATCCGTAATGATACCGTTTGTTGTACCTATTACGGAGACGTTTGCACCTATAAGGGGATCTCCCAGAGCGTCCTTAACATTTCCTTTCACGGTCAGTTGCTGGGCATGTGCACCGATAGAAAAGAACAATAACAATGTCAAAACAGAAAAAAATCTGATGACATTCGTTAGTCCTGAATTGTTTTTCATACAATTGTTGTTTAAAGTTTATACTATACTTGAAAAAAAACGAAATTATTTTTAACTTTTTCGACTTTGCAAATATAGAGGTAGTTTTGGCCGGTGGTACTTCGTGGTAAGTGGTGAAAGTAAGTTTTTGTTTTTGTTAAATAGCTTGTTATTAGTGTAATACCTATTTTTCTTGACTTGATAAAGTAAGCTTTTGGTTAATCAATAGGAAGTAAAAAAATGTATATTTTCTTTTATTTTATTCAAAAGAGGAGGAAGGGAATTTACCGAGTGATTTAACAAATTCTGCGAAATTTTCTTTTGGGACAACTGCTTTATTTCTTGTTTTAAGACGGCAATTATATACTGTTTGTGTTGAGCAGTGGAGAAATTCCGCTATTTTTACGCTACTGTCGATACCTAAGCGAACCAACGCGTAAATGCGAAGTTCGGTGTTCAGTAGTTCTCCGTCTTTTAGAATGAAGCGTTTATCCGGCTCCAACAGCATATTGAAATCATTGACAAAATCGGGGTAAAGATTCAGGAATATGGCGTCAAAATTATAATAAAACTCCTTTAGTTCGTTTTGCGCCGTGGTGGGTACGTCGGTTAACGTTTTAATATCTTCGATCTTGTTTGTTTTTATTTTCCGGTTGATATTTTTTCGGAAATTATCCATTTTACTGATGTAATTGGAGCATATTGTGAAGACATAACCAATATACTCTTCTTTTACATAGTTTGATTCGCGAAGCTGGCTATTGGCCTCCTGCAATTGCTCATTCAGCGACTTTAGTTTATCATTTACTTCACTCAGCTGCTTATGCGCGTCGGATAATTCGTCCACATGCTTATTCAGCAAATGATTCGCCTTGTTCACTTCACTTCTTGATTTTGATAACCATTTCACTTGCCGGGATATGTAAATGATCGCGGCGATCAGGATGACAGACAGTATGCTGACAATAATCAGAAAAATCCGCAGACGCGCTTCCTGTTTCAGGTTAATTTCCCGGAAAGCTTTATGAATTGAATCCTGGAGAGAGGAAATCCCGATTACACGAACCCGGTTTCGATAAAGTTGCGCGTTTTGCAGGCAGTAATTTATGTATGTATAAGCACGATCGATGTCCCCTAAATCATACGTTGCGATGGCAAGTTCTTCTAAGGATGCAATATCTTTATTCGCAGTTTTTACATCCGCCATGGCGGAATAAATCATGTACTTCAGGAAATCATCATAGTTGCCCATTTCGCGTGATATAACAGCTAAGACATAAGCATTCATTGCATCTATGCGCGAATCAAGGCCGGATTTTAAAACGGTTTTTTCTAACTCGCTTTTTACTTCGTAAACACCCGGGGTGCCGATTTGCCTCCAGCCTTCGTGCCATAAATAATAGGGATCTTCTTTTGTTATCGTGTTGAATATAGAATCTTTATTGTTCTCTTCTTTTGTCAGATATAGATCTCTAATATGCCCGTTTTCTCCGGAATATTGCCCGAAATGGGAATACAGGTATATCATTTGCCTGTAATATTCGGTTTTTAGCAAGGGACTTAGTTCGTCTAAGGAAATTTCGTTCATAATATCCAACGCTTCTTTGAGCATACCTGTGGCAGATAGTATGAACGATTTTTTAATCATCCACTCCGGTACTCCTTCTTTTTTATCAAGTTCTTTGGCTAACAGGATATTTTGTTCCGCATAATACAGGGCGGAATCCGCGTTATAGACAAAATATTCATCATAGAACGCTTTATTCATCCAATATTGTTCTTCTGCAGTCTGTATGTTTTGAACACTTTTTCTCAATAACCTTATTTTGTCTTCTTTTTCTTTAATGAAGAAATCTTTTTTTTCTATCAGGGAATCTAATTTTAACAAAAGAGATTCGATCTCCGGTTTATAAGAAACTGCGGACAATACCCGTATTGGTATTATCATTATAATAGTAATCAAGAGCATTTTTTTTACCCCTATCTTCATATTGTCGCTTTTTAGCAAAGTACAAATATAGGTCAATAAAATCAAAATAAGATCGTTTGTCTGTTAATTGACCGGTTGGATCTCGTTACATTCGCTCAATGGCTTTCTGCATTCCATCCATTTCCGCAAGTCCTTTCAGCCTTCCGTACAAGGGATATCCGGGATTTGCTTTTCGCTGGAAATCCCCCAGCATGCGTATACCATGGTCCGGGCGGAAAGGCATCCGGAAATCTTTACGTCCCTGATGCATTCTTCTCTTTTGCTCTTCGAGCAGCACTTTTATAACGGAAAACATATCGACATTGCCGGATAAATGTCCGGATTCGTAAAAGCTTAGCCCTTCGAGCGTCTGGGTGTTGCGCAAATGAATAAAATGGATATGTGGGGCAAGTTTGCGCGCCATCTCTGTGATATTGTTATCTTTCCGTGCCGAAAGAGAGCCTGTACAGAATGTGATACCGTTTGATAAAGATTGATACTGGCCTATAATCCACAAAAGGTCGTCAATTGTACTGGCTATGCGCGGCAGTCCAAGTAAAGGGAACGGAGGATCATCCGCGTGTATGCACATGTTGATGCCGTATTCTTCGGCGGTAGGAATAATATCTTTCAGAAATAGAGAGAGATGCTCCCTCAGTTTTTCCTTATTTATATTTTTGTATGTATTGAGATAATTCAAAAACTGTTGTTTATAATCAAGTGCGTTTTCGTCGACAGCGCCATTGATGAATGCTTGTGTTACAACAATGATGTTGTGGGCCAGTTCTTCCTTTTGTTCCTCCGAAAGGGCCGAATAGACCTCTTTCGCTTTTTGCAGAGTGATTTCGTCGTAATCATTTTCCGCACCCGGACGTTTAAGTATATAGATGTCGAAAGCGGCGAAAGTCGGATAATCAAATAGCATGGATTCTCCCCCCCGGTCGTCTACATAATGCAGGTTTGTGCGCGCCCAGTCCAATACCGGCATAAAGTTATAACAGACAGTGTCTATTCCGCATTCACCCAGATTGCGAAGCGATTGTTTGTAGTTTTCTATAAGTCGTTGATAATCGGACGAATGGGTTTTGATGCCTTCGGACACCGGAAGACTTTCTACTACACTCCAGCGCATGCCGTGCTTTTCAATTTCTTCTTTTACTTTTCGGATTTCTTCAATGAGCCAGACCTGGCCTGCCGGAATAGAATGAAGCGCCGTAACAACCCCTTCAACTCCCATTTGTTTCAAATCTTCTAATGTAACGGAGTCATTCGCTCCGAACCATCTCCATGTTTTTTCTAATGCCATATTTGTGTAAGACTATTGTAATTGAACGAATTTTATACATACAGGCTGATCGACCGGTATGGTTTTGCCGGAATCCATAAGCAGACCTGTTTGTCCATCTATCTTCAAAATCTGGATGATGCCTTTGTCTTTGCATGCGACGAGCATCAGGTTTCCGTCAGGAGTGATCGCGAAGTTTCTGGGATGCTTACCCGTTTCATAATATCCGGTACGTTTTAATGTACCATCCTCGTTAACTCCGAAAATGACAATCCGGTCTCCTTTTAGCCGTGTGGAGGTATATAAAAATTTTTCATCATCCGAAAGATGTATGTCCGCACTGCCTCCCGCGTAATAAGTATCGGCAAGTATGGATTGCCGTTTTGTTAAATTATTTTCCGCATTAACATCAAATACAGTAACCATGCCGGACAATTCATTGATAAGATAAGCATGTGTACCTTTTTTATTAAAAATCAGATGACGTGGCCCCGAACCGGGTTCTAATTCAACGGAAGATGATTTTCTGTAACTAGAAGCCAAGTCGTTTGTCCCGTTGGTAGAAGTCGTAATTTCAACCTTATGAATTTTATCCGTCCCTAAATCGGTTGCGAATAGCACTTTTTTATCAGGCGTTTGAGCGATACAATGAAGGTGTGGCTTTGCCTGGCGTACCGGATCTTTTCCGTGTCCTTCATATTGAAGTAATACCTGCTGATCAGTCAGGCTGCCGTCAGCGCCAATTCTGATGACGGAAACAGAACCGCCGGAATAGTTTGCCGTTGCTACGGATTTTGGAAATTCATTATATGTGATGAAACAGGGATCTGCTCCGACTTGTTTTTTGTTGATGAATCGGAGTGTTCCCGTAACTTTATCAAAGGCAAAGGCGCTGACCGCCGAATTACTTCCGGATTCACTCACTGCGTAAATATATTGGGCATCGGGTGAGACTGTCAGATAAGACGGGTTATCAATAACGGCGCTACTTAAAGGTTGAGCTGTGAGGTTATCGGTGTTGAATTTGTAAGTATAGATTCCTTCACTGCTACTGCTTGTATAAGTTCCGACGATCATCGTCAGATTGGGAGAGCCTGTCTGGTTGCGTTCAAATTCCCAGAAAGCGACGCGCTGGCGTTTCCATGTATAGGTAAGCGCTATTTTGTTGTCGTATGCAATGATTGCGGGATATGAATATTCACCTTGTTCGGCGCCGTCTTCTAATATTATTTTTTCAGGCCATGTAATGCCGTTATCATGAGAAACTGCAATGTTTAAAAATGCTCTGGAGCCCCAGTTTTCACTTACCGGATTATAGGCAAGCACCAATGTGCCGTCCTGAAGTTTTACTAAATCGATTCCGCTATTATTATTGGGCATATCAGTTGCATAGAACTTACACCATGTTATCCCATAGTCATCGGAGTCACTCCGGTATATTTTTCCATTTGTGCTGCGTACAAGTATATGTACACGGCCAGGAGCAGATTCCCATAAAGTGGGCTGTATGACGCCTTTGCCGGAAAAGTCGTTGCGGTCAAGCTCTATGTAGGGGGTTGCTGTCCATGTCTTCCCATTATCCTCACTACGGTCAATAAAGACATCCCAGTGCATATCTCCCGTATTTTCTTCAAAAGACGCGCCCGCGAGCCATGTTCCGTCTGATAAAATGATCGGCTTGTTACGAACCGGGCCACGCCCCCCCTTGTCTCCTTTTATTAGTTCACGGGCATCTGTCCATGTTTTTCCTCCGTTGTCGGATGTTATTTCCCACGTTTCCCAATCGGTTATCTCTTTACCTACTTTGAAGTATAGGTGGATAAGGCCCTTGTCGTCTTTGAATAAGACCGGATTCCAATGCGCATTGTTACGTATTTTCGCAACCTCGTATGGTTCGGACCATGCGCCGGGTTTGCCTTTCGACATCCATATTCCTACATCGTCATGTTTTTCGTGTGTTCCGCCAAACCAGGCGATCATATATTCTCCGTTTCCAAGATGTATAAGGGTGGAAGCATGACATTCTTTGAACGGATGCTTTTCGCCAAAAACAAAATCACGCGATACGGTATTTTTTATCTCGTCCGGTTTTGCATTCTCCGCGTATATGAAAATACTGAAAGACAAAAACAATAAAAGTAAGGATGTTTTTTTCATGCTACATTAGTTATATCCGACAACAATTTTTGTTGCAAATATAATACTTTTTCCCGGCCTTGTAGTTCTTATCGAAGGCTTGTGATAGATCCGGTTGTTTATTGTTTTATAATTTTCGCACTCCAGCCTTTCGAGCTATGAATGACAAGTATGCCTTTCGGGAAAGGGGATGCATCGATTGCGAAACTCTGTTCTTTTTTATGAATAGAAGAAATATGCTGTCCTGTTAGCGTATAGATGTTAATCTGTTCGTCGTCGATGTTATTTGATATATGGAGCGCATTACCGGAAATGATTACTTTATTATTCGTGAAATTAATGTTTTCATTTGATACGGTAAAAGATTTAAGTGTTTCTTCTAAAGCTTTAGTATTCTGATATCCCCACGTTGAGGCAACACTTGTTTCCGGTTCGTTAGGGTCTACAACATAGATATAAGGCGGAACTTTGGTTTCTTCTTCAGAACCTCCGGCATTTGTATCGATTTCGATTTCCGAAAGGTCAGAACTATACCATAGAATATAATTTTTTTCAAGTAGTTGTTTTAGCGGCTCTTCGTAAAGTTGTTGTAGTACTTTTTGGCAGTTGCTGGATGTACCTCTGCCGATCAGTTTTAATACATATTTTTTTTCTTCTTCCGCCTTTCTGAATGCCTCGTCTTTATCCTCATACCATGTCAGGCCCTTGTCAAGTTTCGAATCAATAGTCATGAAATTTTTTAGAAAATCGACCGTTTTTCCACCCGATGTTGAAGCGACATTCTTGTCCGGATCATTCGGATTAATAATACAAAGGAGAGGTAGGGCTACCGCTGTCGCTAAGGGTTCTGTTATATAAGGCAAAGACTCTGTTTTTCTCACCGGGTTATCATAGTGGCTATACCATAATATATAGTTTTCGTTTGCAATTTGTTTTAACGGTTCGTTATCGTCATTTATATAACCAAAAGTCCGATTGCAGTTAGCGCATGTAGGTCTTCCCGAGAGTAGGAAAATATATTTGTCCTGTTCTTTTGCCAATCTGAAAACTTCAGTTTTATTCTCGTACCATACAACGTCTTCAGCTGCGCAGAAAAGAAGATTGGAACATAATAAAAATGTAGTAATAATGGCTGTCGTGAGAATTTTTGAGTAATTCATAAGTGTATAAACTTTTGACTCCAAAAACAGGATCGTCCGCAGTCTGGTTTGAAAATGAACAGATATAATCCTGTTTTGCGGAAATGATTACAATATGTTTAGAAAAACCGCGTAAAGATAATAATTTTTCTTGCAAAAAAATATTTTGCAAGAAAAATTATGAAATCAAACGGTTGCACTTTTACTCGATATCTCCCTTGATTTTAAGCCATATACTTGACGGATTTCCGTTTGTGAAAACCGTAAGCGATTTATTAACATTTCCACTGCGGCCTTTGGGATTGAATGTGACTTTTATAAATCCCTGTTTTCCGGGCGCTATGGGTTCCTTTGACCACTCCGGAGCCGTGCAGCCGCAGCTTGTGGATACTTTGTTTACAACTAAAGGGGTGTCGCCCGTATTTTTGAAAACAAATTTGTATTCAACCATGCCTCCCGATTCGGAAATAGTTCCGAAGTCATGTTCGGTTTTGTCGAAGACGATGGTTGCGTCCGCTTCCGATGCGACCATTTCACTTTTCGGTGCATTCACCTGGTTCTCTTGTGCATATCCAATATTGAATAATGCGCACATTGCTACTAAAAAAATACATTTTTTCATATTGATAATAATTAAAAATTAGATGCCGCAAAGATCCGTCATCTATTTTCATGATGAACGGATTTCTTCTCAAAAGATTGTCTTGCCACTGTCAAATCTTTACGATTGCCCAAAAGAATGTTAAAGTTGACGTTAAAAAATGGTCGGATGAATGTCAAATATGCTTTGTGATCCTTTTTGGGCAGGCTTAGGGGTGTCACGTCGATTTCATGTCGAATTGATTAAAGAATGAAAATAGCCTATCTTTGCATAAATTTTTTTAGAAAAAACTGTATGGGTTCACCAAAAAAAGATATTCGCTATCTTCTATTCACTTTGACAGGGATCGTTTCCGTGTTGATGTTGGAAATTGTATGGATATATAATGTATATCAATTAAACCGTAGTCAGTTAATGGTTGAGGTGAAGGACGCGTTTGGACAGGCATACCGGAAAGAGCAGACTTATCGTATACCTCTCGCGGATATTGTAAATCCGGGAGCTGTGACAATAGAGAGTTGTGGAGCGGAAGAGGTGCAGATCATACGTCAATGTCCCAAACCGGATACGGTTGTCTACAATAATTCATCAGGACATTCGATAGAAAGTTTCATTAATCGCATGTTTGTGGATTTGCGGGAACACATCACTCCGATAAATATTTACTGCTTGGCTGATTTATTTGCCGGAATGCTGCATGATAAGGATATTCCGGTGTATTTCGTGATTGAGCGGTTTGATAAAATCTCCGGAGAAGTTCTTGATTCATCCCTGTTGCCAGATAAGAAGCAGCCAAAAGCGAATCCGGAGACGATGGTAGTTATGGACATTTCTGATAAAGAGGCTTTACGCGCGGTTTTGCAATTAGGACCGGGAGGCGTATTCCGGCGTGTGGCAGGAACTTTAACACTTTCTGTGCTTTTAGTTATTATTTTAATCGTTTGTTTGTGTTTTTTGCATGCTAAACAGATGAAGCGAAGTGTTGTTAACTCCGAACTTTCTGTAAAAAGTTCAGAGGCTTTGCCCGAAAATGGTACGAATGACCTGTTTCCTATCGGACAATATATCTTCAATCCGGCAAAGAACGAATTGCAGGGATTCGGAGAGCCGGTTCAGCTTAATAAAAAAGAAAATGCGATTTTATATATGTTATGCGTGCAATGCGGTAATGTGGTCGGGCGTAATCTTCTTTTGGAAGAAAACTGGGGCAGCAACGGAGTGATATACTCCCGCAGCCTTGATACATATATCGCCACATTACGTAAGTACCTGAAAAAAGATGACTCTGTTCAGATTGTTACAATTAAAGGGGTGGGGTATAAACTCGTTTGTTCGTCTTAAAATAGAAAAGAGCCGAACGTCACCGCTCTGCCCTTTCCCGCCTTAAAAACCTAAAATATGAAAAAACCTAACCTAAATTATGTATGTAGACAGATATTTTTCCGGAAAGTTTAATTTGATATTAGTTAAATAATATTTATTTTTGTGGGAGGTTTTTCAATATAATATGCTGATACACTCAAAATCTGAAATAGAAGTTCCCGGCGGAGAGACTGAAATCCTGCTTCACGCTTGTTGTGCACCATGTTCTTCGGCAATCGTAGAATACCTTTTGGAGCATGGGGTGCGTCCTACGCTATTTTTTTATAACCCGAACATATATCCTGACGGGGAGTATGAAAAGCGAAAAGCGGAATGTGTTCGTCACGCGCGGATGCTGGGGCTTGATTTTGTAGATGTTGATTATGATCACGATCAGTGGCTTGAAGCGGTCAAAGGTTTTGAGATGGAGCCTGAGCGTGGAGCGCGCTGTTTGCGCTGTTTTAAGGAGCGTCTTGCGGCAGCGGCCATGTACGCATCTGAAAACGGGTTTAGGGTATTCGCGACTACATTGGCGACATCGCGTTGGAAGAGTATAGAGCAGATTTCCGAAGCGGGAGAGTATGCGGCGGCTTTGTATCCTGATCTTGTTTTCTGGACTCAGAACTGGCGCAAAGGAGGCCTGGGTGAACGCCGGAATGAGTTGGTGCGTATGTATGGATTTTACAATCAACAATATTGCGGGTGTGAGTTTAGTATGAATAAATGATTCACAATCTCACTTGTTTTGTGCATTTTTTTCTTTTAATGCTTGTGATTTATTTTTTTTCACTTGTAATTGTTTTATAAATAGTGTTTTGTGTAAAATGAATAAAAAAACTATTGTCAATTAAAAAAAAGTCCGTACCTTTGCAAGGTTTTTCACAACTTTAATTGACATTGGGAACGTTGAAAACATATCAGATTGATTTAAAAAGCCTTTCTCCGGCAATGACTTACGAGTTTAATTATGTGCTGGATAATGAGTTTTTTGAAAGTGTGGACGGACCTGAAGTCAGAGAAGGAAATGTGAATGTCTCACTCTCGGTCGTACGTGTTTCGTCGGCCTTTGAGTTGGATTTTCAAATAAAAGGAGTTGTTACGGTGACATGTGATCGCTGCTTAGACGATATGGAAATTCCGATTGAGACAATAAACAGGTTGATAATTACGTTTGGAGAAATGTATGCTGAAACGAGTGATGAACAGGTCGTCATTTCGGAAGAAGAAGGATTTATCAACGTTGCCTGGTATATGTATGAATTCATAGCATTGGCGCTACCAATGAAACATGTTCATAAGCCCGGCGAATGCAACGAAGTAATGGCTTCAAAATTAAAAGAACTTTGTGTCGACGAATCAAATGAAGACAATGAAGTTCCGGAGTCGGAAAGCGACAATCAACCGGTAGATCCGCGTTGGGATGTTCTTCGTAATTTAATTGGAGATAATTAATTTAAAATAAAACATTATGGCACATCCTAAAAGAAGACAAGGAAACACGAGAACTGCCAAGCGTAGAACGCATGATAAAGCAATTCTCCCAACAATGGCCGTATGCCCGAATTGTGGCGCATGGCATGTTTATCACACCGTATGCAGCGACTGCGGTTACTACAGAGGTAAACTCGCGATCGAAAAAGAAGCTGCGGTTTAAACAGGCTTTTTGAGTAGTTTTGTAAAAAAATAAATAGCCCTAAATTGAAAAACTTTAGGGCTATTTGAATATAAAAAGAGATATAATTATGATAAATGCGGTTATTACAGGAATCGGCGGTTATGTACCCGAAGATAAAATAACGAACGAAGATCTGGCAAAGCTCGTCGATACGAATGATGAGTGGATCATGTCGCGTGTAGGAATTAAAGAACGTCGCGTCCTGAGGGGAGGAAAAGCAATGTCTTATATGGGTATACAGGCCGTTAATGAACTGATAAGGAAGACCGGAATAGATCCGGAATCGGTTGAAGGTGTTATTTGCGCCACATCTACCGGTGATTATCATTTTCCGCCGACCGCTTCGATTATATCTTATCAGACAGGTTGCAAGAACGCTTTCGCGTTTGATTTGCAGGCCGCGTGTTCCGGTTTTATCTATCTGTTGGAGACGGCAGCTAATTATATACGTTCCGGGCGCTATAAGCGTATTATCGCCGTTGCCGGCGATATGATGACGGCAATTACGAATTATACGGATCGTACGACATGCCCCTTGTTTGGTGACGGGTGTGGCGCTATATTGATAGAGTCCACAACGGAATCGTATGGTATCCTGGATTCCATTCTTCGTACGGATGGGAGTGGTTTGCCTCACCTGCTGATGAAGGCCGGCGGCACGGCAAAGATGCCTACGCACGAAACTGTCGATAATCACGAACATACGGTTTATCAGGAAGGAAAGGTCGTATTTAAGCGCGCGGTATCCGAAATGGCTGATGTCGCGGCGGAAATAGCTGAACGTAATGGGCTGACAAAGGAGGATATAGACTGGATCATACCTCATCAGGCGAATATGCGTATTATTGACGCGGCTGCGCGGCGCTTGGATGTGCCTGTTGAAAAAGTAATGGTGAATATACAACGCTACGGAAATACAAGTTCGGGTAGTATTCCTCTTTGCTTGTGGGAATGGGAACCGAAATTAAAGAAAGGCGATAATATTATTCTGGCTGCTTTCGGAGCCGGTTTTACCTGGGGGGCTACCTACCTGAAATGGGGATATGACGGAAGCAGTACATAAATCAGGATTTGTCAATATTGTAGGAAATCCCAATGTGGGAAAGTCTACGTTGATGAATCGTTTGGTCGGCGAACGTATTTCTATCATTACGTCCAAAGCGCAGACGACAAGGCATCGTATCATGGGAATTGTCAATACGGATGCCATGCAGATTGTTTATTCTGATACGCCGGGCGTGTTGCAGCCGAATTATAAACTGCAGAAATCAATGCTTAATTTTTCGGAATCAGCATTGGGAGATGCGGATGTGCTGCTTTATGTGACGGATACCGTCGAGAAGACCGATAAGAATGAAGAGTTTCTGCATCGTGTTCAGAAAGCCGAATGTCCTGTACTGTTACTGATCAATAAAATAGATTTATCCAATCAGCAGGAACTTGAGAAATTAGTATTATTGTGGCATGAATTATTGCCCAAAGCGGAAATCTATCCAATATCGGCACAAGCCGGATTTAATATAGATGTGGTGCGTAAACGCATCGAAGAGCTGATTCCGCCTTCACCGCCTTACTTTGAAAAAGACGCTTTAACGGATCGTCCGGCACGTTTTTTTGTGACGGAAATCATACGTGAAAAGATCCTTCTTTACTATCAGAAGGAAATTCCCTATTCTGTGGAAGTGGTGGTAGAACAATTTGCGGAAGCGGAGAAAAATATTCATATAAAATCACTTATCATTGTTGAGCGCGAATCACAGAAGGGAATAATCATAGGGCATCGCGGACAAGCATTGAAAAAAGTCGGAATGATGGCCCGAAAGGATCTGGAAAAGTTTTTTGACAAAAAAGTCTTTCTCGAGGTATTTGTGAAAGTGGAATCTGACTGGCGCAATCGTGATAATATGCTGCGTATGTTCGGATATCAGGTTGATTGAGAACGATGATAGAAAGTCCTTAACAGGCAGTCTGTCCTGTATTAATTGAAGATTAGGGTATTACAATAAAAGAAATAACGATGGGAAATGTAGTAGCAATCGTAGGGCGTCCTAATGTAGGTAAATCTACTTTATTTAACCGTTTGACGGAGTCGCGCCAGGCGATCGTAAATGAGGAAGCAGGTACAACGCGCGACCGTCAGTATGGCAAGGTCGAATGGACAGGCCATGAATTTTCAGTTATTGATACCGGCGGATGGGTCGTAAATTCCGAAGATGTATTTGAGGGCGAGATCAATAAACAGGTGCAGGTTGCGATAGAAGAGGCTGACGTTATATTATTCGTTGTTGATATATTGACCGGTGTGACCGATCTTGATGATGAAGTGGCGCGCATCCTTCGCCGGAGCAAAAAGTCTGTCGTATTGGTTGTCAATAAGGCGGATAATTATGATATGCATGCCCTTGCCGCTGAATTTTATAGTCTTGGTCTGGGTGATCCATATTGCGTATCGGCGGTAAACGGTTCCTATACCGGAGATTTGTTGGATCATATCGTGGAAGTGCTGCCGTCGCAAAAGGAAGAGGAATTAGAAGAAGAGTTTCCGCGTATTGCGATTGTTGGTCGTCCTAATGCCGGAAAATCGTCTTTAATAAATGCTTTTATCGGAGAAGAGCGTCATATAGTTACCGATATTGCCGGAACGACGCGCGATTCTATTTATACAAAATATAATAAGTTCGGACTGAATTTTTACCTTGTCGATACGGCCGGCATACGGAAGAAGGGCAAGGTGAACGAAGATCTTGAATATTACTCGGTTATCCGCTCCATCCGGGCGATTGAGAATTCGGATGTTTGTGTATTGATGCTTGATGCCACGCGCGGGATTGAAAGCCAGGATCTGAATATCTTTTCCATTATCCAGAAAAATAAAAAAGGACTTCTTGTCTGCGTTAATAAATGGGATCTGGTGGAAGATAAATCGCAGATCGCCATCAAAACATTTATCAATGCTATTCAGGAGCGATTCGCGCCATTTACGGATTTTCCGGTATTGTTTATTTCGGCTTTGACAAAACAACGCATTTTTAAAGTATTGGAAAAGGTCAAAGAAATATATGATAATCGCCAGAACCGCATACCTACGGCTAAGTTGAACGAAGTGATGCTGCCGATCATAGAAAACAGGCCTCCTCCGGCATGGAAAGGAAAGTATATCAAGATCAAATATATAACACAGCTTCCGGGCACTCCCGTACCTTCATTTGTGTTTTTTTGTAACCTGCCTCAGTGGATAAAGGAACCATACAAACGATTCCTTGAAAACCAGATACGTGAAAATTGGAATTTCAGTGGTACGCCGATCCAGATTTTCATAAGGGAAAAATAATTTATTCAATCGTCAGGTTGAATATATCTTTCAATTTTTCGATATTGGGATTCTTTTTGCTCAAATAAGCATACTTTTCGGAAGAAGTATAGATCATTTCTTTTTCGTCTTTCTCAACGATGCGGATATCCATTTTTATACGGGTATTATTCAGTTTGTTGTATAAATAGCCTAATATTTCTGCACTGCTGTCAAATATTTCATCTTTTTGGCTTGGATTATAAACGGATACTTCAAAAGAGAAGTTGTCTTTTAGGGCTGGTTTGCAGCTTATCAGTGTATTTTTAAGATGTATTTTTTCGATCGTCAGGCTATCCGCGTATTCGATCCAGTATTGGGTCAGATCCTTTTGTGAAAAGTCGCTGCTTGCGTCTTTTGTTTGTGCGAACGAAACAATCGGTGTTTTCTCTTTTTCTTTACTTAATTCTTTTAAAGAGGTGGTGCGCATCCGTGCTACTTTAGACGCGTCGGATTGTTTTGGAATTGTGGTAGTAGGATTTGAAGTCCTTGAATACGAGGATGTTACTGTAGGTGTTTCGTTTTTTGAAGCATTCCCTGAAGATTGATTGGCGGTATGAGAGACCGAAATGTTTGGCGCCTGCGCTGTTTCCGCACCTGTTTTCGTTTGCGCGATCGGTCTAATCAGTCTTTTTTTTTTTCGTCTTCTTCGGGATTTGTCGCAAGTTGACACAACTGTATGAGCGTCAACTCTAACAACAGCCGCTTGTTGCGACTATTGCGGTAGTTTAAGTCGCATTGATTGGCGAGTTCTATCGCTTTGAAAAGTAATTTATCCGAACACTGTCCGGCCATTTCTTTGTAGCGTTCCCGTATGGATGCGCCTACCTCAAAAAGAACAAGGGTAGCTTCGTCTTTACATACAAGAAGATCTCGGAAATGGGTTGTCAGACCGGTTATTATATTTTGTCCGTCAAAACCCTTCTCGATGATCTCATTGAGAATCAGTAGGATGGAGCGAACGTCCCCTTTCAGAATCGCGTCGGTGATACGGAAATAGTACTCATAATCAAGAACATTCAAATTGTCTATAACAGCCTTATAGGTAATATCTCCGCCGGTAAAGCTAACCACCTGGTCAAATATCGACAACGCGTCGCGCATACCACCATCAGCTTTTTGCGCGATGACATTCAGCGCTTCGGGTTCTGCTGTTATATTTTCACACGAAGCGACGTATTGCAGATGTTCAACAATATCTTCTATCGTGATGCGTGAAAAATCGTACGTCTGGCAACGCGATAAGATCGTTGGAAGTATTTTCTGTTTTTCGGTAGTAGCAAGCACAAAGATGGCATGATGGGGCGGTTCCTCTAATGTTTTGAGGAACGCATTAAACGCTGCCGCGCTGAGCATGTGTACCTCGTCGATAATGTACACTTTGTATTTGCCTAATTGCGGCGGAATGCGAACCTGTTCCGTCAGTGAGCGGATATCGTCTACCGAATTGTTTGAGGCCGCGTCTAATTCATGGATGTTTAACGAACGTTGTTCGTTGAAAGAGCGACAAGATTCACATTCATTACACGATTCACCATCGGCGGTGAGATTCATGCAATTGATCGTTTTCGCAAAAATACGGGCGCACGATGTTTTACCAACCCCACGGGGACCGCAAAACAGGTAGGCATGAGCCAACTTACCGCTTTGAATCGCATTTTTCAAAGTGGTAGTCAATGACTTTTGTCCTACAACGCTTTTGAATGTTGATGGCCTGTATTTTCTTGCCGATACGATGTAATCTTTCATTTATTTCTCAAATTG
The DNA here is from genome assembly GCA_031551825.1 of Tannerella sp. Lineage (GTDB taxonomy): Bacteria > Bacteroidota > Bacteroidia > Bacteroidales > Tannerellaceae > Tannerella. The sequence continues at coordinate 69,282 of JAVBNB010000006.1, read as the reverse complement.
CTTACAAATGTAGCAATTTTTTTTTACTTTTGCACAAACTCATTTTCGATATGTCGCGATTAATTGATTTTTATAAGAAATATCTTTCGAGGCTAAACAAATACTGGATAGTCACCATCATTTTTCTTGCCATTACATTTTTTATAGGCGACAGTAATCTTTATAACCGTTATAAATATGACGAAAAGATTCGTTCCTTAGAAAATGAAATAAACCGTTATAAGAAAGAGATTGAACAGAATAAGAAGAAGATAGAGGAACTTCAGACGGACAAGGTCGGGCTGGAACAGTTTGCCCGGGAGGAATACCTGATGAAAAAAGAGGATGAGGATATTTTTATTGTAGAAGAATGAATCAACAGATACGTAATTATATTTTTATGTTTTCCGGCGCGTTGATATTAGCCGGTGCGGTATTGTATATCACACACTGGATTTACGCGCCTTATGTGTTTGCGGTCGGTGCGGCCGGAGTCACCGTATGTTTTATGACGATACCTTATAAAGATCTGAGCTTCCGCCTCCGGCGCCTGCATCGTATAAATGTAATGGCCGGAATCTCCATGGTAGCCTCGTCCGTATTTATGTTTCGTGAAAAAATGGAGTGGGTAGTCTTTCTCCTGATCGCGGCATTGCTTATTTTGTACACTTCCTTTGTCAGCCCCCGCGCGGACGAATAATCTTTGATCTTTTTTGCTTAGACCAATATCCGTTTTTTTCAAAAATGGCGGAATGTTATTTTGTTAACATTCTTTCGCAGACTATAATTATCTATAAAAAGATAGGTGATAGTTGGGTTTTTGCAATAAAATGGGGGATTTTTTTTAAATTTGCTGACAAATAAATAAGAGGATGCAACTAAAACAGATAAAAATGCATCTTATAAAAAGATAGCTTTAAAGCCAGATCCTGAGATGATGTCAAAAACTACCTAAATTGTTATGATATTGCTTTATTCGGCGTTTGTTTAGATAGCCCGGATAAAGCAATATTTTTTTTGATTTGGTAATACTTATATTTATGGAAAAACCTGCTCGGTATTTGTTTTTTTGTAAAATTAATGCGAATTTTTAGAGTGTGTTTTATATATTAAGTCTGACTAAAACAAAAAGAAATGAGAAAATTTTTACTTATGTTATGCGCGTTTCCCTGTTTATTGGGTGCGCAAAGTGTTACAAAAAATGTAATAAAAGAGAAGTCGCTAATTCAACAATTCGTTAAAAACCGACAGGCGGAAAGCCGTGTATTTGTTTATTCCGGTTCCGAAAGCAATCTTCCGGATTCGATTTATACTTATTACGGTGAGGAAAGAGAATTAGTCAGCAAGGCAGCTCTTACTTAAGATGAGAATGGGCGCAGGATGCAGGAAAAAGGAACCGGTTATTATGATTATTTCGATGTGGAGGATGAAATCGTCACTCAAGGAGAATTTGAGTATCAGTTTGATTATACTTATACGCAAAAGTCAGATTCTTTGATCGAAGAAATTGTATATTCTTATCTTGCCGGCGAAGAATGGATCTATAGGGATAAAGAACTGAATGTCTATAATGCGAATGAAATTCAGATAGGAATGTATATGTATGATTATGAACAGGAAACCCAGGAGTGGGTGCTGGATTATATGAATGTGGCTACCGAATTTGATGAAAAAGGGAACCCGGTTATTGTTGTTGATTCGACGGTTATAGAAGGTGTATTGGAGAAGACAGCTTACATGACAGCGTCATATAATGGTTTAGGGCAGATTTCCGGAATCATCATCTATTCGGAAGGAGAAGAAGGTGATGCTTCAGCTTCGGAGGAAGAGTGGGGGCCGATACAGAAAATAGACCTTGTTTATAATGAAGACGGAAAACGTATTGAAGATGTTTATTCTGATTATGAAGGGGATACGGAAGATTGGATTTATTCATCTACTGTTGAATATGGATACGATGAAAAGGGTAATGTAAATAGTGAGATTGAGCGTGATGATCACGGAATTATAGAAGAAATATATTACACGAACGTATATTCACCGGATACTTCGAATGATATGATTGTTTCGGTTCAATCCGCAATTTATCCGAATCCGGTGTCGGATGTATTGAATGTCGTCGTAGAAGGTGCGGATAATGCAGTTCTGACATTAGTGAATGCGGCCGGAAGCGTAATGGTTCAGCAGAAGGTTACACAATCGGAAATATCCATTCCTGTGCAATCTTTTGGCAAAGGATATTATTTTCTAACCATTCAGACAAATAAAGGAGTAAAAACACACAAAGTGATTGTCCGATAATAATATTGTGTTTTAATTTGGGGGCGGTTAATGATAGGCTGAATAGTGTTTTGCTATTATTTTTATCATTAACCGCTTTTTTTTGCGCCTATCCATGTTCCTTTACGCCACAGGTATTCGAGCGGGCCTTGCCGGTGCGTGGATAACCACCAGCGACTGAATAGCAGCTGAATGCCGAATATGCCGATCGCGATTAAGATAGAGGCGGTTGCTCCGGTATATTTGTAGAGGCCCAACCCATATCCGTAGTAGATGACAGTTCCCATGATGGACTGTCCGATGTAATTGGTCAAAGTCATTCTGCCGTAAGGAATAAGTGACCGTTGAAATTTATATCCGCCGGATCTAAACCACAATCGAGTGAATCCCGACACTAAGAAGCACATGAAAGCGAAGTTTGCCAATGAGGGCAGAAGTATATTCACCGGCATTTTCATCGCTTCGGATTCAATCATACCGGGTATGTATGTTTTGAATAAATACAACGGAATAAATGAGATGATGGAATAAATGAATATTTTTTTCCAGAACCGGACAGATTCGTTGCTTTTGACAAAATAAGCTTTTCGTCCCAGCAGCATCCCGAACATAAAGAGGGCGGCTGTTTGAAAAAGCCTTCCGTTCTCAACCTGCCACAGGTTGCTGTATAACTGACCGTGAAAAATATTGGAGCGGACGACTTCGATGAAATTACCATCCCGTATGACGGGGTCGACAAGCCGGGCATATTTCAGGAAATAATGGCCGTAGCTTGCGAATTCCGGGTCGATGAACGCGTAAGCGATCCGGATCAATTCAAAAGGCTGTAGCAGGCAAATAATTGCAAGAATAAGAACCGTGCGGTCTTTGAGTTTGGATACCGGAATCAAAACGAGCCCGACAACGGCATAGAGCAGTAAAATATCACCATTATAAAACAACGCATGAAATTGTGAGAATAGGATTAACAGGAGCATGCGCCAGGCAAACCGGGCTCTGTAGTCATATCCTCGTTGTTGTGCGTTGCGAAACTGGATATAAAAACTGAAACCAAACAACAATGAAAATGTCGCATAAGCTTTGCCCGCCAATAGGAAAAAGGTGGTATCCCATACTACTTTGTCCAATGAGTATAGCCATCCGGGCATATTTTCGGGTATGTGAAACAGGTTGTAATGTTCTAAATTATGTAATAGAACAATGGCTAAAAGGGCAAAACCTCTCAGGGAGTCAACAACGTCAAGTCTGTCTCTGTTGATTGTTGTGTTTTGGATCATGATATTTTTCGTTTTTTTATCCCGGTTAGCCACTTACGTACAGGTTCATCATACCACCGCATGACCGCGTAGGCAAACAATAGGTTGAAAATGACTAAGCAGCTGACAATCAGAACCAGTTTCGTTCCTTCCGGTTTAACCGTATTGTAATAGTCCGTGAAGAGCCATACGACAGGGATATGGGTCATATATAACGGGTAAGACAGTTTTCCAATGAAGATGCAGATCTTTTTCATCAGGCCTGTCACATTCGTATCTGCGCCGATACTAATGATTAATGGAAATAAAACAATTACCAGAAGCGCTTCGGTCAACCAGTCGTTTTCAACATGCGGATATGCAAATGCGGCTATTAGTAGTAAGAAAGGAGGGATGAATCCAAGTTTGTTTTTTATGGTCAGACCGAAACGGAAGATCAGCAACCCGGCAATGAAAGAATAACTGACGCGGGGTAGTCCGTCTGTTACATTTTCGATACTCCAGCCATTGATCAGCCATCCGGATTTATAGGATGTATACATCAGCCAGGCGGCACATAAACAGCCCAATATGAGTAGTCCGGTTTTTTTGATACGATACAGGATGAATGCGTAAACAAGATTGATGATGTATTCCAGGAAAAGCGACCAGGAGGGTGTGTTATATGGGAACAGACCTCCGAATCTGCCGGAAAGGATCGGGGTTGGGATCAGAAGTACGGAGCCGATTAATGCCAGTCCTATTTTGCCCCATTCCAAAGGCTCTTTCATCCACGGGTTAAAGATATATCCGGCAAATCCGATGATACTGCCGAAAACGACCAACGGGTGTAAACGAATGAGCCGGTTGATGAGAAATCCTTTTATTCCGATTTTCTGGATCCTGCTGTCATAGGCGAATCCGATGACAAAGCCGGACAAACAAAAGAAAAAATCAACGGCAAGAAAGCCGTGTCCCAGTAGATTATCCGAATAATCGGGATAAATCATTTCTAAATAATGAAATACCAGAATGACAATCGCGGCTGTTCCGCGAAGACCGTCAAGGGTATCATAGTAAGGTTTTGAGTGTGTTTTTGTATTAGTCATATAGAATGTTGATTGTTATCGCTTTATTCATCTATCCATCTGCGAGGTACTCGTCATCGCATGTTTCGTCCGGATAGATTTTGTAAAAATGAAGGACAAGACTCCAGTCGGCGACAAAAGTATAGAAAATATCCGTTTTTTTTGAGTTTTGATATTTATTTATAAATTTGATGCAAAAAATAGGATAAATTAAAAGAAAGATCTCTGTCTGTTAAAGAAAAACAGGTGTATACTTTCTGAATATTAAATAATTAAAGAATGAAAAACCTTATAGTTTGCGTGCTGGGTTTCAGAATGGTGCCCAATATACAATTCATTAAAGAGATGCGTACTGCCGGTACATACTATCTTTTTATCAGTAACCCCGAAATGGAAAAGAGAGAGATTCGGAAATATATTAAAGATGCTTTTGACATTGACTGCAATGAGTTGCCGCCTATTGTAGTTGACAGATATTCGGCAAAGGAACTGGAGGAAGAGTTGACGAAGAGAGACTTTGAGCGGTTTAATAAGATATTTGTTAATATTTCCGAAGGCACGCCTATTATGGTGAATGTCACGATGGAGTTTTTCAAGGATTTTGCTGCCGATATCTTTTTCATTCCTGATACGATTAATTATATGATTCAGGTTTTTCCGAAGCGCAAGCGGGGAGAAGTAAAGATCAAAAATAAAATCGGTTTGGAGGAATATGTAACAAGCTATGGCATGGAAATGAGCGGAGGAGAGCTGAGTGGTCTCCCTTTGGGCTACATCCTGAAATATCTGAAGTTGTATATTGCACATAAAAGTCCGAACTGGAGGCTGTTGACCGTTCTCCGCAATTATCGCTACAGGAAGTTGAGTCAAAAGATCAGCGCTTTTGCCGGCTTAGATGAATTCTTAGAAGAAATAGAATTTCCGTTGGAAGATCAGAATGGTGAATATATTTCGGGAGAAGAGATCTGTTTCCTGACGGGCGACTGGTTTGAGGAATTTGTCTATTATCGTGTGAAAGACGAATTCGGACTTTCCGCAGATAATATCAGGACGGGTGTTACCCTTACCAAAGAGGGTACGATGAATGAGTTTGATGTGATGTTTTTTTATAACGGAATAATCTATACGATCGAATGCAAAACATCCATAAAAAATAAAGAAGGTAATATTATGACCGACACTATTTATAAAGTAAAAGCATTACAAAATAATTTAGGCTATTATTCAGATTCAAATATATTCACCCTAAGTTCACGCGAAAACGGAGATGTCCGCAAAGAACATATCGAGCGCGGACAGCTTTTCAATATCGATGTATATTGCCGTGAAGACATTCTAAATTGCACCGACCTTTCCAAAATGCTCAAAATAAAGAAAGTTGATAGATAGGGGTTTGGTCTTATATTCTATAACGTGAAAGAGAGAAGACCTGAAAATCTTCTCTCTTTCTTTTTTATGGCTAAATATACTGATATAAAGTGAGTTATTCGTATGAAAATACTTTTTTGAAGTCAGATTTCATATCGACAAGAACCCACCCTTTCGCATGAGCTTCGTCAAGCGCTTTATCTAATTTTCCGACAGAAGATGCTCTGTCGTATGCGTATTCTCTTTCTGCATCTGTGTGATGTAAAATCAATTCCAGATTAGGGTAGGTGTTTGTGGTAGTCCATTGCAGCATCTGTAAATCGCCGTCCGAATTACCGAATGCCAGAATCGGTTTCTTTCCGATAAATTGATAAATACCGACCGGTTTTCCGGCATGATCGTCAATATGGAAAATATCCGGTAAAAGCTTAATATTAAAGGTGTCGCCTTTTTGGATAAACTCGGCTTTCAACATGCTTCCTATCACTTGTCCCGAAGGAATTCCATAAGCCTCATCACTGAAATTACGAATAAACATACTCGATCCTCCTGATACGATATAAGTGGTGAAATTGTTAGCGCGCAAATATTCTAAAAGCTCTACCATCGGTTTATAGGTCAAGTCAATATATTTTTTCTTGAATTTTTCATGCGTGGCGGTATCTAACCAGTTTTTTGCCGTTTCCTGGAATTTGTTGATATCCTGCATGGTATGGCTTAACGCAAAAACTTCCAGCAAGCCCTTTTCTCCTGATTTCAGGAACGTCATTTTGTCTCCCTCGGCCAAAGCCTTTATTTCAGGTTTTTTTAATAATTCAGGATGTTTCGGTATAATATCTTTCATTACGTTTAGAGAATAGACAAACTCAAAATAAAGAGGTTGTTCGCACCATAAAGTACCATCGTTGTCAAAAACCGCTATCCGATCTTTTTCCGGTACGAAATCTTTACTTGAGGAATTTGTCACTTTTGCCACAAAGTCAAGAATTGTTTGTTTATTATTCGTATTATTCCATGAAGGCAATGGATCCGTCGTTATCTTGTTGTCCACCACCTTGTTGTCTGGCTTGGTACTTGGATTACATCCGGTGAATAATAAAATAAATGCGATTGGAATAATTGATAGATTTGTTTTCATTGCTAAAGTGTTTAAAAATATACATCATAGATATTGGGCAATACAATTGTATTGCCCAATAATAAAAATCAAATATACATTATTTTTTCTTTGATTGAGACTGTTTATCATCCGTTTTTTGCGGCATCATTTTCTTCTCGTAATTTTCGATCGCCCTTTTTGCTTTGATTTTTGTTTTTTCCTGTTCCATTATTTTGGAAGGTACAAAGCTTGGAGGGAATGATCGCGGAGGATACTCTTCGAATGTTTCGACAAAATCAAAGACATCCTGCATGGTTCCATATACGGCGCCAACTTCGTTCAAACTCCAATCCCAGTAAGTATTTGAGGTGATGTCCGCACGTTCGAAAGGATCCTGCATCAGGTTAAATGTTTTTTGTAAACGCAATTGAGTGAATGGTTCCGCCCAAAGTCCCATGGTACCTTGCAAACGTTGTTCTGCATAAACATATTTCATGGCACCTTTTCTGTAGCCTACTAATAAGCCATCGTCATCGGAATAAAAGAAATTGTCCCGGGCGCTCTTTACTCCATTGTTGTTTGCCGCGCTTCCCTTCACTGTCGTTAAGAAAGGTAGTTGATTGTAACCATCCAAATGAATTTTGTACGTTTTAACGTTGTATGCATAACCTTTTAAACATTTACTTACAATCGCATCATCTCCGGCAGCAGCGCAGAGTGTGGGAATCCAGTCGTTATGGCTCATGATTTCATTGGTAACAGTCCCCGGTTCTATATGTCCCGGCCAGCGAACCAAACATGGAACGCGGAAAGCGCCTTCCCAGTTTGTATTTTTCTCTGAGCGGAAAGGGGTCATTGCTCCGTCGGGCCAAGTGTTCATGTGGGGGCCATTATCGGTAGTATATACAACAATCGTGTTTTCGGTGATACCCAGATCATCTAATGCTTTTAGTATTTCACCGATCGTTGCGTCATGCTCGATCATTCCGTCGATATATTCACTATCGCCATATTGATATTTTCCCCTGTGTGAGTCTCTGACGTGTGTGCGTAAATGCATACGGGTTGAATTGAACCAGCAAAAGAAGGGTTTGCCATCCTTTGACTGCCTCTTGATGAAATCAATTGCTCTTGATGAAGTTTCGTCATCAATAGTTTCCATTCTTTTCTTTGTCAGCGCTCCCGTATCATTGATCGTTTGTTTTCCGATCTTTCCGAAGCGTGGATCTACCGTAGGATCATCTTTATCGGAAGCTTTGCAGTCCAGTACGCCACGCGGTCCGAATTTCGCAAGATACGCAGGATCTTTCGGATAGTCAGGAAGCTCTGGTTCTTCTTCCGCATTTAAGTGATATAGGTTTCCGAAAAATTCGTCAAAACCATTTACGGTTGGGAGTGACTCGTTACGGTCGCCAACATGATTTTTTCCGAACTGTCCGGTAGTGTATCCCAGACTTTTCATTAGAGTTCCTATACTCGGATCTTCCTGACTCATTCCCATGGGAGCTCCGGGAAATCCGACTTTGGTAAGGCCTGTTCGAATACCGTGCTGTCCGGTAAGAAAGGCCGCTCTTCCGGCAGTACATGATTGTTCGCCATAATAATGCTGAAACTTAATCCCTTCTTTGGCTAATCGGTCGATATTGGGTGTTTCATACCCCATAAGCCCTCCACTGTATGCACTGACATTTGTCGTTCCTATATCATCGCCAAATATAACGAGGATATTGGGTTTAGAACTCTTTTGCGCATCCGCTTTTTGTGGTACGATAGCGCCAGCCGCCAGAATGGCTCCTACTGCTGCAACCATTCCACATTTTTTTAAATTGTCTTTTAGTTTCATTTTTATACCATTTTAAGTTAGTAAATATTTAATAAAAAGTGAATATTCTATTCTGAATCTTGTATATCGATAATGTATGCCAATACGGCTTCGGCCATTAAGGAATCAGCCAGACGGGATAGCCCATTGTTTGCAATCAAGAATTCTTTCAGTTCTTCCGGTGTCACATCATTCTCTTTTGCTATCATTTTTATCCTCCTTTCTATATCTTTCTCATCAATTTCTATGCTATCCTGGTTCGCTATCTTCTTTAGTATTAACATCAATTTAATTCTATCCGCCGCTGCTTTTCTTTCCATATCGGGATGTGCATCTTCTTGTATCTCCGAATATTTCAATTCGTTGTTTATAAATGCATCAGGTAAAGAAAGCTCTGTTTGTTCTAATAATTTTTCCGATATTTCGTTTAGCTTCTCTTCCGTATCTTCTGATTGCAGATTCAACTGTTTGTATCCGGGTAGTACGAACTGGGGCATTTCGATAAAATTGGCCTTAAATTCAAGACTCTCATTTTTCGTTAGCTTACTTTCGAACAACTCAATCGGTGATCCGGCTACCATCTTTTTCTCCTTTAGCGCAGCTCTACATAAACGGGTAGAAACTCTTGTCAAAAGATCATTCTTTAAATGACTTTTAAATCTTGTTTCAATCGCATTTACCGGAGCTTTTCCTGAGCGAAATCCCTTTACCGGTAAGCTGGCATATTTTTTCAGGAGATCATCATAATCAGTTTTGATCATACTCCAAGGAGCCGTAATGCATAGCTCTCTTTCATGATTTCCGAGATCATTCAGGATCGCTTTCATATAGATTTATTTTAGAGATTCTTTGTTCTTTTATATCTTCATTCAATGGCGGAATATCATCGGCGACCTCATAGCCTATCCTGTTGACAATTTTCCTTATAGATGGATCTATGTGGCTGAAATATTTATACAAACCTTCGCATAAATAATTGAGTCCCAATTCTCCTGAAGATGTTTTTAATAAGCGGTTTTTAGGGCATTCTCCGGAACAGGCGAACAAGTACCGACACGCTCTGCATTTCATGGGAAGCATGTAATCTTTACCATATCCGAACTGCTCCTGTCGTTTCGACAGGGCCATGTCTACCAGCCGGTTATCATTTACATTACCCAATTTGTATTCGGGATACACATAGTGGTCGCACGCGTATATATCTCCATTGTGTTCCATAGCCAAGCCTTTGCCGCAAATTGGCGAAAAAATACAGAGTGGCGATGGTCTTCCCATCCATTGTTCTACGGCGCTGTCAAAAAACGGGACATATATCTTTCCGAAATCATTTTTGTACCATTCGTCAAAGATCTTAATCAGAAAGTTGCCATAATCGTTTGCTTCTACACACCATTCCGCGAGAAACGAGTCTGGATGTTTCGGATTTACCCTTGGGGAATTTTCATCGGGTATTTCGCTTGGATCCCAATATTGAGGAGCTATGGTTTTAAAATTCCTGGGTTCTACAATAGGTATAAATTGCATTTGCTTGCTCTTTACCTCATCCCTCAGGAATTGATATACTTCCAGCGGATATTGGGCATTCAGATCATTTACTACGGTCAGTGTAGCAAACTTTACTTTATGTTTATTCAATAATTTTGCCGACTCAAAAACGCGATCAAACGAACCTTTTCCTCCTTTATAGGTTCTATATGTGTCATGGAGATGTTTTGGGCCGTCGATGCTTAGACCAACCAGAAAGTCATGTTCCTTGAGGAATTCGCACCATTTGTCGTTTAATAGTGTGCCATTGGTCTGCAAGTCGTTTTCACATCGTACATAAGGAGACGCGTATTTATTTTGGATTTCGACAACTCTTTTATAAAAGTCTAATCCCAATAGCGAGGGTTCTCCTCCCTGCCATGAAAATACGATCTCACGCGCGTTTTGCTGTTCGATATATTGCTTTATGAAATTTTCAAGCGTTTTGTCTGATATACGCCAATGACTGTCACTGCTGAGCAATTGTTCTTTGCTTAGATAATAACAATAGCCGCAGTTTAAATTACAGACAGGCCCGGTTGCCTTTATCATTGTATGCATTCGTATCATGGGTTTTCCCCGGAACATTTGCTGCGATTTATGTAGAGAAGTATTACTCATCATATACTTTTTGTTTTTTAATAAATGAACTTTATCCGGCTACAAGTTGCTGGTCAGATTTTCGAAACGATGCCTTTTCAGGCATTGCTGTTCTTTTTCCGCCCTGAATATTTTCAACTCCTGCTTTATTTTTTCAGCATCATCCGTTTTTTCATGATGTACTGTTTTTTCGAGGAAGCGCATAAAATCTTCTTTTTCTCTCTGCTTATTTTCTGCACTTAATGATTTTCCCACTGAAGCGAACGATTTTTCATTGAAATGATCCCACCAGCGGTATAAAGCATTTACGAATGTTTTCGTATCCTGACCTGCATGTTGAAACTGTCTGAAGAAATAGGGTTCGCTGTTTCTGTATTTTTCCCGTTTGGCGCGGGCCTTCGACCATCCTATCCTTCCCAGTTTGATCAGGAAGTACAGAAGGACGATAGCGGCAGCAAGGCATCCAACAAACTGATACCACTTCATTCCGAGAATAAGGAACGGCGTTTTTGCTTTCGTTTCTGTGATAGGGGTTGAGATCGTAGCCTTTAGACTATCTTTCAGCGTTGTCAGGATGCCGAGGTTGGGGTTGTCATCCACATGTATCTTGACATTTCCGGTCGATCTTGTTTCTATTTTAGCAGTATAAGGATTCCAGAATGAAACTGTGATTTCAGGCATTGTGAAATCCCCTGCTTTTTCTATCAGGTAAGTGATTGTCTGGACGCTTCTTCCGTTAGCATCTCCACCGCTTCTGGTATCCGTTAATACCGGATCCTGCGGGTAGATGCTAGCCCACTTCAGATCTTCTTGTTTACTGATGTCGGGAATGAATTGAGGCAAGGTTCCTTTAGCATCAATGATTATAGCGCGCTTTACAACATCCCCGACTTTATAATCGGAAGAAGAAGGATTCCATGTTTCGTGCATCGTAACATTTGTGGCTACAAACCATGAACCTTTACTCTTGAGTTCCTTAGGTATATCCTTGACAATAAATGGCTGGGGTGTAGTCTTTAATGTAATCTTTTGAGCCTGGGAACTGCCTTCCGGCGGACTTTGGACTGTCAAATCCAGTGCAGGAACGGTAAAATTTCCTGCTTTGTATGGAAATACAATGTAATAAAACTGTATTCCGGGATATTGTTTTCCTCCCACAGTAAACATTCCCGGTTGAGTCTTGTCAAAAGGAATAATAAAAGCATTAGGGATCAGAAGGTTTCCGAATTCTACAGGAGCGGTAAACCATGTTTTGGTATAGACGGTGACCGTTACACGGAAAGGCTGTTCGATATACACTGATTTCCGGTTCAGATCTACGCTGGAGAATACCTGGGCTTCTGTTGTCCCGGTATTATAGATAAGACATAATAATACCAGAGCCATAGTACGTCGAATATATTTTGATAAGCTCTTTTTCATCTTTAGAAATGTTTACCAGGTTTCTTTACCTTGTTTGACATCAGGATAATATTTCTGCTTTTGTATTTCAAAGCGGCGGTGAAGAAATTCTCCCGGATCCGCATTTGTTTTTTGCATCAGGACCTTAGTTTCAATAGGCATCTGGTTCTCTAAGCTAAAATCCTTAGGGGGAAATTCCTGTTCTTTAGCCCTGTGTATATCACTGGCGACTTCATCGCTCATTCTGTCTCCGGTCGTAGGCATCTTTTTAACTTCCGTATCAGAAGATAATTGTTCATCTTCTGTGGTAGGTTTCCGTTCTTTCAGCTTTTCTTTTTCCGTATGTTTTAATATACTGTCAAGAGAACTTATATGAGGTTGAAAACGAAGTACCGAAGAAGCCTGATCCTTCATTAACTGTGAAACCTGAATATTATGACTGGTTTTATTCTGCAGTGCGGGATCTTTGTATGCTGCCTCCTGAAAAGCATTGATCGCGTCATCGTAAAGTCCTAATTTTGCCAGGACAAGGCCATAATTATATTTTCCGGTAGCCGTGGTGTCTTCCGCCAGCAGGACTGCTGCAGACAGAAAGTCTTCTGCTTTAATGTATGCTGCTGCCTTATGAGGATTATCCCGGAATAATTCAGCAGCTTTGTCATAATCTCCTTTTTCATACCATAATTCGGCCTGATAATCCTTGGTATACCACAGGTCGGGATATTTACTATCCACTCCGCAGGAAGAAAGGGAAAAGAATGCCAGTGGAAGCCAGCACCATTGAACGACCCAGCCCTTGCGGAACCAGAATAGAGTGATTAATAGAGCAGGCATTAAGAGCATCCATCCCATATCGTCCCAGTCTTTGGCATTTTCTTTTGTTTCTTTTTCAAATATCAGGTTATCACTGATCTTTTTGGCTATGCCTTCCACATCAGATTTATCCAATGTGATAGGAGTAATCGTAATCTTATCGTTTTGTTTGAGGTTATTGAGTGTAACCAGATCTTGTTTTGATATTACTCCTTCCATACCGGGAACAGGCGCCCCATTCGGAGTTGAGAACAGAAGTATCTCCAGCCTGTGTATCGAATTATTAATATAGTCGGACAGGAGGATTGCCTCATTATTATCGATTGCATCAGTCATTAACAGGATCGTACTGGGCGCTTCCACATTTCTCATCATGGTGTCGATAAGAGCAAAATTCAAGGCTATATCAGTACCCTGGACCGGCATCTCCCAATTGTATAAACTGGCAGCATGATGCTTAATCAGTTTATAATCACTGGTAAAAGGCAGAACCGTGTGAGGAGTTCCTGCAAATGCAATTAACCCGGCTCTTGAGCGGGGATTTGCATCCAGAAAGTCGGTTATTTTCATTTTTGCCCGTTCCAGCCGTGATGGCTGTATGTCGGTTGCCATCATTGATTTGGAAAGATCCAGTGAAATCATGACAACAGATGGTATTTTTTCTCCCGGAATTTCACGTTTCTTCCAGGTGGGACCGGCCAGTGATAAGATCATACAGCTTAAACCTAAAACAAGAAAGATCAGAGGTAATAAAATGGCATTCTGATTTCCTTTACTGAACATAAAAGGCCGTAGTACAGGAGCGATTATATTTTTCCATTTCTTTTGTTCGCCGTTTCCCAGCAACAGGATAATGACGATAACTCCCAATGGAATAAACAGCCACAATGCCCACGGACGAAGGAAATGAAAAACATTCCAGTCTATAGATGTGATATGATGTATGAATTCTCTCATTGGACTATATTCTTATCTTTAATAATCTGATTCATCAACTCTTCATGATCTAAATCTAACGGTTCGACCCTATTCCCTTTAATAAATTAAAAGATCCGCTCAGGAAATAAAACACGAGAGAGATAATGAGGGCAATTCCCAGTGGGTACATATAAAGCAAAACTACAGGTTTGTATGTATTTTCTTCATACTCGATCGGTTGCAGCTTATTGAGTTCCGTATATACCTGTTGCATTTCCTGTTGGCTATCGGCCCGGAAATATTTACCGCCGGTTGTTTCTGCAATTTGTTTCAGTAGCTGTTCATCAATGGCATAACCCCCGCTGGAAGAATTTCCTATACCGAGCGTATAAATAATAACACTATCATGTTTAGCAACTGCCGCTGCATCTAAAGGAAGAATTTCCTTTCCGGCATCCACACCGTCGGTCATTAATAACATCACCCGTTGTTTGATCGTATCCTGCTGGAATATTTTGATGCCATAGGCAATTGCTTCACCAATACTGGTCATTTGTCCTGCCATACCGACTTCTGTCTGGTCAAGCAGCCAATTGATTGTTTCAAGGTCTGTTGTTAAAGGAGCCTGAAGATAGGCATGGGTAGCAAACATTTCAAGTCCTACCTGGTCGCTTTTTCTTTCCTTGATAAAATCTTTCATCAGGTATTTGACGGCTTCCCATCGTGTCATCAGTTTCCCGTCTACCGACCAGTCGCGTTGTGCCATACTGAATGAAATATCGGCAGCGATCAGGAAACTTCTTACAGTCCGTGTCTTTTTTTCTGGCTGCCCTACAAATTGAGGTGATGAAGCTGCAACGATCAGGCATATCCAGCATAGGCAAAGGGCCAGCCAGGAGATGATATTTTTATGTCCGATCCATGCTCCCTTTCTTGGATGCTGGCCGGATATATATGTTGCCCTGTTGAAAAAAGGAGCAAGCATGGCTACCCTGCGTTTGTGTAACGCCGGAAGTAATAAATAAATCAGAATGGGTATAGGCAGGAGGAAAAATACCCATTTATGAGCTATTTCAAAATGCATGCTATTTGCTATCTCAGGAAACATATTCATTTTATTTATTAGATCCGCGAGCCGGATGTTTTTTGATCCATTGTTTGATTTTTCCGGTAAAAGTAACAGCCTGTTTTTCACTGATACTTATTCCCGGGTCATAAATGGCTTTCACCAGTGTTTCATCTTCATCGGAAAATGAAACGGAAGGACAGGTTTTATTCAGATAATCCAACCAGTCCCGGTTGCGAAGTTGAGCCGTATTTTCCCTGCCATATATCTGGATGCTGATCTTTTTTGCAAGCATATCGGCAATATAAATAAGCCGGGTATAATTCTGTACTTCCAGCATTTTTTTCTCTTCATCATCCAGCCAGTTTAAAGCCAACCTGCGGTAACGGTTTTTTTTGCGGTGTTTCCAGATCAGCAATCCGGTAATCAATAACAGGATAAAAAATAATACTGCCAAGGCATACCATCCCGGAGCCTCAGGTATAAACCTGATGGGTGAAGGTTCAATAAATTGTCCTAATGGCGGTATTGTATCGTTCATATCTGTTAATTAGAATCTTTTTTGACGCGTCTTCCTATTCCTGATTTAATTTGGTTTTCAACAGGTATAGCTGTACTCATGATGGAAACCGGAATTTTGTAATGCCTGAATTCTTCAATCAGGGCATCCAGACGGGATTCGTAAAATGAGCTGTATTTTTCTCCCCAGTTATTATTGCTGTTTTTCCAGAAAATTTGTTTTTCTCCGTCAGTCAGTATCAGTTTTCCCGGAGGCAGTTGTCTGTCCATCGGATCCTCTACATGTACCAGAATAATATCGTTGTTATTAGCCATGCTTCTCAGGTAATGCTTGCAGCCTTCATCCAGGACAAACAGGTTGGTAATGACTGTAATCACATAGTCATGAGTAATTAATAATTTGGTTCTGTTTAGCATCTCTTCAAGTAAAGCAGAACTTGGGGTCACCTTTTTTCTTAAAGGCAACACCTTATTACGTTCTACCACCAATTGAAGAAAATGTTCTACCAGCGCCTTATTTCGCTTAGGTTCAACATAATCATATCCGTCTTCATTAAATATAAGACCACCGAACCGATCCCCGCGTTTAATCGTGTAAAAAGCAGTTAATGCTGCAACATGGGCTGCAGTGACGGATTTTACATATAGCTGTGATCCGAAAAACATAGCTGTACTTTGATCAAGCAGGGTAAAAGTAGGCCGTTCCTTTTCTTCATTGAATACTTTAGAGTAAGTCTCGTTGGTACGGGCGGTTACTTTCCAGTCGATGTTACGGATATCATCCCCTGGAACATACAGGCGGTCTTCTTCAAAATCAAGTCCCCGTCCGCGCATTTTGGCTGCATGTTGTCCTGCCAGCATCGAATATATATTTCGTTTAGGCAGGATATTTCCTGCCTGAATCATATATTCGAAACGCATCAGGTCACTGAGGTTGGTTACGACTTCTGCCGGATATGTTGTTGTACCCATTATGAATTACTAAAATGAATAATTAAACGACAGCAACGTTCTTCAGAATGTTATCAATAACAGTATTGATATCTACCCTGTCGGCGTTGGCTTCATAAGACAGAATGACACGATGACGCAGTACATCGTGAACGATATAGCGGGTGTCATCGGGCGTAACACTGATACGGCCATCCAGCCATGCTACAGCCCGGGAACATTTGTCTAAGGCTATTGTACCGCGGGGGCTGGCTCCGTAGGAAATCCACCGGGCAAGATCTTTGTTGATTTTATCCGGATAGCGGGTTGCGCTTACCAGGTCAACCATATATTTTTCTGCGGCCGGGCTCACTTGTAGATTATTGATTTCTTTGCGTACATCGAGCACTATATTCTGGTCTATAGGGGTCGGTTTTGGTGTTTCTCCTTTTGTCTCGTTCCGTACCAGTTCCACGATCTTTGCTTCTTCTTCCGAACTCGGATAATCAATCATGATTTTCATGATGAAACGATCGAGCTGGGCTTCGGGCAGGGGGTAAGTACCTTCTTGTTCGATGGGGTTCTGTGTTGCCAGCACCATAAACAAAGGCTCCATCTTATATGTTTTTCCTGCAACAGAGACCTGTCTTTCTTCCATTGCCTCCAGAAGTGCGGATTGAACCTTTGCAGGAGCACGGTTGATTTCATCTGCCAATACCAGATTGCTGAAAATAGGCCCCGGTTGGAAAACGAATTTTTGCTCCGATTGAGGCTGGTAAATTTCTGTGCCCGTAACATCCGAAGGCAAGAGGTCGGGCGTGAACTGGATGCGGCTCAATTTGCAATCGAGGTTGCTTGCCAGGCTTTTAATTGCCCGGGTTTTTGCCAGGCCGGGAAGGCCTTCCAGCAATACGTTCCCGTCAGTAAGCAATGCGATCAGGATTTTGTTGACCACATCATCTTGTCCGATAATGCTTTCTTGTATACTTTTTTTGAGTGAGTGTATTTGTTCTAAATTTGTCATGATAGGCTTGATTTTGTTTTGGATCCTAATAAAGTTATAAGGCTTATGGGGTTTATAAGCCTTATAACTTATTTTTGGAATGCCGCTGCATTCCAAAATTGTCAATGAGTTGAAACAGATGTATTCAACTTGTCAAGAATCTGATCAATAGAGAATGAGGCCGGTTTCTGACGAGGAGGAAACGCCTTATAAGTTGCCAGATACTTACCTACTTTTTCTACAGCAGGAAGAACCAGGAAAGCACGGTGTAGAAGCCAATCTTCATACTGTGCCGCTCCGTCAATGGAATATTCGTACGGATCGGAATAAAGGTCTACTATGAGCGGTGCTCGGAGATCTGTCATCGGCATGCGCCATACAGCCATTCCGGTAGCATATTGTGCAGAGAATATAAATTTATATCGGGCATCACGGTAAGCCACCAGATTTCCGTCGTCATCGAAGTAAACGAATTCAGACCGTGCCGATTGATTGGTTTTTCCGGTCAGGTAGTCCAACTGGTTGTAGCCATCCAAATGCACTTTGAAATTCTTGCTCCCGGCTTTTACGCCTTTTGTAGCGCTATCCCTCAGATTTGGGTCGCCTCCGGCGGCAGCCACTAAGGTTGTCAGCCAGTCTTCGGCAGAAAAAAGTCCGGTAAAATTACTTCCCGGTTTGATGTGTCCCGGCCAACGGGCCAAACAAGGAACGCGATATGCTCCTTCCCAGTTGGTATCTTTTTCTGACCGGAAAGGGGAAGACCCGCCGTCGGGCCATTGATTTTTCATTGCGCCATTATCTGTAGTGTAAATAACAATCGTATTATCGGCGATTCCCAGATCTTCCAATAGTTTCAATAATTCGCCTACCATTGCATCATGTTCCGTCATACCATCTGCCTGGAGCCCTAAACCGGTTGTACCGGCAGATGCTGGCTTCAGGTGAGTATATACGTGCATACGTGTAGAGTTAAACCAGGTAAAGAATGGTTTGCCGGCTTTTACCTGACGGGTCATGAAGTCTTTAGCGGATGCCAGAAATTCTTCATCTACCGTTTCCATCCGTTTTTTGGTCAATGGACCCGTATCTTCTACTTTCCCGTCGGCCGTGGAACGCAATACTCCACGCGGGCCGAATTCTTTCTTAAATGCCGGATCTTTCGGATAATCCGGATTTTCGGGCTCTTCCTCGGCATTCAGGTGGTAGAGGTTCCCGAAGAATTCATCAAATCCGTGTGCTGTAGGTAAAAATTTATCCTGGTCTCCCAAGTGATTTTTGCCGAATTGTCCGCACATGTAACCTAATGGTTTCAGGAATTCCGCAATT
Source organism: Tannerella sp. (assembly GCA_031551825.1). Taxonomy (GTDB): domain Bacteria; phylum Bacteroidota; class Bacteroidia; order Bacteroidales; family Tannerellaceae; genus Tannerella. The sequence goes on along the minus strand of JAVBNB010000006.1, from coordinate 50,311 downwards.
GTCGGATCTCCTGCCTGCAAACCGACCGGAGAACCGGGAAGACCTACTTTTGTCAGTCCGGTTCGGAACGGAGATTGTCCGGTAATGAAAGCTGCACGTCCGGCAGTACACGATTGTTGACCGTAATACTGGATAAATACACCGCCTTCATTTCCGATGCGGTCGATGTTGGGAGTGGTGAAACCCATTAGTCCGCGACTGTAAACACTGACATTGGATTGTCCAATATCATCGCCGAAAATTACGAGGATGTTCGGTTGCTTCGTTTGTTGCGCTTCCGTCTTTTGCGGAACAATAGCGCCTGCGGCTAAGACTACTCCTAAAGCAGCTACTTTGCCACAGTTTTTTAGTTTTTCTTTTAAGCTCATAATTAATAATATTTTAAGTAATTATAAATGTGAATTAGTTGTTGAAAAATCTAACGGTTTGAACGTAATAAAGGAACGCTACAAATTCGTGAGAAGAGAAGTTGTATATAAATTAAATATACAACTTCTCCGGTGCAGATTTAATTCGTTATTTTATCGTGTAACTTAAAGAGATCCCCAAGTTCAGGGATTGGAAATTATTATAATCTACTCCAAATGCCTCAAATGAGTTAAAGTTATAATTATATCCGCATCTTATTCCGAGGGCTACGGGTGATTCACCAAATGAAATACGAACACCTAGTTCCGGATTTAAAAGGAAGGTCCACTGATTGTCATAAATTTCCCAATCCTGAACGAAAACTTCTTCATTTATATAATTCAGGCCTAATCCAAGCCCTATATAAGGTTCGATCATGTTTCCTACATTGAAGTGGTAATACCCACCTGCCTGCATAGGAACTGTTACGGCATAATTATAGCTTGCGGCTGTCATGGCGAGCCCATTGTCTATGTAATAGGTTGTACGTTCTTTATTTTCGTGATAGGAATTATATCCGAATTTAAATCCAACCGACATGGCGTCTGTTACAAATACATTGCCGGAAAAGAAGAAACTCCTTAGGCTCGCGTCGGAAATAAAATCAGAAAATTTACCCATGGGAAAACCTACGTCCCAACCAGCGCTATAGTATTGTCTTCTTTGAGCCTGCAAAGTAGTTGATAAGCCTATGAGAGCAAACAGTATAATAAAAATTATTTTTTTCATATCTTTGTCATCTTTTAATATTAAACATCTGTTAATTAAATGCTTTGGTTTGTGAAAAACAGTCTTCCAAGGCATTGTCTACATCAGCATCTGTTTCTGCTCCCGTTAACAGACTTCTTATTACTCCGGTCCAGACAACGTCTTTTTTATCTGAACTACCAGTCATATCGATCATGTTTACAAATACGGTACCGGTGGTATACGAACCAACAACAGTCGGGTAGTAATATGGATAGTACGGATAATATCCGCAATCCCACCAATAGTAGTAATAATACCCGCAATCCCACCAATAGGGATTGTAATAATCTATAATGTAGGTATCTAACTTAAGAACAGTAATGGATATACCCATGTCCGGAGTAATAATTCTATTCGTAATCTCCTGGTAGCCTAAGTATTTTTCCATTTTGTTTTCAATTTTTGAAACAAATGAAGCTACCCTGGGGTCATCTTTTGATATAATTACCGTATCGTTATCCCCCACATAAACTACATTTTCTCCAATCGCATAAGTGTTGAACCTTTTGCCCGTTCCTTTGAATTGGACAGAAGTGTCATAGGCCGTTACTGATGCAAGTTGTTCGTATACATATGCATCTTCGTCAGGGTATGTTTCACACGCGGTGAAAAAAAGTCCTGAGAGCAGGATTGTTATTAATCCGATATTGAATTTGTTTTTCATACATTTTAATCATTTAATTTCTTTCTTGTATAAGGATTTGTTCGGCTGAAATAGTTGTACAAGCCTTACATAAATAATTCAGCTTTAATTCTCCTGAAGATGTTTTTAATAAACAGTTTTTAGGGTATTCACCGGAACCGGTGAACAGATCTTGGGACTCCCAGCATTTCATAGGTAATGTACGTACATTTTGCTGTTCAATATATTGTTTGATGAAATTTTCAAGTATTTTATCTGATATACGCCACTGGCCACCGGTACCGGGCAATTGTTCTTTGCTTAGATAATAACAGTAGCCATGGTTCAGGTCACAAATGAATCCCGTCGCGTTTATCATTGTGCATATTTGGAATTAAAGCTTTCTGCGGAAAAGTGTGTGATTGATTGTGTATAATGCTTCCATAATATAATTCTGTTATAATTAATATAACATGGAGGAACTCAGAAAAAGACTGTAGGCTTGATTCAGACTTCATTCTTCATTTTACAATATTTCAAATATACCAAAAAATAGTTCTTTTTGCAAATTTTTTTTGTGAAATTTTCTGAATGCATTGTTAAAAAGAATACATTATTGTAATGAATACATTGTTAAAAATATTTTACTTGTTTCAGATAGATAATATTCTATTTAATAAAAAGAGAGGTTACGTATAAGTAAATCGCAACCCCTCTTTCGTTTACTTCATTCGTTATTTTATGGTATAGCTTAAAGAAATACCCAGATTCAGGGATTGAAAATTGTTATATTCTACTCCATATGCTTCAAATGAATTGAAGTTATAATTATATCCGCATCTTATTCCAAGAGCTACAGGTGATTCGCCAAATGAAATACGAACACCTAATTCCGGATTCAAGAGGAAGGTCCACTGATTGTCGTAAATTTCCCAATCCTGAATGAGAGATTCTTCATTGATATAATTCAGGCCTAATCCGAGCCCTATATAAGGTTCGATCATACCACCTACATTGAAGTGGTAATATCCACCTGCCTGCATAGGGACTGTTACGGCATAATTATAACTTGCAGCCGTCATGGCTAATCCATTGTCGATGTAATAAGTCGCGCGTTCTTTATTTTCATGATAGGAATTATATCCGAATTTAAATCCTACAGAGAAGGCATCTGTTACAAACACATTGCCGGAAAAGAAGAAGCTTCTTAAACTCGGATCAGCAATAAAATCGGAAAATTTACCCATGGGGAAACCTACGTCCCAACCAGCGCTATAGTATTGTCTTCTTTGAGCTTGCAAAGTAGTTGATAGGCCTATAAGAGCAAACAGCAGAATAAAAATTATTTTTTTCATATCTATATAATCTTTTTAATATTAAACATCTGTTAATTAAATGCTTTGGTTTGTGAAAAACAGTCTTCCAAGGCACTGTCTACATCAGCATCTGTTTCTGCTCCCGTTAACAGACTTCTTATTACTCCGGTCCAGACAACGGTTTTTTTATCTGAGCCACTCGTCATATCAATCATGTTTACAAATACGGTACCAGTGGTATATGAACCAACAACAGTCGGGTAGTAATATGGATAGTACGGATAATATCCGCAATCCCACCAATAAAAATAGTAATACCCGCAATCCCACCAATAAGGATTATAATAATCTATGATATAGTTATCTAATTTAAGAACAGTAATGGAAATACCCATATCCGGAGTGGTGATTCCATTGGTAATTTCCTGATACCCTAAGTATTTTTCCATTTTGTTTTCGACTTTTGAAACAAATGAAGCAACTCTGGGGTCGGTTTTGGGTATAAGTGTTGTATCATTATCCCCCACATAAACCACGTTTTCTCCAATCGCATAAGTGTTGAACCTTTTGCCTGTTCCTTTGAACTGGACAGAAGTGTCATAGGCCGTTACTGATGCAAGTTGTTCGTATACATATGCATCTTCGTCAGGGTATGTTTCACACGCAGTGAAAAAAAGTCCCGAAAGCAGGATTGTTATTAATCCGAGTTTAAATTTGTTTTTCATACATTTAAATAATTTAGTTTCTAAAATAAGTTTCACTTTTAATCTAATATAAGATATCTTAATTTTGAATTCACTTAAATAAAATAAGGTAATCATACTGCCGTTTTTTTTGGCTTTAAATGGTCACTATCTGGCAAAAAAAACAAGTATTTATTCATTTTTGCTCTGATAGCTAAATGTTTATAGTTTCATTATCTCATTTAATTCAAATAATTCGTATGCAAATATAGTGATTATTTTATATTGTTGCAACTTTTTTAAAAAATAATTCTAATTTCGTAAAAAATGCTTTATTTTTGTTTGCTTATTGATTTTTGCTTGGGCTTGTGTGCTGTTTATATGGCATTTATGATATTTTATTTGAGTGTTTGTGGGGACTGTTTTTTGTATTTTTGGGGTATAGTACGAGCGTATTATTGTATATTTATGATTTTTTAAGTAATGTATGTGGTTTATTTTTGGTTTTTGTCGCAATTGGTGTGTCAGAATTTGGAGGTTAATCAGAAAAAAAATGCCATTCACTTTATTCGACTACCAGAATAAAGTGAATGACAACGAAGTTTGTATTCGTAAACCAATTATGGTTTATGTGGGTTTTGCAATCTAAAAGCGTTGGTAATGAGGCCGATAGCTTAAGCTAGCTTTACTTTGCTAACTTTTGTTGCCATTTCCAGGCAGAACGGAGGGTGTCTTCCAGCGTTTCTTGCGCTTTCCAGCCAAGTATTTCGTTCGCGTGTTTCGGGTTGGCCCACACTTTTTCGATATCGCCTTCGCGGCGGCCTACGATTTTATGAGGGACTTTTACTCCGGTTGCTTTTTCGAACGTATAAATCAGTTCAAGTACAGAAACTCCGTTTCCGGTTCCAAGATTGAATATTTCGAGATTATCTTTTGATTTATCACCGAGCATACGATCGATAGCAATGACATGTGCTTTGGCTAAGTCTACAACATTGATATAATCGCGTATACAGGAGCCATCGGGAGTGTCGTAATCGTCACCGAATACGCTTAATTCCGGACGTATGCCAGCTGCCGTCTGCGTAAGGAATGGAACTAAGTTCTGAGGCACTCCGATCGGTAGTTCTCCGATCTCTGCGGACGGATGCGCGCCTATGGGGTTGAAATATCGTAACATGATGCTTTTGAATGGAACACCGGCATAGATTGTGTCGTGTATGATTTCTTCATTGATTTGCTTTGTGTTGCCGTAGGGCGACATGGCGGGTTTGATTGGCGCGTCTTCCGTAACGGGGAGGATATCCGGTTGGCCATAAACCGTACAGGAAGAGGAGAATACGAGCCCTTTGATATTATGTTGCGGCATTAATTCCAACAGATTGATCAGAGAAACTAAGTTATTGCGATAGTATAACAATGGTTTCTGTACGGATTCTCCCACTGCTTTGCTCGCGGCAAAGTGTATGATTCCGAGAATGCCCGGATTGTCCGCGATGACTTTTTCAACGGATTTCTGGTCGTTGCAATCAATTTGTGAGAAAACAGGGCGTATACCTGTGATTTTTTCTATCCCGTCAAGGACGTTAATGTTCGAGTTTGACAAGTTGTCAATGATAACAACTTCATAACCTGCGTTCTGTAGCTCTACAGTGGTGTGTGAACCAATGTACCCGGTACCTCCGGTTACTAATATTTTTTTCTTCATGACTGTATATATTTAAGTCACCAAAGATACGAAATATTTTTCTTTTTATACAATTCCGGAAAATCCCATGAATGCCATGGCGAGAAGTCCGGCTGTTATGAGGGCGATGGGTATTCCCTGCATGGTTGCCGGAATCTTGGTTCTTGCTAATTGTTCGCGTATACCAGCAAAGATAATCAATGCAAGCGCAAAGCCGATAGCTGTTGATACGGCGTAAACAATTGATTGCATCAGATTGTATTCTTTTTGTATGACAAGTATGGCAACTCCGAGTATGGCGCAGTTGGTGGTTATCAGGGGGAGGAATACGCCTAACGCCTGGTAAAGCGACGGCGATACTTTTTTTAGTACGATCTCAACCATTTGCACTAAGGAGGCAATGATCAGAATGAATACGATTGTCTGAAGGTATCCGAGCCCGAACGCGTCAAGTACGTACTTTTGTATGAGGAAGGTGACAATCGTGGCGATTGTGAGTACAAACGTTACGGCCATGCCCATGCCTATGGCTGTGTCAATTTTTTTTGATACGCCAAGGAACGGACATATTCCTAAGAACTGCGACAATACAATATTGTTTACAAATACAGCGGCGATAAATATGATAATGTATTCCATTTTTTTTACTATTAGAGGTTGGTTGTCAGTTCTTTTTATTTATTTTATTGACGATTGCGATCAGGTATCCTAACGCAATGAAAGCGCCGGGCGCGAGAATGAATAATAATGCACCATAGTTTTCCGGAAATAAAGTCAGTCCAAAAATTTTTCCTGTTCCGAGAAGTTCGCGGAAAAGTCCGAGTAGCGTCAATGCCAGCGTGAATCCTAATCCCATGCCTAATCCATCAAGCCCGGAAGAGATTACGCCGTTTTTAGAAGCAAAAGATTCTGCGCGTCCGAGTACAATGCAGTTTACAACAATAAGCGGAATAAATAGGCCGAGGCTTTTGTACAGATCAGGGAGGAACGCCTGCATGCACATCTGGAGGACGGTTACAAAAGAAGCGATAACGACAATGTATGCCGGTATGCGTACCTGATCGGGTATCAGCTTTTTGATTGCCGATATAACCGTATTGGAGCAGATAAGAACAAACGCTGTGGCTAATCCCATACTCATCCCGTTGATCGCAGACGATGTTGTCGCGAGGGTAGGGCACATGCCTAACAATAGGACGAATATCGGGTTCTCGTCAATTATGCCGTTTTTTACTATCTTTAAATATTTCATTTCAATCTGTTTTTACAAAGCGCGATGCACAAAATGTACAAAGTGCGATTGGGTTTAATGCTAATTTGTTTCGTTTGTTTCGTTTGTATTGTCCGTGTTGTCGGTCGCTCCGCTTGTTGCGTCTGTGCTTTCATTTTCGGAAACCGTTGCTCCGCTACTTGCATCCGTTTCGGTCGATTCGGTAGTTGTTGCGCTTGTTGCTCCGCTTACGGCATCCGTATTGCCTGAATAAGCGGTATAAGCAAGGTTTATTGCATCGAGGAAGGCGCGTGAAGATATAGTCGCAGCGGTGATGGCATCGACATCTCCTCCGTCTTTTGTTACTTTCAGTGAGCCTTTCATCATGTCGCGGCCGATGATATTCTGTTGGTTTTTATCTTCACGGAACCATTCTTCCATTTTTGAACCTAATCCCGGTGTTTCATTATGTTCCAGCACAGAATAGTTATACAGTTTGCCTTCGGCATCAAATCCTACCATTACACGAATCAAACCACTGAAGCCGTTTTTTGTATAGCTTTCGACGGCGCAGCCGACAAGTTTTCCATCTTTTTTTGCCGGATATACGGTAAGGGAATCCCCTCCTGCGACAGCAGTCTTATATTGATCTTCCGTAGGGTTGTTGTCAAACTCGGGTGTTACGTTTTTGATAGCGCTTTGGAGTTCGGCAGCTTTTGATGCCATGATAGCACTTTCCGTATATTTATTCGCCGCAGATAACGCAACGCCTGCCGTAAGACAGATCACTGTCAGCGACAAGAGTATGTTTGGCAATGTCGATTTCACTTTTTCCATCTTATTTTCCTCCGAAATGTTTTGGTTTAATATATGTATTGATCAGGGGGGTAAAGGCATTCATGATCAGAATGGCGAAAGACATCCCTTCGGGATATGCTCCGAAGGCGCGTATGATCACTGTGATTATGCCGATGCCGATACCATAAACAATCATTCCCTTCTTGCTCATGGGTGATGTCACATAGTCGGTTGCCATAAATACGGCCCCAAGCATCAATCCTCCTGAGGTAAGATGTATCAGCGGGTTATACACTTTTGCGGAATCCATCAGGGCTTGTATATCGGTAATTCCTGCTGTATTGTAATTATAAAGCATCGTTCCGGCAAATAGTAAACCGGTGAAAATCGCAACTGTTCCGAGTATGGATACCGGTATATGCCATGTGATTATTTTCCGGAAGAGCATGAATGCCAAACCCAAAAGCAGGGCAATCTCACTAATTTCTCCGAGGCTTCCGCCTGTCAGCCCGATTGCCGAATTTGCCAGTGTAGCATAGTCGTCGCTGAAATGGATAAGCGATAATGTCGTCGCACCGGTTTGTGCGTCTAAGTATGTCATCGGAAAATTTCCTGCTACCGGCCATGTCGTCATCTGCGCGGGAAAAGAGATCAGTAGGAATACACGGCCGACGAGGGCCGGATTGAAGATGTTGTTTCCAAGTCCGCCGAATGACATTTTTCCGATTCCTATTGCGGCGAGCGCTCCGAGTATAATGATCCAGACAGGTAGATTGGATGGAAGATTGAATGCTAAAAGTACGCCTGTCAGTATTGCGGATCCATCATATACTGTCGGTTCTTTTTTAAATAAAAACTTCTGAATAAGATATTCAAATAGGACACAGGATGCAACCGATACAAATGTAACAATCAAAGCCCCCAGGCCGAAACAATAGAGCGATACCAGAAACGCGGGAATAAGTGCGATCAGTACTCCGTACATATTTTTGCTTATGGTGTCCCCGCTGTGAATATGGGGTGAAGGGGATATAATTATTTTTTCCATCCGATGTAATAGTTAGTATGTATATAAATGATTTGTAATGATTCCATCCGGTTATTTTTTTCTCGCCCTGATAATGCCCATGACGGTACTTTTACCCATGCGTATGTAGTCCAACAGAGGGCGATTGGCGGGGCATGTGTAGCTGCACGAGCCGCATTCGATACAATCAGCAATGTAGTTTTTCTCGGCATCTTCCCATATTTTATATTCCGTCAGATTCATCAGTAGGCTTGGTTCGAGTCCCATTGGGCAGGCGCCGACACATTTGGTGCATCGTATGCAGTCGCGCATCGGACGACGTACGGATTCTTCTTTTGTCATTAGTAGAATACCGGAACTGCCTTTCATCACAGGTACATCAGTGTTTATCATGGCTCTTCCCATCATGGGGCCTCCGCCGATTATTTTTCCTGTGTTTTCCGGTAATCCCCCGGCTGCATCAATGAGAATACTCACAGGCGTGCCGATACGGGCAAAGAAATTAGACGGTTTGACGACTTTTTTTCCTGTTACCGTTATGACACGTTCAATAAGCGGTTTGTTTTTCTGTACGGCTTCGTAAACGGCATAAACGGTTCCGACGTTCTGGACGACAGCTCCTACGGATATAGGGAGCGCTCCGCTTTTTACCTGACGGCGTATGACGGCATCGATCAATTGTTTTTCTCCTCCCTGCGGGTACTGCATTTTGAGAGGCATTATTTCGATGCCTTTATAGTTGGCCGAAAGTTTTGTCATCAGTTCTATTGCGTCCGGCTTGTTGCATTCGATTCCTATAACCGCGCGACTGACGTTTATGGCTTTCATGAGGATTGTTGTCCCTATCATGATTTGTTCGCTTTTTTCGACCATCAGCGAATGGTCGGCAGTCAGGTAAGGTTCGCATTCTACAGCATTAATGATGAGAATTTTGGCGGTACTTCCCGGAGGAGGCGACAACTTGATTTTAGTCGGAAATGTAGCTCCTCCCATGCCGACGATACCGGCGGCTTCTATTTTTTTTATAATTTCCGCGGCGGGCAGGTTGCAGTCTTTGACCAACGTTTCACTACGGTCGATGCCCGGTTCCCACTCATCGTCTTCCGTGTTGATATATACGGCAAGGCGTGAAATACCGGATCCGTCGATCATGCTATCGACCTTGGTTACAGTTCCTGATACAGACGAATGAACGTTTGCCGAAACAAATCCTTCGGCTTTTCCGATCAGTGTGCCCACTTTGACTTTATCGCCTTTTGCTACTACTGCGGATGCCGGAGCGCCTATATGCTGGCCTAATGGTATGACAACCGTCTGGGGCGGTGTTATTGCCTGTATCGGCTGACCTGCCGATAGTTTACTTGCCGGTGGATGTATACCTCCAATTCGAAAGGTGCGCATTTTATCGTTTTTAGTTGTTAGTAATGAGTGATTTGTCATTCGGTTTTTCTTCCGCTATTTTACGAGGCGGAAAATTCAGTTCGTGTATGGCTTCAGTTGGGCATACAGCTACGCACTTGCGGCACAGACGACATTTGGTATCATCGATATAGGCCAAATTGTTTGTGATTGTAATCGCTTCAAAGGCACATTCTTTCTCGCATTTACCACAACCGATACAAGCGCTTTTACACGCTTTCCGTGCTACTCCGCCTTTGTCCTTATTGATACATGATACGAATATACGGCGTGATTTCGGGCCTTTTTTACGCATCTCAATAATGCTTTTCGGACATGCTTTGACACACGCTCCACAGGCTACGCATTTTTCTTCCGTCACTTCAGCAAGGCCTGTCGTGAGATTTATGTGTATGGCATCGAATGCGCAGGCATCCACGCAGTCGCCTAATCCAAGGCACCCGAATGAACATCCGGTATCACCGCTATAGAGGGATGACGCGATAGCGCAACTTTGGGCCCCGTCATAAGTGTTTGTGCGCGGGCGGACTTCACATGTCCCGTTGCAGCGCACTACCGCTACCTGAGGAATTGTTTCTCCGGCATCCTGACCCATGATCACCGCGACGCTTTTCATGGTGTCGGCTCCACCGACCGGACAGGATAAGCCTTCTAAGGACTCCGCTTTGACGCATGCTACGGCAAAGCCTCCACATCCCGGATATCCGCATCCGCCGCAGTTAGCGCCCGGCAGAGCTTCGAGAACCTGAGCTATGCGAGGATCTTCCTTTACTTCAAATTTCTTTGATAAAAAGAACAGGATTAATGCCGCTACGGCTCCTATAATACCTAATAGAATGATTGCTATATACATTATATATAATTAGTTACGTTTGTTGATTGTAGCTTGTTTCCGGAATTTTTGACAAGGTGAATATAAATTTCTTCTTTAATTTATCCCGAAAGAGGTATAAAATAAAGTAGTAAGGAACCAGAACCGATAATCCGGCCAATCCCCCTATACCTTCGTTTCCGGTTGTATTCATGCCGGCAACGATGGAAATAATAACTAAGATCAGTGGTATGGCAAAGGCGATAACGACAGCAAAAAGCCCCATCGACGACCGGGCGGAAATAATAACGTCTTCCTGGGGAGAGTAACATCCGGAGTTATCATTCACTTCTATGATTTTATCTTTTTTATCTGATGCAAGGCATACGAATTTCGCATGACAATCACTGCATGCCGCCTTTTGTTCAATTCTGACGTACACTTTGTGTTTTTCAACCTTTTCAATTTTGCCCTGATGTCGGATATAATCTTCAGTCATAATCTTAAAATTGCAAACTCTACATTGCAATTCGGCGCAAAAATAATAATTAAAAGTATATGAACAATGATATACAAGCAATATTTTTTGTTAAAGATTATAACTCAATAAGCAAAATTTACCATTTATAACTGAATCCGAATGCAAACGTCTCGTTTACTTGCAGGTATGTGTCTGATCCTTCAACTTTTTGTATGCTATCGTCATATTTCAGGTATAGATAAAAGGTTGTGGAGAAATATTTGTTTAAAGCTAAATCTATTTTGTTTTCATATTCGCTTTGAACGGACTCGTAATTTGTAAAATATTTAAAGCGTGAGTACCAACTCACACTTCTGCTGAATTGTATAGTATTTGTCATTGAGATGGTTGAACCGAATGTTTTGAGTACGCGCTCGTAGTTGCCGTTTTCATCTTTTGGAAAATAAGCCGGAAGATTGATGTTTTTGTCTACGCTATACATGTACTTAAACGAAAACGGTTCAAGGGATAAGGATAAGTCCATGGAACGGTATTTCTTCTTGAACTTGGGTTTTACTGCGTATGTCATACCGATACCGGTACTGATTGTGTATGGCGAAAGGAACGCGGAATTTTTTTGATCTGAATTTGGGAGATATTTATTGCCCATGGATGTGATGAATTCTGCAGAGGTAGAGTAGTTCCAGTTTCTTATCGCTTTGATTCCGAAGTTGCTTCGGAAGCGAAGTTCATCACTGCCGATCGTATAATTCCGGATGGTGTCACCAGGGGCATTATTGACAGTGAAAATCGTAGACAATGTGTTTGTTAATGAGATTTTATCTCTTGAGTAGTTGTATGAAGTAATCGTCTTGGTGTCAATATTCATACTATTTATTTCACCTTTACTCCAGTTTTTTGAAGTTTTGTTTTGCGAAAATTTGATGTCGGCAGAAAATCCGGAAGTCCAGTATTTTCTGTCGGGTATAAATTTAATTACAGGATCAACCTTTTCCGGAGGAGTAATAATTGTTTCAATATTTATTTTGACATATTCATTCGACTTGTCTATACTTTCCGGCTTAATAACTGTTCCCGGCAATTGGCTTAGTGAGTATTTGAATTTTTCCGGATTTTTAAGCATTACATTTTTATAGACCAAATCGCTCAGCATTTTTTCGAATGTATAATGCCTGAACATTGGTCTGATGCGTTTGCTTTTGTACTCGAAGGCCGAAGGGATGGGAGGGGCGTCTGTTATTTTGATGGAGTCACGACTGTATTTGTGATCGAGCTCAGGGAACATACCTCCGCGAAAGACTAAAGGGATAAAGATTTTGTTGTCGATCATCGCCTCTTTAAGAGATTTATACCTGTTTGGGGGCCATGGTTCTAACGTGGAAATTGTCCATGCCATAACTTCCGGGGGAAGTACGCTTGTTTTTTTTTGTTGCGCGTCCGCGTTGGTAATGAAAAGTAATGTAAATGAGAAGAACAGGGCGCAGAATCTATAATAGTAGTTTATATAATTCATCATCATATTCATTAAACAATTTCAAGGGGCAAATGTAACTATTTTTTTTGTATTCACCTGACATTCGCGCTCATTATATGTGAAAAGGCGAAAATAAAATAAATTTCATTTGTCATTGCATTCGATTTGCAGAATCTTTCATCAAAGTGGAAAGTAGGCTGCACCTCGGAAAAGCAAATAAAATATACTTTTATTTGTCATTTCACTCGGTTTACGCTACCTTTGTCGCTTTAAAAAAATCATAAATTATAAAGCAGTGACAAAGACAAAGTATATTTTCGTGACAGGGGGCGTTGTTTCTTCTTTGGGAAAGGGTATTGTATCCGCCTCATTGGGGAAGTTGCTTCAGGCGCGTGGTTATAAGGTGACGATACAGAAGTTTGATCCATATATAAATGTGGATCCGGGAACTTTAAATCCTTATGAACACGGGGAGTGTTTTGTAACGGTAGACGGACATGAGGCTGATCTTGATCTTGGTCATTATGAGCGTTTTCTGAATGTTCCTACCACACGGGCTAATAATATAACCACAGGCCGTATTTATCTGAGTGTGATAGAAAAAGAACGGCATGGTGATTATTTGGGTAAAACCGTTCAGGTCATTCCGCATATCACCGATGAAATAAAACGTAATATAAAGCTTCTCGGAACGAAAGAAAAGTTTGATTTTGTAATTACCGAAATCGGCGGGACGGTTGGTGATATCGAGTCGCTTCCTTATATTGAAAGTGTACGTCAGTTGAAATGGGAACTTGGGAAGGATTGTTTATGTGTACATCTGACTTATGTGCCTTTTATTGCCGCCGCTAAAGAATATAAGACCAAGCCGACGCAGCATTCCGTTAAACAGTTGCAAGAGCTGGGAGTTCAGCCGGATATACTTGTGCTTCGTACGGAGCATGTGTTGGATGCACCGATCCTTCACAAGGTGGCTTTGTTTTGTAATGTTTCGAAAGAGGCTGTTGTTCAGTCTGTCGATGTTCCTACGATATACGAAGTTCCCCTGATGCTTCAACGTCAGAGGATGGATGAGATTCTGTTGGAAAAAGTTGGTTTGCCTCCCGGAGACACTCCGGAAATGAAGCAGTGGAACGAATTTTTGAATCGTAAAAGTAAGGCCTCTAAAGATGTAAAGATCGCTATCATCGGAAAATATGTCGAATTGCAGGATGCTTATAAATCAATAGAAGAATCGTTACTGATATCTTCCATTTATAATGACAGAAAGCTTGATTTGCAGTTTATTCATTCGGAAAAGGTGAATGATGGCAACACGGATAAGCTATTGAAAGATATGGATGGTATCGTTATCGCTCCGGGATTTGGGCAACGTGGTATAGACGGAAAATTTGCCGCTTTGAAGTATGCGCGTGAAAATAACAAGCCATGTCTTGGAATATGTCTCGGTATGCAGTGTATGGTAATAGAATATGCTCGTAATGTGCTCGGATTAGAGGGTGCGAACTCTACGGAAATGGAGATTAACGCGCCTTATAAAGTGATTGACATTATGGAAGAGCAGAAGAATATTACGAATGTAGGCGGAACGATGCGTCTTGGAGCATACGATTGTACATTGAAAAAAGGTTCGAAAGTATTCGATGCTTATGGTAAACCCCATATACAGGAGCGTCATCGTCATCGTTATGAATTCAATAATGAATTTAAGAAACAATTTGAAGATGCAGGTATGAAGTGCGTGGGAGAAAATCCCGAAACAAATCTGGTGGAAGTGGTGGAAGTGCCTTCTTTGAAATGGTATGTAGGCGTACAATATCATCCGGAATACAGTTGCACCGTAGTTAATCCGAATCCGTTGTTTGTAAGTTTCATTAAAGCGGCAATAAGCAACTAATTATTAGTTACTAATATTAAATTACTGAGAAACGAATGGATAAAAATACAATCATCGGTTTTGTTTTAATAGGATTAGTTTTAATCGGTTTTACCTGGCTCAATCGTCCGTCTAAAGAACAGATAGAAGCACAGCAGCGTTATCAGGACTCCGTAGCCATGGTGCAACATGAGATGCAGCAGGCCGCGATGCTGGAACAGGCAAACAGGGAAGCTGTTATCAGTGAAGATACCTCTATGGATGAGTTGTCTGATACGGTTCGTCAGGTTAAATTACAAAGTAATTTTGGAGCGTTTGCTTCGGTTGCAACCGGCACGGAAGAAGTAATCACGCTTGAAAATAATAATGTTGAGGTAAAAATAAACAGTAGGGGAGGATATGTATGTTATGCTCGTGTAAAAGACTATGTTACATACAATAAAGAGCCTCTGATCTTGTTTGAGGGTGACGATTCAAAGTTTAATATCACATTGGTTACGACGACAAATCGTGTTGTGAATACATCTGATCTGTATTTTACTCCGATAAAGAATGCATCACAGAATTCTGTTACAATGCGTCTGAACGTAGGTGATGGCGGAGTTGTGGATTTTGTCTATACCCTGAATCCGGATGATTATATGCTTGATTTTACGATTCAGACAAGTGGACTGAACGGTGTTCTTGCTTCTTCGACGAACGCATTGGATATACAATGGAGCCAGAAAATGCGGATACAGGAAAAAGGGCGTAAATTGGAGAACCAGTATACCGGATTGTATTACAAGTTTTTGGCGGATGATGTGGAACATTTCGGGGAGTCTAAAGATGAGGATAAACAGATATCGAACCGCTTGAAATGGATTGGTTATAAGAATAAATTTTTCACATCGGCTCTTATCGCGGATGATTCTTTTACGGGAACCACTCTTTCTGCTAAACAGAATGCGACTGACCCGGATTATTTGAAAGAGTTTAATACGGCAACGGCTGTATCATTTAATATTACAAAGAATGAATCTATCGGATTTCGCTATTTCTTCGGGCCGAACAAATACAGTTTGTTGCGTTCGTATGATAAAGGAGTAGACTCGGACCATCAGTTGGATCTCGATAATTTAGTTCCACTGGGTTATAAATGGATACGTCCGATTAGTAAATTTTTTATTCTGCCTATATTCGATTTTCTTGGCAGGTTTATGACGAACTACGGATTAATCATCCTGCTTCTGACGTTGGCGGTGAAATTGGTATTGTTTCCTCTCACCTATAAATCATCTATGTCGCAGGCGAAGATGCGTGTTTTGCGTCCGCAGGTAGAAGCTTTAAAACTGAAATATCCCAATAAAGATCAGGCGATGGAATTGCAGCAGGCGACGATGGCGTTGTACAGTAGCGCCGGGGCGAGTCCGTTGAGCGGATGTGTACCACAGTTGCTTCAGATGCCGATCCTTATCGCGTTATACTGGTTATTTCCGACTGCGATTGAGCTTCGTCAGCAAGGATTTCTTTGGGTGGAAGACCTTTCGACATACGACGCTATTATATCATGGGATTTCAATATTCCTCTTATCAGTACGTTTTTGGGAAATCATATAAGCCTATTTTGTTTATTGATGACGATTGTCAGTATTATTAGTTCAAAACTGACAATGAGTATGTCGAATACCGGACAGCAGCAAATGGCGGGAATGAACACGATGATGATTTATATGATGCCGCTTATGCTCTTCTTTTTCTTTAATCAGAGTTCTGCCGCTTTGAGTTATTACTTCTTGATTTCCACGATCATTACGGTTGTGCAGACCATGCTTTTCCGTTTCGCGGTTAATGAAGAAAAATTATTGGCGAAATTGGAAGAGAACAAAAAGAAGCCTAAAAAGAAATCCGGCTTTATGCAACGTTTGGAAGAAGCGCAGCGTGTGCAACAGGAGCAGTCGCGTAAACAACAGAAAGAACGTGAGAAAAAGCAGCATTCAGGTAAAAGATAGAATAAGAACAGGATTGTTTTATACAAAATGCCCGGCAGCTAAAAAAGCAGTAATCGTTTTGCGGTTACTGCTTTTTGTTATTATGGGTTTTCCGGGAACGGAAATATTCCAGCGCTTTTTCCATATCTTCGGGGGTATCTATTCCGATTGTTTCCTGATCGGTTATGGCGACTTTTATCTTATACCCGTTTTGGAGCCAGCGAAGTTGTTCGAGGCTCTCGGCTAATTCAAGCGTTGATTGGGGTAGTGCGGTTATTTCTTTCAAAACATCGGAACGATAGGCATACAATCCGATGTGCTTGTAGAAGGTGTGTGTCTTCAGCCACTCGGTATGTTGTTCTCCACGAATATATGGAATGATGGAACGGCTGAAGTACATCGCTTCGCTTTGGTTGTTAAGAACAACTTTAGGTGTATTAGGATTAAATAAGGTTTGCTCGAAATCTCCGTTTTTATCAAAGGGTTTGACTAATGTGGCTATTTGTGTAGTTGTTTCGGAAAAACAGTTTTTTAATAGCTCTATCTGTTCCGGTTGGATGAATGGCTCATCGCCTTGTATGTTGATTATGACATCAATGTCGTTACCAACCTTTTGGAATGCTTCGTAACAACGGTCTGTTCCGCTTCGATGTTCTTCGGATGTGAGGACTACATGGCCTCCGAAGCTTTTAACAGTATCATAGATACGTCCGTCGTCAGTGGCGACATACAGTTGATCAACAGTTGATTGAACTTGTTCATAAACACGTTGTATCATTGATTTACCATCCATATCCGCCAGCGGTTTGCCGGGAAAACGTGTGGACGCATAGCGTGCCGGGATTATTCCGAGAAATTGCATCATGTCAGTATTGATTGAGTTTGTAAAGTTAGCGTTTTATTTGTATTTTTACCCTTTCAATCTGACGAAAATGAAGAAGGGTAATCCTATAGAAGCATTGATAGCGCAGGGAGAGCACCAGCAGCTTGACTTTAAATTTGAGGTGAGCGATAGCAAAAAGATTGCGCGTACCCTTAGCGCTTTTGCTAATACTGATGGGGGACGGTTGCTGATCGGTGTGAAAGACAATGGGAATATCGCCGGAGTGCGCAGCGAAGAAGAGTTCTATATGATAGAAGCCGCTTCAACAATGTACACCCGTCCAAGTGTACCTTTTACTGCCACACGTTGGGAAATAAACGGAAAAACGGTTCTTGAGATATATATTGCTCCCAGTGAAAAAAAACCTCATACGGCTCCGGATAAAGATGACAAATACAAGGCGTACATACGTGTTGCTGATGAAAATAAGCTGGCGAATGAGGTGTTACTTCTTTCATGGAAGAAGCAGGAACGAACGGACGGATTATTGCTTCCGTTAACACGTCCGGTAAAAAAGTTATTGGATTATTTAGAGTCCCATCCGTATATCAATACACGACAGTTTTGCCGTGTGGCACACATAAAGTATCATACCGCACGGAATATATTAAGCGACCTGATCGCTATTAATACCCTGAAATATATAATTGTAGATAAACAAATCGTATATTCGATGGTCGGGAAACGGCAGGAACAATAGAATTGTTCATTACAAAAAAAAGTCCGGATTATAGAGCCCGGATTTTTTTATATAAATAGTTGCTATTTATTATTTTATCATTTCAAACCGGGTGTACGGAACGAGGGCTTTCGGGATGCGTATGCCATCGGGAGTCTGGTTGTTTTCGAGTAAAGCGGCTACGATACGCGGCAGGGCAAGTGCGCTTCCGTTAAGCGTATGGCATAATTGCGTTTTTTTGTTTTCGTCGCGGTAGCGGCATTTGAGGCGGTTGGCCTGGTAGTTTTCGAAGTTGGATACTGAACTGACTTCCAACCATCGCTTCTGCGCAGCCGAAAATACTTCAAAGTCAAATGTGAGAGATGAGGTGAAGCTCATGTCTCCACCGCAAAGGCGCAGAATACGCCACGGTAATTCGAGCTTATCAACAAGCGACTCAACATAATCGACCATTTCCTGTAGAGACTGATAAGAGTGTTCCGGTGTATCAATACGCACGATCTCAACTTTATCGAACTGGTGCAGACGGTTTAATCCGCGTACATCTTTGCCATACGAACCGGCTTCGCGACGGAAACATGCCGAGTAGGCCGTGTTTTTTACCGGCAAAGACTCCTTGTCAAGGATAACGTCACGATACATGTTGGTTACCGGAACTTCGGCTGTTGGTATAAGGTATAAATCATCAAGCCCGCAGTGATACATTTGTCCTTCTTTATCGGGTAATTGTCCTGTTCCATAACCGGAGTCGGAATTAATTACGTAGGGAGGTTGTACTTCAAGATACCCGGCTTCGCGCGCATTTTCCAAAAAGAAATCAATCAATGCACGTTGCAGGCGGGCACCGTATCCCATGTATACAGGAAAGCCTGCTCCCGTTATCTTAACACCTAATTCAAAATCAATGAGGTTGTATTTTTTTGCGAGATCCCAGTGTGGGAGCGCGTCTTCGGATAATGTAGGTATTGTACCTCCCATTTTTTCGCATACATTATCTTCCGCATGCTTGCCTTCCGGCACGGAGTTATGAGGTAGGTTTGGTATCAATACTAATATCTCGTGAATCTTTTTTTCGGCATCTTCTTTCGTATCGTTCAGTTTTTTGCTGATCTCTTTCAATTCGGCAACTTTTGCTTTCGCGGCTTCGGCTTCATCCTTTTTACCATCTTTCATCAGTGCGCCAACCTGCTTTGATATGTTATTTATTTCTGCCAGATTTGCATCTAATTCGGACTGTGTGTTGCGTCGTGTAATATCCAGCGCTATTATATTGTCTATATATTCAGTCGCATTGAAGTGCTTGACTGCCAGACGGCGTATCACTTCATCCCGATTTTCCGAAATCGTTTTGAGAGTAAGCATTATTTTAAAGTTTTAGAATTGAAGTGCAAAGATAATTATTTTTTTTATCTTTTTACTCTTCCTCCCGTAATCCACGTGCGGACATAATATGGCTCGGACAGACTGCTGACGATTACGCCTTTTGAGGTGGTTGAATGGATGAATTTTCCATTTTTAAGATAGATGCCTACATGAGTGGGAGTTTTGGGGCTTTCGGAGCCTAAGGTTTTGAAAAAGACGAGATCTCCTTCCCGGAGATTGTTGCGATTGATGGGAGCACAGTTTTTTTGGAGCATACCTGCTGAGTTGCGCTCAAGTTTGATTCCGTAAACCTGTCTGTATAATATGGAGACTAATCCGGAGCAGTCAACACCTTTTTTTGAATTTCCGCCACCACGGTATTTGACTCCTAACCAACTGCTGCTGGCATCATATAATGATATATTATCCGCTTGTGTCAGGCGCAAGCCGAATTGTTTCGATAATCGTGATATGGTCTGATTATCGTATTTTGTATGGGACTTACTCTGTTTGCGCGTGGTACATGAAATGATGCTTAGCGCAGCAATGCAGATAAGGAATATGTTGATAACTTTCTTCATGCGTCTGCAAAGATAGTGCAAGTTGAGAGCAATACAAAACAAATTTATGAAATTCCCCAAAGATAAAGATTTGGAAACTCTTTTATCTTTGGGGAAAGTACATTTGTTTTCAGCAACAGACTGAAAAGTATTTTAAAGTTTATTTTGTGCTTTTTGTGAATTTATAGACAGCAAAAGTATTCGGTTCTAATTCCGTGCTGAATACGTTACCACTAATGGAAACGGAACTTTCTTCAGGATGAATCCGGTTAGGGTTTTCAATTGTATTTTCCGCATCCGGATCGTTTGATTTTAATAGAATGCGTTTTCCGTTGCTCAACTGTTCTTTCTTACCCAACTCGTTGAAATTAAAAGTAACGGATTGTTTTTGGTTTGATGTGTTCGCAACTTTCACGATATATTCCGAGTTATTCTTGTCCCAAACTGCGCTTGCGAATAAGCCGTTCTGTCCTTCGGCTCCCGTTACATTCTTTTTGTTCATTGTGAGTGTAAGCGTATGAGTTCCTTTGTTGAGTGCGAATAGTTGCTGGACATAATAACTTGCCGTACGTACGCAATTCAGGTTATCAAACCAGATCATGTCGGGACGCCATTGCCATCCTTCCACGTGGGCAAAGAGTGGAGCGTAAGTCGCCATGTGAATAATGTCAGCATTTCGTTCGAGTCCCGTCATAAAAGCAGCTTCTAAGAGAGCGGTGTTGAAATGATTAAATTTTTTGCCTTTACCATGGCATGCGTATTCACCGGCGAATACTTTCGGCCCTTTCCGGTCGTAATTGTCATAACGCGCTCCCTGACTCAGGAACCATTGTTCCGGACGATAGAAATGTTCGTCTACCAGATCCACTTTTAACTTTTTCATTTCAGGCCACAGGTAATCAAACTGTTCTCCTTCCGAACCAGGCCCGGAACTACCGATAATTTTGATTTCCGGATATTTTGCACGGATCGCTTTTATGAAAGGCGCCAGATGTTCCGGGTATTCAGGCCCCCATTGTTCGTTCCCTATTCCGATAAATTTCAGGTTAAATGGCTTTGGGTGTCCCATGTCCGCACGAAGTTTTCCCCATGTGGTATTCACATTTCCGTTTGCGAACTCGATAAGGTCGAGCGCATCCTGAATGTAACTGCCTAAGTCGCAAATGGCGACATGAGCTGAAGAATCACTGTTCTGAAACTGACAGGACAGGCCGCAACTTAATACAGGAAGAGGCGCCGCGCCAATCTCTTCGGATAGCAGGAAGTATTCATAGAATCCAAGCCCGTAACTTTGGTAATAATCAGGATAGTAGCGGTGTTGAAAGGTATAATGCCAACGGTTTTCATTGAGCGGACGGTTTTCTACCTGTCCCACGCTTTTTTTCCAGTCGTAGCGTGTGTCGAGGTCGGTTCCTTCTACGATGCATCCGCCGGGGAAGCGGAATACACCCGGTTTAATGTCCGCCAGCGCCTGTGCCAGGTCTTTGCGTAACCCATTCTCATGTCCATTCCATGTATTGACTGGAAAAAGCGAAACATGTTCAAGGTCAACGCTGTTTTTTGATTTTAGGAAGATACGTAGTTCCGCTTTCGGCTCCGTAGTTTCAGATTTTAAAATCACCTCATATTTCTTCCATTCTTTGGAATCAATCACAAGTTCTTTGCCCACAAGCGTATGTTGTTCTCCCATGCTTTTGGGATTAACAAGTTCAATCAAAATTTTTGAGGCCTCAATCCCTTCCGGTAATCGCGCCCATACGGAGAATCGATATTCCTCTCCTTTTTTTACTCCGATGCCGAAGAAACCTTCGTTCTGTAGGCCGGTACGTTTATGTTCGTGGCCGGGGTCGGACAAGCGTACGTAATGAGGATTGCGATCGAACGGCCCATCATCTTTGACGATTACATGGCCAAACGTTTGCCATCCCATCAGATTTTGAGGAAACTCAAACGAGCGATTCTTTATTAATTCGGCATAAAGCCCTCCGTCTGCAGCATAATTAATATCTTCAAAGAATAAGCCATACATGGTCGGTTGTATTTCCGCACCTGTTTTTTTAGTCTGAATGACCATTTCGTTTGTTTGCGCGTTCAGAAATATTCCAGAAGAAAGGAGGAGCGCGGCAAATAATTTTTTTCTCATGTTCATACGATATTTTATTTAATGTTTAATATAAAAGTTTGTCGCTATTTTATTCTTTTCCCCCAGACAGAACGACCTTTGTTGTCTAATCCGGTAAAAAGTATGGTCTCTTGTTCATTTTCCCAATCTTGACCTACAAATATAATTAATTCCTGTATCTCTTCATTGTCGATTGTTAGTTTTAAAATCTGTTTTTGATCCGAAAAGCTCCATTTTCCATTCATTCCCGCGGAGCCATCTTTCAGAAGATCTAATTTGAAAGATCTATTCCATTCTTTATCTTTTAACTCTCCTTCTCCCCACAAAATCTGTCCGGCCTCTAATTGTCTTTCATGTAACGGTTCAATGACGCGGATTATTTCCCATTCTCCTACTATATCTTGTGTCCGGAATGATCTGGGAGGTGTGCCCGCGTAACGTTCCGGCGATACTACCGGCCATCCGTCGGAATTGAAAAAGATCTCCCGCACATGCAGATTCATCAACATATTTCGTGGTGACAGGCGTGCCTGGTGAAACAGAAAGAAACGTCCGTTTTCCTCGATGGCTCCACAATGCGCGGTTCCCGCCCAGCCCGGATGATTATTGAATTTATACGGAGCTGTCAGTATCGGAAAATTGTTCGTCGTATCGCGTAAGTCGTTTCCGTTGAAATCAAAGAAAGGCCCTTCCGGCTTTTGGCCGCGTCCGACACGAATGTTGTAAGTCGTCATAAGAGGATCGTATGAAACAAACAGATAGTATTCTTTTCGTTCGGGATGATAAATTATTTCCGGAGCTTCCAGATTATCTTTCCTGTAATTTGCACGACGCGCGATAAGATGCCCCTGGTCATTTTCCGTTTTCGTCAGTCCGGTTGCCGGATCCAGTTCCACACAAAACAACCCGCCGAAATAAGAGCCGTAATGCATCCACCATTTTCCATTCTCAGGATCTGCAATGATGCTTGGATCAATCGCATTCATGATACTTTCATCATTTGTTTTCACCACACATCCCTTTATTTTCCAAGGTCCTTCGGGAGAAGACGATTCGGCAAGTCCGAGGTAAGAAGTTTTCTTTCCGAATGCCGAGACGCAATAATATAAACGGTAAATGTCTTCATATTGAATGACATAAGGTGCCCATATGTTGCCGGCGCCCTTGCCATCGTTGTTACTACGCACCCATTCAACCGCTTCTTCCGGGATTTCCGGGAAAGCCCAGCCTGTAAATTCCCAATTTACCAGATCTTTGGATCGTCTGACCTGAATATAACCGAGCGGCACATTTTTTTCTTTTGCCTCCTTTTTGTTTTCGGCAAAAATGGCGTCGGTTGAATACATGTAATAAAAGTCTCCCAATTTTTTGCAGGCGGGATCATGGACGTTATATGTACCCCATTCTTTGTAGTGTTCCATTCCCGAGACCGGACGGTAATCGTCTTCCCATAAATTGGGTGTCGGAACAGGTGTGAAATATGACGTGTTTCCACATGAAATGAATAACTGCAACGCAGCGATTCCTGATATTAGAATAGATTTCATCGTAATTATATTTAATTATTGCAGACAAAAATACAGTCCGTTTTCAATGGTGATGGTGGACGGATGTGTTTTATGGGTGGACAAATGCATTTTCATGTTGTAAAACTATTTTATTATTTTTTATGATTTTGATTTTAGTATTATCTTTATTCCCCCAAAACACACTAAATTGGCCATGAAACAAATTATATTCGTTTTCTTATTTTCCCTTTTTTCCGGTATGGCTCCGATACTGGCACAAGATCAGTTTTCTGCCCGTTACAATATTACGTATGTTACCATGGAGAACGGGCTGAGGCATAATTTTATTGACGATATTTTTAAAGACAGTAATGGATTCCTATGGATATCAACAGGTGGAAGCGGTTTGTCACGTTATGACGGTTATGAATTTATTCATTATGACATAAATACTCCCGGAGCAAAATTGAAAAGTAATTTTATACGGGAAGTTTGTGAGGACGATTTCGGCCGTTTATGGATTGTGTCCGACGGAGGTGTCGATATTATGGATCTGAATATGCGCAGAATGGTTATGCCGAAAGGGTGCGAAGCGATATTTTCCACATTATCGGAGGCTCCTTCAATTGATATCATGAAAGATTCACGGGGATGTATCTGGGTATTCGGCAACAGTTCGTTGTACAGGATAAGTTTTGATCAGGATGGTCATATCGCGGAAATACGTTCTCTCCTGAACGCCTCTCTTTCTGCCTATTCGATAGCTATGCAGGACATTGATCAGGATGGTCATATCTGGGTCGGTATAGAAAACAGGGTTTGTAAATTATATCCTGAAGAAGACTTGTTGCTGAAAGCTGTACCTGTTTCTCCGAATCTTGTATTCTCATCCGGAACATCCGTCTCGGTTTTCAGATTGAAAGAAAATGAAGTCTGGATTGGAACGAACAGAGGACTTGTGCGCTATAATAAAAATGAAAATGCGGTTAAGACCTATGAATATGATAAAAATAACAATCGTTCCATCAATCAGAATTTTATCACAGACCTGGCAGTTACTTCCGAAAAGCAGTTACTGGTAAGTACATTACGAGGTATCAATATTTATAATCCCTTAAGTGACGATTTTGATCATTTGTATCAAGATGAAGGGGCTGGCAGACAGGGGCTTAATTCGGATTTTGTCAATTGTATGTTTATCGACCGGGATATTATATGGATAGGAACAGAGGTCGGTGGATTGAATAGGTTGGTTCCATGGAAACTGGCGGCAAAAATATATGCACATCATGCAGAAGATAAAGGAAGTATTTCCCGGAATCTGATAAATTCAATATTTGAAGATAAAGATAAAAACCTTTGGGTAGGTACGGTGGAAGGTGGTTTGGATTTCAAGAAGTATGACAGTGAATCCTTTTTACATTATACAACCGAATCTGCTGTCCGGCTGAGTCATAATTCCGTAAGTGCAATCACGGCCGACGAATACAATCGTTTATGGGTGGGTACATGGGGAAATGGGTTGAATATTATATATTTGGATAATGATATTCACCGGGTGGAAAAATATGTTTCTTCCACGACAAATCCGGGAACCATCCATATCGACTTTGTCGGCTCTCTGTGTTATGATTCCCATAATAAGTTAATGTGGATAGGAACAAACTATGGTATTTATTATTACGATTATGAAACGAAGCAGCTGTTGTCGCCTTTTCCTCCTGAAACGAACGAACATATCCATGGTTGTATCGGGGTTGTGATTGACAGGCAGAAACGTTTATGGATGGGGTGTATGGATGGGGTTTACATTATTGACTTGAATTCACGTGCCGGAGATATGTTTCAATATATTCATCTGAAATATAAACTTGACGAATCCGAAACCCGGCTGATTGATAGGATGAGTAGTTTCTGTGAAGCTCACGATGGAACATTGTGGGTCGGAAGTAACGGATGTGGTATTTA
The DNA here is from genome assembly GCA_031551825.1 of Tannerella sp. GTDB lineage: Bacteria > Bacteroidota > Bacteroidia > Bacteroidales > Tannerellaceae > Tannerella. Next base: position 24,697 of record JAVBNB010000006.1, on the reverse strand, counting down.
TAAGCATATTCCAAATGAAGACGGCAGCGTCGGAACGTTTGTCGGATACACCACCCGGGATGGCCTCATTAATAATAATGTATTAGGTATTCTGGAAGACCATAGCGGTAAATTGTGGATCAGTACGAATAACGGCTTGTCTTCTTTTGATCCGGTGACGGAACGGTTTACAAATTATACGCGTGAAGACGGTCTTCCGGGAAATCAATTTTATTGGAATGCTTCTTGCCTTTCCGAAAGCGGAATGCTGTATTTCGGCGGATTGGACGGACTGGTTATGATTGATCCGAATCATGTGACGACAGTGCCTTCCCGTTCCGATGTGACATTTACAAAGCTGAGTATTATGAATGAAGAAGTATACCCCGGAGATAAATACATAGATCGTGATATTGCTGTGGCAAATAAAGTAAAGATGCATGAACGTGATAAGTCTTTCTCGTTGGAATTTTCCGCACTCGATTATGAATCGAATGCAACTTCCGCTTATTACTATCGTCTGAGCGGATTCGACGATCAATGGATTGAAGTGTCTGCAGCTCGCCGTTTTGCGAGTTATACTAATTTGCCGGCAGGGAAATATGTTTTTCAGGTGAAATATTCTCCGGAAGGTATCTTTGAAGAGGCCGGTATTGCGTCGGAATTAGAAATTGTTGTGACGCCATTTTTCTACAAAACACGCTGGTTTATATTGTTGATGGTGTTATTGTTGGTTATTTTCGTGATTTATTTTTATTTCCGGCGAATCCACATTCTAAAAAAACAAAGACAACAATTGGCGGAAAAAGTAGAAGAGCGGACAAGAGAACTTGCTGGACAGAAAGCGCTTCTTGAAAAGCAAACACAGGAACTATCCCGTAAAAACGAAGTGCTTACGCAACAAAATGAAAAGATCACCAATCAAAAGACCCAATTGATAAAGATGTCGAAGAAGGTGAAAGATATGAATATGGATAAGATCTCTTTCTTTACGAGTATTACCCATGAATTTCGGACTCCGATTACATTAATTATCGGGCCGATCGAAAGAGCATTGAAACTGAGTCATAATCCGAAAGTTATGGAGCAATTGCGGCTTGTGGAAAGGAATTCAAAATATCTATTGTCGCTCGTAAACCAGTTAATGGATTTCCGGAAAGTGGAATCCGGAAATATGGAGATTGTGAAGTCGAAAGGTAATTTCTTTGAATTTTTCTCATTAATGCTGGCTCCGTTCGAAGTGTTTGCTGCCGAACGGGAGATTACAATCAGTAAATATTTTCGGATGGATGATCCGTATTTCATGTTTGATTCGGATGCGATGAGAAAAATTATATCCAATGTGCTTTCAAATGCAGTCAAATTTACACCGAATAAAGGATGCGTGTCCATTTATATTGCAACAATTAAAAACCGGGACGACGGACAGGAACAATTGTTTATCTCCATACGAGATACAGGATCCGGTATTTCCGATGAAGACTTAAATAAGATATTCAATCGTTTTTACCAGTCGAATAAGAATGTGAAATATCCTGTTTACGGGCAGAGTGGTACGGGTATCGGTCTTTATCTGTGTAAACAAATCGTGCGCCAGCATGGCGGAGAGATAACGGTTTCGAATAATAAAAACGGAATAGGAGCCGGTTTCAGAATCCTGATGCCTGTACAACGGGAAGGAAGTTATGATATAAATCCGAACCGGTTAGCGGAAAGGCAGATGACAATTGCCGGTGAGAGGACAGAACAGCCGGAACATTTTCTGCCGGGACGTAAAACGATTTTGGTCGTGGAAGATAATTCCGATATGCGGGAATATATTCGTTCCATTCTTTCCGAACATTATAATACGCTGGAAGCGGAAAACGGAAAAGAGGCGCTTGTCATCTTGTCGGAATGCAATGTGGATTTTATCGTTAGTGATTTAATGATGCCGGAAATGGACGGGCTTGAATTTTCGCGGAAGGTAAAGGAGAATTTTCATATCTCCCATATTCCGTTCCTGATGCTTACGGCCAAAACATCGCCCGAAACACGAGCGGAAAGTTACCGGACCGGAGTAGATGCTTATATGATGAAACCGTTCAGCGAAGATCTCCTTCTGAGTCGCATATCCAATATTTTTGAGAATATAAAACGTTATCAGAGGCGGTTTTCAGTTAATATGGATGTGGATTCTTTGCAGATAGAAGAAGAATCGAATGATAAGAAATTCCTGAATAAGGCGCTGGACGTTATTAAGGAAAATTATAAAAATCCGTATTATGAATCCGGTGATTTTATTGAATCAATGGGTGTCAGTAAAAGTTTATTGAATAAAAAACTACAAGATCTGACCGGACAGTCCATCGGGCAGTTTATTCGCAATTATCGCCTGAATGTTGCACGGGAATTATTGGAGAAAAATAAAGTGACCAAAAATATGAATGTCTCGGAGATTGCATATGAAGTAGGATTTAATGATCCGAAATATTTTACGCGTTGTTTTACGAAGCGTTTTCGAACACCTCCGAGTAATCTGATGAAAGACGATTGTTAAAAGCCGTTCATCCACTTTTAAAATTCATTTGTCCACCTTCAGCGATGCTTCATTAATATATTTGCACTTCCCTCAAAATCTGCGCGAGGCAAATTTGGTGACTGATAAAGTTTAGGGCAAAATAAGCAGCGTGACGGTCGGTAACCGCTGTCTTGTTTTTAATGTTAAATACGTTTTTGTCCACCTAAAAAAGAAAGATATCCACCCCGGAAATAAGTGTAAGCATTACTTTTGTTTTAATTCTTACACAATAATTTTTTTTAATACCATGAAAGTGAAAAAATCTATCATTACAGGTATAATTTGTTTGCTTGTTATACCCTAATACCAAAGGTGTCCGGAATGATATCTAGGATCTTATTCCGGTGGTCTATACGCCGTACAATTCTGTTAAATATAGGATTTACTAAATATAATTAATAAATAAATTTTATGAAAACAACTAAATTAATGAAGTGCTCTTTGTTTGTAGTGGTTTGGGCAATAATTGCCTTTACCGGGTGCGACAAGTTGGAGCTTTATACCATTGATGCACCTTCAGACCTGCAGAGCCGGATCGACTCAATTGCGGCTGAGAATGCCAAAAACAATACCGGCGACACCACTTACATCAAAATTGCTACAGCGATAGTAGGAGCTGAAGATTGTAGTACACCCTGGGAGGGTGCTTTCTCTGATTACTTCACTATCCCTGCGAATAAACTTTTACATTTGGAGTTTGTGAACCATTCTTCCGGTGCTAATAACTGGAATAACTGGAACCTTGCTGTAGGTAATGAAGCGGGAGATCGTGATGCCAGCGGTTATGAACAGTACTTTCTGCTCCGTTCGGATGCCTATGGCTGGGGTAACAGTGATTATGATGCGAAAAAGATCTCCCACAACTATCCTGATACTGACGGCGATGGAGATATTTGGAACGACTTCCGCAAAACCATGCAAGGGGCGTATGTAACTTTGGAAATTGACCACTCGGCTACCGGCAATGCCTTTGTAACTGTTACAGCCATTGGTACAAATGGGACGGAATTGATTCAAACCTATAATCAATCGGTTTCCGCGACTAAAAATATCGTGGCTTTTCTGGTTTGCGACGGCAGCTATTTTGAGATGAAGAAAGCCTACCTCATTCCTTCAAAAGTTACTGTTGTAGAAGATGTTGTTCCGGTCTCAATCACTGTGGAAGGCGCTCCCGAGTTTGTTGAATTCGGCAATGAAGACTTTTGGGGTAGCGCAACGGCAACTGTCACTTACGCAGACGGATCATCCGAGCAGGTGGATACTACAGATATAACTTTTACGGTAATCCCGGATATGTCTACGCTCGGAACAAAGACTGTTATTGTATCTTACAGCAAAACGAAGCAAGGTAAGTACTGCCAGGCTGTATCTACTTTCTACACTTTGGATGTAATGGGGTCTGTCGTAAGTCTGGAAGTTACCACGATGCCGGATATATCTGTTTACTACTTCTTTAGAAGCGGCCCCATCCTGTTCAGCACGAATGGATTGGTTGTAACTGCGACCTTTTCCGACAAAACAACCTCAGTCTTAGCCAATTCAAATCTTAAGTTCGGTACAATCACTGCTGCTGAAGGTTCTCAAAATGTTCTTATTTCTTACGTTGGAGCCGCAAGCACGGTAACGACTACTTGCGCGGTAACTCTTGTTAAAGGGGTGGCTCAGGTAGGCAATAATGACTTTTCTACCGCATGGTTGACAGACTTTTCTGATGACTACTCTGTTGCTTCAGGTAAGAGCAAGACGCTTACCATGTATTGTTATTCCAATAATCTTACAAACTATAACAGTCCCAGTACGATTCTTCGCAAAGCTGATTTGACGCAATATGCGATAGTTCGTATGGACAACTATGGATGGGGGGATGGTTATAGCACAGCTACCCTTACTTCTGACTGGAATTGGAATACATTCGCATCAAATATAAATGGTTCCAAAGTGATCATTACTGTTACAAACAACGGGAACAATACGGCTGATATCCTGTATAATGTTACGTATGCTAACGGCGAAACTCATTTCCAAAAATACGAAGGAATAACGGTAGACAGCGCTGATTTGAATTGCGCACTCGCAACCGAGGGCGCTTACCTTGTTATAGTACAATAATCATTAAAAAATAGTTGAATATATGAAGTACTCATTTTTAATTTTCATGGGATTACTGTTTCTCGTAGCTGCAACATACGTGAAAGCTAATGGCAATGCCAATCAGGTACGAACGGCGCAATCAGGCGAGATAATAGTAAAAGGCAAAGTCGTTGACGAATTCGGCGACCCTCTTCCGGGTGCGACCATACAACAAAAAGGCACAAATATTGGTACCGCTACCGGTTCTGAGGGTGAGTTTTCTCTTTCTGTTCCGTCAGATGCTACGCTGGCGATATCTTACATTGGACTTAAAAGCACTGAGGTGGCCGTTGCCGGAAAAACGGAACTTGGAGTCATTATGTTGGTTTCTGATATAAATATACTCGACCAGGTTGTAGTTGTCGGTTACGGAACACAACGTAAGGTTGACCTTACGGGTTCAGTGGCAATTGTCAACACGGAAGAGTTGAAGAAAGTATCACACTCAAATATCTCATCCATGTTGGAGGGAAAAATCGCCGGCGTTCAAATTACGACCGACGGCCAACCGGGAGCCGATCCTACGGTACGAATTCGTGGTTTAGGTTCGTTTGGCAGCACAGATCCGCTTTACATTTTAGATGGCGTACCCGTGGGAACAAGTATTCGTGACTTCTCTCCGAACGATATCGAAACAATTCAGGTTCTCAAAGATGCTTCCGCCGCCGCAATATACGGTTCACGCGCGGCCAATGGCGTGGTTATTATCACCACAAAGCAAGGCGTCAAGAATAAACCCATGAAGATAGACTACAGCGGTTACTTTGGCGCTGACCGGGTGAAGGACGGTGTGTATGATGTGATGGATTCCCATCAATATCACCAGTACATCAACATGGCATACGCTAACAGTGGTATGAATGTTCCTGTCGGATATAATCCCACAAGTGAAAAATACCTCGACCCCAATGGAATTAATACAAATTGGTTCGATGAGGCGTTCAAAACAGGGATTCGCCAGAATCATAACGTCAATCTTTCAGGAGGAGGCGACAAAAATACGTACAACATCGGTCTCGACTACTATAACCAGAAAGGAACCATGGAAGGCGCCGGGCCTAATTTCGATCGCTACACGGCCCGTGTAAATAATACCATGGAGTCTAAGTTCATAAAAATACAAACAAATATAGTATACAGCCACAGCAGCCAGGATAATATGGCGCTCAGCAACGCCAATGAGTACGTGCAAGGTTTATATGGCGCTCAATACCCAGTCATGGCATCGGCGTTGCTTCTACCCCCAACCATCAAGGCTTATGATGAATCGACTTGGGTGCTTGACGATAAAGTTCCGGCCGCATCCAATTACAGCTACGACTCATATGGTTTTGGCACTTACTACGACGATGTACATGGAGATTTGCGTGTGACCAACGTTCTGCTAACGAATAGTCTTATGGAAAGGAACACGGTTGTTGACCGCATTGTTGCCTCCGGTTCGATAAATGTTGACCTTATCGGTATGTTGGGACGTGAAAGCGAAAATCACAAGTTGGATTACAAACTAAATTTGTCGTACAGCAAGACCAATGCGAAAGATTTTACCTTTATACCTGCGTTTATTCAGAGTACAACAAACTATTTGTCGAAGAGCAATGAGACATTGACGGAGGCTAATCGGAGTTATAGCGATGCACTTGTTGAAAACCTTATCACTTACGATGGTAAATTTGGACGTAATCACATCAATATGGTCGTTGGCCAAACCTTCCAGCGCGAACTTTATCAAATAACTACAGGTAGGGGAGTTAACTTGTCCGAACCATACTATTTGCAACTAAATAACGCGGCGGAAACTTACTCGTCAAGTTACGAGAGCGAACACGTACTGGCATCTTATATTGGTCGTATCAATTACAATTACGATGAGAAATACCTTCTTTCGGCAACAGTACGCCGCGACGGTTCAAGCCGCCTTTCCGCAGACGACCGCTGGGATTGGTTCCCTTCTATATCAGCAGGTTGGCGTATAGAACGTGAAAACTTCTTCACTGTAGATCCATCCATTATTAACCTGTTAAAAATTCGCGGCAGCTATGGCGAACTGGGTAACGAGAACATTGGCGAATACCAATATATGGCTACTATGGCGAGAGACAATTATACCTATAGCTTTGGAAATAATAAGGTCACCGGATCATCCATATCAGATTATGTAAATACGGCCATCCGGTGGGAAAAGAAAAAAATGCTTGATTTTGGTCTCGACCTTGCTACGCTCAACAATAAGCTGGAGTTTACATTCGACTGGTATAAGTCAACGTCGGAAGATCTGCTTTATAGTGTGGCAGTTCCGGCTAATGCGGGCGCAACAAATGGAACCGTAACAATGAATGCCGCGACAATGGAAAACTCCGGTTTTGAGTTCCTGGTTACTTATCGCAATCATCAAAATGATTTTAAGTATGATATTTCCGCCAATTTTTCCACCCTCAAAAACAAGGTGACAAGTCTGGGTGTTTCAAACGAACCGCGTACCGATGGCTACTGTCGTACAGAGGTAGGCCGTGAAGTGGGCTCATTCTATGGTTATGTTTACAAAGGTATTTTCCAGTCGCAGGCAGAGATTGATAACTATGTCAACGCGGAGGGCAACCACATCGTTCAGAACGGTGCGCAACCGGGTGATGTGATTTATGCCGACCTCAACAATGACGGCCAGATTACCAATGAAGACCAAACATACCTGAGTAGTGGTATACCAAACGTTAATTTCGGCTTGAATATACGTGCTGAATGGAAAGGTTTTGACCTGAGCGTATCAACTTATGGAGCCGCAGGTTTCAAAGCGGTTGACTTTGTTGATCTTACATTGCGCAGTTCATACGGAACACTGAACAAGAGTACTGATCTGTTGAATGCCTGGACACCGGAGAATACGAACACCTCCGTACCTCGTGTCGCATACAAATCTACAGGTTCAATCACAAACGATATGTTCAGCGAGCGTTTCCTGCAAAATGCAAGTTATTTCAAAATTGCCAACATTACATTAGGTTATAACCTCCCGGACAAATGGTTTAATGGCTATGTAAACAATGTTCGTCTATATGCTTCAGCCCAAAATTTAGCCACATTGTCTAAATACAAGGGTTACAACGTTGATTTTGCCGGAGGTACATTTACTCCCGGTTACAATTATTGTTCGTATCCAACTCCGCAAACCTTAATGTTTGGTGTAAACGTTTCATTTTAAAACACGACTAAAAAACAAATTTTGTACATATGAATAATTTAAATACGATCTTTATAATATTGATGTTAGTCGTGGGCTTAACAGCCTGTGATGACGCGCTCAATGTTGTAAATCCGAACAACCAGACAACCTACGATTTTGGTAATTCAGAGTCAGACCTGGAGGAGGCTGTCATTGCATGTTATAACCGTATTCGCCTTGAAGGTACATTTTCCCGTGTTGGTTACACAATGGATGCCGTACGTGGAGACGAAGTATGGAATTCTTCCCAACAATGGTATTTGGTGTACGATAATCTCAATTCTCCGGGTACAATTGATATAGGCGACCAATGGATATGGCGCGACAACTATCATGTCGTAAACCGTACGAACTTTGTGTTGTCGAAAGTCGATGCGGTTTCAATGTCGGACGATTCTTACAATCAGATTGCCGGACAGGCGCTTTTTCTCAGAGCTTTGGCATACTATCACTTGTCGACTTATTATCAAACCGTGCCTTTAATCACGGATTATGCGTCTTACTCGGATATTAACACCATGTATGCAAGCAGTAATACACAGGACGAGGTGTTTGACCAAATAGAGGCCGACCTTACAAGAGCGATGCAAATGCTTCCGTCACGCAATAAAGGTGGCGAATGGGCTCAAGGCCGTGCCACATGCGGCGCTGCTGCCGGGTATATGGCTCGCGCGCTTATGTTCCGACATAAATTTGAAGAGGCTTACCAGATATTGAAAGACATCATCGCCGGCAAGTACGGGCAATATGCGCTTACGGCCGACTATGGCGACAACTTCAGAGAAGGGTCGGCTTATGAGAATAATGTAGAAAGCCTCTTTGAAGTACAATTCATGGATTATGGAACAGGGGGTACCGACGAAGAGTGGACTCCGGTTAACATTAGCCCTGAGTCCACCCAAGGACATGCTGTGGAAAGCAACTATGCTTCTCAGGAACTGGGTAGTTGGGGCGACCTGGCCGGATCTCCCTGGTTGTATAACCTGTTCAGGAAAGAGTCTTCTACAGATGGCCGTCTTGATCCTCGTTTATACTGGACACTGGTCACCTATGAAGATGAATACAACAGCTACACCAGTCTGAAAACGGCAGCTTATCCGAGTGGTGATCCGCGCAGCAATGTGGTGTATCAACGTGAGATAACTGCAACGCCTCTATCAAATAATGCGCAAGGTGGTATATCTATCGCAAAGTTCACCAATGCAAGAAACAATATCTACAGTACTATTATCACCGGATTGCATTGTGGAGTCAACTTACGCCTTATGCGTTATAGCGATGTTTTACTGCGTGCTGCGGAATGTGAAAATGAGATCAATGGCCCGACCCAAACGGCAATTAATTACATAAACGAAGTACGTCGTCGCGTGGCGCTTAGCGATCTTAAGCTTTCCGATTTCCCAACTGCCGATGCTCTTTTCGAACAGATAGCAAACGTTGAACGCCCTAAAGAATTCGGTTGCGAAAACGGACGTGGAATTGACTTACTCCGTTGGGGGTTTTTCTACAGTGATGATCGTCTGAAACAGTTGGTTGAACATGGTTATTATAAGCTTGATGGCACTGCTTCAACCGAAGAACTTACCGCTGAAACCGCCACCGCTTCATCATTCCAATATTATTACAAAGGGCATGAATATTTTCCGATATATCAGGGCACTCTTGATGCCAACCCAAATCTTGGAGGTAACTCGGCAAACAAGAATGAAGATAATGGAATCGCTTTTAAATCTAAGTGGAATATTCGTCCTGTTGTAAAATGAGAATTATTTATTAATCATTGAGACTTCCTTATCCGCATCTTATGCTTGTGGACAAGGAAGTCCTAACATAAATATAACCGACATGAGACTAAAGTATTTCCTGTTTTTGTTTATTGGCATGGCTGTTCTGACGTTCGTAGGGTGTAGTAAAGATGATTCACCCCCGGAGCCGGAGCCTGGGCCTGAGTCAGAATGGACGATTCCTGCCTACGCCGATGATTATTCATCGATATCCTCGTGGTCAAATCGCGATCAATGGAATCTGGCTAACGTTCACGACCCGTCTGTTGCTTACTACGACGGATATTACTACATGTATGGCACCGATGCTTCGTACGGTAACGAACACGAGGGGCATGGGCATTTCCAGGGCAAGCGTTCAACCGACTTGGTTAATTGGAAATGGGTAGGCGGACCTTTTTATAATGCTCCCACTTGGGTTGCCGATTCGCTGAACGCCATTCGTTTGCGCATGGGTCTTGATGCCATTACCAAAGACAATATAAATTATGGATACTGGGCGCCAGTAGTTCGCCGAATCAACGTTGGAGGTAAGGATATCTTGCGTATGTATTATAGCATAGTTATCAATAACTACATCAAAACCGGCAAAATCAATACCTCTGCTAACTTTGACGGGAGCTGGACAGAACGTGCCTTTATAGGTATGTGCGAATCGACTGATCCCGCCGGGGCTGTATGGATAGACAAGGGTTTTGTTACATCTTCATCATCAGATCGCGGTTTAAATTACAGTCGCTCCGGTTTGTCGAATTGGGATGCTTATTTTTACTATAATGCCATTGATCCTACATATATCGTAACACCCGGAGGTAAACATTACCTCATACATGGTTCATGGCATAGCGGCTTTGCACTGTTGGGGATTGATGCAACAACAGGTAAGCCACTCAACACCCTTGGCGAACCTTACGCAAGCAGTGCAAGTGACCTGACAGCCCGTTATGGAACGAGAATAGGCACACGCACAGCTTCTTCGCGTTGGCAAGGCAGTGAAGCTCCCGAAATAATTTACAAAGATGGTTACTACTATTTATTCGTGGCCTACGATGCCCTCGATATACCCTACAACACACGAGTGGTCAGAAGCGAAAACATTGAGGGGCCATACTTTGATATCAACGGACGCAACTTTACCGACGGGCAAGGAGACTGCTACCCGATCGTAACCCACCCATACAAATTCAATCTTAGCAACGGATGGGTAGGCATAGCACACTGCGCTATCTTTCAAAAGGAAAACTCCAATGAATGGTTCTATATGTCGCAAGGACGATTGCCTGCTAATGTTAATGGCAACGCCTACTCCAATGCTATTATGATGGGGCACGTCCGCCGCCTTGTATGGTGTCCGGCTTCTCCAAGCGAACCCAACAACCTGTGGCCAATAGCATTGCCTGAGCGTTATGCCGCTGTCCCCGATTATGGTACTATAACCAAGGACTCGCTCATAGGAACATGGGAGCACATAAAACTTGGATACACTTATGGGCAACAAAATAGCGCATCCACATTAACCCTCAATGCCAACGGTACTATGTCGGGGGCGCTTACAGGCAATTGGACATACGATGCAGCAAAAAAACAGCTCACTTTAGACAACGTAATTGTTTGCGTTGAACGTGAAGTTGATTGGGAAGCCAATCCACGATGTGTAACATTTGTGTATGCCGGAACTGAAAAAAATCTAAATGCGACATACTGGGGCAAATTGAAAAAGTAAAGAGGCTGACTTCAACGATTTGATTTCATACCTATTGATGAAACTTTGGAGGATAGGTTATAAAAAAAGCGGGAAAATTCAAAAATTTCCCGCTTTTTATTGTGTGTTAATATTTTATTAATCTTCGGCTTCGTCTTTTTTTGCCTTCGGTTTCGCTTCTGCTTTTGGCTTTGCAGCTGCCTTCGGTTTTGCTTCTGCTTCAGCTTTTGGCTTAGCAGCCGCTTTTTTTGGCTTTTCAGCAACTTCTGTTTCAACAGCTACTTCTACTTCTGCTTCTGCAGCCGGCGCTTCAACTTTTGCTTCTGCTTTCGGTTTTGCAGCCGCTTTTGGTTTCGCTTCTGTTTTTACCGGCTCTTCAATCAGGCTTTTCACTGAAATGAATGAGCGGTTGTCTTTTGTTTTGCGAAAAACAACAACCCCGTCAATCAAAGCGTAAATCGTATGATCCTTGCCTATACCTACATTTTCTCCCGGATGATGTGATGTGCCACGTTGACGAACAATAATGTTTCCGGCTTTAGCGATTTCGCCGCCAAAGAGTTTTACTCCAAGTCGTTTACTTTCCGATTCGCGACCGTTCTTCGAACTACCAACCCCTTTTTTATGTGCCATTTCTTTATTCTCCTTTTAACGTTTATGCAACAATATCCTTAATATTCACTTCCGTAAATTCTTGACGGTGCCCGTTCAACTTACGATGTCCTTTTCTTCTCTTCTTGTGGAAGATCAGCACTTTTTCTCCTTTAACAAGCGGTGAAACGATTTCGCATACTACTTTTGCTCCGCTTACAGTCGGCGTTCCTACGGTAATGGTACCGTCCGCGTCAACTAATAGCACTCTGTCAAATTCTACTGTTTGGCCACTTTCCGCATTTTGGATGTGGTGTACAAACAATTTTTGTCCTTTTTCGACCTTAAATTGTTGGCCGTTAATTTCTACAATTACGTACATCTGTTTTTTATTTTAACAGGTTATATCCCGAAGGTGGGTTTCTCTCTGATACCGCTTTTTTACCCTCTGAGGAAAATTTAGGGCACAAAAGTAGCTCTTTTTTTTAATCCATGCAAATATTGGGTGGTTATTTTTCGGTATACGTAATATTATTTTTACATTTGCAGATGCAACAGATAATGCATTAAGTAGCAATATTTAAATAATCTTGTTTATTAACTAAACTATAAAACCATAATATTTATGAATGCAATTTGGAAAATTGGCTCGTATGCCGCTCTTTCGTTGATACTTTTTTCTTGTCAGAACACAGGAAATAAGACTTCCGGAGAAACTGCGCCAGAATTGAAAAATCTGACGCAATATGTTGATCCTTATATTGGTACCGGTGATCATGGACACGTGTTTATGGGAGCAAACGTGCCTTTTGGGCTTGTGCAGCTTGGCCCTGCTAACATAAGCCAGGGCTGGGACTGGTGTTCCGGGTATCATATATCAGATTCTACCATTATGGGATTTTCTCACATGCACCTTAGTGGTACCGGAATCGGGGATCTGGGAGATATTTCTTTTATGCCTGTTATAGGAGAGGTTAAGTTGGAAAGGGGAACTCCGGAGGATAAAGAGTCCGGTATGTATTCTCTTTTTGATCGTTCAACAGAAAGATCCCGCGCGGGATATTACGCTGTCACGCTTGATCGTTATGGTATTGATGTAGAACTTACCGCGACAAAACGCGTTGGATTTCATAAGTATACGTTTCCCGAATCATCCGATGCGAGAATTATTATTGACCTTGTGCATGGTATTGGTTGGGATGCCGTTACGGATGGTGATGTAGTTCAGGAAAATGATACGGTTATATCCGGTTATCGTTATTCCAAAGGGTGGGCAAATGATCAACGAGTTTATTTCACAGCAGTATTCTCGAAGCCTATGAAAGAATTCATCCTTAACAGCATGGTCAGGGAGACAAAGAATGGTGAAGAAAGAAGGTATACTTTTGCACAGCTTTTATTTGAGACAAAGGCTAATGAAGAAATTTTCGCGAAAGTGGCGCTTTCGCCGGTAAGCGTAGAAAATGCGAAAATGAATATGGCGTCCGAACTTCCGGGATGGAATTTTGAGCAGACTGTGGCTGATGCTGATGTCGCATGGAATGAGGAACTTAATAAGATTGATTTTCAGACAAATGATAAGAGAACAAAAACTATTTTTTATACGGCATTGTATCATTCAATGATTGCTCCTTCGGAGTTCTGTGATGTGAATAAAGATTATTACGGAACGGATAAGCAGATACATCGTCAGGTGACGTTTACAAATTATACTACATTTTCATTGTGGGATACCTATCGCGCGGCTCATCCGTTGATGACAATTATTCATCCGGAGAAAATGCCGGATATGATTAACACAATACTTACGATCTATCAGGAGCAGGGAAAACTTCCCGTATGGCATTTGATGGCTAATGAGACGGATTGTATGGTTGGTAATCCGGGCGTTTGTGTGGTTGCTGATGCTGTATTGAAGGGTTTTGGCGGATTTGATAAAAATGTTGCTTATGAAGCGCTTAAAAACTCTGTGATGCTTGACGAAAGAGGGCAGAAATGGATGCGTGAATATGGATATATTCCATTTGACAAAGAAGTTGAATCGGTAGCTAAAACAATGGAATATGCGATTGCGGACTGGAGTGTGGCACAAGTTGCGAATTCAATGGGGAAAGTTGATGATTATCAATATTTCAAACAATTAAGCGAGGGCTATAAATATTATTTTGACCCGGAATTGCAGTTTATGCGTGGAAAGGATTCCAATGGAAAGTTCCGTGAACCATTTAATCCGTTCCATTCTGTGCATCGCGAAAATGATTATACAGAAGGTACGGCTTGGCAATATACATGGCTTGTTCCGCACGATGTAGAAGGACTTGTCGGTTTATTCGGAAGCAAAGACGCTTTTCTGAAAAAGTTAGATTCTTTATTCATAGTTAGTGGAGATATGGGAGAAGGAGCTTCGCCGGATATTAGTGGTCTGATTGGCCAATATGCGCATGGAAATGAGCCAAGTCATCATGTCCTTTATCTTTATTCGGTAGTTGGTGAGCCGGCTAAAACGGCGGAAAAAGTTCGTGAGGTTCTTGAAACGATGTATACGGACCAGCCGGCCGGATTGTGTGGTAATGAGGATGTCGGTCAAATGTCGTCGTGGTATATTCTTTCGGCTCTCGGATTTTATCAGGTTGAGCCTGCAGGGGGGAAATATTATTTCGGAAGCCCCGTTATGGATGAAGCATCTGTAAATGTAGGTGATGGAAAAATCTTTAAAATAGTAGCGAAAAATAATAGTACGGCAAATAAATATATCAAGTCCGTTACTTTGAACGGAACGCTGTACGATAAATTATATATTGACTTTAAGGATATTGCCGCAGGTGGAGAGTTGGTATTTGAAATGAGTAGTATGCCTCTTGTAAATTAACAATACGCGATTAAAAATAAAAAGGAGAGTTCAACGGAGTTATCTTTGCTTCTTTGCATCAAGGCAAAGAAAAAGAATTCGCAATATCCTGAATCAGGAGTCCGGCAAGGGTGAATCCGAAAATGGCGGTTATATGGGGTATAGTGCCGTTTATGCGGGCTTTTCTTTCATCCCAGATGGATTGGCCGGGAGATGGGTCAGGAGGAGTGCCTTTATTTTCAAGTACTTCGTCGCTGAATACACATAAGAATTTTTTTTCGGGCATTGTGTTTTTTTTGAGCCGGCGGCGCAGTGCTGCCGCCAGCGGACAGCCATATACTTTCCAGAATTCGGCGGTACGTATGCGTGATGCGTCAAGTTTTAACGCGGCTCCCATACTTGAAAAGAAAGTAGCATTTGTGCGTGTGGCATTGATAATAAGATTCGTCTTGTGTTCTAAGCTGTCTATCGCGTCCAGAATATAGTCATGCGTATCAAGCCTGAATAGATCATTTGTCTCAGCCGTATAAATAGTTTGCATGGCAGTTATGTTTGCATGCGGATTGATCGCGAGAAGGCGTGTTTTTAGGACATTTACTTTGGATTGTCCGACGGTTTCTGTCGTTGCAGGCAGTTGCCGATTGATATTTGTTATGCTGACATCGTCCGAATCTACAATTGTCAAATGACCGATTCCTGAGCGGATCAGGCTTTCGGCACACCAGCTACCAACACCCCCGACACCAAACAGAATGACGCGCGCTTTACTTATTTTATCCATAGCCTCCGGTCCGATGAGTAACTCATTGCGGCTGAAAATTTCTTTTTCCTGATACATAATAATGACTTTTACGGGACAAAAATAAGAATAGGAAAAAAAGAATCAAAAAAATATTGCTACTTTCAAATAAAGTTGTACTTTTGCATCCGTAAATTTTGACGGGATGTAGCACAGTTGGCTAGCGCGCCACGTTCGGGACGTGGAGGTCGGACGTTCGAGTCGTCTCATCCCGACTTTTAATGGCAAACAATAAAATGTTTGCCGTTTTTTTTGAAACTAACTGACCGATTGATCGCAAAAGATTAGTAGATGGTGAAATCACGCGGTTTTATTACGAATCCGATGCGCAATACGCTTTTAAATTGGTTATAATCTAATAGATTTTCTCCATATCCGTTATAATATTGAATATAGAGATATTGGTTAACTTTCTCATTGAGTTTGAAGCTTAATTCCCATTGTGTGTTGAAGCTGAATGATCCCGGACGCCATGTTGCTAATAGGCCGGCATGAAAGCGTTTGCTGTCGTTGTGATAATTAATACCGAAATGTCCGATTCCATTATATTTTACTATATCACGGTTATTATCACTGTCTATGATAGGAACCCATAGTTTCAATTGAGCATCTACATTTCTGCTTAACATTAAGTAGAATCCTAATGATACTTTATTCCAGCTTCTTGACGCGAGACTGTCTTTCCCATTCGATTCATGCTCAAGCATCAGCATTGCCCTTCCGATATATTTGTTTTCACGAATGATCAGATGGCCTAATCCTATTCCGGGATTAAAATTCAGGTCGCGCATCGGAAGGGATTCCTCCATTACATTCCAAATTGTTTTTTGTGAGAACTGAAGAAAAAGGTACGTGTCGAAAGGAAGTATACTTTTGGTTAGCCTGTGGCTTATACTTAACTGGAATTTTACATTCGAATTATTTGCTTGTATTTTTTGTCCTATAGGAATTCCGCCGATGAAATAATTATCTTTGAATAATGTGAAGTAGTTTCCCTTTTCCATTTCCCTGCGAACACTGTCGGCATTGTAATTGGGAGCCCTTTCTTCAAAATGTTCTTTTATCTTAGCTCTTATACTGTCTCTTCGTTCGGTCCATAAAATCTTTTTTTCATGTTTTGACATGCTGCTATCCCTTTCCGGATATTCATTTATATCCGTACTCTGTGCTATTGATAGATGGCCCGTAAGTACAAATAAAAATAGATATAAAGTTTTTTTCATCTTTAGCATATATGACGAATAACAGGCTGTAAAGATATAAATCAAATGACATTTAATCTTTGGTTTTAAAGTCATTTTGTCTGGAAAAATGTTCTATTTCGAAGATATATAGACTATCCGTGGTATTTTCGTAGTTCGATTCTGAAAGTTGTCCCTTTTCCTATTTCGGAACTTTTAACATAGATTTTTCCTCCCGGATATAGTTCTATAATGCGTTTTACAAGGGAAAGCCCTAATCCCCAGCCTCTGGTTTTGGTAGTGTATCCCGGATTAAATATTGTTTTGAATCGTGATTTGGCAAGCCCTTTTCCCGTATCGGTTATGTCGATCAGAATTTTCTTTGTATTACATTCTACATGATAAATGATACTACCCTGACCTTCCATCGCATCAACCGCATTTTTAGTCAGATTTTCTATTACCCAGGAAAAAAGTGAATCATTCATCAGGACAAGCGCCGGTTCTTCCGATAACTCCGCGCTGATCTTAACTTTCGGCGATACGCGTGTACTCATATATTCACACGATGATCTGACGGAATCATTAATATTAAGCGGTAGGAGATCTGGGTTGGAGCCTATTTTAGAGAACCGGTCTGCCACAACTTCAAGTCTTTTGACATCTTTCTCCATTTCTTTCAGATACATGCTGTCTACATCTTTCGTTTTCAGGTATTCAACCCACGCAATAAGAGATGAGATCGGAGTCCCGAGCTGGTGAGCCGTTTCCTTGGATAATCCTACCCATACTTTGTTTTGTTCAGCTTTTTTCGCACTTATCAGGGCGAAGAATGCGACAAGGATAAAAATAAAAACAACCGTGAGTTGTATGTATGGATACATCATGAGCCTCTTTAAAACAAGAGATTCATCATAATAAAGAGATTGCTTGTAACCATCCCCCAGTTCTATGGTAATCAGTTGATTTTTAGCTTTTAATTCTTCTATTTTTTTTTGAAAAAAAAGTTCTTTGTTTTTTTCCGGAACTTCTATATTACTGGATTGTTCAACATTGTCATTTTCGTCACATACTAATATGGGAATGGTGGTATTGCTTTGCAATATATGAAGAATGAGATTCATATTTTGCGTCTCATCCGATGTATCTGAGGTAAGCAGACGAGTTGCTTCTGCCCATATTTCAATTCTGCTGCGCTCTTCCTGAGCGAGCTTTGCGCTGAACGAATTTGACACGACAACAGTTGCTATGATTATTCCTGCCGCGATTAAAATGAAGGTTACAGTCCACCATTGTCTGAATTCATAAATACTTCTGCTCATAAAAATAGTCTTTACGAAACAAGAACGGGAAAGCCTGAGATATATTGTATATGGGATTTCTGAATCAACTATTATTTTATCAATTCATAATAGGGTAATCTGCTGATTGGTACTTCAATTTCTATCGTCTTAGGTCCTTTGATAATCATCCCTTGATCATCTTTCCATTTTCCTTTAGGTAATCGAACAGTGCGTTGATACCCTTTTTCAATTATCGGAGCAACTAAATATTTGTCACCCAACATGAATTGATCTTTGCAATTGATAAATCCCTGATGCGGATAAACATATTCCATGCTTCTTACGATTGGTTCGTTGGTTGTTGACATCCGGCGGGCGCATGAAAGAATATAATCTCCCATCTGCTCATGTAATCGGGCATACCGGGCGCAAATCTCCATATTATCCCGATTCAGTATACGCCACGGAGCAACGGAAAATTGCATCATGGGCATCAATGCGTGTATCTGACAGGAGCGCACAATCAGTTCTTCATCAAGTTTGCCGTCTTTTACATTCAGGAAACTATTAAATTCACCACCGCCAATCATATCAGGGCAGGTGTAAGGAAATCCT
Organism: Tannerella sp.; assembly: GCA_031551825.1. GTDB lineage: Bacteria > Bacteroidota > Bacteroidia > Bacteroidales > Tannerellaceae > Tannerella. The sequence continues at coordinate 6,005 of JAVBNB010000006.1, read as the reverse complement.
AACAGGCCGGCTGTTGTCATATCCGGAATAAGCAGCCGGTTTGAATTCCATGAATAACTTTTATCTCCCAAACGTTGTACTAAAGGCTGACCGCCTGTTTTCCAGGTAGTACGTAATTCATTGAATGGAAAATCAAATCCAATCTCTGCCCATCGTTGTGAAAAAATATTCGTGTTGGCTGTTTTGTCATAAAAATCGTAATCCCCTGTCATATAAGCAATGTCGCCGGCATCAAATTTAAAACCATCTACGCCATACACTTTCTGTGTTTTCCGCAATGCATCTTTGAGCCAAACAACGGCATCAGGATTAGTCACATCTATACAAGCGCTATATCCATTCCACCAGTTGATAATGGCCGGTTTCCCATTCGTCTTATCTTTCAACAGGTAGCCTTTCTTACGTAGTTCACGAAATTCCGGTGTGTCCGGCGAAACAAAAGGGCACACCCATAGCATTACATCAAAACCAAGCTGATGGAGTTTATCATTCATGGCACGGGCGTCTTCGAATTTTTCTGCTTTAAAATCAAAGTTTCCATAATAGCGTTGCCAGTTGTCGTCAATCATTAGAATGCCTGTCGGAAAGCTGTTTTCCAAAATGCTGTGAGCATATTTCAAAATATCATGTTGATTCTGATCGTACATTAATTCTATCCAGGTATTGTATTGCGGCTTACTGAAAAAGACCTCTTCGGGAATTGTTCCGGTAGCGGGAAAGTGTTTTACAGCTGCTGCAAGATATGCTTCTTTTAAATTTTTTCCAGCCGTGACTACTTGCGGTTCCTCATAATCAGAGAAAAGAACCAATGTGTCATTTCGCATCTGAAATTTGAAAGGATGTTCACACCAAATATAACGTCCTTCCGAAGAAAGAAGTAGGGGGACTATTTGATTGTTAAAGTTTTGGGTTGACAGGTCATACACTTCAGTATTGGAATCAAATGGCATCTTTGAACCCAAAGCGACAAATCCTCCCCACCATTTCTCATTTTTGAGTGAAGGAAATTCGGCGGTGAAGATATTGGTAGCTCCGAGTGTAACTGATTGAAGTATAAATAGTAAGGCGAGTGAAAGAATGTTGTGTTTCATGCAATAATAATGCGATTTTTATACCCTGTTCATCAGGGATTTTTTGCTTTTTCGGACAGGTCTGTCAAAATATCTTCAAACTCTGCGTAGTACGCCGCTTTGCTTTTATGTCCTTCAAGGTGCAGCGGCATACGTCTCAGATTCGAAAGGATGGTGGGTATCCATCTGTAAGGTATCCCAATGAGTAGAGTGTCGGACGGGTAGAGTTGCCGGCCATGCAGCCCGTGTACAATCGCCGGTACGATATAATTGACCTCGCCCGTCTTATAGGTATGGATAAGCAGCCACGCGCATCCCATCACTGGCGTACACAATGATTTGTACATTTCGCCTGTTGAATAAGTCATGGCGCGCATAACTATTTCCGCTTGTTCGGGAGTTGCGCTGATAACAAGCACATCCGGCTCATACGTCAATTGCTCTACAGGAGAAAACAGGACGTAGTTAACCGTACCCTTATCATGTCTTGGTACAAACTGATACAGGTTCTGGTTACATCGCGCTTGTTCAAACACGCCTAAACGCTCTCCAATCTGTCCGCTTTCGGCAAATAAAGAAAAATCCTCCATACCCAGCAACACCTTACCTACGCAAGTCTCGTCGTGTTCCTTTGAAAAGTAAAAACTCCTGTTCTCGGCCTGAGCCGTTTTCAACATTTCACACAGCGAAAAACGCGCGTCTTTTTCAAGAGGGGGAATGCTTTCCGGTCGGAAGAAACTGAACTTAACGCCTACCGGAGGCAGGTCGAATCCAAGCTCGTTCAGTATGGAATAGTCGTTTGTAATCATGGTTGCTGTTTATTTAGAACTTTTGACGTGAAATACAAGACTTATTTAGACTTTGCTTTGTTAACTTTTCAGTGACCCCGGTGCGATTCAAACGCACGACCTTCAGAACCGGAATCTGACGCTCTATTCACTAAGCTACGGGGCCAAAACGTCGCAAAAATATATAAAATCCGTCAGTTTGCCAAATTTTATATATTTATTTGTTGAACAAATAAATTTGTTTTGCATTTCTCTTGGCTTGCACTATCTTTTGCAAGAAAACAGAAGATAGGCTGCGTTTCGGCAATAAAAATAAACAAGCTTATTTTGTATTGCTCTCAACTTGCACTATCTTTGCATGCAATAATTGATTAACCATTAACAGAATGGATGTAAAGATAGAGCAGAGTTGGAAAGGCCGTTTGGCAGAGGAGTTTGAAAAACCTTATTTCATGCAATTGACTAATTTTGTGAGGGATGAGTATCAGAAAGGATCTGTATATCCTCCGGGGTCGTTGATTTTTAATGCATTTGATCATTGTCCGTTTGATCAGGTTAAAGTTGTTTTGTTGGGGCAGGATCCCTATCATGAACCGGGACAGGCGCATGGTTTGTGTTTTTCCGTACAGGAAGGTACGCGGTTTCCTCCTTCGCTGATCAATATTTTTAAAGAAATACAGTCTGATCTGGGGACACCGGTTCCTAAGAGTGGAGATCTTATCCGGTGGGCTGACCAGGGAGTATTGCTTCTTAATGCTACATTGACGGTACGGGCGCATCAGGCTGGTTCACATCAGAATAAAGGATGGGAAACATTCACGGATGCCGTGATCAAGTGTTTAGCAACTCAACGTGAGCATATAGTATATATATTGTGGGGCTCATACGCGCAACGTAAAGGGGCAATGATTGATACCACCAAAAATTTGGTGTTGCAATCTCCTCATCCGTCACCACTTTCCGCAAGCAGAGGATTTTTTGGAAACAAACACTTCAGTAAAGCCAATGAATATTTAGAAAAAAACGGGCAGAAGCCGATTGTTTGGTAATTGGAAAAGTAAAAGTGCGGCTGTATTGGTTATTAATCAATTGCTTAAGTGAATAGACATTTAATCATTAAACATTATATAACGATGGATTTTAAATATCAGGAACCGTTCCCAATGGGAAAAGATACAACGGAGTATTATTTACTCACAAAGGATCATGTATCAACAGCGACGTTTGAAGGAAAAGAGATTCTGAGGGTAGAAGCCGAAGGATTAACAAAGTTGGCAAACACTGCATTTCGCGATGTGGCGTTTTTGCTCAGAACAGAGCATCAGCAGCAGGTTGCCAATATTTTATCTGATCCTGAAGCAAGTGAAAATGATAAGTTTGTAGCACTCACCTTTTTGCGCAATGCGGAAGTGTCGGCTAAAGGCCTGTTGCCTTTTTGTCAGGACACCGGTACCGCAATTATAATGGGAAAGAAGGGACAGCAGGTATGGACGGAAGGAAACGATGAAGAGGCCTTGTCGAAGGGTGTTTTCAAAACCTATACGGAAGAGAATTTGCGTTATTCTCAAAATGTGCCTCTTAATATGTATGATGAAAAGAATTCGGGATGCAATCTTCCGGCACAGATCGATCTATATGCGACACAAGGAGCGGAATATAAATTTCTTTGTATTGCCAAGGGGGGAGGCTCTGCCAATAAAACATACTTGTATCAGGAGACAAAGGCTTTGTTGAATCCCGATACGCTGGTGCCATTCCTTGTTGAGAAGATGAAATCATTAGGAACAGCAGCATGTCCTCCTTATCATATCGCATTTGTCATAGGTGGAACATCTGCCGAAGTAAATCTTAAGACGGTAAAATTGGCTTCAGCTCATTATTATGACAGTTTGCCGACAGTCGGAAATGAAGGCGGACAGGCTTTCAGAGACGTCGAGTTGGAAAAGAAAGTACTGGAGGAAGCTTATAATATCGGTTTAGGCGCTCAGTTTGGCGGTAAATATTTTGCGCATGATATACGCATTATCCGTTTGCCTCGTCATGGCGCCTCTTGTCCTGTCGGCATGGGTGTTTCCTGCTCGGCGGACCGTAATATTAAGGCGAAGATAAATAAGGACGGAATCTGGATCGAAAAATTAGAAGATAATCCCGGACGTTTCATCCCGGAAGCATTGCGTCAGGCCGGCGAAGGTGATGCCGTGCAGATTAATCTGAATCAGCCGATGGCGGATATTTTGAAAGAGCTGGATAAGTATCCGGTGGCAACACGCTTGTCGTTGAACGGAACGATTATCGTGGGGCGTGATATTGCTCACGCGAAACTAAAAGAACGTATTGACAGAGGAGAAGGATTGCCTCAGTATGTAAAAGATCATCCGATCTATTACGCGGGTCCGGCAAAAACTCCGAAAGGAATGGCGTCCGGTTCGTTTGGACCGACAACGGCTGGGCGTATGGATTCGTATGTCGATTTGTTCCAGTCGCAGGGAGGAAGTATGGTGATGATTGCTAAAGGAAATCGTAGCCAGCAGGTAACCGACGCTTGTAAGAAACATGGAGGATTTTACTTAGGAAGTATCGGCGGACCGGCAGCTATATTGGCTTTAGAAAGCATCAAAAAAGTAGAGTGCTTAGAATATCCCGAATTAGGAATGGAAGCAATTTGGAAGATTGAAGTAGAAAATTTCCCGGCATTTATTTTAGTTGATAACAAGGGAAATGATTTTTTCAAACAACTAAAACCAATGCGTTGCTGTAAATAGGTCTACGAGAATTAAAAAAGAATAAAAAAATATCTTAAAAAGTTTATCGAAGCATTTTTCGATAAACTTTTTTTTTGTCATTAATTCTGTTTTTTTGTTTACAAAATGAGGGGTGATGCGCTTAAAGTAAAAGCAAAATTAGCATAGATAAAAGAAAAATGTCGTATTTTATTTCTTTTGGATAATTGGGGTGCAAAATTTTTATGTTAATTTTTTTTTCTAATTGAGTGTTGAGTAAATATATTTGCGATGTGAAGTTTTGTACAAGACCACTGAATTGAACAGCTAAATCTAAATATTATGATATTGTAAAAAGAACAGAAAAACCCAAGATAACAAAATTATTATATTGTATTGTGAGTAACCATAATTAATGTCTAACTAATTCTATTAAATCTATGAGAAAACTTAATCGTTTTATTTTATGTATTCTACTGTTTTTAGGTGTAGTACATGTGTATGCAGGTGCGGATTTGGCAACCGATGAGATGACCATCCCAGTTCCTGTTGAAACATCGGTGACGGATGTGAGTATTGCTCAGCAAGGCGGAGCATTTACAGGCGTGGTGTCAGATGAGTTTGGTCCGGTGGCGGGTGCTGCTATTACGGTAAAGGGAACAACGAGGGGAATTGTTTCCGATGCGAATGGTAAATTTTCCCTTGATGTGAAAAAAGGAGAAACTGTCGTGGTTTCTTATTTGGGTTATATGACTCAGGAGTTTGTGTATAACGGGCAATCGCATCTTACAATTACTTTAGTTGAAGACACGCAAAAATTGGATGAGGTTGTTGTTACCGCTTTAGGTATGACGCGCGACAAAAAGGCCTTGGGCTACGCGATGACAGAGTTGAAGGGTGACGATCTGGCCAAATCCAATATTGTAAATCCGGTCAATGCGCTGCAGGGTAAAGTGGCTGGGGTACAGATCAATATGGGTACTGCAGGTCCTCAGTCGTCCCAGCGTATCTTGATCCGCGGTAATACTTCCATGTCTGATAATAACCAACCTATTTTTGTGATTGACGGGATTATCATTGACAATGAGGTGACAAAAAAAGGAGGAAATGCGGATCGTGACTTTGGTAATGATCTGAAAAACCTGAATTCGGATGACTTTGAGACTGTTTCTGTTCTGAAAGGCGCTGCTGCTACAGCACTTTATGGTTCACGTGCCTCTAATGGTGTGATCTTGATTACGACTAAGAAGGGTAAAAAAGGCGAAGGACTCGGTATCAGTTTTTCACATACGCAACAATGGGAAAAACTCTATGGCTATCCTGATTTTCAAAATGAGTTCGGTATGGGTACATACCCTCTTTGGGCTATTGGAGAGGATGGTACTGAAATCAGAAATATTGAGCCGGGAAGAAATTATGGCCCCAAA
>JAVBNB010000022.1:0-80224 GCA_031551825.1 Tannerella sp. | reverse complement strand
TTCATCTACGCGCCCATCGTCTTCGAGCATGAACGCGTCGTACTTTGTCGCGATCAGCAAGACGTTGTAAACGCGCTTTTGCATTAAGTTCGCGAAAGAGGTATCTTTAAATGCGACATTCCGAAATTCCTGTATTCCACTCATAGATGTTTGACGAATGATAAATTGTCATGCAAATATAGGTGATAAATCCGAATTATCGAGGATATAAAAGACTTAAGTATTTGTCCGAAATAAAAATCGGGCTCATTTTAGGAAATGGCAAAAAAATACTATATTTGTACCCCAAATATAACTGCGGGGTTCTATTTTCATGAATGATATTTTCAAAACAAGGGAATTAGGTGTATGTAGGAAGGCGGATGTCGATGTTAAGACGGCTTTTACCTACTATGAGATTAAAACAGGCGAGGAGATCCGGAATCGTGATTTGTCGCTGAACTATATCTTATTTGTGTTGGGTGGCGCATTAGAGATAAGTTGTAATGAATTTGAAAATCGTAGGTTTCAGGCGGATGAAATGGTATTTATATTGCGTTCATCTTTCGTTCATGTCAAAGTTTTGAAAAAGGCGAGGTTATATGTGATGTATTTTGACACTTTCTTATCTTCGTGTGATCAGCATTTATATAAAGCTTATTTGCCGGATACGGAAAAGATCGTTTACGATTTTAAGCCGATTCCGATTCCACCACCGATGTTGATTTTTTTGAAGCAAATTCTTTATTTTCAAGAGCAAAAGGTGGACTGTATGGATTTTAATAGCCTTAAGCATCGTGAGTTTTTCATTCTTTTGCGTCGCTTTTGCCCACGGGAAGACATTGTTATGTTTCTTTCTCCTTTGATTGGTCATTCGTTGAGTTTTCGGACAAAAGTGTTAGAGAGATATACACAGATGAATAGTGGGCTCGTAACGGAGCTTGCCGATCTTATTGGCATGGGGCGTAAAAATTTTGACAAACGTTTCCGTGAAGAATTCGGTGTATCTCCTGCTAAATGGATGCAACAGGAGAAAGCCAAACATTTGCGTATGTTTCTTATGGAACCCGGGATTACAATCTCGGATGCGATGGATAAATTTCATTTCAATTCGCCAAGTCATTTTAATCGCTTTTGTCATCAATATTTTAAAAAATCTCCCGGGACGATTATGAAAGAATCTGTGAATTTAAAAAAAAATCAGAAAGGCGGATTGTTCTGAAAATGGTTAAATCATCTGTATTTTTAGGATAAAGAAAAAAATAATTAAAATTTTCTGATTCTATATTATTTTATTAATGTTCGCTCGTACAATAATATATATTAGTCCAATCGATAGGTGAGAATATTTTTGAAAAAACAGTGCTATATTTATTTTTTTTATTATCTTTGTGTCGAAAATGTTCGATAGAATCGTGAAGTTTTCAATAATTATTCGATAAAAGCGTTTATCTTATGTGAAATTATATTTTGATGATGAAAAATTCAAAAAGTTCAATTCTTTGTTAAAAAGGAATGTTGATTGGGCGAGATCAGGAATGTTGAGATCAAGGTGCTTTTTGGTGATGAAAGTGAGTGGTTTTTGTATTGGAGTCAGTTTTTTAACGGTTATTTCGCTAAATTTTTCACAAAAAGCAAAAAAGGAAATAAAATTATCCAAAAAGGCAATAATAATTTCTAAAACACTTGCACTTTTGTGCCGGATAATTTGGTTAGTTTAGCGAAACTTCTGCCGAAATTTTCTGATGAAATCGTATTTTTGTATTTCTGGTACTCTGTGGGGGTTGTTTTGTACAGAAAGTGTGAGGTTTTGTCCTAAGTTTTTAAAATTCATGTACATTATAAAGCATTTTTGTTAAAAATAGCATATATTTGTGAAGCCGTGATGAGGAATTATTTTTTTTTAAGTGTATTTGTTCGGTTGATGAGGTGGCAGAAACTGGGGTGTCTGAGGATGAGAAGGTGAGTTGAGTTTGTTGATTAATAAAAAGGGGTGAACGAATCCCCGAATTGTATAATTTTTTTGTAATTAATGATAAGTGAGACTTTGGTTTTATGAGGGGTTTTTGGCCTCTGACCGGAGTTTTTCTTTTCATAAAAAGTGAGGGTATGAAAAAAATAGCATTATTGCTGATGTTTGTGGTGTTAATGATTTTAGGGTCAAGTCAGAAGTTGTCCGCGCAGGATATGGCGTTAAAGACAAATCTTTTGTATGATGCTACAACTACGATAAACTTAGGGTATGAGGTAGCCTTAAATCAGAAAACAACTTTGGACATTTGGGTTAATTATAATCCGTGGACATTGGGTCATAAATGGGTGGGTTTATATGAAGATGAGATGACTGTGCCAAGTCCATCTGCTTCGAACCGTGAATCGATGTTAAGAAGTTTTACGGTCCAGCCTGAAATTCGTTGGTGGTTGTGCGAAAAATTTAACGGACACTTTTTCGGTGCTCACATCCATGGCGGTGTGTTCAATGTCGGTGCTATCAATTTATTCGGATGGGGCAGATATAAGGATGCGTCTGGAAATTATTTAGGAACTTATCCTGAGCCAATGAAGCCGATAGGACATCCTGAGCTAACAATACAAGGGGTCGCTTATCATCCCACCAAGATCACGTCTGGCAATGATGATGTCTGGGGTAATGCGGATCGCGATGGTATTTATACAAATAATTACGAGGGATGGCTTATCGGAGCAGGTGTTTCATACGGATATCATTGGGTGTTAGGACGCCGGTTCAGTATGGAGTTTACGTTGGGGCTTGGTTACGCTTACTTGGATTATGATAAAAACCGTTGTACAGATTGTAAGAAAAAGATAGGAGAAGAATCTACACATTATTTTGGTCCGACCCGGGCAGGAATATCATTAGTGTATATGCTTAAATAATAAGATAATAAGTGTTGGGGAATTAAAATAAAGCAGAATATGAAAAGAGTTAGATACATAGTAACGTTGATGTTGGGATTATTTCTATGTTTATCTGTTGATGCGCAACGTCAGCAGTACAATACCGGCAATTCATCACAACAGGCTTCTCAGAAAAGCCAGGCTGATCAGAATCAGAAGACGGTTTCTCAGCGTAATCGTGTGCAATATATTAAAAACTCTATGAAGCAGGAAGGTGATTCCCTTTTGGTTGATATGGATATTGATATGTCAAGAATGGATCTGAAGACTAATCATGCCCAAATACTTACACCTGTGATCGGTTCCGCTTCCGAGGAAATTGAACTTCCTAAGGTAATGATACAGGGAGTGGCGCGGAATAAAGCATTCGTTCGTGAGTTAGAATTGAACGAACAGGCATATAATGAATTTGAGAATAATCTTCCTTATGCGATCGTAAAACCGAAAGGTAAGTTGAATTATCGTTTTTCCGTTCCTTACGAATCTTGGATGTCTGATGCTTATCTTGATGTGGAGGAGGATTTGTGCGGATGTGGCGATCGTTCAAAAATCGCGCGTACACGTGTTTTTGATGGTTTGACGAAAGATATTATTGCCGAACCGGCATACCGTGTTCGTCCTCATGTAGCCTACGTACAGCCGGAGGTTGAAGTGATCAAGAAACGTCAGGAAATCGGTAACGCATACCTTGATTTCCCGCGCGGGAAAAATGAGATTTTGCCGAATTTCGGAAACAATCCGGTAGAATTGGCTAAGATCGACAAAATGATCCGAACGATATCTACGAATAAAGACATTACTGTTCAGGGAGTTTATATGGTGGGATACGCATCTCCCGAAAGTTCCGTGAAATTCAATACTGAGCTTTCGCGCGCTCGCGCCGAATCCATGATGAGATATTTCATGAACAACAGCTCTATTCCCGCGAGCTTTTTCGAAACGCGTACGGGAGGTGAAGATTGGGATGGTTTGCGCAGATTGTTAGAAGATTATCCGTTGTCTAATAAAAATGAAATCTTCCGTCTGATGAATTCAATCAGTGATCTTGATGAACGTGAAAAAGCAATCAGTAAAGTTGGGGACGGACGTCCGTATAAAATTATATATGATGAACTTTATCCGAAACTACGTCGCGTAGTGTGTGAAGTGAATTATACCGTAAAAGATTTTTCGATTGAAGAAGCAAAGGAAAACCTTGCCATTGCTCCTCAGTTGTTGAGTTTGAATGAAATGTATATTGTTGCGAATACATACGAAGTAGGAAGTACTGAATTCCTCCGGGTATTTGAAGTTGCCCGCGAAGAATTTCCGGAAGATCCTGTTGCGAACCTGAATGCGGCGGCAGCGGCGCTTTCTAAAAATGACCTGCGCAACGCGGAGCGATTTTTAAAGCTTTCGGATCCGTCAACACCGGAGTATGCCAATAATATGGGAGTATTCCAAATGCTGAAAGGAAACTACCGCGAAGCGGAAAAATTCCTGAAACGCGCGGAAAATGAAGGAATTCCGGAAGCTGCCGGAAATATGAGAGAGTTGAAAAAAAAATTAGCAAATATGAATAATCGCCGTGAAGCCGGGGTTGATGAAAACAATGATGAAAGCAGTACCGGCCAATCTTCATCTTCTGCGCGGCGCAGAACACAGTAATGAATTATGAATAACGCTTTAGCATTTTAAAATTATTAAAGGTGTAAAAAAAAGAAAAATGAATATACCAGTTTAACAATTAAATAGAGATGCGAATGAAATAAAAAATGAGTAACAACAGTATTATTAGATTAAAGTGTAAAATTTAAAGAGAGAAAAATAAACAAATTTATTAACAAAATTATTTTATTACTAACTTAAAAATTAAAAAAGTTATGAAATTTAAATCGTTATTTTTAGGTATGTTAGGTGCAGCTGCATTGGTAAGCTGTAATAATGACGCCATTGAGAATGGGCCAGTTAATCCTAATGAGGGAAATCCGACTGTTAAGGAAGGTATTCCCATTCATGCAACAATGACTTTCAAATTGGGCGGTGGTCCTGCTACGTATGCCGGTACTTCTGCTGTGAATTCGTCTGCAAATGAATCGCAATTGAAAGATGCAGCAGTGTATATTTACAAGAGTGATGCGGCTGGGATGACACCCCAATGTGCGGTGTATCTGTCTTCTTTGAGTAATACTGCTTCTGCTCCAGCGAAGAATGGTGACTACAACACGGTTACATTGAAAACAACAAGTGGAAGTAAAAAAATCTTTGTTGCCGCCAATATCAAGCAACATCCCTATACTACGACGGCAAATATGGTGTCTATTACAAATCTTGGAGTGGTGTCTGACACATTGAAGCCTCTGTTCCCTGCACTGAATGCTACTTTGTATTCAATCTCTGCTACAGGATTTTCGACAACAGCTCCTGCTACAGCACTTTTTGCAGACTGGTCAGATGGTTTGATTAAAAACTTAGCAATGAACGACCTCTATGGTACAGGTGTAGGAACCTATACGGGTGCAGGTACTTATGCTCCTTTTATGACTAACTGGGATGGACCGGTTGATGTTGCTGGTTCATCATCTAATAACGGAAGTGCTGACTTTGTACTTGTAGCCGACGTTGACTCTGCTGCTTCTATCCCATCAGGTTTGGGTGGAACGCCGACTTACGATGCAAGCAAAAATCAGTTCAATGTTTATGTACAGCGTGCGTATGCAAAAGTTTCATTGAAATTCGGTTTCGCTGGAACGACTGCATCAGCTCCTGCTACTCCTGCTAATCTTGTAGGTAAACATTATACTGCTGCAGCGGGTTCGGCTATCGAAGGACGTTTCTTCCCATGGGGATCGGGAGCCAATGCACAGTGGTCGCTTGGTAACATTATCAATGGAGAATATCCATTCCAAACTTATGACAATGGTGTTGTTGTTGATCCATACTTCGGCTTGACGACTGACTCTATTCATCAGCCGGCTACTTGGTTCTTGCACTACGACAATACGCGTGTATTCCCATTCAGCGCTACAATCAATACTTATCCGAATGCAGGCATCACAGTGTCGAACACGAAGAGTACGATGTTGGCTCCTACAAACAACCAGTCATTCACAGGCGATGCTGAAGCAACCCAAACAAACTACAACTATGCATATGCTACTGAGAATGCGCGCGCAGGCGCTGGTACGCCTGTTCATGACTTTAGTGCGTATGTTATTGCTGGAGGTTTCTATCAGCCAAAAACTGTATTGACGAGCATTAACCGTGCAAATGTTGCTTCGAATGACCCTATATATGGTTTTAATGGTGCTTCATTGACAGGTGTTACAAGTGGTTCTGTTTCAGGACCTGATTTTTCTTGGGTGCCTTCTGCAAACGATACATTGTATTATGTTGCTGATGATAAAATCTTTATTGTAGGCAGAGCCAACTTGATGGCTTACTATGCTTGGGCTCCTACTCAGAAGTTTAATGCTACCGCAGGAGATGCTTGGTTGGCAGCGAATCCGGGCCAGCCAATTACTGCTGCAGCTGTTTATAGCTTCGCTCCGGGTAATGGAAACGAATTTGGAACAGCTGTTGGAAATGCAATTAGCAAGGATGCTGATAAAAAGAATCAAGTATTGTTTGCTTATTTCGAAGGACAATGTTTCTATCGTGTATTTGTGAAAGATACAGGCGCAGCATCTGCTGGAAGCAAAGTAGCTGTGTTGCGTAACCACATCTATGATGTAAACATCACAGCTATTAAAGGTCCTGGTATCGATGATCCGAACGTGATCCTTGTCCCAGGTTTACCTGTCCTTGAACAAGATACGTATGTATCAGTAACAATTAATGTACTGCAATGGCATAAGGTTAATCAAAATGAAGAACTTGATAACAAATAATTGAAAGTTCTGAAAGATTAATTATAAAACTAATGAAATCCGGACACAGCGCAGTAGCTGTGTCTGTGTCCGGATTCTTTTTACATGTTGAGATGATGACGAAAGTTTCTTCAATAAACACACTAATATTTAAAAAACAAGATCGTATGGTACGTTATAAATTTTTACTATTATCAATGCTTTGCTCACTCCTTTTTATGCAGAGTTGTGTCCATGGGGATTTGGATGATTGTCCTCCTATGGTTCAGTATGCAGTGGCGTTTGAGTATACGAACCATACATACACAGGAAAAGATCGTTTTTATGACGATGTAAAAAAAATCAATTTATATGTATTTGATGAGAACAATCTCGTCTATACAACTACGACTAAAATTAGTCCTTACGAAACGAATTTTAATATTCCATTGGATCTTCCAATGGGAAAATATCATATAATAGCATGGGGTAACGCTCTTGACAATGGTAATTTTACGGTTACTCCCGATGATTTTGTAATAGGCCAGACATCTCTAGATGATGCACGCTTGACATTGAATAGAATCGCGAATCAATTTAGTACAACGGCAAGTACCGAAGAGCTTGAGAAATTGTTTTATGGCGAATTGCCGAATGTGGAAATTCCTTTGTATATAAGCCGCATAGACACAATGCCTCTTATTAACAATACGAATAAAGTGCGTGTTGTTCTTCATTGGGATCATTCCGGTGAATTAAAAGCAACGGATGAAAAGATTAATTATGATGAAGTCCGTGTTCGTTTGAGTGGTTCAAATGCCGTATATGGATTTAACAATAGCCTTATAGGTACAAATAATGTAGACTATATGCCGTGGGCATATTATACAACAGACAGTATATTGAAGGTAGATAAAAATAAATGGTTGACAATGTATTATTATTCTAATTCTGTTGCAGAAGTGACTAATAGTTGTGTGTATGATTTTAGTATTTTACGGATGATTACTGGAAGTCCTATATCCTTGACTCTCGAACGAAAGAAGCCTGCAGTATCAGATCCTTATAATTTGTTGTCTGATCAGATCAATATAATACAAACATTTACTGTATATTTTAACGATCAGGGTGTATCTGCAGCGCAAATGCAAAATATATTTGACAAAAATGAATATTATCGTATAGATATATATTTGACGTATGATTTGTTGATGAACACTTACGTTAGTGGAACATTAAATTTGAAACCGTGGACATTGGTAGAACAACCTGAGGTGCCAATGAACTAATCTTACAATAAACTGAAAAAAATACAGAAATGAATAGGTGGATATATAATATGAGGTTTCTTCTTTTCGGCATGTTGATGTTTTTGGGAGCATGTTCGGATGAGATGATACCACCCGGTCCTGTTAATGGTGGGGAAGACAAGGAAATACCATTAATGATCAATTTGAAAGATTTGTCTTTGCCGGAGGTTTCTACGTATGGCACTGATTATCCCGGTGAAACTTCTGTGGCAGGTTCAGCATGGGAAAATAAAGTTAATGATATAACGGTTTATATTTTTGACCAGTCATTTGATTGTGAGAAAATAATTACGGCAAATTCGTCTCCTACTGATACGGTAATGGTGAAAACCGGAATTAAGAATATTGTAGCGGTTGTTAATGCAGCAGGAAAAATTAATTTACCGACATCAGAAGCAACAACTTATTATTCGGCTTTGCTTAAAATGATTACCAATGCTTCGACTACTGTTCCGACATCCCCCTTTCTGATGACAGGAAAATTATTGAATGTATCTCTTCCAAACGAAGTGCCAATAACTTCTCCTTATAGAGTAACAATAAATGTAGAGCGGGCAACGGCCAAGGTTAAATTGAAAGTGATGAAGAGTGGATTGGCGGCAGGACATAATATTACTTTGACAAAAGTGATTATGTATCAGGGTGCTGATCGTGTTGCCTTGTTGGAGACACCAAGTACTAACCCAACAATATATAATTTGTCTGATACTGCGAATGTATTTCAGCATACAATTACAAATGTGTTTTCTGGCACTGTCCCAAATATGGGTTCTGGTTATTGTGCAGTGATAGATTCTTTTTATACATATGAAAGTTTGTGTGGTTCGGATAAGAATAAGGGTGTAAAAATTGTTTTGGAATCTTATGTAAATTCTCCAGGCAATACAAGAAAGGCCGAGTTCTATTTGGGTGAGTATTCTGCGACTCCGGGTGACACGCTTTATGACGTCAAAAGAAATTTTTGGTATGATGTTACTGTAAATATTGCTAAACCGGGAATGGACTCTATTTATGTTACGGTTGTTTCAAGCCCTTGGAATGTGGCGGATACAACGAGTTTTACCCAGGGTCAAGGTGGGGAATTTACTACCGCATCTCCATTTAAGTTAGTTAAAAACTATACTACAGATGATATCACATTGAATTCTAAGATTGCCGCGATTGATACGCATACTAAGGGTGCATCTTGGATAGATATGAAGGTGACTGACAAAACTGCTTGGGAATTGCAGTTAAAAGACCCTTCCGCTTCAAGAAATAAGGGAGTAATCGGAAGTATTGATAATGGACAAACATGGTCTCCTCTTCCGATATCATATCAGGGTGGTGATACGATACAACGTGTATATATCTATCGTCCGTATGTAGAAAATGAGGAACCGAATTTAGGCCCGGCTCTGTATGTCACGCTTGACGGGCAGTATAAGCAGGATTTTGTTATACAGCCTCGTGACACAATGCCGATACCGACCAACTGTTTTATTTTGCGTCCGCAACTGACTTCGGCTCCTATAAATGAGACCCGCGCTTATATTCCTCTCGCGGGTGTTTACCGCTACTGGGAAGATCAATTATTGGCGAATGGGGTTGCTATACCTGATGGTCCGGTTTCGGCAGTATTATTGTGGGATGATAGTAAGAGCGGTGATGTTGTGAGGAATATATCTGTTAAAAACGCGAATAAACGTGATTCGGCTTACATCTATGCTGAAGCCGGCGTGCCGGGAAATGCTGTTATTGCAATGACTGTGGGGTCGCCTGCTGTTGTATATTGGAGTTTTCATGTTTGGGTAACCGAATATAATCCTTATGAGGCAGCAGGTCAGAAATTGTACAGGTTGACGAAAAACGTATTTATGGACAGGGATCTTGGCGCGTTGAATAATACATACGATATTGAAGGCAAAGCACGTGGTTTGTTCTATCAGTTCGGACGGAAAGATCCGTTCCCGGGAAATAATAGTAGTTGGACCGATGCATCATTTACCTGGTACAATTCCTCCGGAGGTCTGATATCTCTTAGTTCTAATACTACGTCAGCACCGGTGCCAATGTCACCGATAGTGAATGTACGTCCTTTGAAAGCGATTCCCGCGTCAATAAATAATCCGATGACATTCTATTTGAGAAGTGGTGCTACGAATTGGCCTCTGTCTACGGAAAATGAGTTTTTGTGGAGTACGAAAGGAGGCAATAAGACTGCTTTTGACCCATGTCCGGAAGGATGGCGTATTCCGGAACAAGATAGTTATAGTTCAACAGGTTCTCCGTGGTATTATGCATCCTTTGATGTTCTTGCTCTCTATGCTAACGGGCGTTATAATACTACTCTCGGTTATTATCCCTATAGTGGTTATATCGGAACATCCACATCCGCGATTACTAATCCGGTGACTGCCGCTTACTATTGGACATCGTGGGCTGGTACGTCATATCAAGGTACGGGTTTGTCTATTTCTA
Source organism: Tannerella sp. (assembly GCA_031551825.1). GTDB lineage: Bacteria > Bacteroidota > Bacteroidia > Bacteroidales > Tannerellaceae > Tannerella. The sequence continues at coordinate 69,729 of JAVBNB010000022.1, read as the reverse complement.
CTGGATCAACAGATGTTCTTCCTCTGATTGACAAAGCTTATGGCGCTTCCGTACGTTGTGTTGTAGACTTGAACTATCTGTTGAATGTGGATGGCGGGGGATTGTTTGGCAGCGGTGGAGGTACTCTGGAGGTGGAACTGTTGCCGTAGAATTGAATGGTGATTTTCAGTAAAATAATGAATAATAAACTTGAAATATTGTAATGGATAATGAATAACGTTTTTTTCTAATTTATCTCTTTTCGCAAGAGTTTTTCGCTTCGTTTGAATTGGTTTCAAGCGAAGCGGAGTCTTTTATGGTAAACATATCAGGTAAGTTTTTGTTAATTGTTAGGTTATTCGAAAAAAAAATCTGTACCTTTGCGTATCATTACTTGTTTTAATAAATAAGGAAATAGATTTATGAAAAAGATATTGTTATTTTTGAGCATTATGTTAACTCTGGGTGTTGTTACAAATAGTTGTATATCAGAAAAAATTGATGAAATAGTGCCACCTCCGGACCCGGATCCGGACCCGGATCCGACGCCTGGGACGAAAAAAACATATTATATTCGATTTTTACCTGATCCGTATATGACTAATGGCACTGTGGATACTTATGCCAGCCCATATATTGCGGGAGGAAACACGATGTTGATTTGGGGTGCTTCGGAGACAATCGGTATGTTTGTAACCGGAAGCGATGGTGTTTCATTGGAGACGAATAAAAAATTTGATTATACACAAGCAGTTTCTATTTATACAGATACAACAACAAGTTCTCTAAGAACAGCTTCGGCATATGGATATACACCCTATCAGGCCTCTATTTCCGGAAGAACGGTATCTTATACACTTAATAATGTGCAGAATCAATCGACAAATAATTCGGTGGAGAGTAACATGGATGATGCACTCGCAGGTAATGTTTTTACCATATCTTCTCCATCTAGTGTGTTTGATTTGGATGGAGGGACATGTGCAATGACATTTAATAGTGTATTTGCTTTTCTGCGTTTTCAGGTACGAAGTGTGCCCACTGTATTTTCTTTTCAGAGAATCAAAGGAGTAGAGCTATATATTGCCGATACAACGACTATAGAAAAACCTATTGATAGTTATGCTTTAGCCGGAAATTATACAATAGATGTAAGTAAGGCTCCGGGAGAATTGGAGTATTCGGGTCCCGTTTTTACATCGGGATATAGCCATAGTAAAATAAGATCTTCTGTAACAGGAGATGTTTTGATAACTGCAACATCCGAGAGTCCTTATGTTTGGTTCGTTATTAATCCACTAAAAATAAAACCATCGGAAAGATTGATCTCCATTGTTGAAACAACTTCTGGATACAAAATTATTTCGAAGCATGACATTTCAAAGTTGCAACCGAATGCTGTCTATACATCTATTATTGAAGCAACAAAGGATAATACAATTTCAAGTTCGATTATAGAGATATCAGGAGGAAAGCCTTCCAATTGTAATATTGCTTCTTCGGCTGCGACCTATAGGCTTTATACAAAAACAATCAGTGGTGCATCGCTTACTGGTACGTCCGTTGAGTGGCTTTGGGCATCGAAAGAGGGTGGCGGTTCATTTCAGATTAATGAATTGATTGATCCTGCTACTGTTCAATATAATTCGACTATGGGTTATGTTGATTTCCGTGTTGGTACAGAATTAGGTAAGTTTACAAAAGGAAATGTTATTTTGGCGCTTAAGAATGCGAGTAATGAGATCGTATGGACTTGGCATATTTGGATCACGGATAAGCCTCAGGATGTGAATTACGAAGGGAATAAAGAGTTTATAGATAGAAATATTGGAGCGTTGTCTGCAAATATGGTTTCTACGGGGATTGACAATTACGGGTTTGTTTATCAATGGGGACGTAAGGATCCGTTCTTTGGCGGTGATGGTATTACAAATGAAACCACTGCTAATATGCTGTCTATTGCACGGAATAACACGATTGTGAATACCGGTGCTTCCTGGAGTGTTAACACAACAACGGGAACTATTGATATGGCTACGAAAAATCCGATGAAGTTTATATGTAATAATTCTACATCAAAAGATGAACCTGCGGATTGGTTGTCTGTAAGCAATTCGACTCTTTGGTCTGCGACTGTAAAAACTGATTATGATCCTTGTCCATACGGGTATAAGGTGCCGAGTAAAGATGATTTGAAGTCTTTGCATGATGCGCCACAGAACGATCTGTGGTATTTCAACTATCAGGGGCATCGCTATTGGGATTATTATTATTATCAAGGAGAGATTCTCACAGCATGGCCGGCGGCAGGGATGCGGCAGGGACGTACTTCTTTCAATGGAAATAATGGCGCTCAACTGTTGTATTCGGGAACGGATGCTGATGACGGGAAGTGTATTTACTGGACAAGTTCTCCGATCAATATAGACGGTAGTATGTTATCCGGAGGTTCACATCGTATTTATACATCGGGAAATAAGTTGTATAGCGAGGATGACTACGGGGATAATGCGGATGCATACCCTGTTCGTTGTGTGAAGATGGCTAATCCCTAAGTGATTTATAACCGGACTGCAGATGAAGGATTTTATCCGCATATTGAAACGATTTATTCCGCCGTACAAGAAGTATATGGTACTCAATATCATATTTAATATCCTTTCGGCAATCCTGAATCTTTTTTCGTTCGCGTTGATCATCCCAATTCTGAACATCCTGTTTCGGACAGATGATAAGGTATATACATCTCAACCATGGGATCTGGATTTCAGTTCGTGGGAATCGTGGAAAGGCGCTTTTGATCTGATCAAAAACAATTTTTTCTCATACGTTTCCGGGATTATAGAAACGGAAGGCGGATCATTTACTTTGCTTGTATTAGGCATATTTTTAGTTGTCATGACATTGCTTAAAGTGTTAGCGATGTATATGGCGTTTTTTACGATGATACCGATACGGACGGGCGTTGTGCGTGATATCCGGAACCAGATCAATAGGAAAATTACGGAATTACCCCTCGGCTTCTTCTCGGAAGAACGTAAGGGTGATATTATCGCACGTGTTTCGGGTGATGTGAATGAGATCGAGACCTCTATTATGAGTTCTTTGGATATGCTTTTTAAAAACCCGATCCTGATTGTCATCTATTTAGCGGCCATGTTGATTATCAGCTGGCAGCTTACGTTGTTTGTCTTTATTTTATTGCCGGTAGCCGGATATGTTATGGGCAAGGTAGGAAAGACGCTGAAACGGAAATCTCTTTTGGGCCAGTCCCAATGGGGCGTGTTGATGAGCCAGATCGAAGAAACGCTTAGCGGATTACGTATCATTAAGGCGTTTAACGCGGAAAAAAAGATTCAGCGGCGTTTTGAGGAATCTAATGAGACCTTCCGGCGTACGACGAACCGTATTTACCGCCGTCAGCAATTGGCGCATCCAATGAGCGAATTCCTTGGAACGGCGACGATTGTTGTGATATTATGGTACGGGGGTACTCTTATCCTTGGTGAGAATAGTCCTATCGACGCCTCTACGTTTATCTATTACTTAGTTATTTTCTATAGTATTATCAATCCCGCAAAAGATCTGAGCAAAGCTACTTATGCTATACAAAAAGGGCTTGCTTCCGTGGAACGTGTGGATAAGATTTTGAAAGCCGAGTCGAATATCCAATCTCCCGCCGATCCGAAGCCGGTCATATTAAATCAGGCGATAGCCTATCAGGATGTATGGTTTCGCTATCAGCAGGAATGGGTGCTTAAGGGTATTAATTTACGTATTGATAAAGGAAAAACGATTGCTCTTGTGGGTCAGTCCGGATCGGGAAAAAGTACGCTTGTGGATTTACTTCCTCGTTTTTATGATATTGAAAAAGGAAGTATCACCATTGATGATACGGATATCCGCGAAGCCTCTTTATATGATCTGCGCGGATTGATGGGGAATGTGAATCAGGAAGCGATTCTATTCAATGATACGTTTTTCAATAATATCGCTTTCGGAGTGGAATCGGCTACCCGCGAAGAAGTAGAGGATGCGGCCCGCATTGCCAACGCGCATGATTTTATTATTGCCTCGGAAGAAGGATATGATACGAATATCGGAGATCGCGGAGGAAAGCTTTCCGGTGGTCAGCGGCAGCGGGTAAGCATCGCGCGCGCTATATTGAAAAACCCGCCTATTTTGATTCTTGATGAGGCGACATCCGCTCTTGACACGGAGTCGGAACGTCTTGTGCAGGAGGCGCTCGAAAACCTGATGCGTAATCGTACGACGATTGTTATCGCGCATCGCCTTTCTACGATACGCAACGCGGATGAGATCTGTGTGATGCATGAAGGTGAGATTGTCGAGCGGGGAAAACACGAAGAGTTGTTGCTGAAGGATGGCTATTACAAGCGCTTGTGTGACATGCAGAAATTTTAACGATACGGGGTTGCCTGCCGGTAATCCCTTTTTATATTGTGGAACCTTAACATTAAACAGACCTATCTATGAATTCAATGAATTTATTTTCCGGATTGATTCTGGCAGTCGTATGTTTTTCTTTTTCAGGATGTGATACGATGCTCTCGGAGACAAAGAACGCTAATGCTGCCATGGCTTATCATTTTGATCAACCTGCTTCTATCTGGGAGGAAACGCTTCCTTTGGGAAACGGACGGATCGGTATGATGCCCGACGGAGGAATTGAACAAGAAACTTATGTATTGAATGAAATTTCTTTGTGGTCCGGCAGTAAGCAGGATACCGATAATCCGGAGGCGCGGGAGTCGCTTTCGGAAATACGCCGTTTGCTTTTCGCCGGTAAAAATGACGAAGCTCAGGCGCTGATGTATAAAACATTTGTGTGTAAGGGTGAAGGTAGCGGGCGTGGACATGGCTATGCGAAACCTTACGGCGCGTATCAATTATTCGGAAACTTAGTCATTGATTATTTGTATCCGGAAGAAGAGCCAACGCCTGGTATCGCGGATTATCGCAGGGAGCTGCAATTAGATAATGCTTTAGCCACCGTTTCCTATAAACGCGGAACGATTTCCTATCATCGTGAATCTTTTACTTCGTTTGCTTCCGACTTAGGTGTTATCCATCTGACGGCTGATCGGGCTAAATTGCTGAATTTCGCCATCGGAATGAACCGTCAGTCAAACGTATCTGATCCTCGTTTTGACGCCGAATGTAGCATTTCCGGTGGTCCCGGCAATGAAGATCCGTATCTTCTATTTTCCGGTCGTTTGCCGTCGGGAACGGAAGGCGATCATGATATGGAATCACTGGGCATGCGTTATAAGGCTCAGGTGCGTGTATTACTGCCTAAGGGTGGAACACTGAAGGCCGGTGGCGATGGTGAATCGTTAGCTATTGACGGAGCATCCGAAGCCATTATTCTTATTGGGATGGTGACGGATTATTTTAACAAAGATTTTGATGCACAGCTAAAGTCTCAATTTGCTTCAGTTGAAGGGAAAGACTATTCCGTGATGAAAAAAGAGCATACGGAGGCTTACCGTCAATTATTCACGCGCGCCAAAGTTGACTTCGGGCGTATGGAGGAAAAAGAACAGCTGCCTATCAACGAGCGTTTGGAGTTATTTCAACAAGATAAAAATGATCCGTCCTTATTGGCCCTTTACTATCAGTTCGGGCGCTATCTCCTTATTTCTTCAACACGGCCAGGGCTGTTACCGCCTAATTTGCAGGGGTTATGGTGTAATACGATCAATACGCCCTGGAATGGCGATTATCACCTGAATATAAATTTGCAGATGAATTTGTGGCCTGCCGAGACCGGAAATCTGTCGGAACTCCATCTGCCCTTGACAGCGTGGACAAAGCAGCAGGTCGAAAGCGGGCGGGGGACAGCTCAAGCCTTTTATGGCGCTCGCGGATGGGTTACTCATATACTTGGCAATGTCTGGGAATTCACAGCTCCGGGAGAACATCCTTCATGGGGCGCTACAAATACGTCGGCCGCGTGGTTGTGCGAGCATCTTTACCAGCATTATCAGTTCACTTCAGATCGGGAATATCTCGCGGATGTTTATCCTGTCATGAAAGACGCCGCTTTGTTTTTTGTAGATATGTTGGTCGAGGATCCCCGGAATCATTATTTAGTAACGGCTCCTACCACTTCGCCGGAAAACCATTTTGTTATGTCTAACGGCAAGCGTATCAGTATATGCGCCGGTTCGACGATGGATAATCAGATCCTGCGAGAGTTATTTACGAATACGATAGAGGCCGCTTCGATACTCGGAGTCGATCAAAATTTTGCCGATACTTTGGCTCAAAAACGCGCCCGCCTGATGCCTACGACGATAGGAGAGGATGGCCGCATCATGGAATGGCTTGAACCGTTTGAGGAAGGAGAGCCTACCCACCGTCATGTTTCGCATCTTTATGGCCTTTACCCGGCTAATGAGATTTCGGTTGCGAACACTCCCGATTTAGCTGAAGCGGCGCGTAAAAGCTTGCTTGTGCGCGGCGATAAGAGTACCGGTTGGTCTATGGGCTGGAAAGTAAATTTCTGGGCCAGGCTGCATGACGGAGAACACGCGTTCAAGTTATTAGCGGATCTGCTAAGGCCTTGCGTGCAAAAGGATGTAAATATGACGAATGGTGGCGGAACCTATCCTAATCTGTTTTGTGCGCATCCGCCGTTTCAGATTGACGGTAATTTCGGTGGGGCCGCGGGCATTGCCGAGATGCTGGTACAGAGTCAGAATGGTTTTATTGAGTTGCTTCCGGCTCTTCCTGCTGCCTGGAACACCGGTTATATTGAGGGTTTATGTGTGCAAGGTGGCGGAGAAGTCTCCGCTTCGTGGACAAACGGAGTATTGCAGGTAATTACACTTAAAGCCAAAACTGATCATTCTTTTCGTATAAAACTTCCGGAAAACATGCAGGGAGGTTTTTCGGCCAAACTGAATGATACATCTGTGGATGTGGCATCAACCAATGGTATAGTTACCATTGATATGAAGAAGGGAGATGTTATTCAGTTGCAATAGTCATGAATCATCGTTATTTTCCAAAAGTAAATTGAAAAAAATAAATAAATATTTATTTGTATTAATAAGTATGGAAAGGTATCTTAATAGGTACTGATTTCCGTCTGACAAATGGGAGAGAACTAAAGTTTGCTACTGATTTCGATCATATTTTTGTTTAACTGGATAAATAATATGAGGTTTATATGCCTTATAATCAGTGATTTTTTGCTTAATTAGGAAAACGACATGGCGAAACAATGGATTTCGAGAGTATTGGAATATCTTGAGCATTCTTTGAATCCTGTACCTCAGGAGTTGAATGAAATAGACTGGAAAGAACAATTATCTCCGGATAATAAGAAACTATCTAGGCATTTATCTGCATTTGCAAATCATCCGGGAGGTGGATTCCTTGTTTTTGGAATAGAAGATAAGACTGGCGAATTGATAGGAGTAAATCGGGAACAAGCCGAATTAATAATGCAAAAGTTGAGTAACCTTTGCCGAGACTCTGTATTTCCATTAGTAAATTTAGACCATGCAATAGAAAAATACAAGAACGTTCCTGTACTACTCGTTCATATAAAAGAAAGTGCAGTTAAGCCTGTATCACTTAGCTCAAGATCAATTGATGAAACGTATATTAGGAGTGGAGGTACTACTCGTCAGGCGTCCCGCCCGGAAATAGGAGCATTGATGTTAAATAGTAAAACTCCTCATTTTGAAGAGTTGCACGCGAGTAAGCTAAAATCTGCATCTGAAGTATTAGACTTACTTGATGTTAGGAGTATTTTCCAATTATTAAATAAACCTACACCTCAGAAAAGAGAAGATATTCTTCGATGGATGGAAGAAGAAAAAATGATTCAAAGTGTAGATGGCACTGGTTATTATATTCTTAATTTTGGCGTTTTGGCATGCGCATTTGACCTTCGTCAATTTGATGGGTTGACACGAAAATCTGTTAGAGTAATTAAATATCAGGGATTAACAAAGCAAGTGCCTGAAAAAGAACAAATTGGGAGGAAAGGTTATGCTGTTGGTTATGAGGGTTTAATTTCCTATATTAGTGCATTACTTCCAAGTAGTGAAATTATAAAACACGCTCTACGAACAGAAACGACAATATATCCGGAAATTGCTTTGCGAGAATTAATTGCTAACGCTTTGATACATCAGGATTTTACCATTAGAGGAACAAGTCCGATGATTGAAATATTCAATGATAGAATTGAAATATCCAACCCAGGGAAGCTATTGCCATCTAAAAGAATTGACAGACTAATCAGAACTACCCCTGAATCAAGGAATGAAATCCTTGCTTCTGCATTCAGGCGATATAGAATTTGTGAAGAACGAGGTTCTGGTCTCGAAAAAGCAGTTGCGTCCATAGAATTGTATGGCCTTCCTCCTTTAAAATTTGAAGAATTAGAAAATTCTTTCAGGGTTACGATATATAGTCCTAAAGAATTTGCAAAATTAACTCCTGCAGAAAGAGTTGAAGCATGTTATCAGCATTGTATAATCAAGTATTTCTCAGGAAGTGCAATGACTAATACAAGTTTAAGGGAAAGGTTTAAAATGAGTGAAAGGCAAAGGCCTCAAATATCTTTAGTAATAAAAGAGGCTTTGGCTCAAAATAAAATTAAACCACGCGACCCTAATAATGCGTCTACTAAATATGTAGAATATATTCCTGTTTGGGGATAATCTTGTTTAATTGCCAAAATGACGATGTGATTAATGTGCTTATTGTCAGATTGTTTTTGCTTAATTAGGAAAACGACAAGTTCGAAAAACGAAGAAGAATTTCTTATTGAGAATGTGTGTCCAAGTTAACTTATTCACCCAAATAAAGAATGTCGCATCACTCACAATTTTCCAATCTTCAGGAAATTGACAGGAAAAATAATGTGATCTTGATATTTATCATTCCAACTTGAAAATACCAGAATTTTCATGTAAATTTGCCCCCGGAAATTGATTATTAACAGTGTGCTTGGTAACCACTTAAAAAACAAGAATTATGAAGAAAATGGTTTCTGTCCCCTTTATGCTGATGGGGATTTTGTTCGTTGTATGTTTGATTGTATCTAATCTTTTAGAGGCTAAGATTATTCAGTTAGGGCCTATTACCGCGACCGCAGGCCTTTTGGTTTTCCCTATTTCTTATATCATAAACGATTGTATTTCGGAGGTTTGGGGGTATAAGAAAGCTCGTCTGATTATATGGAGCGGCTTCGCGATGAATTTTATTGTGGTCGGTGTGGCTCAGTTGGCCGTCATGCTTCCATCCGCACCTTTCTGGGAGGGGGGAGACAGTTTTAATTTTGTTTTTGGTATGACGCCGCGTATTGTTGTGGCGAGCCTTTGCGCTTTTCTTGTAGGCTCATTCCTGAATGCTTACGTGATGAGTAAGATGAAGGTTTCGTCGGAAGGGCGGAATTTTTCTTTGCGGGCGATTGTTTCTACTCTTGTGGGCGAAAGTGCGGATTCATTGATCTTTTTTCCGATTGCTTTCGGGGGAATCATACCTGAAGATAAACTGTTGGTCATGATCGGAACGCAGGCTGTGCTTAAGTCTGTATATGAAATTGTTGTTTTGCCTGTTACGATCCGTGTTGTGCGCTATGTGAAGAAGATTGACGGGAGCGATGCGTATGATGCCGATGTTTCTTTTAATCCTTTTAAAATAAGTGATTTATAAGTTTTTGATGGATGATAATAAACGATTATTTAGATGTCAATAAATAAGTTCAACGCATGGGTAGCTGCGTCGCGTCCGAAAACGCTGGCTGCGTCGGTCAGTCCGGTATTGGTAGCTTGCGCGCTGGCGTACAGGAACGGTGTGTTTCAGTTAATGCCGGCGGTCTTATGCCTTTTGGTTGCTTTACTGGCGCAGATCGCTTCTAATTTCGCAAATGATTATTTTGATTTTAAAAAGGGAGCTGATAATGAAAACCGATTAGGACAGGCTCGTGCGGTAGCTTCGGGCTGGATTAAGCCTAAATCTATGTTGGTTGCGACACTGGTAGTCTTAGCCGCCGCATGTCTTTGTGGTTGCGGATTACTTTATTATGGCGGCTGGTGGCTTATTCTTGTAGGTATTGCGATAGCTGTATGTGTGCTTGCCTATTCCGCAGGCCCTTATCCGCTGGCTTATAATGGATTGGGTGACATCTGCGTCATGTTGTTTTATGGTATTATTCCTTTATGTTTTACTTATTATGTGCAGGCTCATGCGTTTACGCTGAATGCCTTTTTATTGTCTGTCGCGATGGGTTTTCTTTCCATGAATATCCTGATTGTAAACAACTATCGTGATTATGAACAGGATGCTGTGGCAGGTAAGAGAACGACCATTGTTATATTCGGGCGCCGGTTTGGGAGTATCTTTTATCTGATCAATGCAATACTTGCCATTGTTTTTGCCTATCCGGCTTACCTTTATCGTGACAGGAGCGTCTGGTTCCTGTTCCTTTTCTTTTTGATGCTGGAATTGTTTACATGGCAAGATTTGCGCCGTTTGAGCGGAAGTGAATTGAATCGTGTGCTGGAGCAGACTTCCCGCAATGTTTTACTTTTCGCCTTGTTACTTGTTTCTTTGCTTGCTTTTTAAAAGAAAAGCCGCTTGTAAGCGGCCCTTCATATAAATAAGACGTAAGATTTGCTAAGTTTGTTACAATAGCAAGGCTTCCGCGACATCATCGGTACCACAGACATCGCCTGTAAGGTATCGTACGATAGCTAAGCCGAAATCAAAAACAAGTCCCGGTCCACGGCCGGTGATAATGTTGTGATCTGTTACAACGGAATCATGAACGATTGTCGCGCCTGTCAATTCCGGCTCTATTCCCGGATAACATGTCGCTTTTTTACCTTTAAGCAGTCCTAAACTGCCGAGTACACGTGGTGCAGCGCATATAGCGGCGATCAGTTTGCTATTTTCATAAGAATTCGTAATCGCTTTGCGCAAACCTTCGTGTTTGTTCAGCATTTCACTGCCCGGTCCGCCGCCCGGAAGTACAAGGGCATCGTAGATTGTATAATCTATATTTTCAAAAAGTTCGTCGGCTATGACAGGTATATCATGTACGCCGGTTACTGTTTTGTGTCCGGTTATGGATACCGTAACGGTTTCAATACCACCGCGTCGCAATATGTCGATCGTTCCGACTGCTTCCATTTCTTCGAAGCCCGTTGCAAGAAATACAATTGCCTTCATAGGATTTTTATTGTTTAATGAATATATAGACGGATTACATTAACTTATATATATAAGTAATTGTTCCGTTTTGATTATTGGTACCTTGTATTTTATTGAATTTTGCTCTTTTCGCGGCATCAAGAGCGCTTTTGCGCATAGACGCGTTATCAATATTTGTTCCCCGGCCGATCTCCGCGAGTATAACGATTCCGTTCGGATCGACTGTGATGTTTATTACAATTTTTCCTTCTTCTTGTGCTGTGTATGCCGGACGTGGTAATCCTCCGCTGCCGATTGAGCGCCCGTTGAGGTTGAATGTACCGAATCCTCCGGTACCTTCGTTAGCTCCTGTGTCGGAATTACCGAAAGGACTACCCTGATTACCTGTTCCCGCAGTAGCGTCACCCTGGTTACTATCCGGTGAGTTGCCCATTCCGAATGCGTTGGATACACGGTTGCTAATTGCTTCCTGTTGTCTTTTCTGCTCTTCTTCTTTGCGCTTTCTTTCGTCTTCTTCCCTACGTTTACGCTCCGCTTCTTCTCTTTCCTTTCGGGCCCTTTCGTTGGCGGCAGAAGTATCTTCTTTCTTCTCCTTTTTTTCGGGAATTGTTACGCTTGTTTCCTGATCTTGGGTGATGATTTTTTCTTCAGCAATCGGTACAGGTTTGGGCGTAGGCTGGGGGGGGATTTCTTTTTGTTGCGTGTTTTCGGAATATTGGGGTTCGTATGCGCCTACTGACGCGGCGATATCTCCGAAGTTTACAAGTACGCCACTGTCTTCACTGGGGACAATGGTTCTCAGGATGCCGAAATAGAGGATAAGGAGCAATATCAGGTGTATGACAATTGTTCCTATTAGCGCAGAAGTGTCGTCTTTATCGAATTTCATTTCACTTATTTCTTTATCTCGAAGGAGGACGTGTGACAAGCACCATCTTAAACTTGTTTTTATTCGCAATGTCGAGCACCTTTACGATTTCACCGTAAGGGACTTTTTCATCGGCATATAGGGCTACGAACATTTCCGGTTCCTGATTATAGCGTTCCTGCAGAAACGGACTAATGTCGTCGAACGATACCTGTTTTTCGCGCTGATTACCGAATGCCACATAATAATTCAGATTTTTATCTATCGTCACGCGTGAAAACGGTTTGGCCGCTGTCTGTTTTTGCGCCTGAGGTAATGTTACTTTAATGGCATTGGGCACGACTACTGTTGAAGTGACCATGAAGAATATCAGCAACAGGAAGATGATATCGGTCATCGATGCCATGCTGAAATTCGGATTTATTTTAGTTTTACGTTTGAGTGCCATGCTTATCTTTAATTCGCCGGTTCATTTAATAAATCCATAAATTCCATTGTGCGGGCTTCCATGTTGTTCACAACATTGTCTACCTGTGAAACTAAATAGTTATAGCCGAATAAAGCGACAATACCTACAACAAGACCTCCGACAGTGGTGACGAGCGCTTCATAGATACCGCTGGAAAGTAAAGTTACATCCACATTTGTACCTGCGTTAGCCATATCGAAAAAAGCGCGAACCATACCTGTTACGGTTCCAAGGAAGCCGATCATAGGCGCGCCTCCCGCGATTGTCGCGAGAATGGGAAATCCTCTTTCTAATTTGGCCACTTCAATGTTTCCGACATTTTCTATGGCAACAAGTACGTCGTTCATTGGTCGTCCGAGGCGTGAGATGCCTTTTTCTATCATGCGCGCGGACGGATTTTTCGTTTTGCGGCAGAGGTTGATGGCCGAATCTATTTTACCATCGTGTATATAATCTTTGATACGATTCATGAAGCCTTCGTCACTTTTATTGGCACGGCGTATGAGCAAGAAACGTTGAATAAAAATAAAGATCGCGACAATGGATAATGCCAGCAGTACAATCATGATCCATCCGCCTTTCATAGCGAGATCTAAGATGTTCATCTGCGCTTCGGTCGTAATGGGATCCATTACCGTTTCGGTCAGTACAGGAGGTGCGCCCGCGGCAGCTCCCTGGCTACCTGTTTGTTGTAATAATAATAGAACGTTCATGTTTTTATTGATTAATATGTTTTTTTTTATTTTTGTTTCAGGCATTCCTTATATAGCGCGATCGTCTTTTCAAGACCATAATACAACGCATCACTGATTAGCGCATGCCCGATTGAAACTTCGTCGATCCAAGGTATTTCGGATGCGAAATATTCGAGATTCACAAGGCTCAAATCATGTCCCGCGTTTACACCCATGCCTAAATCTTTCGCGCAACGTGCCGCGTTGATAAATGGCCGGATTGCCTCTTCTTTTCCTTTTTCATAATTTTCCGCATAAGGGCCTGTATAAAGTTCAATACGGTCTGTTCCGGTTTTCGCGGCGAATTCAATATTTTTCAGATCCGTTTCCACAAATATGGAAGTGCGTATGCTTTTGGACGCAAACAATTCAACTAATTCCGTCAGCTGATCTAAGTTGGCTTCCACATTCCATCCCTGATTGGATGTAAGTGCATCAGGCGCATCGGGAACAAGGGTGACCTGTGTCGGTTTGACTTTCATAATCAGGTCGACAAACTCCGGACCCGGATAACCTTCGATATTTAGCTCGGTTCTGATAATGGGTTTGATATTATAGACATCGCTGTATCTGATATGGCGTTCGTCCGGTCGTGGGTGTACTGTAATTCCCTGTGCTCCGAATGACTCGCAATCCTGCGCTACTTTTTTTACATCGGGAATATTACCACCACGCGAGTTACGTATAGTCGCGACTTTATTTATATTTACACTTAAATTTATCATGCTAAATGTCTGTTATTTTATATCTTTGCATACGCCTTTGCAGCAAATGCCAAGCGCAAATGTACAAGTATTTACTGAAATAACAGAATAATTGTCTAAAAAATATATTAACGAACGAAACGAGCTTGATCGATGTGTCGCCGGGGACGATACATATAATGAGTGAGTTTTATATTGCTTTAGTGTTGAAAATTTATATTTACAGATATGAAAATAGGGGTTTTCGGTAGTGAGTGTAAAGAAGATAAATTACATGTGATAAAAGGCTTGTTTGATAAGCTTTGTGATTTGAACGCTGAAATTTACATACAATCTTCGTTTTGTGATTTTCTGAAGGAAGCGCTTGGTTATAGCCCTGAGAAATCAGGAATTTTAGAAGATGATGTGTCGAATTTGGATATTGCGTTGAGCGTTGGCGGGGATGGTACATTTTTGCGTACGGTATCGCATATTGCTAAGCAGAATATTCCGATATTAGGTATTAATACCGGACGCCTCGGATTTCTCGCAGATGTCAGTAGTGATCAGATTGATGAGACGCTGGAGGAATTGTTCCGGGGCGATTATAAAATAGAAGAGCGTGCTTTGTTGCGGCTATATACGGAGGAGCACGCGTTCAGCGGTTTTAACTACGCGCTTAATGAAATTGCCATATTAAAGCGTGATACTTCGTCGATGATTACGATTCATACCTTTTTAAATGATGATTATCTGACATCCTATCAGGCCGATGGGCTTGTGGTGGCTACTCCTACCGGCTCTACAGCTTATTCGATGAGTGTGAACGGGCCTATTTTATTACCTGAAAACAGAAATTTTATTCTTAGTCCTGTCGCGCCTCATTCTTTGAACGTGCGCCCGATTGCTATTCCGGATGATTATACAATCACCTTAAAAATCGAAAGTCGCACAAATTCCTTCCTTGTCTCATTGGATGGACGTTCTGATGATTTTCCAGAGGGCATTGTGCTGAAAATCAGCAAGGCTGATTTTAGGACACGCCTAATTAAGCGATTTAATCAGACTTTTTATCAAACTTTGAGAGAAAAATTAATGTGGGGAGCGGATCGAAGAAGTTAAATAAACTTAATGAGCTGCATTTTTCTGCCGAAAAATTATGTTGAATAACATAAACGCATTATCTTTGCACTGTGTTTTTCATGGTATTAGATTTAAGGTTAACAATGAAGATTGTGGTTGTCGTGAGACAACCTTTTCTTTTTTATAGAGGTTCCAATTCTTTTCCGAAGTTTTTATCCTTCATTACTTTTTTATAAATAGCTTTAAATCATATATTATAGCATGATTCTTAATTGCTATTACAGAAAAAGTTTCTGAAAAACAGAAGTTGATATCCTATCGAATTATTCCAGTATTGTCCGTTGTGCGCTCCCGGTTGTGATATGTAATCGTGCTTGATCTTGCGATTGGTCAATTCGCGGTGCAGATTTTCATTTACTTCATAAAAAAAGTCTTCTGTTCCGCAATCAATGATCAGGGTTAGATCCGGTTTTATAAGATGTAATTGTTTGATAACAGTATGATTGTCCCAGCGCTCACTGTTTTCCCTGTAATTACCCAGACTGTTTTTCATCTCCCAATTACCAGGGAATGGACGGATGTCAACACCTCCGCTGGTGGATCCGCATGCTCCGAAAATATTCTGGTGGCGGATTCCGAGCCATAATCCTCCATGGCCGCCCATACTGAGTCCTGTTATTGCCCGTCCTGATCTGTCTTTTTTTGTTTTGTAGTTATTGTCGATATATTTCGTCAGTTCTTTGGAGATGTATGTTTCGTATTTCATTTTTGGGTTTACAGGGCTGTCCCAATACCACGAATTTTTTCCGTCCGGGCAGACGATAATCATATTGTATTGTGTTGCTAATTCAGGAAGATCCGGCTTTATCTGTATCCACGATTTATGGTTACCTCCGTATCCGTGAAGCAGGTATAGCACGGGAAGGTTTGTTTTGTTTTCATAGCCGGCAGGGAGAATGATCACATTTTTTACCATCATGTTCATGGAAGGGCTTAAGATTTCGATCGTATCGACTTGTTTAGAAAATGTGTTAATCGCTGTAATAAAGCCGATTAGTGTGATGAGCAATTTGTTCATATATTTATGATGTTTTCGAATTGTTGATACGGCCAAAGGTATTAAAAAAACGAACAGGAATAATCATAATTGTATGTAGAGCTAAAAAAAATGCGTAAAAATCTATGTTGCAATGAAAAAAAGTCTATCTTTGCACCTTGAAAAAATACGAACAAAAATTAAATTAATAACATAAATATATAGAAATCAATGCAAAACAAAGGATTTGTAAGAGTATTCGCAATTTTGCTGGCGTTAGTGTGTATTTTCTATTTGTCATTTTCTTTTGTGACAAATAAATATAACAAAGAAGCGGCGGTTTATGCGAACGGAGATGCGTCAAAAGAAAACTTTTACATGGACTCTTTAGCCAACAAAAAAGTATGGTTAGGTTATACATTAAAAGAATGTAGAGAGAATGAAATTACCTTGGGTCTGGACCTGAAAGGTGGTATGAATGTGATCCTTGAATTGAATGTGGCGGATGCGATCCGTTCACTTTCCAATAATAATAAGGATGAAAATTTCAACAAAGCCCTTGATGCTGCGTATGCGCGACAGTCAACAAGTCAGAAAGGATTCATCGATCTGTTTGTTGAAGAGTATAAGAAAATAGATCAGGGCGCGCGCTTGTCGGCTATTTTCAGCACATTCGAATTGAAGGATAAAATTACTCCACAAAGTTCTGATGAACAGGTTATTTCTGTTTTGCGTAGCGAATTGAAGAGCGCGATTGATAATTCATTTAATGTATTGCGTACGCGTATAGACCGATTTGGTGTTGTGTCTCCTAATATTCAGCGTCTTGAGACGGATGGCCGTATTTTGGTTGAATTGCCGGGAGTTAAAGAGCCTGAGCGTGTGCGTAAATTACTTCAAGGAAGCGCGAATCTTGAGTTTTGGGAAACGTATGATTTTCCACAATTATATAATGCATTGAATGAGGCGGATATGGTTTTAGCCCGAATGATGGAAGATCAGACATCGGGGGCAGAAAGTTCCGTAAGTACGGATGACCTTTCAGCCGTGACTCCGGATGCTACATTAACAGAGCCTTCAAACGAAATTGCCGACGCGACTTCGGAGGTTGATTCATTGTTAGATCAACTTGGAAAGGAGCAGAAGGACGCTGTTCAATCAGCAGATGAATTGTCTAAGCTGCATCCCTTGTTTTCAGTTCTTATTCCTAATGCTTATGGCGGACAGCTTATTCCGGGCCCTATAGTAGGGTTTGCAAGCAAGCAGGATATGGCAAAAGTGGATAGTTTGCTTAACTTGAAGCAGGTTAAGGCAGTATTGCCTAATAATGTCCTATTCAGATGGTCTGTAAAATCTCGTGATGACAACGAGCAGTATTTTGATTTATACGCATTGAAGGTAACAAACCGCGACGGCTCGCCTGCGTTGAGCGGAGATGTAGTAACGGATGCCAACGCGGATTTCTCTCAGAATGATATGTCCAGTAGAGCGCAACAGGTGGTTAGTATGTCTATGAATGCCGAAGGAGCGAAAGCTTGGGCGCGTTTGACAAAAGATAATATAGGGAATAGCGTGGCGATCGTTCTTGATGACTTAGTTTATTCAGCTCCTACCGTGCAGGTGGAGATTACAGGCGGACGTTCACAGATTACGGGACATTTTTCAGTTGAAGAAGCGAAGGACTTGGCGAATGTATTGAAATCAGGAAAGATGGCTGCTTCGGTTAATATCGTACAAGAAGATATTGTGGGGCCGTCACTTGGGCAGGAAGCAATTAATGCCGGTGTTATTTCATTTATTGTGGCGCTGATTATCCTGATGATCTATATGTGTGCTGTTTATGGTCTTCTTCCGGGTATGATCGTGAATGGGGCTTTGTTGTTGAACATCTTCTTTACGCTTGGTATTTTGGCTTCGTTTAAAGCTGTACTTACGTTGCCCGGTATTGCCGGTATGGTGCTTACCCTCGGTATGGCGGTCGACGCGAATGTGTTGATTTATGAGCGTACTAAAGAGGAGTTGCGCGCAGGGAAACAATTGGCGAGGGCGCTTGCCGATGGTTATAGTAATGCGTTTTCCGCGATTTTTGATGCGAATATAACCACAATGATCGCAGGTGTTGTGTTGTTCATCTTCGGTACGGGACCGATCAAAGGTTTCGCTTGGACACTCTTAATCGGTATCGCTGTTTCATTCCTTACAGCTGTGTTCCTAACGCGTCTTGTTTATGAATGGCTGTTATCAAAAGAAAAGGTTAAGAATTTGACATTTACGACCAGCTTGTCTAAAAACTTTTTAGTTAATCCGAGCTTTAATTTCCTTGGTAAACGCAAGATCGGATATCTGATACCTGTGGTTGTTATTGTTCTTGGTTCAATATCCATGATGACAATAGGTTTGAATACCGGTATTGACTTTACGGGAGGCCGTAACTATATCATACGTTTTGATCAGGATATCCAAACAGACAATCTTCGCAATTCTCTCGACGAGCAATTAGACGGATCTGTTAGTGTTATAACGATTGGTTCGGGAAATCAGGTGCGTATATCTACCAACTATAAAATAGAAGACAACAGCCCTTCGGTTGATGAAGAAATAAATGGAAAATTGTATGAAGGGGCGAAAGAGCTTCTTCCTGCAGGAACTACTTTGCAGCAATTTACAGATCAATATATACAAAGTTCTCAGAAAGTAGGACCCAGTATGGCTGATGATATAAAGAATAGCGCTGTGATGGCGGTTGTTATCGCTATGTTCTGTATGGCATTATATATATTGATACGTTTCCGTGACTGGGGATTTTCTATCGGGGTATTTCTATCGGTATTTGTTACAACGTTGTGTATCATTGCGTTTTATACCTTATTGTGGAAAGTTCTTCCATTTTCTATGGAGGTCGACCAGACGTTTATCGCGGCGATTCTTACGGTTATCGGTTATTCTATTAATGATACTGTGGTGGTATTTGACCGTATTCGTGAAACCATACAGGATTACCCGAAACGAGACCGTTACCAGGTTATAAATGACGCATTGAATTCCACATTGTCGCGTACGTTCAATACTACATTGTCAACATTTGTTGTTGTATTCTGTATATTCCTGTTGGGAGGCACCACCATACGTAGCTTTACTTTCGCAATCATGCTTGGTGTCCTTGTCGGAACTTATTCTACCTTGTTTATCGCTACTCCGATCGCTTATGAAATACAGAAGCGTCGTATGGCGAAAAAGGGTATTGTACTTGAACCTGCAACGGCTGGAAAGTAATAAAATAAATGATCTTATATAAAAAAAGCTGTTTTCATTCCGGAAACAGCTTTTTTGTTTGGGATCACACAGTGTAGAATGTCATCGGCGTTTGATTTGGCTTCTGTCTGATATTTTCATAACAGGTGGCGCCAGCGGTTTTAGATTTTCCGTTTTGCTTCGTGTATCCGAAGGATATTCCGGAATGATATCGTCCAATAGGAACTGAGAAAAAGAATAATTAAATCCCGCCAGCTTATTGATACGCCTTACCTGTGCCCAACGGGTTGGAGCATTGAAATAAGGGATATTGTTGTTCATGCAACTGTTGTATTCAGGTCTCCATATTCCTTTTCCATACGTTTCCGCTCCTTCGAAAGTGCTGACCATGTTGTATTTCGGATTGTCAGCGAAACCATTCCATGATGTCTGTTTCATATCACTGTAAAAATCCACATTTTCGCACCATCCGTAAGTTTTAAAGTTATTAGTCCGGTCTTTATCTTCTTTAGAGATCGTCTTTTCCTGATAATAAATATACTCGTCGGTTACTTTGGAAAAGCCGTGGCCTGCTCCTTCATGAACAACTATCTTCTCAAATTCGCTCCCTACAGGGCACATACTGATTGAGAATCCTTCCCCATAGCCGATTTCCGAAGGCATGGGATGAAATAGATACATCGCGCAGGTACCCGCGTATATAGACGCGTTAATGGGCATGATTACCGATATATCATTGATGTCGGCAGATTCAAGTTCGGTAACCGCGTTAAGATATTCAATCACATTTTCCAAACTACAAGAGATTCCGGTTGAAGAACCTCCTTCCCAGACGGATTTAAACTTCGTATCAATGTCTGTGTTTGTTGATTGGACACTGACACCTTCTTCATTGGATATGGCAGTTACCATGTATACATTAAAATAGTCTTTGTATCTGGTATAGGGGTAAACCGAAAAGAAGTACCGGGTAGCCACGCGCATATCTTGCTCATATTTGCCGTTTTTTTTAGCCATATCTTTTGAGGTGTATCCGTCGCCCATCATCACAATATTTACCCCTTTTCCGATGGTGGCGCTTTGTAGTTTGACCACTTCTTTGTCGGAATAATATTTGATTTCGTATGCATTTTGAAGAATCGTAAGACTTTCACTCAAACCTCCGGCGGAAATATGAATCGTAGCCTGCCGTGTTAGTCCTTCTGTATTTTCTGTAGCTGATATTTTCAGCCCGGCATCGGACTTTTTGATTGTAAGCCAATCTCCGGTTTTTATGACACTATATTCCCATGACGGTTGATCGGTAATGATAGACACAGATTCGTCGGATGCCGGATAGGGGAGCGTGACCTCTGAAGGAAATACCGATAAATAGCGGTTTTCAGTATTGCGTTCCCAATTGTCAATCATTATTGTCACAGCATTTTCGTCTGGTATACGCAGGGAACCATTTAGGGAAAAGAGTTTATTCTTTGATTCGTTGAAGCCATCAACGAACGAAGTCAAGTCGCTTGTTGCGCTTACGATATTCCCGTTTTCGAATTCGATATTCAATGTCAGATTTTGCGTTTTTGACCGGATGAATCCAAACAATCGTATCATTGTAACAGCGTAATACGAATTTTTAGAAAATATGAAGGATACGGAGGATGGGTTTGAAAGCTCATTTGTCTGCATATCCAGCTCTGATGCTACGCCATCCAATATGGCACTGATTGTTTTTATTTTGTCTATCATCGCGGCCGGCTTGATGGCTATGGATAATTTTAATTCTCCGGTTTGCCGGTTCATCAGCGCGATATGCGAAATATCCCGATCCCGTTCGGTATAAACTTGTCCGGAATAGCTGTAAAATTCATCTGGTTTAGCAGCGATGCCTGTTCCGCTGTTACTTATACTTGCTTTTTTTCCTGAAATAGAGACATATTCCGCTTTATTATATACATATATTGTTGCCTCTCCGGGTTCTACCACAAGATTATTCGTAGCGCCATTCAGATTTTCAAAGAGTTTGTTGTTGCCTGAAGAGGGAGTTATATATGCCTGATAGTTTGACGGAATTGCCGTTTCTTTTTTTGACCAATCCATTGTCAGGATGATACCTCCTTCGTCCGGATGCGATGTGTTGTATTTTTCATCATCTTTGCATCCGGAGAAGGTAGATATGACAAAAGTGATCAGGATAAAATAGAGAATCCTGTTCATCATTTGCTATTTTGTGTTTTTACCATACATTTTTATGAATTCGGCCGTAGTTGTTTCTCTGACGGAGGTGTAGTCTCTTTTCATTGCTGATTCGATTATTGGCGCTCTGGCTGCTGACTTGAGTATCGGCGCTTCGTCAGACAGAGAAGCGGATGAAGTTGAGGTCAGATAAAGCTTTGCAGATCGATAAAAATTAGTGAAAAAATCATCTAAAACCCCTGATTTATAGGCGGCTATTCCGACATACACCTGGTATCCCTGGAATGTCGTTGAAGAGAAGTCGAGTACTTTTGTTGAAGAATTATAGCTTACAGGATGTACATAGTCAGAAATGACGGTTAAGACCCCATCAATTATAACGCCTGCGCGGAAATAACCATAGTGAGTGTAACTACTGGTATGCGCTACGGACGTAGTTATATCCATCGTTATTTTTCCGTTACTTTCGTTTAGCCATACTGTAATTCCATCATTTCCCCAGTTGGTGATTGAATAGGTCTTACTGCCGGAAGATCCATAAGGGGTGATTGTTCCCGCCCAGTTTGTAGCGCTGCCAAACGACGAAAAGAACACTGCTCCCGCTGCCGAATACGAACTTTTTACGATTCCATCGGGCGTGATGGTTGCCGCTTGTGTTACAGTCAGCGTAGCGCTTGCGGCATTTCCTGCCGTGACGGTGATAGTCGCGCTGCGTGCCGAAGTGGCGGTATTCGTAGATGCTCTAACACTTAATGTATTACCGCTTTTGGAAAGTGTGATCCAGGACGCACTTGCCGTCGCATCCCAACTTGATGCATTGGTCGTGATAGTGACGCTTTTTGTCCCCGTTTCAGAGGCTCCGTAAGAAAGAGAAGTCGGATTGATGGATAGTGAAGTCGCGGCAGCCTGGGTTACCGAAATGATGACCGGAGTAGCATCTCCCGCATTGATGGTTATGTTGGCACTACGTGCCGAGGTGCCGGTATTTGCTGATGTAACATTGACTTTCAGTGTATTGCCATTTTGGGATAATGTAATCCAGGACGCGCTTGCCGTCGCGCTCCAGCTCGAAGCGTTGGTTGAGATCGCGACACTCTTTTCTCCGGTTTCTGTGGCTTCGTATGAAAGTGAAGTAGCGTTTGCAGAAAGAGTTGTCGCGGCTCCTTGTGTAACTTTTACGGTGATATCGGGAGCGTTTCCAGCCGTGATTTTAATATTTGCCGTACGTTCTGTTGTTTGCGTGTTTTTGGTGCCAATGGTCACTTTCAATGTTCCGGTTTGTTTCGTGAGCGTTATCCATGATGCGTCAGAGATGGCATCCCAACTTTCAGCGTTGGTAGTGATCGCGATCGTTTTATCACCTGTTTCATTAGCTTGGAATGACAAAGATGTCGGACTGACGGAAAAGTTGTTTATTTCTTTTGCGCTCTGTTCAATCGTGATATCAACAGGTGCGGCATCACCTGCATTGATTGTAATTTTTGAAGTACGTGCACTATTCGTGTTGGTGTAATTTAGAACTTTAACATAAAGTTTATTGTCGGATTTTCTGTAAGCCTCTATCCAATCATCAGATTCCTTATAATTCCAAGAAGAGGTGTTCGTGGTAATTTCCACGGATTTTTCATTCGTCTCGTCTGCTGTAAAGTTTAGCCGGGTTGGTGTTACCGATAATGTGTCCGGTTCTTTGTCTTCACCTGGACAACCGGTGAATAGTAATGGGACGAGGATGACAGCAGCAAATGCTTTGAGTTTAAATCTTAAGTTTTTCATAATCAAAAAGTTTATTCGTTATTAAAATACAATTATAAATCTCTGTTTTATAGCTCTAAGAGTCAATTAATTAAGATTAAAAAACAATCTTAATTAATATGATACAAAAAAAGATAATAATTGTATGAAATAGTACCCCATTTATAGAGTATTTGCGAAAGCTTAGCTAAAGCTTCCGCAAATAAAGGGTAGGTTAAAACGAATGGTTCTTTGGGAGGAACGGGTTATTTGTGAGTTTCCACACGTTTTGTGGGAGACAGGTATTCGTGCCGGTAGTTAACGCGTTCAACAACGCTTTCCGCCAATTTCCGGAAAGCGGAGCCGGTTAGGGAATCGGGATTTAATGCGACGGGAGAGCCGGCGTCTCCGCTTTCGCGAATGCTTTGTACGATTGGTATCTGTCCCAACAGAGGTATATTTAATTCTTCCGCTAATCTTTTGCCGCCTTCTTTTCCGAAGATATAATATTTATTTTCGGGCAATTCCGCCGGAGTGAACCAAGCCATGTTCTCAATAAGGCCCAGTACGGGAACGTTTACTTTGTCGCCGGTAAACATGCTGATTCCTTTGCGCGCATCGGCAAGAGCTACTTCCTGTGGAGTTGTAACTACAACTACTCCCGTTATCGCAAGTGTTTGTACAAGCGTAAGATGGATATCACTTGTTCCCGGAGGCAGATCGATGAGTAAATAGTCAAGTTCTCCCCAATTCGCGTCGCTAATCAGCTGTTTAAGCGCGTTGCTTGCCATGGATCCACGCCATAGCACGGCATCTTCTTTATTGACGAAAAAACCGATGGAAAGAAGTTTTACGCCATAATTTTCTGCCGGTTGTATCAGTTCGCGGTCTCCTACTTTTTCGAGATAGGGTTTGGCATCTTCGACATTAAACATCTTCGGCTGTGAAGGACCGAAAATATCGGCGTCGAGAAGTCCGATTTTGTATCCCATCCCGGCAAGCGCCACAGCTAAGTTCGCCGATACGGTACTTTTACCGACTCCGCCTTTGCCTGACGCGATGGCTATTATATTTTTCACTTGCGAAAGAAGCTTTTCCGGCTCAGGCCGTGTGTCCTGTGGGGTTTTCACAGTGATGTTTCCTTTGATCTCCACATCCGATGATATATATGCAAGAATGGACGCTTCGGCTGCTTTTATAACGGATTTAATAAACGGATCATTCGGTTTGCTAAAGATAATCGAAAAAGAAACTTTGTTTCCGTCAATGCGGATATTATCTTCAATCATTCCGGCCTCGACGATATTTTTTCCTGTACCGGGATAGCGTACATTTTCTAATGCTTCTAATATGAGTTTTGGGTAGAGGGTCATTTTTTTTGTTTTAATTGGTTATGCTTCTTTATTCTCCATTGCTTCGGCGACTTCGGTTATAGCTTCTGTATGGATCGGGCTCTATTTCTACATCGGGTTCTATCAGTATTTCACGCGGTTCGCATACGAAGCGGATGTATTTGATATTTAATCCCCGGTCAAGCCATTGTTGTTCATAGAATGTCCGTATCGACAGAATTTCATCTGCTATATTGGAATGATAGAGGTCATCTGTGCAAACTTGCACGGGAAACTTGTTTGCTTTTATCATTTCGCATGTGTAGGAATACATGAAATTGCTGTCGGTCTTAAGGTGTATCAGGCCTTTATTCGATAAGATTTCCTGATAGAGTTTCATGAAACGCGTACTTGTCAGGCGTTTATTGACTTTTTTCATTTGCGGGTCGGGAAAAGTAAGCCATATTTCCGAAACTTCTTCCGGTGCGAAAAAGTTGGATATCAGCTCTATACTTGTCCGGAGGAAAGCGACGTTTTCCATTCCCGCTTTCAACGATTCTTTTGCTCCCGCCCACATGCGTGCGCCTTTTATATCAATACCGATGAAGTTTTTTTCAGGATACAACTGCCCGAGTCCCACGGTATATTCGCCGCGCCCGCATCCGAGTTCGAGGACTAAAGGATTGTTGTTTTTGAATACTTCTTTGTTCCATTGTCCTTTCAAGGGGCATCCGCCTTCGGATTGTAATACGGCAAAAGGATATTGAAATACATGCGGGAATTCCGCCATATCATCAAATTTCTGTAACTTGTTTTTTCCCATAAGCGTTTCTGAAATAGAGTACAAAAATAGGAAAAAAACGTATTTATATGAAATTTGGGCGTTTTACATTCATTACATCCATATCCGAAAGTGTGTCAGCCTGTTATTATCGGTAAATAAGGAGAACGTGTAACCATGTTTCAGTAACACTTCGCGGATGAACATAAGCCCAAGGCCTTGTCCGTTTGGTTTGGTTGAGAAAAAGGGGCTGAAGAGTTTTGTTTCCGTTTCTTTGTCAATACCTTTCCCTGTGTCGGTTATTTCAAGGCAGGTAGGGTTGTTGGTGGTACGGATCATTATTTTTCCGTCATTGCTGATTGATTCGGCGGAGTTTTTTATGATGTTGACTAAAACCTGTTCCAAGAGCAAGCTATCTACCTTTACGATGGGTGAAGCGGCGGAAAGTTCCATGATGATTTGTATGTTGCGATTGCGGCATACATTTTCCATGAATAATTTACAGGATGAAACGAGGGTATTCAAATCGTGTTCCTGAAGTTGCGGCTCAGGAATACGTACGACATCGGCGAAATTGGTGATGAAGCGACTCATGCTGTAACAGCGCTCAATAGCGATACGAAGTACTTCGTGTATATCACCGCTGTTTTGGATGTCCTTAAATGTATCCTGAAGCGTGTCTAATGTAGAGGTTATTCCGGCGGTTGTGTTATTTACTTCGTGCGCGATCATGCGGATTACCTTCTCGTACGCCTTTTTTTCCGCTTTGAAGACCTCTTCGGTCAATGATTCGATCAGATAGAAGGAATGTTGGAATCCACGGTCAATAAACGAAGAGTGTGTGCATTTGTAAATACTGGCGTCGCCCAATCGTATGGTTTCCGAGTCGTACTTTTTGATGGAAGTGATTTCTTTCGCCAGTAGGGAACCTGTCTCCGTTAGTTTTTTACCTGTTATCGTTTCTGTCGATTTTAATCCGAAAATTTTGTAAGTCGCGGGATTCACGGATTGAATATATTCGTCCAGATCCAAAATAATGACGCCCATGGGGGAGGCGTTGATAAGGAGATCCATAAAATGGTTCTGTTCCCTCAGGTAAAGCCGTTCATTTTTCAGCTGATCCATCATTTTATTGAAGACGTCGACAATCCGGTCTGCTTCAGCTTGTCCGACTCGTCGCAGGCGGGAACTGAAGTCCTGTTCTTTCAGAAGTTCCATCCCATCGCCAATGATCTGTAAGGGTTTGATGATCCGGCGGTAAAAGATAAATAGATAAATAGCCGTGATGACCACCAGCGTTTCTGTTGCTAAGAATATAAAATAAGAAGAAGCATAAAAGACATGATAGCTTATTACTGCTAATATGATTAGCAATAAGGCTGTCAGGATCCAAAACATTCCTTTTAATCTCATCGTGTGCTTCGTTCTTTTGTCTTGACACAAAAGAACCAAAAAGTCAAGACTTCGTGCGCTTCGCATCATTAAGCTTAACGCTCTGTCGGCTAAAATCTATGTAACTCGCTTTGCGCTTCGCTCCAAGCTCAAACAGCATAGATTTTTGACGCCTCCGTCGCTACTTAACGGCTCACCGCACGAGGTCGGTCCGTTTTTTTAGTTACTTCACTCTGTTTTTTGCGACCTTTGGTCGCTGATAATTGTCGATTACTTTACACTTCGCTAAGCGATTTTCAATTGTCAATTTTTATATCATATTTTTCAAGTCTTCTGTATAATGCGGCCCGGCTGATGCCAAGGGCTGACGCTACGTGTGACAGGTTTCCGGAGTGTTTCCCAAGTGCTTGGATAATTGTTTGTTTTTCGATTTCATCGAGGGTGAGTCCGGATAGTGTCGCATTTGTTGTATGCGTTTTATTTGTTTGTTTGTTTTGGTTTTGCGCCTCGAAATCGGAAATATCCAATTCTGTTTTTCCGGAGACAAGCAGGGTGCGTTCGACGAGATTTTTCAATTCACGAATATTTCCGGGATATGGCTGTTTTTTTAAATAAGCAATCGCATCGGGAGTAAATTCTACTTTTTTTATTCCGTTGCTTTGGGCTTGTTTATCTGCAAAATGAGAAGCTAATAAAGGAATGTCTTCAATACGTTCCCGTAATGGCGGCAGGTGTATGGTTATCAGGTTGATACGGTAAAACAGGTCTTCTCTGAAAGTTCGACTGTTGACCATTTCTCTAAGATCGCGGTTGGTAGCGCTGACTACACGTACATCGACTTTCTTCGGACGACTGTCTCCAAGCGCTTCGAATGTTTGATCCTGGAGGACGCGTAATAGTTTTACCTGACAGGATAAGTCAAGGTCTCCGATTTCATCAAGGAAAATTGTTCCTTTGTTGGCCATCTCAAATCGTCCGGTCCGATCTATATGCGCATCTGTGAATGCGCCTTTTTTATGTCCGAACATCTCACTTTCGAAAAGGCTTTGGGAGAGTCCTCCCAGATTTACTTTGATAAAAGCTTCTTTTGCCCGCGCGCTGTTTGCGTGGATCGCCTCCGCGATGAGTTCTTTTCCTGTTCCACTTTCTCCGGTTATCAGGACTGACGCGTTGGTTGGAGCAATTCGCGAGATGGTATCTAAGATATTCAATAAAGCCTCGCTTTTTCCTATTATTTTATCGAACCGGAATTTTTTATCAGCATCCATCCGATTTAACGGACCGGGTTGTTCTTTTTTCTGTTTCGTTAGTTCGATAGCTGTTTGGATAGAGTTTAACAGTAGCTGATTGTTCCATGGTTTTGTAACAAAATCAAATGCTCCGTTCTGCATTCCCTGAACCGCTAATGATATGGATCCCCAGGCCGTGATTAAAATGACGGGAACATCCGGTTGAAAGATTTTTACTTGTTTCAAAAGTTTGATTCCTTCTTCTCCTGATGTGGTGAGTGTGAAATTCATATCCATCAGGATAAGTTCCGGAGCGGTTTTTCTCACAATATTCAACGCATCTTCCGGGGTCGTGACAGCTTGTGTGTCATAACCGGCACGATTTAATAAAAACGTTAGCGAAGAACGAACAGCTGCATCGTCATCTACTATTAGTATCATATAAAACCCCCTTTTTTTCTGTAATTGTGAGTTTATTTGCAAATGTAGCGCAAATCGAAAACAGTACAAAATAAGCTTGCTTATTTTCTGATAATCTCTTCAAAATCCGCGTCTAAGTTTTTGTCGGCGATAAAATCATATAAAGTAACGCTGCGGATATTGTAAAAATAGCTCCAGTATTTGTATAATTCCTGAATATGTTTTAGTTTGGCATCGTCTTTTGAATTCTGCGCGTCGTTCAGGTCTAAGATATTGATTTTTCCAATCATGAACGTTTCGATGGATGTATTGTATCGTTTTTCCGCGATTTTATCAGCTTGTCCGGCAATTTCTAACTGGCCTGCCTGATTATTGAAATTTTCAACTAACAGAAAAATATCCTGATTAAAGTTCATTTGCTCTTGTTTTGTCCTTGAAAGTATGACTTCCCGGTTTGATTCGGCGACTTTTACTTTGCCTTTACGTTTGCCCCAATCAAGGATGGGAATGCTTACGCCAACTTCAACTACCTGGTTTCCTTTCAAGTGGTCGTATGCTTTTTCGGCATTTATATCTTTTCCTGTGTATCCGACTGAGGCGTACAGGTTTATGCTTCGCTGATTTCCTTTAGCGGAGGCTACGGCATAATCAGCTTCTAATTGACGACGCATGATGTTTTGCGCGAAAGAATTGTTTTCATGCGCTTTTTCAAGGACATCGTTATAGCTCATCCTGAATGATGGGGCCAATTCGGGAACGACCGGTTCTATGAGATCCTGTTCGCTCAGACTGAGAAACGAACGTAGCTGAAACATGCGGGCGTTCAGGTTTGATTGGGCTTCTGTTAGGATGCCTTTTGCCTGTAACGCGGATAGTTCTAACTGCATCAGCTCATTTTCGGAAATATGCCCGATTTTTCGTTTTGCTATGGCAATATCATATAGTTTGTTCGCATTTTCCAGATTTTGAATGGATATAGACAGATTTTCTTTCGCTTGTAAAAGGTTGAAGAAATATGAAATGGTTGCTAATGTAACATCTTCTACATTTTCGATATACGCCGCTTTGGCTTCTTTGTAGCGTACGGGTTCTATCCGCCGTTTCCATTTCTGGTTGTTTACACCGAAGATCGGTTGAACGAATGTCACACCGAGAGGTATACTCATGTATTCATTATACGCGCCTTTTCCTAACTGGCGGTTGAAGTCGAGTGACGTATTAAGGGAAATTGTACCTCCCGTCAGAGCGATATTCTGGTCTATGGATATTCTTCCGCTCATTCCTAACCAGTTATTCTGAACATAAGTATAAGAACCGTCGGATTGCTGGTATTTACCATAATTATTATTGTATGATGGAAGTGTGCCTGTAAAGTTTACTTCCGGAAGTTGGTCTGCCTGATGTGTGCGATACTCCCAATAGGCGGTTTTTAATTCATTTAAGGCAACAGCGGCATCTACAGATTGTAATTGTGCTAGTGTGATAGCATCTTTCAGTGTAAGTCTGATTATATTGTCGCCGTCTTCCGCATGCAATGCCGGAAAAATCAACAATGAAAGAGCTATTGATAAGTGTAATCGTCCCATCCTGATAATTTTTACCAATAGTTTGCAAATGCTGTGCCATGATTGTAATGTTTTGGGAATGTGGTTTTTGCCTTTTTATGAAGTGTTCATTTTCGGACAAAGTGTTCAATTACATGATGAACTTCCCGATTGCTTATCATCAGTGAACCGTGCCGGACTCGAACCGGCGACCCCTGCCCTGTCAAGGCAATGCTCTGAACCAACTGAGCTAACAGTTCTTTTTTGCAAAGGTACCCCAAAAATGATAAAATCAAAGAAAACGCTGTAAAAAACATCAAAATATTATTACTGCAAGAGATATTCTGAAAAAAAATGACAAAATTATTTTTATTTATAAAAAGGTTGAAGGAGAATGTATTAGTGGCGCTTTTACATTCATAAAAGAAGAGTGAATATCCTTTTATCGAAAAATAATTATCGTTTTTCAATAAAAATATTTGGTGGTTTCAAAAATAGTTTTTTTCTTTGCATATCGAACAACGATAAATTATATATGATTAACAACTAAAATATATTGAATTATGAAAAGAAGAATGCACATTATTACAGCTTTTTTTGGTATAGCGCTGGGGATGTATCTTTATGACGCTATTTCTAATGGATTTCCTTCATTTAAAGAAAGTTTTCTTGAAGGTTATCATAGTGAATCTGTGGAAGAACATTATGAATCTTGTTATTTGACACTTGAACCTGAAAAATTTTCAGCCCTACCGGATTCTGTATTTAACAAAAAAACAGGGGAGTGGCTCCCCGCACGTATGATGGATATTTATGTACGTATACCTATGGAGGAAAATCCGAATGGCTTAAGGCTTTTGTGGATTATCCCATGCGCAATCCTGTTAATTACCGGCTTTTTGATGGTAGTCTATAATTTTGCATTAATGATAATCGCTGTGGGAAAATCAATTGTTTTTGACTGGATTAATGTGAGGCGAATCAGGAGGATCGGAATCGGATTTTCAATACTTTTTGTTGTCGTATCCGGTGTCAATATATATTTTAACCGTTTAGTCTTGGATTTGATAGAGATAGAGAAATATAAAATCATTACGTCTTCATTTGCGAGTACTCTCCTGATGTTTGGGGCGATTGCGTTTCTTATCGCGGAGGTATTTGCGGTTGGTCTGCGATTGAAAGAGGAACAGGATCTAACGATTTAAAAAAATTAAAAAATATATAGATATGTCGATTATAGTAAATTTAGATGTAATGATGGCCAAACGTAAGATACAGCTGAACGAGTTGGCTGAACGAGTGGATATAACGCCGGCTAATCTTTCAATATTGAAAACGGGGAAAGCAAAGGCGATCCGTTTTTCTACCTTGGAAGCAATCTGTAAGGAATTGGATTGTCAGCCGGGCGACATTTTGGAGTATAAGGATGATGAGTAGTAAATTAGTTATAAACATTAAAAATAGATAGATATGAAAAATTTTTTGAAAGTATGTGTAGCCGCTTTGATCGGCGTGTTGGCCGGTTATCTAATCATTTCGATTATTGGCGTCGTGGCGCTTGGAGGTATGGTTGGTAGTATGAATGGCTCTTCGAAGTTTGTATTGAAAGATAAAACCGTATTGATGATTGATCTGAATGGAAGTTTGGATGAACGGAAAAGTGAAAGTCCGTTGAATTCATTGATGGGAATGACTTCGACCGGTCAGAATGATGTGCTTGAGGCGATTCGGAAAGCGAAGGAGAATGATAAGGTAAATGGAATTTATTTAAAATGCCGGAACTTGTCGAGCGGAATCGCGGTGTTGGAACCTGTACGGAAAGCGCTTGTCGATTTTAAGGAAAGCGGAAAGTTTGTGGTGTCATACAGCGATTCGTATGACCAAGGGACTTATTATTTGGCTTCCGTGGCTGATAAAATTGTGATGAATCCGAAAGGCTCGTTAGGTTTTCATGGATTGAGAATGCACGTTCAATTTTCTCGCGGGATGTATGAGAAAATGGGTGTGAAGTATCAGGTGTTTAAAGTAGGAACTTTCAAATCGGCTGTGGAGCCATATATCCAAGATAAAATGAGCGATGCCAATCGTGAGCAGTCATCGGCCTTATTGGGTGATCTTTGGTCGTATTGGTTAGGGAATATTTCTGAGAGCCGTCGTATTCCGGTGGAGACTTTGAATGAATATGCGGATAAAAATCTTCTTTTTTATGAGGCGGATTCGGTTTTGGCATTTGGTATGGTAGATACGCTGATGTACGGGATTGAAATTGAAAAATATCTGAAAGGGCTGACTGGCATGGACAATGAAGACAAATTGAATATTGCTTCTGTGAAGAATATGGTTAGCGCCGCAGAGACTGGAAAAAAGAAAAAAAGTAAGAATGAAATAGCCGTTCTTTATGCCGATGGTGCGATTGTGATGAACGATGATAACTCTAATTTTCTGGCGGGAAATATAATTGCTGCCCATAAATACATGGCAGAGATACAGAAATTAAAAGAAGATAAGGATGTAAAAGCGGTCGTTCTTCGCGTGAATTCCCCTGGCGGTAGCGCTTATGCTTCGGAGCAAATATGGAACGCGATTGAGGATCTGAAGAAAGAAAAGCCGGTTGTTGTGTCAATGGGTGATTATGCTGCATCGGGCGGGTATTATATTTCGTGTGGCGCAACATGTATTGTGGCTGAGCCAACCACATTGACGGGTTCAATCGGTATTTTCAGCCTAATTCCCGAAGGCGAAGAATTGGCGAAAAAAATAGGATTTACTTTTGACGAAGTAAAAACGAACAAACATGCCGGTTTCGGTGGTAACGTTTTTAGCATTCCTTTTATTATAAGTGCCCATTCAAGAAGTCTAACGGACGAGGAAGCGAGGATGTTACAAGGATCTGTAGAGCGTGGATATGACTTGTTTATTACCCGTTGCGCTGAAGGCCGATCCAAAACAAAAGACGAAATTGACGCGATCGGGCAGGGAAGAGTTTGGACGGGAAATCAAGCGTTGGCTCATGGACTTGTCGATAAACTCGGAAGCTTGGATGATGCGGTTAAAATAGCTGCCGAAGCTGCCGAAATAGAAGATTATGCCATAAAAGATTACCCTAAAAAGATGGATTTCATGACAGAGTTGTTTAAAGGTTCGATGGGCGGAAGCAAAATGAAAATGGCTAAATTCATGATGGGCGAAGATGAATTCCAACAACAGAAACTTATGCAATTCCTTAAAAATACAGAAATCTGCATTGCTGAAATGCCTGAACGTATTTCGTTCTGATCAGGCTTTTAATGATTCTTTGGGTAAATGATGAAAACGAGTGTGAATCATATTTATGATTTCACGCTCGTTCTTTTTCCACCTCTTTTAGAGTCTTATCTTACTCTTTCAAACTGATGGGATTTTCTTCCTGCAAGAGTTCTTCTATTTTATTTTTTAATCCTTCGCCTCTTAAATTTTTAGCAACAATGACACCTTGCGGGTTAATGATAAAACTAGTGGGATATCCGGAAACATCGTATGTTTGGATGATTTTATTCGTTTCATCCGATAATATCTGGGGCCAATTAATACTATACTTCTCTGTCATTTGCTCCAATGTGTTGGCCGGACTATTTCCTCCGACGATGCCGATAAATTCTATTTTTGATTTGTCTAAGCTGTCATATAGTGTTTTAAGAAAAGGGATCTCGCTTATACATGGTCCGCACCAGACAGCCCAGAAGTCAACGAATAGGTATTTGCCTTGAAAATCTTTTAGAGAAAAGATTTCTTCGGTATTGAAACCTTTTCCTTCGAAAGGTATGGCGCTAAACCCAATTTGGGTAGACTTTATCTTTTCTTTCGGCAAGTCTATCTTCTCCAGAATTAACGCGTTTTTGTTTTTGCTGAAGCCCATATTTTTGTAGATATCATTTTCAATGATTAAAAACTCATTCCGGCCTATTTTATCTTCATGCTTTGCCTTTTTTCCGTTTTTTAAACTGTCATCGATTATGACAATGGAGGCTTTGTCGCTTATCGTATTTGTGAAACTTTCGAAGCATACGGCTATTTCGTTATTATTCAGCTCTGCGATAGCATATTGCGGGAATGTAGTCATGAAAATGTTGTATGGCTTTGCATAGAAAATAACTAATGGTGCCTTTTCCCGGATTACTTTGCTGTTTGACAGGCGTTCGTATGTGATCCGGATTTTCTCCATATTCTCAAACAAGGAATCGTTGTCCATGTCGGAGTTTAAATCGACTTCAACAGGACTGAATATTGCATCATCGCTAAAATCGTGGTTATTGTTTGTATCGATGATCATTTTCATCGCGCCTGATTCCTCTTTTCCATATACAAACGCGATTTGATTTTTGATAAAGTCTTTGTGTAGAGAAAATGAGTCAGGTTCCCATTTCCATGCGTTTTGTAATTCCTGATACTGTTCCTGAGTGATCTTGCCCGCGTGATAATTCTGATAAACCGTTTGGTAGATGTCTGTTTCAATGGCACCTTCCTGTATCTCTGTCCATCCGGCCGGAAGACCTTTTATATGCAGGTAGGTATTGAACCATGGATTGTTTTCTTCTTCGTAGTAAAATGATACGCCGCCGACTCCACCTTTGAATGGTCCGTATCCATCTTCTATTTTTATTGGCAATTCAATGATACTATTTTGAGAATAACCGATGAAGCATCTCAACAGGCACATAACGATAATAATATTTTTCATAGTCATAGCAATTGTTATTCTTTTTTCAGGATGATTTGGAAAAAGGTTTGTTTTTCATTTTCTTTTGTTATAATTGTTTCGTTGTTATAACCTTCAGCAGAAATTTGCAACCAATCGTCGGGTACTATGCGGAGGGAAAATTCTCCATTGCTATTGGTATAGATATCATTGTTTCCTATATTAACTAATGCTTTATAGATTGGTTTTCCGGATTCGTCGGTAATGACGCCCTTGATATCATAGCTGTGTTTTTCAAATGTTATTTCCCGACCTCTTT
Source organism: Tannerella sp. (assembly GCA_031551825.1). Lineage (GTDB taxonomy): Bacteria > Bacteroidota > Bacteroidia > Bacteroidales > Tannerellaceae > Tannerella. The sequence continues at coordinate 34,817 of JAVBNB010000022.1, read as the reverse complement.
TTGTTGTAACTAAGATGACTCCGTTTTTTGCTTCTTCGCCATATTTTTCGATGGAAAAATTGTCTTTTAATACGGATACGGAGGCAATGTCTTCCGGATTGATATGATGAAGACTGTCTTTTTTTATTCCGTCAATAATGTATAGCGGACTTTTGTCAGAAGAAGGTTTGGAGAGAGGAGGTAATTTCAAAATATCATTCTTCACATCACTCATTGAGCCATAGCCGACCACTATTATTTCCGAATCTTTTTCAGCGCTGTGTTTTTTTTCTGTGCATGTGGTGTAGGTTTTGGTAGTAATTAAAATGACTCCGTTTTTTCCTTTTTCTCCATACTTTTCAATGGCCGCATGATCTTTCAATACAGACATAGACTCAATATCTTCCGGTTTAAGCATTTTAAGACCATCTTCCTTTTTTATGCCATCGATAATCACCAATACGGTAGAATCAATATCAGAGGCATCTATTATGTATTTATTAACCGGCTTTTTATCTTTTGGGGATTGCGTTTTTTCAATATCGTTTGTAGTTTCTATATTGCTAAGAGTTTCCGCTGAAATTGTCATTACGTTCGCATCATTTTGCAGGGGGGTGATTTCAATCGCATTATCAGTTGTCGGAGGAGTATATACGAAGATATCTTTTTCGGATGACAGTTTGTTGTTTTTTATGATGTATTCGGGCACTGAGAACGACCATAGGAACAGACATATCCCGGGCAGAGTGAGTAAAGCGAAAGCTTTTTTCAGCGGGTTTGAAGTGTTTTTTTTCATCATATTGATTCGTTTTAGACGGTTAGAGTAGGAGAAAGAATTCACTATTGGAAAAACAGGCGCTTTGAACCATTGATTAACCAATGTTTGTTGATAATCGGTATGTTCGTAATCTGTTAATACTTCCTGATCGGCAAGATATTCATGATTACTGCGGATCGCTTTTTCGTAGAGCCGGATCACCGGGTTGAACCACCATATCAAGCTTATAATATTTGAAAGAAACAGATCTATCCAGTGCTTTTGCAGGATATGGGCTTCTTCGTGTTTCAAAATGATTTTTCTTTCTGATTCTGTTAAGTCTTTGGGGATAAATATAAAACGGAAAAAGGAAAAAGCGCCTTCAAATTCGGATGATTCGATCAGTGTATAGCTTGTATATCGCTTGCCGTCGCTTCGGCGGATTGTCCGGAATAGGCGGGATAGCCCGGTAGTCCTGACAATCAGTATCGTGCCTAATGCTACCAAGTATATTATCGGCAAGAAAATGTCGCAATACTTTATAAATACGGAACTATTTCCGGCGTTGGCTTCGATGGCAGATGGTATATTTTCTGTTTCTGTAATTATATGTATTGGGATAATCGGAGAGGCGCTTGTCTCTACTGTATAGCGGATGATGACCGAAGGGAGTATGGATGCCGCAATTAATCCGGCCAACAGAAAGAAGCGGTTAAAACGGTAGAATGTTTCCTTTTGCAAAAATAAGCGATAAATACCCCAAAACAATGTCAGGATAATTGCTGCTTTCAGGCTGTATATTCCAAACGCTTCCATGGTGTTCTACTTTTTGGATTTATTTTCCAGTTCTTTTTTCGTATTTTCAAGAAGGGCTTCCATTTCCTGGATGCTCATGTCGGATTCTTTGGCAAAAAATGAAGCCATCGAAGCAAATGAATTGTTGAAATAATTTTTCAGCATGCCGAAAAGCTGATGTTTTGAATAGTCTTCCTTCTGTATGAGGGGATAGTACGTGTAGACACGGCCGTTGGCTTTATGGTCGACGAATCCTTTTGTTTCCAGAATGCGAAGGATGGTTGATACTGTGGTGCGCGAGGGTTTCGGATCCTGAAAGCAATCACGTACATTTTGGACTAATCCTTCTTCTATCTCCCAAAGGTACTGCATGACCTGTTCTTCTGCTTTTGTCAGTTGCATCGTTTTTATTTTTTATTGTTCCGTTGCAAATGTATGACTATTTTTTTAGTCGGCAAATTTTTTGAATAGAAAAATCCGGCTGTGTATTTCTACAGAGCCGGACTGAATTTTTTTAATTATATATTAGTAACTATTGTTGTAAGTTTATTGATATTGATTTATTTGTCATTCCAACTTTTCACAATAATATTGATCTCTTCTTTTGGCAGGTCACTTGTAAAACTCAAGGTTATTTTTTTTTCTTCGTATGGAAACACAGTAAAATAATTGTCGGAATAAAAAACCGGCAGAACCTGTTCACCGGTTTTACGGTTGAACACTGAAACGCGGTTAAAGAAACTGATTTTATCTTTGGTTTTTATATCGACCATGGCATTATAAATACCATTTTTATTTTCCAGGCTGACCGAAACATTTGCTTGCGATGGCGCCATGTGTTGCATCTGAGTATAATCCTTAGGCAGCGTAGTAAGCCAGTAAGTGTTTTCGGATATGGTGTTCTTTCCATCCAACAGCTCCAACCGCAGAAAATAAACGCCTTTCACATCTGCAGGTTGTTCTATGGCAAAAAGGGTTTTTGTAGTGTTGGCTTTTAAATCCGTATTTTTTTGATTTTGGTCATTGACCACTTTTCCATCCAACTGGTAAATACGCGCTCTGACAGTGCAATTATTGAGGTCAACAGCCGTTGTATTTACCACCTCTACTTGCTTAGTATGACAGTTGTATTGTACATGCAAAGGTTCTCCGCCACTACGAACACCATAATAGCAGGCGTTCACATCTAAATAATAATCATACATTTGTCCTCGCATAGCTGTCCATGAGTTTTGGATTTTCCAAATAAGCATTCCCGTATACCAACTCCACATTTTTGAACCCCAGCTTTCCATTAATGCCCTGTATTGCTCGAAGTTAAGTAATTGTGCAATATTACAGAATTCTTCTGTTGTTTTCGGTTGTGCATACCGTTCAATATATTCTCCGTAAGGCAAATATTTATGATACTCCCAGACAGAGTTGAGCTTTTGTCCGTTTTTCGGAAAATCATTATAATCAGCTTCGTTCATAAAAGTACGCAGGGTAGCAGCTTCGGGCATGCCCACAGAACCGAGTTCGGGATTGAAAGGGCTTGAAGAGAAAGAAAAGAAATACTCCGGTTCCTGAATATTATAAGGGCCATCTCCGTTCCCACCTATTGTATTCCGGGTGAAAAGGGTATCAGTGGAATAGGTAGCTAAAAAACGTGTTGCATCATATTTAGGAAAGATTTCCTGGTGTAGTTGTTGGGCGATATCATCCGGAGCCGGCCATTCATTACCGCCGCACCAAACGCATAGACTCGGGTGATTACGCAGCATTTTTACTTCGTCGATAATTGATTCGATAAATAATTGATGATTATCAGGATATTGCTGGCGACGTTCCTGCGAGTCTTTTTTCTTCGGATCGAACCAGGCGCCATTACCATCACCAGAAATAGGCAAGTCCTGGAATACCAACATTCCATATTCATCACAAGTATAGTAAAATTCCGGTCTTCCGGGAATGGCTCCTCCCCATAAACGCAGCATATTCAGGTTCATATCGGATAAGAAGCGAATTTCCGTACGATAATGATCGGGTGAAAGTTGCAGCATCCAGTCCGAAACAATATAATTGCCTCCGCGGATGAATATTTTCTGTCCGTTGACATAAAACTTGCGGCCGCCGGTAGCCGGATCCTTTTCTGTCGCTATCTCGCGGATACCGAAACGAACATTTTGTTTGTCGGATACGGTTCCTGAAGTATTATCGGTCGCAGTCAATGTCATGTTGTATAATTCCGGTTTACCCATATTGTTTGGCCACCACAGGCGAGGATTTGTCACTCTTGTTGCAGGCAGGGTTACTACTTGTTTTTCGTGTGGAGCCAATTGTACCTTAGCGGTTTGTTTTTGTTTCTCCACTTCGTAACTTACCGTTACATTCTGTGGTTTATCTGTAAGATTTTCTATTTCGGCATTTACTTCAAGGGTGGCGTCCGCTTGTTTATCGCCCGGAATGCGGATGCCCGGAACTTTAGTGATTATTTGCGGATGCATCATCTTTACATTACCGGTAGTGGTCAGACTCACCTGATCCCAAATGCCGGTATTGCGGTCGCGCACAGCAGCCACCCAATCCCAGCCGGCAGTACACTGCATGGTGTTGTTCCTGGCGATATATCCGTCACCGGCTTGTCCGTTGTTGTCTTCGCCTGGAAAATCGGGAGGAAGTACAAGCACAGCTAATGTATTATCTCCGCTTTTTATAGCATCAGTAATATCATAGCTCCTCCTGATAAACATTCCTTCATGTGTGGTGGTTGAAATGCGTTTTCCATTCAGAAAAATCTCTGCCTTATAATTGATTCCTCTGAAATTCAGCCAGAGCCGTTTGTTTTTGCCAATGTCGGGCAATGTGAATTGATTGACAAACCAATAAGTATAAAAGTCATTTCCTGCATCAAAAATGTCGGGGATTAGCATATTATTCATTCCATGATAAGGAGAGGGTATCAATCCGTTGTTCAACAGGGTGGTAAGCACTGTTCCGGGAACGGTAGCCGGTATCCACGCGTTGAAATTTTGTTTTTCAGAAGATAATACCGCTCCGTCAACCATCACGTATGACGCCTGACGAGCTATCCAATTCTTATTCAAAACTACTGTTTCCCCGGTAGCCGGGAGAGTAATTGCGTTATTATTACTTTTCGCGAAAGAGAGAAATGCGAAAGAGAAAAATATAAAAAGTGCTACGATCTTTTTCATGTTCTATTTGTTTAATGTTTAATAAAATTAGGGTCACTTATAATTGCTTCTTTTGGCAGATATTTGAAAGAACAGTATGATCTAATATTTGTTATAATAATAATAATAAATAAATCGTTTAATTGTTTACACTTAAATCCTGAACTTCAAATAAGTCACTTCATAAGAAGGTTTTTATAATAGATTCAGAGGTTATTTAACTATTATTAAATTGAATTCATTACAAATATACTATTTTTTTTGTATCTTTATGCAATTGATTGTATTAAAAAAATGAAACTGTTTCTGATGAGAGACGTAATCTCTTTTTACTTTATTCCGAAACTTTGTATTATTAATAGATAACAAAACTATACAATGAAAAAAATAATAATTGTGCTGATAGCCATATTATATTATATGTCATCGGTTTTTGGGCAGGCAGATACAACCAAAGTAACCCAAACAACAAACCCATTAGGAAAAGAAGAAAAAAACAGAAATGTGCAATTAAATGCTTCCAGTAATTCCGGCCCGCGGGATATTAATACCGGTATTCCTTCAAATGTGGGAGGTATCAGCATTATGGAAAACGGCCTGCCGGTGGTTTATTATCCCTGGCCTGAATCTCCGACTAAATTGTGGCGGCAGGATGCTACCATTAGCAAGGCGCCTGTTTTGAAAATAGGGGAGGTGGCGATTATTACCGGAGTTGTGGGATATGCTGTGGATAGTTATACGCAAACCCCGACCGATACCTTCATGATAAATGGTTCGATAGGAACCAATCACTTCGGATTGTTACGCGGTTCGGTAAACTTGTCCGGCCCTATTAAAAACGGTTGGTATTATACATTAGGTATTTCCGGAAACTTCGATCCGGCAACATATAATCTGGGATTTACTAATTTCTCCGATCGTACACAAATATACCGTGCAGGAATCACCAAAAAAATTGATAAAGCCTCGATTTCCTTAAATTACAAATATGCGAGTTCCTGGTCAATGGGTAATTATGCACCATTTATCTATACGTCCAGCGGAGGTTCAAAAGAAGTAAATGGCTTCAGGATAGGTCGGGATTCTTATGATTTGATTGATGGTAAGTTTCGCTCGGTAAACATTTTAAGTGGCGATACAAGTTGGGTAGATATGGCAAAAGATGGTCTCGATAAATCGCATACAATCGATTTGATGGGCGATTATACACTGGATAATGATATGAAGTTTACATATATCATGCGATATCATACTACTCAAAACAGTGGCGTTTACATCAATCCGTTGAGTGTGTTCACACCCGATCCGGCAACTGTCAGGTATACTTATTTTGATACCGGAGAGACTTATACCGGCATGGTACAAATGGTGGAGAATAGCTATGTGACCCCTTTCACCATCAATTCGTTTACTTCACGTTTTGAACTTACCGGCAATACGGAAAAACACAGTTGGAGGTTGGGTTTGAATGAATGGTTTTACAAGGAAAATAAATACCAGTCGAATACGACTAAATACGAACAGGAGGTGGCTGCACAACCACGCAAATTGGCATATGAAGTATTCACAAACGGAGCGTGGATATCTCCAACCGATCCTTATGGTTTTTACGATTACAATGTGTCGAGCGAATACCATAACGGATTCGAAAATAAATTGGCTGTTTATGCCACTGATAATTATGATATTTCAGAACGCTTGTCGCTCAATGGGGGAGTACGCCTTGAGTATCATAAGTTGAAGGGTGATTATATGCCTTATGATCGTCCTTTTGTGTTAGACGCAGTTCCTGTGAATTTTGACCACAACTGGTTTCTTATAAAAGGTACATTGGGAGGTGTATTCAAATTTACCAAATCGTTCGGGTTCTGGGCTGAAGGAACTTACAATGAACGCAAAGGGGCTCTGGAAGATTATTCGGGAGCAGCTGAGCCCGCATTAAAAATGCGCGCTACTCCGATGGGGCAGGTAGGCATATATTACAATTTGCCCTGGATCAGTCTGGTTTCAGCATATACCTACATTAAGAGTACCAATTATCAAGCTCGTTTGTCGTTAGTTAATCCTGACGACCCGGATGAAAGTACAATCGAAACGGTTTATTATGACATCAGTACATCAGGCTGGACTACTGATATAGTAACCAATCCTTTCAAAGGATTCAAATTACACCTCCTGTTTACATGGCAAAACCCCGTATATGAAAATTATGCAGTGACTGCTTATGGGCAGAATTATGATTATAACGGGAAAAATCCGGGCATTCCCCAAATTTTGTTCGAAATAGATCCGAGTTATACTTTCTGGAAAGACAGGATAAATGTTTGGTTAAGCGCACGTTATTTCAGTAAACAATATGCCAATTTAACCAATGTGTTATATTTTGCACCGCATTGGGAAACATTCGGCGGTGTTGGTTTCAAAATCAATAAAAACATGGATGTTGGAGTGAGTGTCACAAATATCCTGAACCAGCGTGGCGCTTCCGGCTCTATTCAAGGTTCACAGTTGGTTACGGATCCTACGCCATTTTACAATACCGTAGTGGTAGGTTCTTACATCATTCCCTTTACTATTGCAGCAAATCTGAATTTTAATTTTTGAGAAACAAATGTATGACGATTCTCTTAGTTAGCAAATTTTTTTGATAAAAAGTCCAACTGTGTATCCCTACAGAGCCGGACTGGATTTTGAAAAAATTACGTATTAAGCGTTATTTGTTATTCGTAATGTAAGGCTTCTGCCGGGGCAAGTGATGCTCCTTTCCGCGCGGGCAACCATATAGCCGATACGATTATAATCAGTATAGATATAAATGTAATCGCATTCGTAATCAGAAAGCGAATGAAGGTGCGATCCGGAAGATATTGCGGATCAGGAATTTTCCCCCCGCCCATTGTATTGATCAGACCGGCATGGACAAATTGATATTCGATCAGCATTGCCGGAAGCGTAATGATAAGCAACAACCATGTGCCTTCAATAATCAGGCTATAATGTATATTGACGCGGCTTGCTCCTACCGCTTTTCTTAAGCCTATTTCATTTGGACGCAGGCTGATACGATACCAGAATGTTCCCATGATACATAGGAAAATACAAAGCAGGAAGAAAATTATTAAGTAGATACGTATTCTTATATCATTGCTAACCCCAAAACCCATTGTTGTGTCTTCTCCGATCTTGGTATACGGAATAATGCTCAGCAGATAAAAATTTCCGATTCTCAGCGAGTTTGTCAAATCTGTATTGAGTTGTTCTCTGAATTTTTCATCAGATAAAGATGAATGATAACGCACGGAGATTTCAGCTTCTTTCAGATTTTCGGCATTGATTCTTTTGGGAAGATAGAAGTAGTTTTGCGGACGATAAAAATCGAAGCGTTTATTGTCGTCAATTACTCCGATAACCGTATATTTATTTTCACTCCTTTGTTCGTTCAGTTCCTGTCCGAAAGCGGATTCTTCCGGGAAAAGAATGTTTGCAACAGAACGGCTCAGGATTATCCCGTTAGGAATCCATTCAAAATCTTTTGTTGAGATCATTTTACTACTATTATCTGTCGAGAGTCTGAATACTTTGAAATAATCTTCTTCGGGAGCAATGGTTATGGTTTGTCCTCCAGCGGTACGTGTCGTGTCTTTTGCACTACGGAATCCTCTACCCCAATAGCTGCCGCCTCCCGGAGTTGAGCCATCAAAAGAGACTCCGACGGATTCAATCCCCGGGTAGCTTCGTATTGCCTGCAGGATACGGGAATAATTGGCTTCCAGCGCCTCCGGTTCATTATTCTCCGCTTTATATTCAGGATGGTTTTCTTCAAATTCGGATAAATTGATCTGTAGCGTATTTTCCACATTGCGATGATTGGGTATATGGTAGTTGTATGCCAGGACAAACAGAAAGTCGACAATATACCAGGTAAGGCAGAAAACCAGCAATAACTCTACCGCAATCCATGAATTGCTGCGTTTGCGGTTCCACATTTGTTTTAATATAGATATCCACATATCTTTTATTGTTTAGCGTTTAATGAATAAATAATATCCTTGTGCGAAGCGCGCCAGGCGGGAATTACTGCGGTAATAATATTCAGAAGAAAACAAACACCCAGAGCGATCAGAAAAACAGGGATATTGATTAACATTGCCGGAGTAAAGACGAGCGCTCCGTCGGGAGGAGTCTGGGCTCCCCAAGGTTGTCCGATACTCATAATCCAACTCGAACTAATGAGTATGAGTATATATGAGAAAAGCAATCCGGCTAATCCTCCCAACAATGTAAAAAGGAAGTTTTCCGAGAAAATTTGCCACATCAGCGTTTTTACAGGAGCTCCGAACACCCGGCGTATACCCATCTCGGACAAGCGGCGTTCCATGCGGGAATCGGCCATTCCCGAAAGGCTAATACCCGGTATAAGCAGCAGGATCAAAAAGATGAGTATATAATGTCCGATTATTTTTGAAAAATCAGGTTCTTGATTTGATGTAAAACGAAAAATAGTTTGCCAATGCCGGTCCGGTTGTCCTAATAGTTTAAATTCTATATTATCCGGTAATGTGCTGTTCAATTTGCCGGCATTTTCAAGGGCTTCTTTGCGTATTTTTTCAATTTCATTTACTGACGGAGTCAATATATATGCTTTGAATTGTCCCAGAGTTCCTCCTTTTGTAAATTGATGCTTATAATCGGAATTAACGGTATAAGGAATCCAGAGTTGTGCATAAGTTGTTTTTGTAACGAATGAGGCATCTTTCACAACACCACAGACCTTATAGGGCATGAAATTCATGGATACATATTGTCCGATCACATCAATCGTACCAAAAAGGCGTTTGGCCAAGGATTCGGAAATTACGGCCGTACGTATGCCCGATTGGAAATCGGCTTCTGTAAATGGAGCGCCCAAAAGAAACCGGAAGGAAAAGACGTTCCAAAAGCCATTATCGACATACTTGATGGTTACGGGAACCTGTTCTTTGCTTCCGGTAGGTTGCACATAGTATTCTTTTCCCCATGGTTCGTAGATGGCCGAAACCGCTTCGGCGTCTTGCAATGGCAGGAAACAGTCCTCTATCGTTTTATAAGAAAGACGAGAGCTGCTTGTACCACCATCGGAATTTTTTTCTGCCGCATTTTGGACTATAAGCATTCTGTCCCGGTTAGTCTCCGGATATACATTCGCGATTTTAATGTAGTAGACAATGGATAATACCATGACAACTGTAATCGATAATCCTGTTCCGATGATGTATAGGGAACTGAACAGTTTTTCCTGTTTGATCAGGTTCCAAGCTTGTTTGAAATGGAGTAGTAACATTTTTATTATTAATAATTAATTAATGAACAGTTTATCAAGTAGAATGTTTATTCGTCTCTGAGAGCGTCGACCGGTTTGATGCGGCTGGCTGAATGGGCGGGGTACCAGATGGCGAGTACGACAGTCGCGGCCATAAGTAGCCAGGTGATTGCGTTTGTGATCAAAAAGCGGAGGATGGTGTGATCCGGCAAGAAATCGCCATAAGATTCTCTTGATTTTCCCAAAGTTTGAATCAGTCCGGCGTGTATGAACTGTATTTCGATGAGCATGGCAAGAGGGACAATCAAGGTGAGTAGCAAAAGTCCTTCTGTGATGAATAGTTGACGAATGTTCCCGGTATTCGAACCCATTGCGCGACGGATGCCGATTTCTTCGCGGCGGATGTTGACGCGATACCAGAAAGTGCCTAACATGCAGAGAATGATGCTTATCAGGAAGAAGGTCATTAGCGCCGTCCGGATTCGAATATAATTGGTCATGCCGAAGCGGTAGACCGTGTTTTTTTCTACCTGTACACCTGATTGTATGTTTTTGAGGTAAAAATTTCCAACGCGAAGTTTGGCGCTCATCTCTTTTTTAAAAGCCGCGATGAAATCATTGGGTGACGTATTTTTGCGGGTGCGTATGACAATGCGCGTCTGGCCATAATTTTCATCACCTAATCGTTGAGGGAAAAAACCGACACCATGCGGACGATTGTAATCGAACCGTTTCAGGTCGTCGATTACGCCTACCACCCGATTTTGTACACGAGGAAAGTCCGGACGCTTGTAGTTCATTTCAATGATTTTACCGACGGGTGATTCGCCTGGGAAAAGTTGGTCGGCAACTATTTGCGTAATGATGATGGCGGAGGGATCTCCAAAGTCAAAATCCTTTACGGAGACATTCTTTTTCTCATTGTCTGCCGTATGGTGGAATACTTTGAAATAATCCTCTTCCGGAGCGAATATAATGCGTTGTACGGAGGCTGTTTTTATGGTGTCTTCCGGATTTCGATAAGTCGTATTGTTATAGCTACCTGTTCCGGGAAGGGACGAATTGTCGAAGCACAACGCAACAGATTCTACGTCCGGATTTTCTTTGATCCGGTTGATAATCCGGTAAATATTATCCACTTGAAGGGAACGATCTTCTTCCGCCTCTTTGTATTCGGGATGTTTTTTCGGCAAGGTCGTGATGTCAAGATAATAGGTATTATGAAGGTCGCGATGGGATATCAGACTCTGATTGTAGGCGAGTACAAAGAAAAAATCGACCATATACCAGGTCAGGCAAAAAACGAAGAGTAGCGCCAGTAGCAGCCATCCATTACTTTTTTTTCTGTTTATCAGCTGTTTGAATAGGCTTCGTATCATGATGTTTTTTATTTGGCGTTGAGTGAATAAATAATCTCTTTCCGTGAAGCCCTCCAGGCCGGTATGATGGTAATCAGCAGATTCAATACGACGCATATAAATAAGGCAATCAGGAAAATCCGATAATTTATCATCATGGATGGTCTCAGGATGATGTCGGTTCCTTCCGGGATAGAGTTGGCATAGGCTTGGCCAATTCCAATCTGCAAAATCCAATCCTGCGCCATAAAGACAATCAGGTATGATAAGAACAGTCCGGCGATACCGCCAATGAGTGTGAAAAGTAGATTTTCTATTACTAATTGGTTTAGAAGTTTATGTTTCGGAGCGCCAAATGAACGGCGGATACCCATTTCTGATAAGCGTCTTTCCATTTGTGAATCGGCCATGCCCGAAAGGCTGATGGCCGGCACTAAGAGTAAAATCAGGAAGATGAGGCCATATTGGAGTAATGCTTTCGCAAAATCCAACCGGCTGTCAGCGGAACGGATAACGGATTGCCATTGGTTGTCCGGTTGCCCCATCACAGAAAAAGTAACGCCTTCTAATGACGCGTTATATTTAGATATGTTTTCGAGTATTTCGGCCTTCACCTTTCCAACCTCTCCAATCGATGGCGCCAATACATACGTAACAAACGCGCCTAATGCGCCCTGATACTCATTCTCGTCCCATGCTTTACTGTATTCGATGGCGGTATAAGGAATCCAAAGTTGGGCGTATGTGTTTTCCGTAGCAAACGAAACATCTTTGACGACTCCGCAGATATAGTACGCGTCAAAATTGACCCGGATGTCGTTTCCAATCACTTCGGTCGTGCCGAAAATCCGGCGCGCGTAAGATTCCGCTATAACAACCTTGTGTATTCCCGACTGTATATCAGCTTCGGAAAAAGGGCTTCCCGTGATGAAAGAGAAGGAGAAAACTTTCCAAAAACCATTGTCGACGTATTTGACCGTTGCGGGCATCTGTTCTTCCGAGCCGTCGGGTTGAACAAACGCGTCTCTGTCGTCTGTATAAACGGCGGCTACCGCTTCGGCGCTTTGTAATGGATAAAAACATTTTTTGACGGTTTCCAGCGAAAGAAAGAACGAGCCTCTTGAATCTCCTCCGTCGATTTTAACCTCCGCCATCTTTGTGGTTAATAACCGGCTACGTGTTTTTTCCGGGTAAATATCCGCTATTTTAATATAAAAAATAATGGCTAATACCATCACCATCGCGATGGAAAGCCCTGTTCCCAGTATGTAAATCATGCTGTAAAACGGATTCTTTTTCAGGATTTGCCAGGCTTGTTTGAAATAGAGTGATAGCATATTTTTATTTTTAATATTAACGGATTGTTTATTCATCTCTGAGAGCGTCGACCGGATTGAGCCGGCTTGCCTGACGCGCGGGGTAGGAGGTTCCGCATCCGACGATTATGACCATGACAAGCAGGGCGATCCCGAATACAACCGTGACACGTTCGAATGAGAATGGCAGTCGCCAGGTGTCTAATACATTGGCATGCAGCATATTGATGTAGACTAATAAAGCCGGTAATACGGCGATTGTTATCAGGCAAAGGCTTTCCGTAACCATGGAACGGCGAATAACGCTTCTGCCGGCGCCCATCGCCATGCGCACTCCAATTTCGTTTGTCCGCTGACGGATTCTTAACCAAAAGGTGCCGAAAACGCCTAAGAAAACGGTAATCAGGACGAATATCATCACATACGCCATCGGCATGATTTCTGTTTGAACGCGTTTGCCGACCACTTCGTCCCGCAGCTTTTCGGAAGGTATGATTGAAGAAACGTACAGGTTGTTTTCTTTTAAACGGTCGCCCATATCCGTGATGAAATTTTGTTCAAAATGTTTCGCGCTTCCCGGACGGACACGTACACAGATGTTGATGTGTGTCACGTTGTTTTTCTCAACCCATTTTTCGAGTTCCGGCAGGGTGAGCATGTCAAAGAAACCACCTTCATAAGGCCAGAATTCCTGACGCTTATAGCGGGTGCTGACCGAGATAATCCGAAAGGGCGTGTCCTCCTCGTTACTTTCACTGTAATATACATCTTTTCCGAGAGCCTGTTGCGCGCTTCCGAAGAGACGATTTGCCATATCTTCGGTCAGTACGATTTCTTTATGTCCGGCGTTTTCAGCGCGGAGCGGTTCGTTATTTGCCGTCCGTATCCGGAATACATCGAAATAGGAGGGTGTTACCGTCCTTTGACGAATTGTATTGGTATGAATAGAATCAGCTCTTAATGAGTTCCATACGCCTCCCATAGAATAGGGTAAAGCATGATAGGAGAGAGCGTAGGTTTCAATATCCGGATAAGTTTTGATCCGGCTGATAAGGTTGGAAAGGTCATCCATCGGCGTTTGCGGATTCTCTTCCGGGCTGATGTAATCGGGTGCGATCGGTTCTAATTGTTTTAAGGCGAGAACAAATGTATTTTCAATATCAAACCCTGTCGGTTCGTAATAGGTCTTTGCCCTTAGCCACATAAAATCACTTGCGATCAGTAAAAAGAAGAAAACAACGATCAGCTCTATTGTAATCCAGCTATTCTGACGACGCTCCGTCCATATTTGTTTGAAGATATGCTTTATCATGACTTAATGAGTGGTAATCAGATGTTTGCGTTTAGTGAATCAGTTACTTGCTGGCGCGCGGTTCTCCAGGCCGGAATGGCGGCCGATAGCAGGTTTATCAGCAAACACACAACTAGGGTTGTCAGAAAAAAGACCGGCTTTAGTATCATACCCGGTTGAAGGGTGACATCTGTGCGTTCGAGCAGTCCGTCTTTGGCGATAAAAAAGAAGAGAATCGACAGAAAAAGTCCGATAAAGCCTCCGATGAGTGTTATAATGAAATTTTCGGCCAATATTTGATTGACGATTCGGATGGTGGTTGCTCCGAAGGCTTTTCGTAAACCGATTTCCGGACGGCGCTTCTGATTTTGTGAAATCATGATCCCCAGCAGGTTGAATATTGGTAATAATAGAAACAGGGCCGCCAATAGTAGCATTCCGGTTACGTTTCCATGCACCCGGTCGCCCTGAACAAAGTAAAACATACGTTGTACATTGGTGATGGGTTGTTTCCATATATTGGCTTTGTATCTCTCCTGTCCGGAATTGAAGTTTTCTATCCTGCTCTGCGCTTCTTTTCGGATTTTATCGAAGTCGGCAGTTGATTTGGCGAGGAAGAATACCTGTAGTTGTCCTCCGATTCCTTCAACAAAATCGCCCTTCATAATCGCTTCGTTTACAGAATAGGGGATCCATATCTCGCCATACGCTTCATCTACGGCTTTGCTTACGGAGGCAACCACTCCCTGCACGGCGTAATCTACATAATCTAATTGGATTGTTTTCCCTGCAACTTCTGTTGTTCCGAAAAATTCGCGGGCGACCCGGTCGGATATAACGGCAACAGGTATGGCAGAATCAAACGAAGCTTCCTCAAACGGTTTTCCATTAATGAACCGAAAATCGAATACGCTCCAGAAAGAGGCGTCTACATACCGGACGTCGCATTCCCGGATCGTTTTCGTTCCTGGTACGGCGGTTCGCTTGGAATAAGTGTTAGCGGATACAGCCGTGATTTTCTCCGGAGAGTTCATCGGATAGAAGCAGTCCTTTACTACACGGTATCCCATGGCTCCTCCGCCAAAGTATCCGCTCCCTTTTTCATCGAGACCTTCGATAAGTCCGAGGTAAAGGAGCCTGTGGCGTTCCGACACCGGTGCGAAAGAGGATGTTTTTATCTGGAACACCAAGATCAATACCAGCATCATAGATACAGATAAGGATGTTCCCAGAATGACAAGGAAGCTCGCCAGCGGGTTTTCCCGGATGTTTGCGATCGCCTGTATGAAATAAAGCCTCATGGAGAATGTCTTTTATGATGTTATTACTACTTATTGTACTTGCCGTCCGTCGAAGAAACGGATGGTGCGGTTTGTTTGTTTGGCTTGGTCTTCGTTATGTGTGACCATGACAATCGTACGCCCGTCTTCTTTGTTCAGTGTATGCAGGATATCCATGACTTCGGTTCCCATTTTACTATCGAGGTTACCTGTTGGCTCATCGGCAAGAATAATGTTGGGATTTCCGATGATGGCACGGGCGATGGCTACACGCTGACATTGTCCACCTGAAAGTTGCGTCGGAAAATGCTTCATGCGATGGCTTAATCCTACTTTTTCCAGCACCTCTTTTGCTATTTTGCGCCGTTCAGAAGACGATACTTTGCGGTAAAGCAACGGTAATTCCACATTGTCGAGAACGTTTAACGAGTTGATCAGATGAAAACTCTGGAAGACAAATCCTAATTGTTTATTCCGGAATGCCGCCTGTTCTTTGTCATTCATGTGGGAGGTGTTGATTCCGTCAATTTCGATGATTCCGGTCGTAGGGGTATCCAATAGTCCCATAATGTTTAATAAAGTAGATTTACCACAACCTGAAGGGCCCATGATAGAAAGGAATTCACCTTTGCATACTTCTAAGTTTACATTTTCCAATGCTACCGTTTCAATTTCTTTCGTACGGTAAATTTTTTCCAGATTTGTTAATTTAATCATGACTTTTTTTATTTTGGTTTGAAATTATTCGTAATGCAATGCTTCCGCAGGAGCAATTTGTTCTGTTTTTCGGACGGGGAGCCAGATGCCGATGCAGATCATCACCGACAGAAGCAGGTAAGTTCCGCAATAGGTGATCAGGAAGCGACCGATTGTATAGGGCAGTCGATAGGTATCGGGTATATCTAAGAAAATTATATTGAGTGCAAATGCAAGTGTGAGAGGTATTGTTAGGAAAAGAATCAGTAGCCCCTCCATATACATAAAGTATTTTATGTTCATCTTATTGGCGCCGAGAGCGATGCGTAGCCCTACCTCCGCGCGGCGTGATTGTCCGCGTAGCCAAAAGGTTCCTATGATACCGAAAAGAACATTTATCAGTAAAAAGACCATCAGGGAGAGTTTTTGGTCTTGCGTGTCAATTTTTCCGCTTATTCTTATGTCCCGGTAATATTCGATGGAGCTGGCGCTGTATACATACAGGTTATTGACAATTAGCCGGTCACCCATTTCACGAAGGAAATCGTTCATTTCTTCCTGTGAAAAAGGCTGTTTCATCCGTACGCAAAATTCCGCATATTTCGCAGAATTTCCATCGAAATAATCTTTTATGTTTTGGGGAGTAATCAGTTTATAAAAGAAAGCTTCGCTTCGCAGGAATCCGTTGTCCCGATAAGGAATAGACACGGCGGCAATTGTCATGCTTTCGCTATTTCCGCTTGGGTATTTAATTTGTTTTCCGCGGACATCTTTGGTATGGAAAAATTTCAAAGCCATATCTTCCGATACGATAACTGGATTATGCTTGCCTTCTACCTGCCGGGTAATAGAATTTCCTTGAAGATCCGTTATACGGAACATATCAAAATATTCCGGTGAAACATACCTGCATTGAAAACTTTGTTCGCGAAATGTTGTATCTCCGTCTACCGGTTCGATACCCGTCCAGGAATTTCCGAATGAGTACGGGGCTGAATAGAAAGAGATGCATACATCTTCGACTGCAGGATGTTGTTTTATCTGTTGCTGTAATTTGGTAAGGTCTTCACCGCTTGATGAAGTATAATTTTCTTCGGATACATATTCCGCTGCTCCGGAACCGAATAAGTCTAATTTGAAACGCCAGGAATTTGAGATGTCATATCCCATTGGAGAGTAGTATGTCTGCGTATCTACATAGAATTGGTCGGTCATCCACCAGACTGCGCATATTACCACGATCAACTCTGCGAAGATCCAACTATTTATTTTTCGTTGCGACCAGATTATTTTTAACAGATGCTTAATCATATCTTGTTTTTTTTACTTATTTGTGTCATTTAATGCTTCTACAATTTGTTGGCGGGTTATGTTCAGGGCAGGAAGCCCGGCGCTCAGCAGGTTTAGCATAAAGGCGAAGAACAGAGCGGCTATAAATAGTCCGGGTTTAAACAGCATATCAGCTGTGAGCAACACTCCCTCCGGTAGCATGAAAGACCTGCTCAGATACAGGAATATGAATGAAAGTCCGAAACCGATAATTGCACCTATACCGGTAAGTATCATGTTTTCAAATAGGATTTGTCGTATGATAACCTTTTTTGTCGCTCCGAACGCTTTTCGTAATCCTATTTCTCCACGTCTTTTTTTGACGGATGATAGCACGACGCTAATCAGGTTGATTGCCGGGATTAAAAGAAGAAACAACAAAATGGACCCTCTATCTACCAGATAATCCTTCAAGGAAACTTTCCTGAAACCTTCAGAGCCTATTGCTATATCCACATGTGTAATAGGTCCCATAAAACTAACTTTGCAATCTTGTTTTGTTGTGTTATATATTTCTGTTTGTTTATTTAGTTCGGTCTTAATGGCCTTAAAGTCAGTGTTTTTTTTTGCCAGCATGACAATATCGAAAGACCCTGTCATATTTTCATAAGAAGACCCCTGTTCAATAAGTCCTGTTTTTGAGGTGTATGGTATCCAGATATTTGCGTATGCTTGTTTTGCTGCAGTATTGACTTGTTTGACAACTCCGCAGATGGTGTATGTTATATAGTCAAAAACAATGTTTTTTCCAATCACATCGGTGGTTCCAAATAGCTTGCGGGCTGTTTCATCAGAAATTACGGCTCGTGGAAGTCCTGAATTAAAATCCGCAGTAGTGAATGGCGCTCCCTTTATAAAGCGGAAGTCGAATATTTTCCAGAATCCGGTATCGGTGTATGTTATATCATATTCGGCAAACAGACGTTCCTCAGGAAGCGAGACAGGGCGTTTTATGTTTGTTTTAGCCGTAACGGCTTCCGGCGTTTGGAGCGAATAAAAACATTCTTTCACGACTTCTACCGACATAGAACCTCTGTTCCTTGTTGTTATTGCTTCGCAATAGACCTCTGTCGCGGGGACATATAGCATTCTGCTGCGGTTTGATTCCGGTGCATATCCGGCGTTATTGATTTGAAACACCAGAACGATTACTAATATCATGGCAATAGATAAGGCTGTTCCCAGAATGGAAATGGTATTCACTAAAGGGTTTTCCTTCAGCATTTGCAATGCTTGTTTGAAATAATGTTTTATCATAATTGATTTTTTTAATCCTTCATTTTGAGTTTGTTTTTTTCTTTGTAGTCGCTCATGTCCGAAACGATGACTTCGTCGCCTTCCTGCAGGCCGCTGACGACTTCTACATATTCGAAATTGCTGTCTCCAAGAATGACTTTCCGTTTCAGAAGCTGGTCTCCGTTGATCACAAATAATTCGTATTCGCCTTTTCCCATGTAGTAGGAAGCGTTTGCGATGCGCATCACATCGTCTTTTATCGCGTTCATCACATATACATCGGTTTTAAGACCCGAACGTAGTCGTTTGTGGCTGCTTTCTTCCAACTGGACGGTAAAGGAAATAACACCGTTTTTAGATAGAGGGGTGACCTCGCTTACGATACCGTTCAATTTTTCGTTTCCGACTTTTATAACGGTTTTGCTCCCAGCAGCTATACGGTCTCCGTAAGTATCCGCTATTTCTCCTTCTATTTTGAAATTCGTTAAGTCGGAAACAATGGCGACGCGGCTTCCTTGCTGTATCTGCGCGCCTATTTCATTGTTTACATAGGTGAGGATCGCCTTGCGCGGAGAGCGTATCTGTGCGTCTTCTAGCGTACGTTTTGTTTCGGCTAAGCTTTTGCGGAAAATACTTAATTCCAATTCTTTTACTTTCAGTTCGGCATCTGATAAGGCTTGTTCGTTTTTGTATTTTTGTTCGTCTTCGCCCAATTGAAGTTGTCCGACGTTATAACTGAGTTCGGCCTGAAGTACTTTGTCTGTCGTACCGGCTCCAAGGCTATCGAGATAGCGTTCGTTGCGTAATTCTACTTCTTTACGGTTCACTTCCATGTGCGATACTTTCAGTTTCATTTCCATTTCGGATAGTTTGCCCTGGTTGCTTACCCGTAGCTGTTCCAATTGCAGACGCTTCATCTGTTCTTCATCCAATAACTTATTATATTCGGTTTCGGCGGATTGCAGGTCTAATTTCAGTATTGGGGTTCCGATGTCGACCGAATCTCCCCCTTTTTTATAAATTTCAACAATGCGTGAGTTTATCGGAGAATTTATTATTTCTTCAAAGGCCGGAACTACTTTTCCTGAAGCGCTTACCGATACTTCAATTACTCCCCGGTCGACTTTTGAAATCTGCAAATCCTTGCGTTTGAGGGTCGTTTGCATGATTGATGTAATAAATACGATAAGGACGATAAATCCGGTGATACCGGCGCTTATTTTTATAATCTGCTGACGAAGTTTTTTTCTTTTTACTTCTTTTGGTATTTCGCGATCCATTTTATTTCTGTTTGAATTTTGCAAGAATATATTCAAATGGTGTGCCAAATGTATAAGGTGTTGTTTATTAGTTGTTTTTATTGTTTGTTAGTGTTCGATATCGGACATCCTGTTCAGTTTTGTTCTTGACTTACACTATAGTCCGCAGGTGCGGTTCTGGAAATTAAGGCCATTTACGGATTCGGTTATAAAATGACGGATGAAGAGTAAATTCAAAACAGTTTCTTGATGTTTTTTAGGAATAGAGATAAATTTGATATACTTTTGTTTTGCAAATGATAGAAGTTGTTGCTATCGAGTAATATTCCTGTTAAAATAATGTATATTTCAGGTTTATTTCAAAATCGCATAGTTTATGCATGACAAATTTTTGAATATCCATTGATGAAGAAAAGAAACATATTTTTGAAGCAAGTAGTCAAGTATGGATTGGTTGGTATATTAAATACATTATTGACGGCTGCTATTATTTGGATTCTGTTATATATCCTATCAGATGGGAGCAGTAAGGAACGACCTTCTGCATTTATCATGTTTATAGTAAACGCGATAGGATACCTGGTTGGAATGATTAATAGTTTTATTTTGAACAGGAACTGGACATTCGAAAGTAAATCAAGCTGGAAAGGTAGCTTGTTACGATTTATGATAACTTTTGGAATTTGTTACTGTCTGCAATTGGGAGTGGTGTTGTGGCTAAACAGTGTAATTGTTTTTACATCTGCATATATCTGTCAACTGATTGGGATTGTCATTTACTCAGTATGTAATTTTCTTCTTAACAAATATTATACTTTTAATAAATCAAGAATTCATGAAAACACTTAATGTAATTGTCCCATGTTATAATGAGGCTCTTGTGATTAGGGAGACATACGAACGGCTGCATTCAGTACTAACGAAAATAGATGGAGTTGAATCGACAATTACATTTATTAATGATGGCAGTAAGGATGAAACGTTGGATATATTACGCGAAATAGGGGAAGTTGACAGAAATGTGAAAATTATTGATTTTTCGCGTAATTTTGGACACCAGGCGGCTGTAACAGCGGGGATTAACCATTGCACTGCCGATATGGCTGTAATTATAGATGCCGACCTTCAGGACCCTCCGGAAATTATACCCGATTTAATTCGCTGTAAAGAAGAACAAAATGTAAACGTGGTATATTGCGTTCGTAAAAAAAGGGAGGGAGAGGGAGTCTTCAAGAAAGTTACCGCTAACTTATTCTACCGGATGCTCAATATGCTTACCGAAGTTAAATTTCCGATAGACACAGGTGATTTCCGTTTGATAGATGCTCATGTGGTCAGGGAATTTAATAAACTGCATGAACGGGGGAAATACATTCGCGGGCTGATTTCATGGCTCGGTTTCAAGCAGGCTCCTTTTTATTATGAAAGACATGCACGTTTTGCGGGGGAAACAAAGTATCCATTGCGGAAAATGATAAAGTTTGCCATGACGGCATTACTCTATTTTTCAAAAAAACCATTACAAGTAGCCCTTGCTCTTGGAGTTTTAGTTGTATTGGTTGGATTGGTACTTGCTTGTTGGTATTTCTTTGGTAAACTTTTTGGGTTTACACACGCAGAAAGCGGATTTACCTCAATAATGATCCTTATCATTTTCTTTGGAGGCATTCAACTCCTGACAATCGGAGCTTTAGGACAATACATAGGCGTACTTTTTGATGAAATCAAAGGACGACCCGAATATATTATTAAAGATCAGATTAATTTTAATTAACTTAAATATGTGGCAAGCCTTATCTTCAATATCTTCAAGGAACTTATTCTTCATCGTTTTACTCATCGCAACCCTGAGCACACTACCTTGGATTGGCTTGGGTGAATACTATACGAAAGGTGAACCCCGTGAAGCATCGGTCGCAATTTCTATGCTTTATGAAGGGAATTGGATCTTACCTTATGTCTATGCCGATGAGATAGCCTACAAACCACCGTTTATGCACTGGATGATAGCGATAAGTTCAATGCCCGGAGGGGAGGTGACACCATTTACGTCCCGTCTTCCGTCGGCAATCGCCTTCATCATGATGGTGGGGTGCTGCTTCGGATTCTTCAGGAAGTTCATGGGAAAGGGCGAATCGCTTGCAGCTATCCTGATATTCATTTCCTGTTTTGAAATTCATCGTTCCGCCATGACCTCACGGGTAGATATGGTCTTAACAGCCTTTATGGTTTGTGGGCTGATCCGTTTATTCTATTGGGCCGAATATAAACAATTGAAAGGACTGCCTTGGTCTATTCCGCTTTTACTCGGTGGGGCTGCGTTAACAAAAGGGCCTGTCGGGGTTATTCTACCCTTATTCGTTTTCGGAGTTTACCTCTTACTTATCCACCGGAAATTCATAACTGTTGTTTGGAAATGCCTGTTGATAGGGATACTTTCATTGATACCGCTGTTGGTTTGGTACTATGCTGCATATTTGCAGGAAGGGCCTGCTTTTCTTGATTTGGTTTTGGGAGAAAACGTTGGCCGTTTTTTGGGAAGTGATAATGCCAAACTGCATTATAATTTGGGGCATGAACACCCCTTCTGGTATAACTTTATTTTCTTGATATCGGGATTTATGCCCTGGACGCTGTTCTTGCTCTTTTCTGCTTTTACTGTTAAATTCGTATTTAAACGTCCGGGTAATTTGTGGCAGCGTATGTTAGCGATGGAAAGAGGAAAACTCTTTTCACTGGTTTCTCTTGTCCTTATTATCTTCTTTTACTGTATTCCCATGAGTAAACGGGGGCCTTATCTGATGCCGGCCTATCCGTTTATAGCCGTTTTCCTCGGACAATATATGTATTCTTTTGTAACAAGACACACTAAGGCAAATTATGCGTTTGGCATTTTCATTGCGGTAATTACGGGTCTTGTGGCATTACTTTCAATATTTTCGCTGGTGGGACTGATTGACTTGCAGGACATTGTATCAAACTTTGCTCATAAGGAAAAAACGCTATTCCATGTATCATTAATAGGCAAAGCCTTGTCTACTCCCACGGCACTATATATAACTGTGTTGACAGCGCTTTTAGGCGTTTTTGGCATATTGGTTGTTCAGCTTCGGAAGAAACAGTATATGGGTATATTATATGCTGTTTTTGGCGCATGGCTTATGTGTAATGTATTATTGGATGCTGTTGCGTTACCGGCATTCAAGGACGGAACATCTATAAAGCCTTTCATCAATGAAATCAAAGATAAGTACCCTTTGAAGAAAGGGAATATGTATGTGGTAAATGACCTGCGTAAATATACCAACTTGTATGGTCCGAATTTTTATCTGAATAATGGCTTTATGAGGTTTGAAGAAGTGAAACCTGAAGAAGGTTTTTTCTTTTCTACAGATAAGGATATTGAAAAAGTGAGGGATACCTATAAGGATTATCGGTTTGAATTATTGGACGAGAGCCCTAATCGTTTTAATGATGTCGGGGCTGTAGTGCAGATCTATAAGTTTGGAAAGTAGGATAAAACTGATAAAACATGAAAACGGAATTGAATAAAAAAGAACGGCTTTTATCTCTTGACGCATTGAGAGGTTTCGATATGCTATTTATTATGGGATTATCGGCATGGGTAGTCGCTTTTTGTGATCTGTTCCCTTCGTCCGGCACGATGGGCTGGCTTTCGTCACAGATGAGTCATGTCGAATGGAATGGACTTTCACATCACGATACGATTTTTCCCCTCTTCCTGTTTATCGCGGGAATATCATTTCCGTATTCAATCGCTAAGCAACGGGCTGGCGGAAAGACGGATCGACAGATCCTTGTTAAGGTCGTAAAAAGAGGTATTATGCTTGTTTTTCTGGGAATGGTTTATAACGGACTTTTCAAATTAGAATTTTCAACACTGAGATGCGCCAGTGTTTTGGGACGTATAGGTTTGGCGTGGATGTTCTCGGCTTTGTTATTTATGAAGTTCAAGCCTAAGGTTTTAGTTGTTGTAGCAGCTGTAATTTTAGTTGGTTACTGGTTATTGCTGTGGCTTATCCCCGGCGGTTCGGATCCTTATTCGTTCGAAAATAATCTGGTAGGTGCGGTTGACCGCGTTTTGTTACCGGGAAGATTGATTTATGGAGATAATTATTTTGATCCGGAAGGCTTGTTGAGTACGTTGCCCGCGATCGTTACGGCCATGTTGGGAATGTTTACCGGACAGTTTATACGTAGTTCAGATAGTATTTCGGATAATCGAAAGGTACTCTATATGATTGCGGCGGCCTTTGCTCTTTTAATAATCGGCTTGTTGTGGAGTTATGTTTTTCCTATCAATAAAATGTTGTGGAGCAGTTCTTTTGTTTGTGTTGTGGCAGCGTATTCTCTCTTTTTGTTTGCCTTGTTCTATTATATTATCGATGTAAAAGGATATCGCCGCTGGACATTGTTCTTTCGTGTTGTCGGCATGAATTCGATTACTATTTATCTGGCGCAGAAAATTATCAATTTTTCTCAACCTGCAAATTTCTTTTTTGGCGGATTAGCCGGTAAATTTCCGGAAGTGTGGGCGAATTTGATAAATGCTACGGGATATATCGTTGTATGCTGGATATTCCTGTATTTCTTATATAAAAAGAATGTGTTTTTAAAAGTCTGAAGTTTTTTATAAATAAAAACAATATGAATATATCGCGTCGGAGTTTTATTAAGCAGTCAACCTATGGTGCGTTGGCTTTAACAATTTTACCTTCATCATGCCGGACGGTTAAGCCGGAAGCTTTTATTGATAATCTTTTGCCTGCGCCGGTAGGAGGAGGGTTTGCGATGGATGATTACTGGGTATGGGGTTCGTCTGTAATGAAGGGGGATGATGGTAAATATCACATGTTCGCGGATCGTTGGGCAAAGGATCTGGGTTTTGGGGCCTGGGTTACAAATTCGGAAGTCGTGCATGCTGTGTCGGATACGCCTGAGGGACCTTACGTTTTTTCGGATGTGGCTTTGCCGGTACGGGGTGCGGAATATTTTGACGGTTTGGTAACTCATAATCCGCGCATTATTTTTTTTGACGGAGTCTATTATTTGTATTATTTCGGCACGACTTATGACTTCCCTGTACCTACCGCCGGATGCCAATGGGAAGATGACTGGTTTGAAAGGGCCTGGATGAATAAACGAATCGGAGTAGCAAGTTCCAAATCCTTGTATGGCCCCTGGGAACGAATGGACAGGCCTGTTATCGAACCAAGGCCCGGGCATTGGGACGCGACTATTACCACCAATCCTTCTCCGGTAGTTAATCCTAAAACAGGCAAGATCCTGCTTATTTATAAGTCATCACAGTTTAGTTCCCGTCCGCCGTTATTGCTTGGGGCGGCCGAGGCGACACATCCGCAGGGAGAATACCGTCGTTTGTCCGACAAACCGATTTTCCGGTTTGATACGGATGATAATAAAGACAATGATGTAGAAGATCCGTTTGTCTGGTGGGCGGACGATCATTATGAACTGATCATGAAAGACCGGTTCGGGCATATATGTGGTGAAGAGGGAGGAGGAATACACGCAACCTCCGGAGACGGAATTGACTGGAAATTATCAGATCCCGTGAAAGCCTATTCCCGCAAGATATTATGGAATGATCATTCTACTACCATACAGGCCAATTTCGAGCGACCTTTTTTGCTGTTTGAAAAAGGAAAGCCGGCCTATTTGTTTGCTGCGACCGGAACGGGGCCCGGCCCATGGAATTTTGAAAAAACCTGGAATATGGTTATCCCCCTAAAAAGATAAAGGTAAGCATATACTTAGGGCCATTCATTAAAAAAGAAAAAAATCCCAACCGATTCGTAATGAGAAGGTTGGGATTTTTAGTATCTTTGTGTATTGCCCCGAAAATACGGATTGGAAGCCAAAATCGGGGAAACTAAAACCAAAAGATATGCGCAAGATACAAAAAATTTCCGAATTACACCCCACGATTGGTTTCACCGAGTTTGATATTTACCGTGATTATCACCAAAGTTTTCTTACCAGTGAACTGGGTCGGATTTATGATTTATTTCCATTAGGCAGCTTGGCCAGTGAATTAGGACTTAAAGAGAGTGCTTTGGGTCGTGACTCCTATTTTTCACCGGAAGGAAAAATAGCTCTGATGCTGCTTAAGTCGTATACCAACCTGTCGGATCAGGATCTGATCTCTCAGTTAAATGCAAACATTCACTACCAGTTCTTTTGCGGCGTACGGATCAATCCATTAAACCCCTTAAGCAACTTTAAGATCGTGAGCGATATTCGTTGTGAAATAGCCTGTAAAATGGATATTGATGCGCTTCAGAGTATACTCTCCAAACACTGGAAACCCTATCTGGAGAATACTTCGGTACTGATGACCGACGCTACCTGCTACGAAAGCTCGCTCCGTTTTCCAACCGATGTAAAGCTCTTGTGGGAAGGGGTTTCCTGGGTCTACCACCAGTTGAAAGTCATCATCAGGTATCTCAAGGGAAGGATGCCAAGGAGCAAGTATGACAAGCAGAGCCGTCGTTACCATGTCTACTCGAAGAAACGCAAACGCAGCCAAAGCGAAACCCGGGTATTGAAACGTAGCCTGTTACATTTATTAAACAAGCTGATTGATATATTGGAAGAAACCGTGAAGACGAATCGTTCCCGTCTGGAACTCCCGAGTCGTTTTCATAAACGTTTATCAATCATCCGCAAAGTCTTATATCAACAAAGGGTTCGTTTTGAGGGTGGTGAAGTGAAAGGATTGATTGTGAGTATAGATAAGGATTATATCCGTCCGATTGTCCGTGGAAAGGAAACCAGGCGTGTGGAGTTCGGTGCAAAAATCAATACGATCCAGGTGGATGGTATCAATTTCATTGAACACCTGAGTTTTGATGCCTTCAACGAAGGTATCCGTATTCCAGCGTGTATCCATAAACAGCAAACCCTTTTTCATAAACGGGTGACTCATCTGGCTGCTGACCGGATTTATGCTACCAACTACAATCGCAAGTACTGTTCCAAAAGAGGGATTGTCACTTCCTTCATCCGCAAGGGAAGAGCTTCTTCGAATGAAGCTCAGGCCCAGCAAATGAAGAACTTGCTTAACAAAGAGCGTTCCACTCGTTTGGAAGGCAGTTTTGGGACAGAAAAACAACATTACTCTCTTGGAAAAGTCAAAGCACGAACCAAATCGACGGAGATCCTCTGGATATTTTTCGGCATACATACGGCTAATGCTGTTAGAATGATAGCTAAAGTGGAATCGAAGATCGGCCCTGGCCAAAGCACCCGGCTGAAACAGACAGCTTAGTCCTAAAACAATAAATAAATCTGTCAATCAACCGATTGGCATGAAATACTGTACCCTAAATCTATGAAAATACAATGAAACAATGGGAAAATTACTGAAAATTGTTTAGGATATGAAAAAACAATCACCCTGATAATAGAAAAACTGCCGATTTTTTAACTATCGACAGTTTTTTATATATTTACTGAATGTCCCTACTTAGGAAAAACTCCAGCCAGGACAATCGCAAAAACAGTGGAGAATCGCATCCATCCAGATGATAGGATTAATAAAATTCAGCGGCCTCCACGGTTACCATAACCATTGTTATTCCCTTCTACTCTGGGACGAGCAATATTTACACTGATTGTTTTACCTTCAAAATCTGTTTCATGCAAATCTGAAATGGCACTATTGCCTTCTGTGTTATTAGACATTTCCACAAAACCAAAACCACGCGATCTTCCGGAATCTCTGTCTGTGATAATTTTAGCGGAGGTTACTTCGCCATACTCTGCAAATAATCCTTGTAAACTTTCGCTTGTTGTGCTAAAGTTTAGATTTGATACATAAATGTTCATTCTTTTTTATTAAATAATATAATAATATAGCCATAGACAATTATTATTTTTATAGTTTTAGTTCTTATGATTTATGCAGGAACAGAAACTGTATTCAACTTCTTGCCGGTTAGCTTTTGAATATCTTTAACCATAATATATTCTTCAGTGGAGCAAAAAGTCAGTGCTGTACCACTATGTCCGGCACGTCCTGTCCGCCCAATGCGATGAACATAGGTTTCTGCGACATCCGGCAGGTCATAATTTATAACCAATTCCAGTTGATTGATATCAATACCTCTGGCGGCAATATCAGTTGCAATAAGCGCTTGTATATGGCTTGATTTGAAATCAGATAATGCCCGCTGTCTGGCATTTTGCGATTTATTTCCATGAATAGACGCACTACCTATTCCTGCTTTACAAAGTATCCGGGCGATTTTGTCGGCTCCATGTTTTGTGCGGGAAAATATGAGAGCTGACTTTGTCTTGTCTTTTCTGAGCAGGCCGATAAGTAAATCATTCTTCTCCGGTTTTTCTACAAAATAGATATATTGTTCTATCGTATCGATTACCGATGATACGGGAGCAACCTCTATCTTTACCGGATTATATAGAATGGAACGAGAAAGAGTCGCGATAGAAGTAGGCATCGTTGCCGAAAAGAAAAGCGTTTGTTTTTTCTTCGGAAGCTTGGGTAATAGGCGTTTGATATCATGAATAAAGCCCATGTCCAACATCCGGTCAGCTTCATCCAACACAAAATGCTGAATGGCATCTAAACTGATAATTTTCTGATTCATTAAATCTAATAGTCGTCCGGGAGTTGCAATCAGGATATCTACTCCGCGTTTTAGTTTCTGTACCTGAGGATTTTGATTTACTCCTCCGAATATTACAGTATGCTGCAAACCTGTATATTTGGCATAATCGTGGAAACATTCATTTATCTGGATGGCCAATTCCCGTGTAGGGGTAAGAATCAATGCTTTTATTTCCCGTTTTTTACCTATTGATTTATTTAAGTGTAATCGTTGAATGATAGGTATTGCAAATGCTGCAGTTTTACCAGTTCCTGTCTGCGCTAAGCCTAATAAGTCACGATTTCCCAAAACAGGAGGAATTGCTTGTTCTTGTATGGGTGTAGGATTTTCATATCCTTTTTCTTTCAGAGCTCTTAATATAGGCTCAACTATTTTTAATTCTTTAAATGTCATAAGTTTTTAGCTGCCATATCAGCAGTCTTTTTTAATTTGTATTATATAATTTAGTGGGGAAGCATTTATTCAGATAGTCGCCGAAGATTCTTATACTCACCCACCTTGAATAACCGAAAATCTTACTTCCGGATTACTGATAAAAAATGAATTTCATTTTATTTGCAAAATTGTGTCACGATATCTGTGGAACACATTTCGCGACTTGTAAATAATAAAAACAAGTAAGTTGATTTTGTTGTCGATTTTGACGATGGGAATACCTGTCTAAAAAAACAGAAAAAACATTGTAAAGAAAGATATACAATATAAACTCGATTGTTCAGAGTGCAAAGATACGGAAATAAATTAACTTATCAACTAAATCAACTTATTTTTGCAGGGCAAACGCATCTAAATATTCTTGTTAATATGTTAGAAAGTATTATCTTTCCGTCCAAAACGCCTTATGGAAAGTCCTCTTGTTTATTTTTCGTCCTTAACGGATCCTCGTGTTGAACGTACCCGTGAGCATCGTCTTGACGATATTTTATTCATAGCTATAGCCTCCATCATCTGTGGTGCAGAGGGTTGGAATGAGATGGAAGAGTTTGGTACAGCCAAAGAGGAATGGCTGAAAACCTTTCTTGCATTACCCGGTGGTATACCTTCACATGATACATTTAATCGTGTATTCTCAGCCTTGGATCCCGACGAGTTGGCGATTTGTTTTGTAGAATGGACACGTTCCGTAGCTGATTTGAGTGAGCATGAAGTCATTGCTATTGACGGTAAATCGATGCGTGGTACACGTGACTCCGGCAGTAAGAATATCGTTCACATGGTCAGCGCATGGGCCACAGACAATCATATTGTATTAGGACAGGTGAAAGTCGATGAGAAAAGCAATGAGATAACGGCTATTCCGCGCCTGCTGGAATTGCTGGTCCTCAAAGGATGTATTGTAACTATCGATGCGATGGGCTGCCAGAAAGATGTCGCCTCCAATATTATAGAAAAAGAAGCTGATTATCTGTTGGCTCTCAAGTGTAATCAGGGAAATTTACTGGAACAGGTAGAGGATTCTTTTCGTTTCTTGCCTGTTTATAGCTCTGATGAACAATTGGATGCGGGGCATGGCCGGGTTGAAACTCGTCGATGTACAGTTATAAGAGACTTGTCATTGATTGAGTCGAAAGAAGAGTGGAGTGCGTTAAACTGTCTGATAAAAATAGAATCGGAACGTTACATTAAAAGTACAGCAAAGACAGAAAAAGAGACACGCCTTTACATTAGCAGTCTCCCGGCAGATGCCGGATTGATAAACCGATCCGTACGTGCACACTGGGCAGTCGAGAACTCCCTGCATTGGGTGCTTGATGTTGGGTTCAATGAAGATCACAGCCGCAAGAGGAGCGGATTTGCCGCACAAAACTACTCCTTG
Source organism: Tannerella sp. (assembly GCA_031551825.1). Classification (GTDB taxonomy): domain Bacteria; phylum Bacteroidota; class Bacteroidia; order Bacteroidales; family Tannerellaceae; genus Tannerella. Next base: position 4,558 of record JAVBNB010000022.1, on the reverse strand, counting down.
TTAAACAGAATAGCTTTAAATCTGTTGAAAAACGATAAGACAGCCAAAGTCGGAGTGCACGGGAAAAGATTAAAAGCAGGATGGGATAATCGATACCTAATAAATCTTATCATAAATTAGATGCGTTTGCCCTGCTTATTTTATAGTATTTTCTATTCGACTGCTATTTTTATGTAATAGTATTATTTCCAATCGTCCGTACGGAATGGCGATGCGGGTAAGGAAAAGAAAAACTTGCCCAAGTGGATGTAGGTAAAAAATAGGTATCAACAGTGATACTTTCAGAAGAGATGAACACAATGATGTCAGATTAACCACTTTCTATATTGGAGGATAATGAACCATTATCCTCCAATATAGAAAGTGAAGTTGCCGAAAAACGTTGAAGAAAACAGGTCATCTCACTTCTATTGTGAGAAATTCCTCTTAAACCATGTCTCAAGGGTTTTCGTAATACAAAAACATAATATTGTTGATGCTATTCTTACATATTATTTATTCAGATCTATATGTATTGTTTTTGTCAATATTACATTGACAGCCTTATCTTTATGAAATCCTTTTTGCCAATTTTGCATTGAGTTTAATGCTTTTAACCCTGCTTTTTCAAAAGAGGTAAGTTTATCTGTTGCATTCTTGTTGTAAATTCTCGCACCTATTAAATGGCCTCTAGTATCAATGATAAACTGGACTTGCAATTTTGTTTGTATTAGTTCTTCTTCGCTTTTGGAAAAATCATATTGGAATTTTCCGTTAAAATCAGATATAAAGGCCACTTCTCCACCTTTATAGTAAGGCATTTTTTCAACAAAAACATATACATTTTGCTGTGTTAAGCTATCGTATTTTACGAAGTCATTTTTCTGTTGCCCTTTTACTGAATGGCAAGAATAAAAACAAAATGTCGTAAAAATCAATAAACAGAATTTATTGATTACCAACAGGCGTTCCGGGAGTATTAAGCCAATAGTTTTCATAATATTTTTTGTATAAATCAGCGTTTTGTTCGAGAGTTAATGTAGAATTATATTTTGGAGTAAAACCATATCCTTGGTTTTGTAAATTTATCTCATTTAGCATAAAATTCAACTGTCCTTTTGTCAATGAATTTTGATTGCTGCTTTTCATTCCGTCAATAGTTATCATTGGATAACTCATAGCATTATTCACTATATTCTTGTCTGTTCTATAAGTTGAGACAAATGAATTAGGTGCTACTCTTAATAATTCTGTGTCTGCTGTTTGGGTTACTTCAAATGGATGTTCTAATCTTAATGTATGCAACATTTCATGTATAGCGTCTGAACCTATATTGGAAAGCGACCTTAATTCTCCTGTAGGATTAAACAAATTCACAGAAGAACCAAAATAAGTGGTGATTCCGCCGATATTACCATTCAATTTTCCCAAAGACAATGATTGTACAATATTTGCATTTCCTTCATGGAAAGTAACAGAGCCTGACATTGTTCCTCCAGAAGACTCATATATGGTATTGTGAAATTGGGTTGCAATAGCATTTTTATAAGCATTTATTTGAGCAGCTGTATAATTTCCTGAAATGTAAAAATTTAATGCCACATTGATTGTTGTATGACCATTATCTCCAATAGCATAAGTCCACTCTCTTCCATCTTTATCTACTCTTGTTATAGGGTTGTTTCCACAATAGGCATACGGTGAAATGGAATAATATTTCTCGGCCAGCGGATCCATTGTTTGGAATCGTCCGATCACCGGATCATAAAGCCTGGCGCTGTTATCATAGATATCCAATCCATAGGAGCGATCCAGTTCTTTACCGTTGTACTTGTAAGGTTGCTTCTCACTGTTGGTACTTTCCCCGAAATGAGCTCCAAAAGGATAATAAGATGTTGTCTGTATTACCTGCCCATTGGCATCTATCACAACCCGGTTACTTCCCAGGTGGTCTTTTAGATAATAAAAATATTTGAAAACAGAATTCTCGTAAGAAAGATACCCTTCTTCGGTTAATATCATCTTCAATATTCCGTTTTCATAAATCTTGTTGGCAAGGTATTCACGTTTGAGGGGATTGCCCGATGCCGGTGTATATTGAACTCTGTGCTTTACGCCTGAAGCATCGTACACGTATTCAATGCTGTTACCATTCATACTGATGAGCTGTGGTAAGTCTAACCAATTATATTTGATGGAGGAAATTTTTTTACCTGTATCTTTACTCAGCCTACCCTTGGTATCATACTCGTAATTATTACTGCTGTTAATCAGGTCTTTCTTAAATTCCATCAAGTTTTCAGCGTTCTGGTTCCCCTGGCTTTCAGTGACACTAAATAACCGGTTCGTATTCTGGTAAGTGAAAGTCAGCCCATCTATTTTTCCGAAATTACCCGTATGCAATAAACCGTACCGTTCCAGAGTAAGGATATTCCCGTGTTTGTCGTAAGTAGCCTTCTCATTGTAGGAATTTGCTACCTGCCCTTTCCTGTATATGGCATCCTTCATCCGGCTCAATGGATCGTATGTGAACGTGTATTCGTCAAACTGAGTGGTATTTCCGGTTTTCCATTCGATCCGGGAGATATTCCCGTTAAAATACCGATTTCCTGCATCCTGGTAATAGATCCGTTCCGACATTTTCGCTCCTTCTATTCCTGTAAGCCATCCTCTGACATTGTAACTCATCTTTGTGGTTTCCTGCCCGGCCGTATTTTTGGTTTCCGGTTGTCCGAGTTTGTTATAGTTATAGGATGCCATCAGGATCGAAGGTGCATTATTCAAAGAGTAAAACTTCTTGACCATCCTACCTGCATGGTCGTATTCGTAAGTATATTCTTCCGTGAGGAGAGCTTGTCCCGGAGGCTGGTGTTTCAATAGCCGTTTCTCCACCTGGTTGCTGAAACTGTAGGAGAGGTACTCGTGATCTATCCCTGAAACAATATTATGCCTGTGAGTTCCTACCACATTCCCCTTGAAATCATAATACAAGGTGGTAAATAGATCTATCCCCCGATCCTGCAATGTTCTGTCAAGGGTTCCTGTAAGCATCCCAATTACAGTAGATTCCGGTACGGGATACCCTCCGGGAGTAACGTCCTGTCGCATATTGGAAGGAGCCCAGGAATAGTTATCGTAATAATAAGCCTTGTGTACATTATTTCCGTTTATCTCAATGACAATACCATCGGGCTGGCAGTATTCGTAAACCCCACGGTAATTTCCGAATCCCCTTTTAGTTACCACTAATTGGTTTTTGAATTGGGTTACTAAGTTTTCGTGGGGGGTGGTGATCTGGTGTTCCCCTTCTAATGCGATCCTTCCCAGATTATCATAAATCGAATAAGTCCATTTATTTGCCTTCGCTTGTTCGGAATCCTGAGAAAGTACCAGCCTGTTGGCCTGGTCGTAAACCATACGTGTCCATCCTGTCCCGGGCAATTTTTTGGAAATACAGCGTTTTTTGTAGTCATACCTGTATATATAGGCATAATTGGCGATTGCCGGAGTGGTTTCAGTAAAGGTTCCGCTGGAAGCGGCTTGGGAAGCCAAGGGAGGTAACACATAACGCAGGTTCCCTAAATCATCATAGACAAAATAAGTGTCGCAGTTTCCTTCGCTGGAGAAAGCCCTTTGCAGGATTACCCTTCCTGTCTTGTCCTTAAATTCGGTGTTCTGGTTTCCGTCTTCATCGGTAAATTGAGTAACATACAAACTATTGACAGGATAGCCCGTTGTAGTCTGCAGGTTATTACCCGAAACAATGTAACACCTTATAACTTCACGGTTAGTCTGGTAATTGATCTTGTTACTACGTCCTTGTAATTTCCAGTCCTTGCCCGGATCATAAACTTCCCGAATCCGGTTTAACGGGGATGGTTCATAAACGGGTTCGGTAAATGCCCGGGTCTCGGTATTCGGATAACTGAGATTGATCTCATTTTCCAGGGAAGTATTGATTGGACGGAATGACCCGTTTGCCCCTGAAGCAACTGCACCCGGTAGCCAGGATTTCATTTCCCTGCCAAAGTCATCATACTCAATAAATGATACCATGTCCTGCTGTATAGGGGAAGCTGCTACAGCCACATGCTGTGAAGGTCTTCCCAGTCCGTCGAAGTACTGTATCTGCTGCACCGAATTCAAGGAAGTAAATCCGCCGGTTGAGACCAATTTTTCTGATGGACGGATGGTGCGGATATAGTTCTGGGAAGAGGGGGTAATCGTGACAGGTTCAGGCTTAACCTTTTCCTTTCCATCTATTTCAAGCCTAATTGGTCCGTCCTGCTCATATCCTTCTACGACGACATAATACGTTCCGGCAGCCAGTTCCGGCATTGCAAGGTATGATTTACCACTTCCTGTTCCGCATTGGGGACTGCCGTCATTGTATGCCACCTGTTTCCCCGAAGCGTCCAAGAGATATAGACATGTATTTTGAAGGACAGATTTACAAAGAGAAAAAGTCATATCCATCTTTTGGTTTATGGTAAACCTATAGAAGATATCGTTAGTCAAACGCCCCTGGTAATGGTTGGTATAATTAGCTGTCGTTCTCCCATCGGAAAACGGGAAGCTA
>JAVBNB010000088.1:0-27937 GCA_031551825.1 Tannerella sp. | reverse complement strand
ACGACTAATATTGTACTCCATTGACTATCGGTCAAGTTAGTTGAATAAGTTTTTTTCATTTTTTCTTTATAGCTTGGTAACCATAAAGATACGAATAAAATATCAATTAATCAACTGATAGTCAATGTTCTATTTGTATTTTTTCTATTTTTAAACAGTTTCTAAACGAATCTAATATATTCAAATATAAAAATCATACTCATGAAAACATTTACTTTACGTTTCTGCATGCTGGTGTTCTTTCTGAATTTTGCGATAGCCATCTTTGCAGAAATTCCGGAAAACACGATCCGATCGGTAATAAAAGAACTTTCCGAAAAGAATCCTTCAGAGAATACCAATATTGAAAAGGGAGTGCGGCAAGTTGCCCGCTTATGGCAGGAAACAGACGGAAACGCAGAAGTTTTTACTTCTTTCTGCCTGGAAAATTATATTTCGGATCCGGCAGAAAAAAAAGCAGTATTCCTGAAAATAAGTGATTACATGGAAGCAATAAACGGAAATTTCAGCCAGATGTCACAGCAACTTGATTGGCATGTAACAATCGAAACAGGCCCCATTTTACCGATTGATTATAAATTTTCCCAACTGAGTCCGCGTGCCCATTTGACGGAAGATCTGTACAAAAGCAAAATCGCATTCATCATCGTATTGAATTTTCCGAAACGCACATTGCAGGAAAAAGAAGCATTAGGCAACGACCGGTTAGCCTGGGCTTACGCACGCCTGGGAGATTGGTTTACAGGACGCATACCGACGGAAGTACGCCAGCAAAACGCGCTTGTAAGCAATGACGCAAGTCGTTACATTGACGCATATAACATCTACATGGGCAAACTTTTCAATCCGAAAGGGCAACATATCTTTCCCGAAGAGATGATTCTGTTATGCCACTGGAATCTCCGCGACGAAATCAAGGCGAACTACAATAAAGGAAAAGAAGGGCTTGAAAAACAACGGACTATATACGAAGTTATGAAGCGCATTATTGCGCAGGATATCCCGCAGGAAGCTATCAATTCAGACAAATACGACTGGAATCCTTATACAAACACGTTATCCGAAGCGGGAAAAACAGTAACAGGCACATCGGAAAGCCCTGTTCGTTATCAGAAAATGTTGAATAATTTCCACGCCATGAAACGCGTCGATCAGTACATGGGAAACACTTATATCGACCGTAAATTCGACGATGATATGGAAGTCGCTCTCAATGATGTGGAAAAGCTTTTTGATCAATTTCTGTCTGCCCCTGAGTTAAAAACAGTAGGCGCCCTGATCAAGAAAAGTCTGGGGCGCAAATTAGAAGCGTACGACATCTGGTATGACGGCTTTAAAGCACGCGCAAACTTAGATGAAACCAAATTAGATAAACAAATCCGCGAACTCTATCCGAATGCCGAAGCGTTGGAAAAAGATCTTCCGGATATCCTTGTGAAATTAGGATACAGTCCCGAACGCGCGGGCTATTTAGCTGAAAAGATAGCCGTCGATCCGGCACGCGGTTCCGGGCATGCCGCCGGCGCCTCCATGAAAGGACAAAAAGCGCGCCTGCGCACACGCATACCGGCCGATGGTATGAACTACAAAGGATACAATATCGCCATACACGAATTCGGCCATAACGTGGAGCAGACCATTTCCTTATACGATGTGGATTATTACATGCTCGAAGGTGTACCGAACACATCCTTTACCGAAGCATTGGCCTTTGTGTTCCAAAAACGCGACCTCGAAATTTTAGGAATCGAAAACAACGATTCGAACAAGGAAGCATTGGATGTTTTGGATAAAGTCTGGAGTCTTTACGAAATAGCCGGAGTATCCATGCTCGACATCGCCGTATGGAAATGGATGTATGCGAATCCCGACGCGACAGCAGATAAGCTGCAGGAAGCAACAGTTCGCTTGTCCAAGGATATTTGGAACAAATATTATGCTCCTGTTTACGGTATCAGGGATGAAACCGTTCTTGCCATCTACTCACACATGATCGGTTATCCATTGTATCTTTCCGCTTATGCCTTCGGACAAATTATCGAATATCAATTGGAAAACCATTTCAAAGAAAAAGACTTCGCTTCGGAAGTAGACCGCATTTTCAAATTAGGTAGCCTGACACCCAATGTCTGGATTAAAGAAGCGACAGGTCAACCCTTGTCGGTAGAACCTCTTCTCGAAGCAGTCCGCAAAAGTTACAACATCAAATAATCTGTTTGAAAAAATCCGAGTTTTCAGAACAAACTCGAAATATTCCCGTCTTCGTCTATATCAATATGTTCGGAGGCGGGAGTTTCGGGCAATCCGGGCATACGCATGATGTCTCCGGTAATCGGAATCAGAAAACCGGCTCCGGCAGCTATTTCAATTTCCCGGACAGTAATAATGAAATCCTTGGGACGGCCCAACAAATCCGGATTATCGGAAAGGGATTTCTGCGTTTTAGCCATACAAATGGCTAAATTATCTAATCCGAGATCGTGAATGCGCTGAAGATTCGCCTTCGCTTTGGAAGTATAATCAACCGCTTCGGCGCCATAAATTTTACGCGCGATCGTTTCAATTTTATTTTCGACACTTTCATTCAAATCGTATAACGGCTCAAACCGTGAACAACAGGAAGTGGCGTTTTCAACAACTAATTCAGCTAATTCTAATGTTCCAGCTCCACCTTGTCCCCAAACATCAGCAACAGAAGCGGAAACTCCGATACTAAAACAATAATCTTTGATGAAATCAAGTTCTTCCTGCGAGTCGGTAGCGAATTTATTGATTGCTACAATCGGCGCCAGATTAAACTGTTTGATATTCTCTATATGCTTCTGAAGATTAACAATCCCCTTTTTAAGAGCCTCCAAATCAGGAGTTTTCAGTTCCTTCAATGGCATACCACCATGATATTTCAACGCGCGGACAGTAGCTACCAAAACAACCGCGTTCGGAGTAAGGCCGGCCACACGGCACTTGATATCTAAAAACTTTTCAGCTCCAAGGTCAAAGCCAAAACCCGCCTCCGTAACCGTGTATTCACTTAGCGCCAACGATGTTTTCGTGGCAATCACCGTATTGGTTCCCTGCGCAATATTGGCAAACGGGCCTCCGTGAATAAACGCGGGAGTACCCTCAATCGTCTGCACAAGGTTTGGCTTAATCGCGTCTTTCAACAAGGCCGCCATCGCTCCATGCGCCTTCAGGTCACGGGCATAAATCGGTTTTTTGTCAAAAGTATATCCTACAAAAATATTACCCAAGCGCTTTTTTAAATCCTGTATATCATCAGACAAACATAGAATTGCCATTACTTCCGAAGCCGCCGTTATATCGAAACCGGTCTCTCTCGGAATGCCGGATGCCGTACCTCCTAAACCAACTACGATTTTACGCAACGCGCGGTCATTCATATCCATCACCCGCTTCCAGGAGATGGTACGCGGATCCAGATTCAATGAACGGCTCTTACTCTGTATATTATTATCGATCAAGGCAGCTAACAGATTATGCGCCTTTTCTATTGCCGAGAAATCACCGGTAAAATGCAGGTTAATATCTTCCATCGGAAGTACCTGTGAATAGCCTCCTCCCGTCGCACCGCCTTTAATACCGAAAACAGGGCCTAAGGATGGCTCACGCAATACAACAGTCGCCTGCTTGTTGATTTTATTCAACGCCTGTGCTAATCCGATAGAAACGGTAGTCTTTCCCTCTCCTGCCGGAGTCGGCGAAATAGCTGATACTAAGATCAGTTTCGGATCTTCAATCTTTGGCTTGGCAGATTTATAAGAAAGCGGAACTTTCGCTTTATACTTTCCATATAATTCCAAATCATCCGCATTAATGCCCAAATCGGCAGCCACTTCTGCTACAGGCCGCATTGTTATCGACCTTGCTATTTCTATATCTGTTTTCATACCTATTTATTTTGGCTCGCAAGATTACAAAAAATAAGAAGAACTTCCAAATAAGAATGAACTGAAAATAGTTCCGGCTCCGTCATAATCACTTTTCATGACGAAGCCGGAAATAAATTTAATAAATTTGGAATGTTCAATTTATTTATCCGAACCGGCAACCGTCACGCGGATGCCTTCGCTGTGTGAGCTGAATTCAGGGGCGTACATGCATTGGAAAGTGGTGATGCCGTTTGAGAAATCGCCTACATGCGATACACGCAAATCATATTCAAACACATAAGTTCCTTTACGCAGATAAGTAATGAAGAAGTTGGTGGAAGCGTCTTTTACGCTTTCATAGTACCACAATCCGTCCTGATAGCGATGTCCGGAAACTGTACTTACCGGCTCGAAACCCGATGCGCGCATATCTTTCAGGTGGACATATTCGTAATCACGGTCTGCTCTTAATTCCATTCTTACACGAACCAAATCGCCTACTTTCAATTTGTTGGTTTCGTTGATTGGCTGCAATTCTTCACCTTTCTTTGTCAACGTCCGAAGGAACAATTGCTTGTTCATTTTCAGGTTCGTTTCCGCCGAGGTGATTTTATCCAACTGCTCAAAATACTGCCAATACATTCCACCCCATGCAATGCCCTTGCTATTCGGGTTTTTCACTTTCAACGTACCCATCTGGGGAGTAATATCACTTCCTTGCCAGCTTGTTTTTACATAACCCGTTCCGGCTTCCGGTTTGATATCTTCTTTTGCTACCGCTACCAATGGTTTGCCAGCGATTTCCACTTCCAGCAATTTCGACTCGTCGAGCAGGCTTCCGCCGGTCATCAACAACGCGTAGATTGCTTCCGATGTAGCTTTCGTTGTTTTCCAATCGTTTGTCTGCTTGTTTCGAAGCAGCCATATTTTCATTTCTTCAACCGCTTCCTCATCTTTCGCGACTTCGTTAAATGCTTCAATCAATAGCGCCTGTGTTTCAATCGGAGCCTGATACCACCAATAGCCCGCCACATTGTCTTTCCAATACATACCCATTTCTTCGGATTGCTGCGCATATTCTTTCAATGAACGGATAACCGCCATCGCCTTTTCCGACTGGTTATTCCGATGCAAAATCAGCGCGGCCATTGCCTTTTCATAAGTGGAAAACGATAGCCAAAACTGCCCCGTTTGCAACAAATAATAATCAAAAGCCGTCTTCTGTTTTCCATCCGGTTTATGCCCGCTGAAACTACACGCGTAAAGATAATGCAACTGTATTGAACTGATATGTTGTTTCTCTAAATCGTACTTATTTTCGACTAAATTATCATAATCTCCCCAGATACAACCATCTAAATAAGGTAATCCCTTTCGTATAATGATTGCCGCATCTGCCGAATTGTTGGATTGCATAGCGCCTAATTTTTCTAAATGCGCCATTCCGGCAACGATATGTTGTGTGATATAACGGTTAGAGGGATTTCCTTCGAACCATGGGAAACCGCCGTCGTTATTTTGTATTTTTTTCAATTTATTGAAAGCGCGGTTCATCTCATTACTCATCCGATTCAGATCAAACAGTAAGCCGATACGTTTCTTACGCTCACTCTCGTTCTTGGCCTGCATCACCCATGGTGTTTCTTCCAACATCACCTGTTTCAGTTCCTGATTTTTCTCCAGATTGGACATCAGGGCTTTACTCTCCTGCGTATTCCATTGATTAAATATCTGCTTAATGCGCGGTGTTTTATTCACAACCGTCGTCGCAAGCGTATTCGCATAGTAGCGGGCAAATGTCTGCTCAGCACATTCATACGGATACTCCATGATATAGGGCAATGCCTGTACGGCGTACCATGCCGGAGCGGAAGTATATTCCAAAGTCAGGCTGTGATTCCGGAGTGTTTTGGATTGATTATTTACAAGTTTGTCGAAGGTAAATGTTTTTTCTTTTCCGGCACGTACGCTGAACGGAAGCGTTTCCGTCACTAACATAGAGTTCGTCAGTACAGGAACCGTTTTTTCTTCACCATCCGTATGTGTACCGGCCTGCGCCGTTACTTTATAGGTAATCGCCTGAATACCTGCCGGAATGATAAGCTTCCACCTCAACCCTGCGCTTCCTCCTGTTTTCACATTGAAAGACAGTGTTTTTTCCGATTGTATAATCGCATCTACCGGCTCCATTGTTACAGCATCATATAAACGAAGCAGTGCTTGTCCGTTCAGGTCGGTTTCTGTCAGGTTATTCACTTTTGCTGTCAATTCGATCGCATCATTTTCACGGAAAAAACGCGGCGGGTTAGCACTTATCGCCACCTGCTTCTGCGTAATCAATTCATTCGTATAACTTCCGACCTTAAAATCTTTTGTATGTGCGAAACTCAATAACTTCCAGCGTGTAAGCGCCTCCGGCATCGTAAATTCAATGAGCACCTCCCCTTTTTCATTTGTACGCAACTTAGGATAGAAAAAAGCCGTTTCATTGAAATTCGTTCTTGTTTCGACCGCCGTTAAATCCACTTCCGGTTGTTGTTCTTTCTGCGATACCTTTACTCCCGATACACCCCCGGCTGTATTTTCCGCTTGCGCTCTCTGATCCTCCATCTCCATAGGCGCAGGAGCCGCAGCCTCCTGTTTCATAACTACCGATTCCTCCAGAACCATGGCATCCGCGTCGGCATAAGAATCAACAGCATGACTTCTCATCATCATGCGGCCATAAGAATTCGCATTTGCATAAAACGCCCTGTTATATGTTGCATCAAACCAGTTTATATTTGTATACAATACAACATACATACCTGAAGCCGGTGCAACTTTATTCATCTGCGATTTCACAGCCAGACGCTGAACGGCAGAAGTGTTCCACTGATAATAATAGGAATAGCCAGACTGTCCGTATATCCACGGAATATAATCCCAGGCGTGCGGATTCAACGCGTCTAAGGAGGCATCATATAAAGACGCTACAATTTCGGCCGCCTCTTTCTCACCTTTTTTGTTGCTCACCAGCATCGTCCATGTTTCATTTTCACCCGGCAACAATTTATCACGGAATGTGGCCAATCTCACATCTAACATTTTATTTGTGAATGGCACGGTTATTTGTTTTTGGGCGGTATACAGACGATTATCCTGTATCATGCTCAATTGTATTTCAAATCCTCCGCGGTGTTCTTCTTTTATTGGGAATGTAACTTTTACCGGGGTCGTACCAGTCTTTATCCATTTTGATTCTACTATACGGAATTTATGGATCAGCTCGCAATAAACATACGAATTATCTTCACCTCCCGCAAGCAGTAACTCGACCTGTTCGCCCGGCTCTCCACTGTCTTTCACAACGGTCAGCCACTTATCCATATTGCCAATCGTTTCCGGCTTATCCCCGGATAAGTAAATATACCGGGTATTATCCACAACAACGCCTTTTTTATTATCAGCGGTAAGTTTCACCTTATAATAACCCGGACGCTTCAACGAAGACAAGTCTATTTTTTTGCTTTCCGATGTTTCGATCTTATATTCCGCAATCTTTTCCATCACTTCAAACTGATCGGGATTTAACTCATTTCCATACGCGTCAAGCGGAAAGTCTTTTCGGAATTCATCTTTCGAAATAACCTGCAAATCAACCACATCATTCCACACCCGCTTACGTAAAATTTTTCCGGGCGATTTCAAAGAAACGATCTCCACTTTTACGGAAGCAGGAGTAAAATCTCCATTCAGATTGGTTGTTTCAACCGTGAAGCTATCTAATTTTCCGACATGAATATTTTCCGGCATATTTGTATTTACCAGCAATGGCTTGTTGCCGACCAGTACATTCACGGAAGCGCTACGGGTTTCGCCATTTACATCCGTCACATCTGCCGTCACAGTATACACATATATTCTCTGTTCATCTTTCACATCATCGGCCAATGCGGTAAATTCAATCGAAACATTTCCTTGTTCGTCAGTTTTTAATCCTCCGGAACTGATTTCGCGATTATCAATTATCGGAGGATACCACCAATAATAATAACGATAGCGCGAAGTTCTTACAACCCGGTACTGAACGGCGGCATGATCAATTGCGTAACCAGCCAGCGCCTTGGCATTTGCCGTCACTTTTATCTGCTCATTCAATGCGAAGTTTCCGTCCACAGGGTCAAATTTCACTTCAAAAGTCGGACGTTTGTACTCCTCAACGCGTATGGATGTACTTCCGTATCCCGGAATTTCAATCGTCATATATCCGTTCAGCAAGCCTTGCGGAATATTGAAAGTACCGTCAATGCTACCGAAATCGTTCGATGTCATCCGTTGTTCCGAAATTACCTGCCAATTCGCATCCCGGAAATTAATATTTACAGATGCACCTTTTACTAACTCTTTGTTTTTATCTATCAGTTGGCGATACAATATCGCTTTAACATAAATGATTTGCCCAGGCCGGTAAATAGAGCGATCGGTAAAAACAATCGCACCGGATTCATTGTCCTTGTAAACACTTCTGTTATACCCAGAATTAAACACCAATAACTGCTTGTCGCCATGATTTACGCGATAACGCCTGTAGCTATAATATTCCGATAACGTCCCGCTTTTCGCTACTCCGTTTTTATCACTGACAAATGAAATTTGTTCTTTTTCATCCTTGTACGCTGTAATCTTAGCGCCGGAAAGAGGTTCGCCGGTTTTACGATCGGTTATAGAAACCGTCATGATTCGGTCGACCGTACGATCCTGCGCCATTAAGGGAGAAACCTGCACCAATGAAGCCGTACATACGGATGATGTATTTGCCGGATCTTCCGTATCGGATAAAACGATTAAATAAAAACCCTCTTCAAGAGACGTCATCTTGATTTCGGTCGTATAATATTGATAATCGGATACATCCGGAAGACCAATCTGCTCTTGTGAAGACTTTCCTTTCAGCGTCTGCACAAAATCAGTAAGCCTGTTACTATAATAAATTCTTTCTGTGTAGTTTATCGCTTCTTCTTCTGTTAGCCGGTAAACCGTTTTATACACAGTATCCATATTCCGGAATTTCAGTAATGCCAGAAACGGCTGACCCGGAAGTTGTACACTTTCCGTTTTCAGATCCATTTCTTTATATAAAAGGCTCTCTCTGACTATTTTCACATTATCTGCAAACTGACCGGGATACTCTTTCTCAATCCGTTCACATATTTCATAAGCTTTGCTATAGCCTGACTTGTTATCTTCCTTTTTATCAGACCGCCATTCCGCACCTTTGCCCCGGTAAAAATCAGCAAGCTGAAGCAACACCATTGTGTTATACCCATACGATTTATACGTTTTGCTCATATTGATAAGAGCTTCTTCATACATCTTATCGCTATCGGCATAACGCCCTTCTTTTCGCAAATAAGATATACGACGCAAATCCGTTTCAATCAATGCAATCACATCATCGTTCGCTTTTCCGATGATCGAACCGAATTCAGATTTCTTCAGGTGGAAACGCAACAGATCCTGATATACTTTCAGAGACAGATAGGTCGTAGAAAGTGTATCTTCCGTTTGTATTTGCAGATTTGAAAATTTTTGTGCGTCCGCAAAATACTCCTGATTATTAATAACAAAAACCTGTTGTGGCAACGAATGAACATTAAATTGGGAAGAAAAATAATTCAGCGCCCGGCTAGCTAACAAGTCATACAAAGAAGGCTGATAATTAACGTCATAATTTCCCCGCAAGATTTCCTTATAATTGTCAATCGGTTCATTTTGCAGTGTTTTTGCATCCTGTAATGAAAGATGATAATATTTTACAGCCTCTTCCGCCAGTTTACGGGCGTCCCATGTATGAACATCTTCCAGATCGGCGACCGTGTTTGTCCGGCGATTGATTGTCCACGCATTCTGATTATAAAATTCTTCATACATCTGCCCGATCATAGAATAAACGATCGATTTCGCCGGTTGAGGGATCACTTCCGCATCCTTTTTCAGGTTATTAAAAATCCGGTTTGCCCCTTCATCATTTTCCTCCAGAATACCAATGCTGTTTATCTGAAAAATAATGGCCTTAATCAGCTGTTCATAATTCTTCTCCTCAAGAGCCGACTGGTAAATCGTATCGACTTTAGGTAATAACGACTTTGGCAATCCCTGTTGCCGCAACGATTCGATCTCGGCCCATTCCTGCTCATAATTATTCATATCCTTATCCATTGATTGTTTGTTTTGTGATGAAACACAGGAAACAAGAAAAAATATTACAACTGTTATTATATAAAAAACCTTCTTCATAACTTCTGATTTTTCGTTTATACAAATATAAGACGTTAGGGTTGGAAATAATCCATAAGCCGCACACGTTTTTGAGAATTTTTATATCATTTATACATCATTTCAATAACACCACGACAAAGTTAATCAAAAGTTTCACAACCACGGCCATAGGAATCAGACTATATTAGCGAAATATCTGAAATTTAAAGAAATCTAAAAAATAATTACATTACCTACAATATGTTACCATATTTTTGCTTATTTTTGCGGCGAAAAACAGTCGCACTCAGCAAAACATTCACGTTCATTTGGTAAGTTGACTGCACTGTCTTTTATCTCAACCGGTGTCTTTATCCACTGTTGATTTTATGATTAAAGGAGAATATAGTTAATGAAAATTTATACGTTTTTAATTTGTATATTTTCATTCTGTAGCTTGTTCGCTTTTTCGGCAGAAACGGCTAAACCCAAAGAGGGAGAAGGCGTTTACAGGTTTTTACTTAACAACGGCCGCGATCCGAAAGAGCATTATGAAGAATTTGTCAAACTAAATGAAAATAAATTTGGCAAAGATCATTCGTTAATAAAGGGTGTTTCATATACTTTACCGCCGTTATCAACTGAAGAAGCTGCAGATAATAAGAATACAAATAGTAACAAGAAAAGGGAGCCGCTTTTTGGTAAAAAGTACGCTGAGTATACCATTAATTCAAATAAATTAAGGGGAGCAACATTTTTTCTGTCGAGTGGTCATGGCGGCCCGGATTGCGGAGCTATCGGAATAGCTGAAGGTAGAGAAATTCATGAGGACGAGTACGCTTATGATATCACGCTACGCTTAGCCCGCTCTCTGATGATGGAAGGAGCGACCGTATACATCATTATTCAGGATAAAAACGACGGCATCCGGGATGAAAAATTTCTGAAAAACAATAAAAAAGAAACATGCAGAGGAAAAGAGATACCGCTAAATCAGGTAAAACGCCTCCAACAACGTTGCGATGAGATAAACGTGTTATCCCGTAAATCAAAAGACCAATATCAAAGAGCTATTTTTATCCACTTAGACAGTCGGAGTACCAACAAGCAAATGGATGTTTTCTTCTATCATCACGGAAATAGCGCGGCAGGAAAACGTTTAGGTAATACCATGCGTCAAACATTCAAAGAACATTATCAAAAGCACCAACCCGGCAGAGGCTTTACCGGGACAGTCAGCGCGCGAGATTTGTATGTTCTTACAAACTCCAAACCTGTCAGCTTGTTTGCCGAACTCGGAAACATTCGAAACAGCGACGATCAACGGCGATTCTTAATTGATTCCAATCGTCAGGCTATAGCTAACTGGATGTGTCGCGGTTTCATCACCGACTACGAGAATTCGAAAAAATAAACGATTACGGATTTTGCCGGTAACACTTCGGATCTGTAATCCTTAAAATACGAACATAAATTAGTCAACAGGTAAATCGTTTTTAAAATAATGGAAGGTTATCGTCATATTTCTGATCCGGAAATAAAAATATTACAAAAGAACGGCTGTCTTTGCGAAGATTGGTCCAAAATAAAAGTAAAAGAAAGTTTTACGGCCGAGCATATTAAAAATACTACTTTTTCAGGAAATGTCTATCTGGGATTATTCAATCGCAAAATTACCTTTGCAGGGGGTATCGTAAGATCTTCAGGTATATATAATGCTACGATCCATAATTGCGTAATTAAGGACAATGTATATATTAACCAGATAAAAAATTACATCGCCAATTACACCATTGAGAAAAATGCGATTATCGAAAGTGTCGATATGCTCGTTGTAGACAGCAGATCCTGTTTTGGCAACGGTACCCGCGTTGCGGTATTGAACGAGATGGGAGGACGCGAAATACCGATCTATGACAAACTGTCCGCCCACACGGCCTATCTGATTGCTTTCTACAGGCATAAGCCCGAACTGATAGACAGGCTCAACCGGATGATTGACGAATATACGCAAACAGTCTGCTCTGAAATGGGTACTATTGGAGAAAGTGCACACATATTCAGCAGTCATAATATTAAAAATGTAAACATCGGTCCGCACGCAAAGATTGAGGGTATTTACCGGTTGAAAAACGGTAGTATCAACAGCTCGGAAAAAGATCCTTCATACATCGGAACAGGAGTAATTGCCGAGAACTTTATCACGGCAAGTGGTTGTAAAATATGCGAATCATCGATAGTAGATAATTGCTTCATCGGTCAGGGAACAGTGCTTGGGAAACAATACACTGCCGAAAACTCCGTATTTTTTGCTAATTGTCAAGGATTTAATGGCGAAGCCTGCTCTATATTTGCAGGCCCTTACACAGTTTCACATCATAAATCAACCTTGTTGATTGCGGCTTATTACTCATTTCTCAATGCCGGAAGCGGTTCGAATCAGAGTAATCATATGTACAAACTGGGCCCCATTCATCAAGGTATCATAGAACGGGGAAGTAAAACGGCCAGCGACTCTTATATACTATGGCCTGCAAAAATCGGAGCATTCTCATTAGTGATGGGGCGGCATTATCGTAATACGGATACATCCGATCTGCCTTTTTCTTATCTCATAGAAAATTCCAACGAGAGCTTCCTTGCCCCCGGAGTCAATCTGCGAAGCATAGGAACTATTCGTGACGCACAGAAATGGCCCAAGCGTGATCGCCGCAAAGATGATACCCTGTTAGATTGCATTGTATTCAATCTGCTAAGCCCCTATTCCGTACAAAAAATCATGAAAGGAGTCGATATCCTGGAAAATCTGAAGAAGATATCCGGCCCGGCCTCCGACCATTACATGTATAACAGTGTAAAAATGACAAACAGGGCCCTTGAAAAAGGGATTTCATTGTATAAACTGGGTATTATTAAATTCTTCGGGAGTGGATTAGTAAAAAAACTGGAAATCGCAGCATATTCCAATGAAGAAGAAATGAGAGAAACTCTTGTATTTCAGGGAGATGAAGGGACAGGAGAATGGGTCGATATGGCAGGTCTGCTTGTTCCCAAAGAACAGGTTTCCAAAATGATCAAAGCCATAGAGAACAACACAATCGCCTCACTTTCTGAAATTAATGAAACATTCCATAAATGGAAAAATAATTACCTGACTTGGTCATGGAACTGGATTGTATTGCAACTGAAGACAAAGTCCGGAATCGACCTCAAAACCGTTTCTGCCGGACAACTTATTGAATTCATTGAAGAATGGAAAGATGCTGTTACCAAACTGGATAAAATGATGTATGAAGATGCGAAAAAAGAATTCACCCTGAAATCACAAACCGGTTTCGGTATAGATGGTAAAGACCGGACACGGATTTCCGACTTTGAAAATGTACGCGGCGAATTCACAAATCACCCAGCCGTAACAGAGATCATTGATCATATCGACAAAAAAAGCAAACAGGCCGACAAGGTCATTAAAAAGCTCCGTAAACTTTTGTGAATAAACATTGAAAAAAACCGTTCCTTTTTATTATCGGTTTTCCATATTAATATTCAATTGGTCTAATCTGTTAAATACAGCACAATTCTTTAGAAATGTAAAAAAATCATTACATTTGCTCATTATTTATTGTAGTTTCTTTGTTATTGCAAATGAATAAAGAGATGGTTATCAATAACTTTAACGAAATCTATATAAAATACTATAAAAGTAGTTTTTTGTTCGCCAAATCATACGTCCACGATGATATGGCGGCAGAGGATATTGCGTCGGAGTCATTAATCAGCCTTTGGCAAACAATGAAAAAGGAAACGGTCAATAATCCGCCGAATCTATTGTTAGTCATACTGAAAAATAATGCGCTAAACTATCTGAAACATCAGGCTATACACCAAAAAGCGATGGAATCGTTTTCGGAAAAAATGATTCGCGATCTCGATTATCGTATTGCGACATTAGACGCGTGTAACCCCGAAGAGGTTTTTTCTGCCGAAATAAGTGAAATTGTTAAAAAAACATTGGAATCTCTTCCTGAGCAGACCCGCCGCGTATTTGAAATGAGCCGGTACGAAAATTTATCTGTAAATGAAATTGCCGAACAGCTATCTACAAGCCCGAAAAGTATTGAATATCACATTACAAAATCACTGAAAGCATTACGTGTCGCATTGAAAGATTATCTTTTTTTCTATTTTTTATTATCCGGATTATAAAAAAATTAAATTTTGGTTTAGGGGTTTTTATTTTTGAATTGTCTTTACAGTATGGACAAAGAATTATTACAACGTTATATAGAAGGAAACGTTTCCAAAGAGGAGACAGAAACGGTAGTAGACTGGCTTGATGAAGATGAAGCAAATGTCAGGGAATTGATGGCATTACATAAATTGTATGACATTTCTTTATTCAACAAACCGGTCGAGGAAAGTAAGACTACGCTCATAAAGACTAAATCGGCAAAAAAATATCGGAAGATAGCTTACGAATTGCTGAAAATAGCCGCCGTTTTTTTATTATTCGCCGCCCTTTCAGAATTGTTCCTCCATAAACCGGAAAAAGCCATAAATAACGAAATGGCTTTCCAAACTTTATTCATACCGGCGGGACAACGAGCTGAGCTTCTATTGCCTGATAGCACAAAAGTATGGCTAAACGCCAAAACCAAATTGGTTTATCCGGTTAGTTTCGGAGAAGGAGACAGAACTATAACCCTCGATGGAGAAGCATATTTTGATGTAAAACCGAATGAAAAACAACCCTTCGTTATACAAACAAAAACAATGGATGTAAAAGTCTTAGGAACGGAACTCAATATCATGGCTTATTCCGAACTTAACACTACAGAAGTTGCATTATTAAAAGGCGCTGTTGACATAAAAGCTATCGGTAAGAACTCTTCCGATCACACAACAAATCACACAATGAAAGTTAACGAGCACATAATGCTCTATAATGGTAAGCTGAATATCTCCCAAATAGAAGATTTTGAATATTTTAAATGGAAAGACGGACTACTGTGTTTCAACAATGAAACTGTAGAATCCATCATCGGCAAGCTCCAATTATACTTTGACATAAAGATAAGCGTAGAAAAAAAGGATTTACTGAAATACAAATACACCGGAAAATTCCGGACAAAAGACGGTGTCGAACAGGTGCTGAAAGTCTTGCAATTAGAACACAAATTCATATATACAAGAGACAATGAACTTAATTTAATAACCATAAAATAAGATTGCCTATGAGATAAACATGAAAAACACAAAAAAGACCGAATCATGCCCCCGCATAATCCGGTCTGAAGTCATATACTCATGACTTGATTTTAAATTCAATACTAATATGAACTTAAAAGAAACAATACAAAATTATGAAAAAAAATCATATAGGGACACACAATACCCTGTTATTATATGAACTTAAACACATTTTAAGCATTATGAAAATAGCCTTGTTTTTTGTACTATTATGTGCATCTACAGCATTTGCCAGTAATGTTCAATCACAGACAGCTATCGTTAACATTTCAGGAAACAACTTACAGGCAAAGGATATTATAAAACAAATTGAAACTCAAACCGACTATCTTTTTGTTTATAATAACACGATTGATCTTTCCGGAAAAGTATCCGTTAAGAATGAAAAGACTCCGGTAGCGGAAGTATTATCCGCAATTTTTTCCGGCACTGACATTATTTACGCCATGGAAGGCAACAATATTCTGTTACTTAAAAAAAATGAAACCGAATCAAATAAGATAATTTTACAAGTTGCCGCCGATCTTTCAGACCATAGCAGCAACAAAACAACAATTGCCGGCCTGAATAAGATTTTGCAACAAAACACACGTACTATCACCGGAAAAATATTGGATCAATACGGCGAACCGGTTATCGGAGCGAATGTGGTGGAAAAAGGTACAACCAATGGTGTAACAACTGATATTGACGGAAATTTCAGCATCAAAGTCGGAGACAATGCCACATTAGCCGTTTCTTATATTGGCTATAACAAACAGGAAGTTACGGTTGGGAATCAAAACTCCGTTAATGTAACCCTTACTGAAGACTTATTAAAATTAGAAGAAGTTGTCGTAGTAGGATACGGTACGGCGCGTAAAAGCGATATTACCGGCGCTGTCGTACGCGCGGATCTTTCCGCCTTACAAGAATCACCGAATACGAACATTATGAATGCGCTTCAAGGACTTGTTGCAGGATTAAATGTCGGTATCAGCGGAAGCGCAGGAGCCGACCCGGATTTCTCCATTCGCGGACGCACATCTCTCTCCGGTTCAACTACTCCGCTTATCGTTTTAGACGGAATTATCTATCGCGGTAATATGTCGGATATCAATGTAAATGATGTTGCCTCTATTGATGTGCTGAAAGATGCGAGCGCTACAGCTATTTATGGCTCACAAGCCAGCAACGGAGTTCTTCTGATTACGACAAAAACAGGAACAGGGAGTAGCAGTAAGCCTATCATATCGTATAGTGGTTATTACTCTTACCAACAACCGACAAACAACGATCTGAAACCGTTAGACCGTGAAGGTTTCCTGCGTAAAGTTGCCGATCGTTTTCTAACGGAAAGCCGTACCGGTGATGATATGCTACAGATGAATCCAAACTGGGATGCATCAAAACACATGGCGGATGCGACTACGCTTACCGGGTATAATAATGGTACGGATACGGATTGGTGGGATCTACTCACAAACGATAATCCCTACATACAAAGCCACGACCTCAGTGTAAGAGGAAGCAGTAGTCTCAGTAATTATTTCTTCTCAATGGGTTACCTCGATCAGGAAAATCTGATTATTAATGACAAATTTAAACGATACAATGTGCGTATCAATCTGGATATGAAGGTTACCGATTGGATGAAAATAGGAACCCAATCCATGTTTTCGGTAGGGAGTACATCCGGAACAGCGCCTACTATGTCAAATATAATGGAAACACCTCCTTTAGCTGCAGCTTACGGCGAAGATGGCGAGTTGATAAAATATCCGTACAAAACATACGTAAACCCGTTGCTACAAATAAAAGATCAGGATGCAAATAAGCGTTACAATCTCAATGCTAATTTTTATGCGGATATAAATATCCCGTATATCAAAGGGCTCAACTATAGAATTAATTTCTCTCAGTATCTGAAAAACACCCAAGATTACAACTATAGCGAAACAGCAGAAAATTTTCAAGGAAAAGGATACAAGAAAAACTCTTCCGAATACGGGTGGACTGTAGATAACATATTGTCGTACAGGAACAGATTTGGTAAGCACGATATAGATGCCACATTAGTATACGGAGCAGAGAAAATAAAACAGGAAGAAACAACCGCAACTGCTTCCATTTTCACAAACGGAGCTCTGGGTTATAATTACTTAGGCGCCGGGCAATCCGACTTACAATCGGCCGCCTCAGGAGCATGGCAGGAATCCAGTCTTTATTCCATGGCGCGCGTAAGATATACTTTTGATGATAAATATACATTTACCGGGACTGTCCGTCGTGATGGTTTCTCCGGATTCGGCAAAAGTAACAAATTCGGTATTTTCCCTTCGGCTGCACTCGCGTGGAGAATCAGTGAAGAAGATTTTATGAAAAGTACAGAATGGTTAGATAACCTGAAACTTCGTCTTTCATACGGAAAAAATGGTAATCGTACTGTTTCGCGCTATCAGACATTGGCTCAAATTAGCTCCGGTAGCGGATATGTTTTCGGCGACGGAGGCTCTGCCGAATTACGCCAATGGATAAGCGCCCTTGCCAACTCCAATTTGAAATGGGAAACAACCAATACATTCAATGTCGGCCTTGACTTCAGTGTATTAAGAAACCGTCTATTCGGTAGCATGGAATATTATACTTCGAATACAAACAATCTTCTGTACAACGTTAATATACCTCAGATTTCAGGACTATCATCTGTCGCAGCTAATATCGGAGAATTGGGTAACAAAGGATTTGAATTGTCTGTGACAGGTATTCCGGTAAAAACCAAAGATTTCAGTTGGACGATAACATACAATTATTCTATCAACCGGAATAAGATAAAAAGTATCTTAGGTATCGACGCAGATGGAGACGGCAAAGAAGATGATCTGATTGCGAATAAGATATTTATCGGAAAACCATATGGAGTCGCTTATGACTATAACATCATCGGGATGTGGCAGTTAGCTGATTATCATGCAGGCATTATCCCTTCCGGCTTCACTTATGGTACCTACAAAATAGAAGATATTGACGGGGATGGTAATTACACAGCTGCCAATGACCGTAAAATACTCGGCTATACGGATCCTTCCTATCGCTTCAGTATTCAGAATACATTGCGCTACAAAAACTGGGAACTTAAAGCTTTTATCAACTCCATCCAGGGAGGAAAAAATCATTATTATGGCCAACCGGGAAGTGCGTTAGCAAATCCGGACAATGTGTATCAGATAAACTCCTTTGATTATGATTACTGGACTCCGGAAAACCCGAACGCGCGCTACCGTCAGTTAGGTTACTATACACAGGCAATGGGATACTCATTCTCTCCTTATGTTCAGCGCAGTTTCGTCCGGTTACAAGATGTTACCCTTTCGTATACAGTTCCACAAACATTTTTGAAAAAGTTAAACATATCAAGACTGAGTCTGTATGTTACAGGTAAAAACCTATTGACTATTACTGACTGGGATGGATGGGATCCGGAAATGACTGACAGGAATGGGAATCCGATCGGATTGGATACTGCGATAGGAGCCAATGCCAGCGACACTAATAGTGCAAATACGAGCACAAAATCTATCAGTGCCAGCAGATATCCGCTGATGAGGAGTTATACATTTGGTTTGAATTTTGAATTTTAAAATAGACAACGTTATGAAATCTCTAAAATATAGTTTGATATTTATCATAAGCCTGATCACAGTTTCTTCTTGTGATGAAAGCAAATTTCTGGAGGAAAAACCGTTAAGCATATATTCTCCGGAAAACTCGATGGAAACAAGCGCTCAATTTCAGCAATCATTGAATCATTTGTATAATCGGGTGCGCTACACGCTTTGGAGCATGGATCCGGATAGTCGCCTCGCTCTTTACTACGCGACAGATCTGGCATTCAACGCGACGGATTATCATGTCCCCGCAAAATTGAATGATTATAAGAATGTGATGGTACCCACTTTCAGTGTTGTCAAGAATGTATGGGTCTATACGTATGAAGCGATTGCGAATGCAAATGTTATTCTGAGCAGACTGCCCGGCGCTTCTCAGGTTCCGGAAGCCGATGCGAAAATAATTCGTGGCGAAGCCTTATTTTTTAGGGCATATTCTTATCGTAACCTATGCCACTTATATGGCGGCGTGCCTCTTTCACTCGAAGAAGTGACGACGCCGCGCCGTGACTATGTGCGCGCAAGCCGTACGGAAACGTACGAGCAAATACGTAAAGACCTGGAAGAAGCGATTACTTTATTACCGGATGTGGATCAGGTAAAAGACGGAAAAGTGAACAAACAGGCTGCACAACACTTGCTCGCGGAAATTTATATTTCCCTGGGACTTTATGACAATGCGGTAAGTGTAGCAAGCGAAGTTATCAATCACCCCGCAACGGGCTTAATGACAGAACGCTTTGGTTCCCGTAAAAACGAACCGGGTGATGTATATTGGGACTTATTCCGGTTAGACAACCAGAACCGGGCATCGAACGGCAATACGGAAACATTGTGGGCATTACAGAATGAATACCTAAATGTCGGTTCTGTAAACTGGAATATGCCATGGTGTATAATCCCGTATTACCAGAATCTTCAGATTTCAGCCAAAAATGAAGCGGGAGAAACCGTAAAAACGACCGCTTTTGCCGGAGTAACCGATGTAAAAGGTGGCCGTGGTGTAGGTTGGATGCAGGGAACGGAATATTTCTTTAATGAAGTATGGGATGATAAAAATGACATACGTAACTCGGAATATAATATTATCCACGATTTGGTTATTGATAATCCGAAATCTCCCGCTTTTGGCAAGTGGCTCGTCGCGGATGGATATGATAAAACAATAGAAGACCCGATTCGCAACTGGTTTCCGGTGATTACCAAATTTTCACGTGTAGGAAATTTCCCGGAAGACCTCCGTTCTACCAATTCCGCAGGAGAACCTCTTATGACAGCTTTCGGAGAATACCTGATGATTAATAATGCCAACAGTAATTACAAAGACGAGTATATGTTCCGCTTAGCCGAAACATACCTGTTACGTGCCGAAGCCTATATGAACAAAGGTGACAAGGGTTCCGCTGCTGCTGACATCAATACAATACGCACAAGAGCGCATGCCGCCCCTATAAATGCGGACAAGGTCGATATCGATTTTATTCTGGATGAACGCCTTCGTGAACTTTATTATGAAGAACTTCGCATGGTTACCTTATGCCGTTTAGGAAAACTTGCAGACAGAAGCCGTCGCTATAATCCTAAAACAGGGGTATCAATCGAAGATTATCATAACCTATGGCCGATACCCTATTCCGAAATCGAACGGAATGTTTATGTGGTTATCGAACAAAATCCTGGTTATAAATAATCACACACTATATAAAAGAACTTCCTGCCACACACAGGCAGGAAGTTCTTTTATAAAATGACTCTACTTATTTTGTACTTTTCCCGGCTTACAGTATATTTGTATTTCATTCAAATTTAAACCTTGTACACATGAAAATCAAGCTTCTATTATTTTTTACATTAAGTTTTTTGTTGGCTTGTCAACAAGAAAAAGAAGAATCGCTGACCCTTTGGTATAATGAACCCGCGACAAACTGGAATGACGCGCTTCCCATCGGCAATGGGCATTCAGGCGCCATGATATTCGGAGGCGCAGATAAAGATTTATTACAGTTAAACGAGAATACGCTATACAGCGGTGAACCCTCCGTTATTTTTAAAGATATCAAAGTAACCCCGGAATCTCTGGATCAGGTAGTATCGCTATTAAAAAAAGGCGAATATGCAAAAGCCAACGAAATTGCTACTAAACAATGGCTCGGGCGTCTGCATCAATATTACCAGCCATTCGGAGACCTGCACATTGAAAGTAATAAAACCGGAGATATATCCGGATATAAAAGAGAATTGAATATTTCCGAGTCTGTGGCAAAAACAATTTTTATACAAAATAATGTGACATATACACGGGAAATATTTGCATCCAACCCTGATAATGTGATTGTCATCCGATTAACAAGTAGTCAGCCGGACGGCATTGATGTTAACTTTAGTTTTGACGGCCCGCATCCGACAGCCTCACAGAACACAGAGAACAAATGTCTTGTATATACAGGAAAAGCTCCGGGATACGTGGAACGCCGTACTTTCGAACAAATGGAAAGCTGGGGCGACCAGTATAAGCATCCTGAACTATATGATAAAGACGGTAAACGCAAATTTGACAAACGGGTTCTTTATGGCGATGAAATAGAAAATAAGGGAATGTTGTTTGAAGCCCGATTAGCACCGGTTTTACCCGGAAAAGGTGAGATAGAGTTCACTGAAAATGGCATGCGTGTCTACAACACAAATGAAGTTTACATCATCATGGCATTAGCTACCAGTTTTAACGGGTATGATAAAAGTCCAAGCTCAGAAGGTATTAATCCGTCGGAAAAAATTGAAAAGCTATTAGTGAACGCATTGAAACACGATTACAAGGCGTTAAAAAAACGTCATGTCGACGATTATAAATCTCTTTTCGACCGGGTTTCCTTCAATCTTCACTCCACTGAAGAGCAGAAAGCGCTTCCTACCGATGAACGAATCGTACGCTTTGCCGGAAATCCGGATCCGGATCTGGCCACACTTTTATATCAGTTTGGCCGTTACCTGATGATAAGTGGTTCACGTCCGGGCGGACAACCCCTTAATCTGCAAGGGATGTGGAACAAAGAAATTATTCCGCCCTGGAATTGCGGATATACACAGAATATCAATACGGAGATGAATTACTGGCCGGTGGAAATCACCAATCTTCCGGAATGCCACGAACCGTTGTTCCGCCTGATAAAAGAATTATCCGTTACCGGACGTGAAACAGCGCAAAACATGTATAATCGCCGTGGCTGGGTAGCTCATCACAACACATCGATCTGGCGTGAATCATTACCGAATGATAACGTGCCGACGGCCTCCTTTTGGCCGATGGTACAAGGGTGGTACAGCAGTCATTTATGGGAACATTACCTGTTTACCGGTGATGAGGAATTTCTAAAGAATGAAGCCTATCCGATCCTGAAAGGGGCTGCCGAATTTTACGCCGACTGGCTCATTGATGATGGTCATGGTAATCTGGTTACACCTGCGGGCATATCACCGGAAAACGCGTTTATCACCGACAAAGGAGAGCGGGTAGCCTTAAGTATGGGACCAACAATGGATATGGCCATCATCCGTGAAACGTTTACACGCACGATTCAGGCATCTGAAATATTCAATACGGACGCCGAATTACGAAGTGAATTAAAAGAAAAATTAGCTCGCCTTCTACCATACCGGATAGGTGAACGAGGACAATTACAGGAATGGATGTATGATTTTAAAGAAGCGGAGCCTAAACACCGTCATATATCACATCTGTACGGACTTCATCCCGGTGATCAGATCACACAGGAAACACCGGAATTATTCAAAGCCGTAGAAACATCACTAAATCTGCGCGGCGATGAAGCTACCGGATGGTCAATGGGATGGAAAATCAACACCTGGGCTCGTCTGCAAGATGGAAACCGCGCATATAAAATCATAAGCAATTTTTTCAACCCCGTAGGTTTCGGACGGGAGAAAAATGGCAAAGATAGCCGTACCACAATGAGTGGAGGCGGTTTATATAAAAGTATGCTTGACGCGCACCCACCCTTTCAGATCGACGGAAATTTCGGTTATACGGCAGGAGTAACGGAGATGTTACTGCAGAGCCATGCAGGGTACATACAATTATTGCCTGCATTACCGGATGTCTGGACAGAAGGTTCGGTCAGCGGCCTGAAAGCAAGAGGTAATTTCGAAATATCCTGCAGCTGGGCGAACGGGCAATTAAAGGAAGCAACCATACAATCCATAGCAGGCAAACCATGCCGGATCAGGACTTCCACCCCGATTGTCGTATCGAAAGGAAAAACAGAAATCGGGAAGTCAGAACCGATCGAATCCAATGGAAAAACTTATTATGAAATATCGTTTTCAACCAATAAAAACGACGTTTTCAAATTGGTTCCGGAGATATAACAAAATTATCATTTACATTCTAAAATAACTCCATACCTTCACGGTATGTTTTATATTTCAGATGCGGGAGGAGTTCTTCCCGCATTCTTTTTGTATCTCCGTAATAAGAAACCATGCCTATTTTAATAAAATCAACTGTAAGCGGGCTACGCGTACCGAAGACTGCAGAAAACAGTTCAAAACAGCGTGCCGCAGTCATAATCATCCATACAGGCATACGCCAAGGCTTATGATTCTTGCGGTAAACCGTAATGTCATCTAAAAACTGTTGCAACGTTTGTATTCCTTCGTCACCTAAATGATAGATCCCTCGGATACCCGGCTTTGTGATCGCTGCAATAGTCGCATCCGTAAAATCCACCTTCGATATCAGATGAATATCAGTCGGCTTGCGCCAAACGCCTAACAAGCAATGACGCGCAAACCATTGTGCGGCATCAATCATCAAAATTCCTTTTCCATAGACCATTCCGACACGCAAAGAAACCGCTTCTATAGGATATTTTCCTTCATATTGAAATAATAATTTTTCCTCTTCCAACCGGGTACGCGCATGCATTGATTCCGGATTGCCATCAAGCGAACCTATGGCCGGATTTTCAGGCGTACATTCGCCTTCCACATGTGGAAAACTGATCAGGATGATGCGCTTAACATTTTGCCTGACAGCTACATCCAATAGGTTCTTGAAATATCGGGTATTCGTTACGGGCAGAAATTTCTCCGGATTCGCTTTAAACAAGATACCGGCAAAATGAACGACCGCATCAACTCCTTCCAAAGCATCCGGAAGTGTTTCCGGCTTCGCGAGATCAACTCTGAAAACGTTGATATTCGATCTTTGCTTCAAATCATCCGGAACATCTTTTTTATGAATCAGAAGATTCAGATTCACATTCAGATCCTTCATCGCATCGGCAAGCAGGCCACCCAAATTTCCTGCCGCTCCGGTAATAGCCACTTTTATCATAAATAACTCAACTTTTTTAAAGCGGGAACTTTAACCTCTAATTATTCGTATTCACTTTTTTTGATGTAACCTTATCATATACAAAAAGGCAAACCGCTGCCGTAACCCCTATGGACAATATTACAATCCACATACCTGAAGGGTTATATGTATTCCAAAGGTGATTTGTCAACTCCTGCGGCGACATATTTACCTGGCGGGCCACTTCATTAAAATACTCGTTGGTAGATAATCCGTCCGCAATCCGCAAACCTTTTCCGGCTACGAATTTTTCTGTAATCATCACCTTATCCGACATAGCCTGATAAACATTTCCGGAAATAATACCGGCAAAAACATTGCCCAAAAAAACAGGAATAAATGAATAACCCATATAAAGAGCCTTTTTATCCACGGGAGCGATACGGCGGCCGATATATTCGGTGATTTTCGGCGAGCCAGCCATTTCGCCCAATGCAAAAACCAGAATTGCCACCATTGTAAAAAGTACGTTTTGCGAGAACAAGGTCAGCGACATACCAATGGAACAAACCAAAAAGCCCGCCATCATTGAATTGAGAGGCTTCCAACGCATAACAATCGTAGAAACAATAATCTGCAGAAGAATAATATAAAGAGCATCCATATTCGTCACAAACTCCGCGTCCAAAACACCCGGAGCGGGGCTGTAATTGGCGCTGATAAAAGGAATATAAGTAGCAAAGAAATGATATAACGCACTCGTATCCACCCACTGCGAGATAAAAACAGGAAGGGTAAAAAACAATTGGTTATACATCGTCCAAAAACCAGCCACTATCAGAAGAAAAACAAGGAATTTCAAATCCTTAAAAATACTACCCATATTGCGGAATATTTCTCCAAACGTCTGAAGCAATGATTTCTTTTCTTTCATTTCGGTCAGCTCCGATTCTCCGGCTAACTTCGGCTCTTTATAAAAAAAGAGCAGGAGGAAGTTCAATGTAATAACGCCGGCTGAGACATAAAAAATCATCTGCGACTGCCCTTTGAACAAAAGCGTGACCATCGGACCAAAGAAGGCTCCGATATTCACCATCATATAAAAAATACCGAAGCCAATGGACGCTGTTTCGTCCGTCGTTGTCTTGGCTATGGTAGCCGATATAATCGGCTTAAACAAGGCAGCGCCCAAAGCTAAATAGATATACATACCAAAAACGGCCGCAAATGAAGAAACCTGCGGAAAAAGCGCAAATGCCGAAGCGTAAACAACAAAAGCCAGCGCCAATACTTTCTTATACCCATACCGGTCGGCAATCGCACCGGTCAGAACCGGCAGAAAATAAAGAATTCCGGTACCGACGCCCATAATCGTACCTTTCTGACTCTGTGTAAACTCAAGTCCGCCCAAATCCGACGACCCTGTCAGATAATTGGCAAACAACATGAAAAAACCATACCATGCCCAGCGTTCGAACAGCTCAATTGTATTCGCCACCCAAAATGTACGCGGAAATTTACTAAATACGCTCATATTTTTTCTATTTACAAAGCACTTGTTTTATTTTTAAGCCAAGCCTTTTCCTCATCGGATAAATGAGGAGAAAGTTTATCATAGACTCTTTGATGATAATCATTCAGCCATGCGAGTTCTTCGCTTGTCATCATTTCTTTGATTACCGGGGTTGTATCTATGTAACAAAGAGACAAGGTTTCAAATTTGTAGAAATCGCCATAATCAGTAGTCATAGCAGGAACAGTCAGCATCATATTTTCCGTTCGTATGCCGTACTTGTGATCACGATAAATGCCCGGCTCATTGGTGGCAATCATTCCAAGACGCATCGTTACCGGATTCTCTTCCGGCCGTATGCTATGAGGGCCCTCGTGTACATTTAGATAATGGCCTACGCCATGTCCCGTACCATGCCCGTAATTAATTCCATGCTCCCACATTGCTTTACGGGCCAGCATATCAATTTGTGAACCTCTTGTACGAACAGGAAAAACAACTTTTGTCAGACTGATCATTCCTTTCAACACAAGCGTATAATCTTTTTTCATTTCTTCAGTTACCGGCCCTACGGCAACAGTACGTGTAATATCGGTGGTTCCGTCAAAATATTGTCCGCCGGAATCAATTAACAGCACCCCTTCGGGTTTGACTTCAAGGCAATTTTCCGCATTCGGATGATAATGATTAAGCGCCCCGTTTGCCGCGTACCCCGCAATTGTTGAAAAACTTTCGCCGGCAAAATTAGCTTGTTTACTTCTGAATTCCTTTAGTTTCAGACCGACATTATATTCTGTAACCAATCCCTCCGGAACCGCTTTTTCAAGCCATATAAAAAAACGGGTAAGAGCTACCCCATCGCGAACCATTACCCGGCGAAAACCTTCCGCTTCCACTTCATTTTTCATGCTTTTCAGCATATCGGCAACGGATAAGACATCGATCAACCAGTTACGCTCCGCTATCGCATTGTAAATACGGTAAGATAATTTACCGCTGTCCAAACAAACAGATAGATTACAGGCCTCGGCCAAAAATTCGGCAACATGACTGTAATCAACGATTTTCATCCCTTCCTTTTGGAGCGATTCCGCAATTGTCAATGTAATTTTATCCGTATCTATAAACAAAATATTTTCATCACGTGAAATAAAAGCATGTGAGACAACCACCGGATTATAGGGGACATCACATCCGCGGATGTTAAACAACCAGGCGATTGTATCCAGCGTACTTATCCATACGGAGTCCGCACCAACCTTTTCCGCTTCCGCCAAAACACGTTCTATCTTCTGATGAGCCGCTTCTCCGGCAAACTCAATCGAAAGTAAGGAAACCGGATTTTTGGGTAATGCCGGACGATTTGTCCATATCTCTTCAAAAGGATCAAAATCGGAAACAAGTGCGATCTTTTCTGCTTCCAATTCGGATTTCAGCTTCAAGGCTTCTTTTGCTGAATATACATTACCATCTATTCCCACACGGTCATTATCCGTCAGTTCAGATTTCAGCCAGTCAGGAATGCTGATCGTCTCGGGAAGACGATCTTTAAACAAGGCAATTTCGCTCCCTGCAAGTTCATTCGCCGCCTGCAGAAAATAACGCGAATCAGTCCATAGTCCAGCCTTCTTAAGCGTAACAACAACAGTTCCCGCCGAGCCCGTAAACCCGCTTATCCATTGTCTTGACTCCCAGTATTCCGGTATATATTCACTCATGTGTGCGTCCGTAGAAGGTATAATGAACGCCTGCAGATTCTTGTTTTTCATATAATTACGCAAAAGCGCAATCCGATGATTCGTTTGATTTTCCATAGTCACTATTTAAAGGTTGACAAATATAGTGCAAGTTGAGAGAAGGGCAAAAGGAAAACCTGTTTTTGTTTTGTCCTTCCGAAACGCCGCCTATATTCAGTGATAACAAAATATAGTGCAAATCAAGTGGAGCTGTCTCAAAAGTAATTGGGGCAGCTCTTTTACATTTGAATCCTCCCTTGATTTTTCTTATTTTCGCTTCTTGTTTTTTTAGTTATCCCCTAATTATTTCCGTCATTTTATTTGCATATACATCTTATTTTTAGTAA
>JAVBNB010000036.1:0-14611 GCA_031551825.1 Tannerella sp. | reverse complement strand
TTTATATTTTATGATTATTAATTATTTCCCTATCCGTTACTTTTATACTTATACAATCTGGCAGCCCTGTGCGGAACATTCTTTTCAAATTCATCCAGCACAACAAGATTATCCCACTGCTTCACTTTTTTCTGAAAATTACGCACGTCCGAGGTGGTTTGATTAACTGCGTCATATAACAGACGCAACTGCGAAAGCGTGAACTTGCGGGGCAACAGTTTAAACATCAATTCCGGTTCCACATTAAGCCAATGTTTTACATACTCCAGCCCTCTCCGGATAATCTGCAAATGGTCAAACGCCAAATGCATTTTTTCAACATCATCGATATTATACCAGTTTGCTGATTTATCTTCGGAGTCGAGTGTTATTTTTCGATTGATTTTGATTAACGCAACATATCCGATAGTCACAATCCGCTCAATTTTGGTATGTGTTGTCTTCTCAAGCCAAAATACATCACGCGGATTGCCTAAACGTCCCGGATCACCAAAGCTTTGAAACTGACTAAGCGGAATATTTTTTAATCCGGTCAGTTCAGTTAAAACCCTTGAAGCCGCCTCATCCAGATTTTCATCCATATAAATAATGCTTCCGGGAAGTTTTTTATCATTATAATCACTGTTCCTCTCATGAATGTGACGCTCTATCAAAAGAACTTTCAGCTCTTTCTCGTCAAATCCAAAAACCACACAGTCTACAGATACATATGGATTATATTGCCTTGCTTTCATCATATTTAAATCAAATATTCTAAAACAACGCCACAAAATTATTTTTTTATCTGATAAAATAATACGAACTACACATGTTATAAAACATAATACATCAACAATTTGAACTTTGTACTAAATACAATATCAAATCAGATATTATTGTACCAAATACAATATATAATTTGAATTATTCTTCATTGAGAAACCAAAACTCTCATTCATTACTTCATCTTTTCGATATTAATCTAACAAGAGTTTCCGAAACATCGTCTTGTAGCAGTCCCTGTCCTACTATTTTGTATATATAATATTAATAAAAAACAAAATTCACTTATGTAAAGAAAACAAAATTGTAACATTTTTAATGAATTATTGCGCTTAAATAAAATAGAATAGCTATCTTAGCCGGGTCGTTTAAAGATATTTTTTAATTAATACAAAACAGTGTTAACTTTTCGTGCAATATAGAGTCGCCAAGTTAAAGAATAATACTATTCTTTAATAAAAGCACATAATAAGCAAAAGTCCACCTGGTAGCATGGCGGGGGGTAATTGTCTTATTTGTGTTTAAG
Source organism: Tannerella sp. (assembly GCA_031551825.1). Classification (GTDB taxonomy): domain Bacteria; phylum Bacteroidota; class Bacteroidia; order Bacteroidales; family Tannerellaceae; genus Tannerella. Next base: position 13,323 of record JAVBNB010000036.1, on the reverse strand, counting down.
GGGTTTGACTATTCCTGCATAACAAACAAGCCCCCTACCACTCTTTCTATATTTAATAAATGTATTGTAGGGATGCAGAACTGATATAAATGAAACATTAAACATATTTTCCATGAAGATTGACAAACATAAAGATAACACTTATCACCTTGAATCTAATTTGAGGATTGATTTTAAGACAATTATCGCAGTATCCCTACTTTTTTTGTGCATTCTATCGATAGGATTTATAATCGGCACTATGTATGTTAATCATAAATACCAGAAAAATTATGAATTCCTTATGTTTGAAATGCAGAAAAATACCACAGGTGACAGTAAATGCATACAGTATAAACAATTAATAAAAAAACTGGACGCAAATGCAGGGCTAAGAGATTCTACAGGGTTTAGAGAATATCTTCGATAACGTACTTTCTGAACTCAGCCATGCGAAAATCAACTCCATTTCATTTTTACAGGTACTAAAAATGGAGTAATTATATTTTTTTTGAGAAAAACAATCAATAATATAAAAAAAAATATAACTTTGTCGAATTAAAGCACGAAATAGTGGTATGTCATTATTGAAATTAGCGATATAACATTAATACAGTGTGTTTTACAACAGAATACGTTTAGATTGAATACAAAAATCGTTTAAAGCTTTATTGTCATGGATTTATCTGCAACAGCAGTAATAATGACAATACTCGGCACAGTAGTTGCCGGTATTGTAGCATTTATCCCCGGATGGATCGAATTACGCAAACCGAAGGATGATGCGCCTTTGTACATCAATGAAGAATATCAAATATCCCCATTTTCGTTAGGAGATAGTTTTTGCCGTATGCTGGAAGGCGTATTGCAAAAGCCCTTACCTACCGGCAAAAACCATCATGAACTTTCACTGCCAATACCAGACGGAGACAATATTTATAAAATATCAGAATCTAAAAACGATGCTATCATTGATATCGTTTTAGATAATAATACTCATACGAACGGAAGCCCTCATCAGATAGAACATGTATACTGTGTTTATGGAAATCTTAGTTCTGGCGATAACACTCTTTTGTCAAGAGAAACATATGTCTCCGGAGATGTTTTCTTAGGCGAAAAATCTCGACTATACTCCATGTTTTGCGGAGGTAGTTTAACTTTAGAAAAAAAATCGTCTGTTAAAGGTTGGATTGATGTAAGAGGAAGTTCTTTTATAGCAGGAGAAGGATGCACCCTTGGATATAAAACTGCTTGTAAAGGCAATATCCAACTATCCCGCAATACGACATTTTTTAATGTGTTTGCTACACCTTTAATGACTTATTCTACTTATTCATCACGTCCGTCATCATCCAAAGACAATCGCAAATTGCCGGAACTTCTTTTGCATGAAAAAGCAAAAATTGAAACAAGTGCCGGTGATGCCGGATATATAAAAAAAGGCAAGAATATTATAATCAAAGAGAATGTTGTGGTATATAGCAATATAGTTTCTGAAGGAAATGTTGTGCTTGGTGAAAATTGTGAAATAAGAGGATCCGTCGTTTCATATAAAGACCTAATAATAAAGGACAATGTCAAAATTTTAGGAGATATAAAAAGCCGTCGTAACATTCATATTGAAGAAAATGCAGTGATATTCGGCCATATATTGGCTGATGGCGAGGTTTTTTTACGGAAAAATTGTGAAGTACAAGGAAATGTGTTTTCACAAAAAGACATAACGATTGGCAGTGGCTGCATTGTCGGACGGCATGGAACAATTCGTTCAGTTGTTGCCCGTGATACAATTACCTTACATTCCGATGTGGCCATATATGGCAGTTTATCATGCTTGCAAGGTATAGTAATTTGATGTTGAAAATTAATTAATAAGAGATATGACGTTAAAAAAAGATGTACATAAATGGGTTCTACTGCCGGCAATACTATTTCCGGCAATTTGCTTCGCTCAAGTTTCCGATAGTGACTACAATATGGAACTTCGAAAAAAAGAAGCTTTTACAGATAGTACAAACAGAGTGAACACGGTTGAATTTGGAGGCACAATGGATTTTGTCTCGGATGGTTTCGGAAGGTGGGATGGTGTCCGGTTGAGATATACAAGAACGAATAAAAAACACACCTGGTTTTTGGAAGCGAATGGTTATAATAGAGACGAAAGCGGAGGAGGTGAAGCATTTGTTGGCGTTGGCGGATTATACATAGACTGGGCAAAAAGAATATACACATTCTCCAGTATTTCCGCAGGTACAGACACCTGGTATTCTCCTAAAATACGTATAGACCAGGATTTTAATTTCAAATTAGGAAAATCTCAGCAATGGGTTTGGGTACTGGGAGGTACGTATGTCAACTATTATTCACCACAATCAGTAGCGATTGCATCAACCGGTATGACTTACTATATGAAAGGAGTCATTCTGTCTTATCGCTTCTTCTACAACATCGCTTATCCCGGTTCTCTAAAATCCGCATCTAACCAGTTAAGTGCAGATCAGGGATACTGGTATAAATATATGAATACATTAACCATCTCCGGTGGAAAGCAAGCTTATATGGCCACCTATATGGACTCTCCGGAAGCAATAGACCGAAACTCATTATCCGTTTCTTTTAAATCTCGTTATTGGGTTAAAAAATCATGGGGCTTCTGGGGGCAGGCAAGTTTTACCAGTGTATTTGATGCATACAATGTATTTGGCGTTGGTGCCGGTTTGTTTGCTAATTTTTAAGTGAATTTAGTTTTGGTTATTTTATCATTTCGGTATGGAATCAAATTATAAAAAAATAATAGAAAGATATACCTCGCCTCCAAGATCTCTACGGCGCTTAACAATGACTTCAGGAATGAAGTGGGGTATTTTTATAGTATTTGCCATGGTATTTACGGTCTTTCTGACAGAATTTTATTTTTTACCTGTACTCTCCTCAGAATCGACCTATTGGCTCGCTCAGTTCTTTCAGATCCCTGGCAATCAGCAAATAATCGAGTCCGATACAATTTGGAGTAATTTACATTTTTATTATCTTGTTGTGCCAATTCAAACTCCAACCCGGATAATCTCTTTGATTGTTGCGTTAGCGGCTTCATTTACGATATTCTCACTACTACAAATATTAAGATTAACCAAAACATCTTATGGATTACCGACTGTCATATTATTTAACCTGTTATTATCAGCAATATTTTGTTTTGCCACTTTATTTTTGATTATACCAGGACAATTTTCGTTAGATGATACATCCTTAAGCAAGATGTTTTCTTTAGTTTCTTACTTAATTTTACTTGGAATGCCGTTTATCTTCTGCATTATCACGGCTCCTATTCCAGTCGGTTTTTTTACAAGATTGACATATACGCTCTTGTTTGAGGTTGTCATTATTTTATTATTTTTCATTAAATACGCGCTCTTTATTGTACTTTGTACGTATGGAACTTATCTTGTCATACCCTGTATCGTATTACTAATTCTTTCACTTTGGGACGTACTGTATTTAAACTGTATTTACTCACTGATGTTATCCAATTCTTCGAATAAAATAAATAAGCAAAAAAAGATATGGCAAAAAACATAATAATTACAGTAATAGACATCTATCTTATTGGCATGATGATCTTCACCATGCTATTTATTATCAGGCATTACTTTGTCTCCCTTAACCGGCTTTTTAGTCGACAAAGGGTATCGCATCATGATATTATCGACGATGATTTTTTTCATGTAACAATCATTGTTCCGATGCACAATGAAGAAAAAGTTATCGATGGCGTATTAAACTCACTTAAACGATGTGATTATCCTCGTAATAAAATGGAAATCATTGGACTGAATGATCACTCTACAGATAGAACCGCCGAGATTCTCGACCAATATGTAGAGAAATCTCGCCGTGATCCGGATGAGTGGCCTGTTATTACAGCATTTCATCGCTACCAGGGGCCTCGTGGAAAACAAAATGCGTTAAATGATGCACTTAAAGTAGCCAAAGGAGAGATTATATTAGTTTTCGACGCAGATTATCTTCCTCCCCGTGATATTATTCGTTCCTTAGCGGCCAATTTCAAAGACCCAGAAGTTGGTGCGGTAATGGGAAGGGTTATTCCGATTAATACAAAAACAAACCTCCTGACTCGCCTGGAAGACCTTGAGCGTACAGGTGGCTACCAGGTAGACCAACAGGCTAAATATAATGCCCGGCTTATTCCTTTATACGGAGGAACAGTGGGAGGCTTCAGAAAGAGCGCCATTTTAGACTTGGGAGGTTTCATGGGAAACATTCTCGCGGAAGACACGGAATTAACCTTCCGCCTGATTATCAATGGGTGGGAAATTGTGTACGACAACAGGGCGGAATGTTATGAAGAATCGCCGGAAAGTTGGGAAGCGCGCGCCAAGCAAATTCGCCGTTGGAGCCGCGGACATAACCAAATTTTACTGACACGGCTTATCCCCTTTTTGTTTTCGTCAAAGTTGACTTTCCGCCAAAAATTCGACGGGACACTTGTTCTCTTCATTTATTTATTACCGCTTCTTTGGTGGATCAGTTGGTTTTTACTGTTTGTCATTTGGTTTATTGATGATATAGGCTTTGCCCAATGGATAGTACCTGTTGTTATAACAATGGTACATGGCAGCGTCGGGAATTTTGCGCCATTTTTCCAGATTGGCATAGGATCATTACTCGATGGCACCTCCAAGCGTGTGCTACTACTACCCTACTTCCTGTATTACTTTGCTTTCAGTCTTTGGTTTACGAGCTTAGGAGCCTTACAGGCTTTTATCGATGTCGTTACAAAGAGAACAGTTACCTGGCAAAAAACAGAACGAATAAGGACAGCATAAAGATTTTCATTGATAAGTCTTATGGTTACAGACCACAAGATTATAAAGCAAAAATCCGGAACTACTCAAACGTAAGCCGGATTTTCGCTTTTTTACCTCATTCATGATTAACTATTCCGGTATTCTTCCTGTTTCTTTTTCGGCAATTTCCGGATTACCTCATCTGCGGAATGGCTTATCAGCTCTTCAATTAGTTTGTCGGGCACATCGCTTTCCAAATACACTGTATTCCACAACAATGTCTTGAAATCAGTCGCTGCTATTCCATGATATTGCTCCCTCAGTTCAATTGATTTTTCAGGATTACATTTCAGATTCACTTTGAAAATTCCATCTTTCGGACTCAAGGCAACATAAGCAAACATCTTATCCATCACCTTAAAAACCAAAATGGTATCGTCAATAAAGGGCAATAATTCTGAACTTCCTTTAATAGAGATACAATATTCCCGCAGTTCTTCTATGTTCATTTAATATTTATCCTTCATGAAATTCAATGCCCAACAGATACCAAATTTGTCTGTAAATGTGGCATATAAATCCGCCCAATAAGTTTTTTCCAATGGCATCGTAATTTTTCCACCCTCAGAAAGAACGTTGTAAATCCGTAGCGTTTCTTCTTCGCTCAATGTACAAATAGTAAGAGTTACGCTATCGCCGAAAGTAGTCCTTTGTCCGAAAGCTTCGGAGGTATCAGCACCCATCAACCATACACATTCGGTTAATTGCAAGGATATATGCATGATTTTTTCTTTTTCCGGTTCCGGAATTTCTTCGCCCGGAATGTCCTTGTAACGGTGGATTTCGTCGAATTCGCCACCAAATACAGATTTATAAAAGTTGAAAGCGGCTTCACATGTGCCGTTAAATGATAAATAAGGATTGACTGCTGCTAACATGTTTTTAATATTTTTTAATTTATTACTGATGATATATATAGATTCATTCTTTCACGTATTTAGAAAAGTAAGCGTCTTTTCTATAGCCTCTCGTTTGTCTTTATCCACCCCGGCTTCTATTGCATAATAGCTCCAGTTTCGAACTTTTTCGTTTATCTCGTCAATTATTTCTTTCGATTTTTTATTACGAATAGATTGTCCAATAGCCATAAGGTTTTCCCGTGTAAAATTATCTCTTCTTCCGCAGATACTTAATGCGTGCTGGCTGACCCAATCGCTTCCGGGGCGATAAGCATGGCAGATATCATATGCCGGAGCTAGCTCCCAACGACCGCCTTGTTTGAGGATAAATGAAAAATTCTTTGTGTGGTCATCACAGTTGCGGGCGACTACGTTGAATATCATTCGGCGAAACATCTGTTCTGCCTCAGAATATGTCAATTTCAACTCACGCATGGTTTGAAACAATTGCTCATAACTGTAACTGGTTATCCGGTTATAATCATAATGTTTCATCGCACAAAAGGTCTGTGTATGATGTTTTGTATAATTACCTTCCCTGTCAAAACGCTTGGTCATAAAATGCGCGCGTCCGTTTTCTTCTAATAAACGGCAAGGCATCATTTCTATACCACAATCTTTGGCCATAAGATAGTATGCATATTCAACCCGCCCATAACCATGCGTCGCTCCGAGTTGTACTTCGCTGACTCCGTCAAGTTTAAGTAGCCAGTGTTCAAATCCTTCAGGAACGCGGGTCTGGCCGGAACGTATTTCTCCGGTTTTTTCATTATAGGCTATAACAGCCTTTGGGCGAGCACCACCAGCTGATGTCCCTATTTTCAGTATTTCCCGTACTGCTTTTTCTTCTTCGGATTTCAGATTTGTTACAAAAGCCTCTTTTTTCGAAAGCATCTTCCCGGCAATTTCCACCAGACTATCTACTTCAACAGAAAAAGTATTGACGTTTTGTTTCAAAATCGCAGGTTCAAATTCCAATGCCCCCATTCCTCTTTGACCGATAAAGCATAACATCTCTACAGGATTCATACTGTTTTCCGGGCGCCCCTGTTGCGTTAACCATAAGTTAATAAGCTCATTACCGTAACGATCCGGCAACATATCCGCAAGTAACCCGGGCAGCCCCTTAAAGGTGTCATATCCCGCATCTTTTACTTTAAGCAGATCAGGAAAAGAGTAGATTTTTTGTTCCGGAGTCAAAGGCATCTTCAGAGGAGATAGCTCCCAACCAAACATCTTAAAAGCAGGAGTATATTCAAATGAGGCCAATCGGCTTCTTTCATCCCAGGCAACAGCTCCCACTTCTTTGCCCCATATTTTTACAATTGCAACATTCATATTTACCAATCAATTTCTCCGTCACTATCCGTATTCTTCTTTGGAGAAGAAACCCGTTGTCTTTTCTTTTTTTCCTCTTTGGCAAGCAGTAAGGGACTTTGCTGAACAGGTATAATAAACCCGTCAACAATTTGCAATTGCCCCAATACCCGCAATACTCGAATGAGAGTCGCAACCGTCACAGTCTCGCCTCTCTCCAATAAACTGAGCGTAGAACGACTTATTCCGGCATCCTTAGCAAAAATCGTTTGAGTTTTGTTTTGCTCCATACGGTAGTATTTCACAAACAAACCAATCTGCTTAAGAATCCGATCATCGCTCATAGCATACCAATTATTGTCTAATATTTCATTCATTAAGCCTATTTTTTATTTATAGTGAGTGACAAGTCATGCAAATATACAATTATTTTTAGTTATAACAACATCTTACATTATAATTAATATGTTCTTACACAATTACCTTTTCGCAGTAATTATCACAAACGATGTGAAGAAAAACCAAAACTGTAATCATAAATTTGCGGATTCAATTATTATTGCGACTTTTGCATCATTACCATTACAGCTAAAATAACAATCAATGTCGAAAAACGCGATTGAATCAAAATCGAAAATGTGGAACCTGTGGCATGGTTGTCACAAGCTAAGTGCAGGTTGTCAACACTGCTACGTCTATCGTGGCGATGCCAGACGCGAAATCGACAGTTCGATTGTGACGAAAACTAAAAACTTCGATTTACCCATCCAGAAGAAACGGAACGGCAAATACAAAATTCCTTCGGGAAGTATGGTCTATACCTGCTTTACTTCCGATTTTTTCATAGAAGATGCTGATCCATGGCGCGAGGAAGCATGGAATATGATACGACTTCGCAGCGATTTGAATTTCATGATGATTACCAAACGAATCGACCGTCTACAGGAATCGTTGCCCGGCGATTGGGGCCATGGTTACGACAATGTTACGATTTGTTGCACTATCGAAAATCAAGATCGCGCAGATTATCGTTTGCCGATTTATAAGTCTGCTCTGATAAAACACAAAATCCTCATTTGCGAGCCGCTGTTGGAACGGGTTGATTTACGCGCTTATAATATCAGTTCGTGGGTGGAACAGGTCGTAGTTGGTGGCGAATCGGGTAACGAAGCCCGTCCGTGCAACTTCGATTGGGTGATGGAACTTCGCGATTTGTGCATAGAAAGCAATGTCTCGTTTTGGTTCAAGCAAACAGGGGCAAAGTTTATAAAAGACGGGCAAATGTACAATATCAACAGATTTTTGCAACATTCACAGGCGCGAAAGGCAGGGATAAATATTTTAAAGCAATGAATTTGATGAATGACAAGCCATTAGTTGTATTGATAGAATAGCAAAAATACTTGTCAGGCTTCCAAATATCAAAAATTTGCAGATCGATAATATATAATCCGGCACAGCCGCACTCTCTGATTTCACGGCTTGGGATAACTTCCGTTTTTTTACTGTTATTATCAAAATCGCAAGATTGGTAAAAAACATACGGAAACCTTTCTGTATCTTTGTTTCTTTTTAACAATATATGATTAGTAAAGAAGCCAGTAGAGAAGAATACATTGCCCGTATTAACAAGGTGATGGACTACATAGAAAAACATATAGAGCAGCCTTTAAATCTATCCGCATTGGCGGAAACGGCTTCGTTTTCGCCGTATCATTTTCATCGGATTTTCAGTTATATTGTCGGAGAAACTCCTAATGATTTTATTTCACGTATTCGACTTGAAAAGACTGCACAACTGCTACAGGATGATTCTAAAGCCTTAGTTAGTGATATCGCTTTCCAATGTGGTTTTATCAATGTATCTTCATTCAGTCGTGCGTTTAAAGCCTACTTTGGCTTGACAACCAAGGAGTTTAGGAAGCAGGAAAAAGCAATCTATATAAAAAATGGCATTAGATATAGCAAGAATTGCAAAGCGGTCAACAAGATTGGCAAACATCCGCAACAAGTAAATGATCAATTTTGCAGTGTCGAATTTAATAAATTAATCATTATGGACACAAAAATTGAAATCAAACAGATGCCTGAGTTAAATCTGATTTATTGCCGCCACATGGGTGCATTTAACATGATTGGGCAAGCGTATGAAAAACTTTTCCGTTGGGCAGCTCCTCGCGGACTTGTAACATCAGAAACTAAAACAGTAACCGTTTACCGCGATGACCCTGCAATCACCGCTATTGAAAAGGTACGTCAAGATGCAAGTATTATTGTTAAAGGTGAAGTTAAAGTTGAAGGTGAAATTGGCAAATCAACACTTCCTGCAGGTAAATATGCAGTTGGACACTTCGAGATTAAGGAAACGGAGTTTGAGCTGGCATGGAATACGATGTGTTCCTGGTTGACCGAAAGCGGTTATCAACCTGCTAACAGCCCTACTTATGAATACTATCACAACGATTACAACGAACATCCTGAACACAAATTTATTGTTGATATTTGCATTCCTGTAAAACCGTTATAACGAAGTATCCGATTTACATCCTCAAAAGATTAAAAGTTCAAACAAAACCCTCAAACTATTATAGTAACCCACTATAATAGTTTGATTATTAGCATCAAGTTTGCAAATTCGATTATTATCACTATTTTCGCATCATCATCACCTCATGTGATATTACACTTATGACACTATCTAACTTTCGAAAAGAAACATCCGAAAGGAGCAATGTTAATAATTGGGCTAAGAATATTCTTAGAACAATCACAGGATATCATTTTGAATCAATAGAAGGATGTAATCAGAATGCTAATAATATAACAACACATCTATTTGAAAGAGCAAGAATTGATTGTTCATCAGAAGGAGAATCCACACAAGAACAGATAATTGAACGGATAATAAATTTGGAAGGAGAAGAAACTATACAGCGTAAAATAAACTTTGCCCAATGTTTTGGAATACCCTTATCTTATGTATTATATTGCGATGAAAATGAACTTGTATATTTAATTAATTTCACATCACTTACTACGACGGAAATCGCTCAAACGTTTAATAATTATGGGGAATTTGCAAATTGGATTGACGAAATAAAAGGTTGGCGTTCTACTAAAACCTTTCGTGAAATGCCGGATTTGCCTCACTTCGATAGAAGATTAAGACAAGAAAAAACACCTTGGCCAACCAACATAGATTGCTTCATTTGCGATAACTCCAATCATCCCATTGCAATACTTGAATTTCAAAATGCAGACAAAGTTGGGGTTATTAATCATTATAACAATGATTACTTTTTATGCAAAATGATAAAAACAAACCAATCGAGTTTTCCTGTATATCATGATGATATAAGAAGATGGACATCGCAAGAAATTATTAGAGTTCAATCGGGCTTACGCTTTTTCATTATCACTTGGGCCACAGCAGCGAATGATTTCACCTTAAAGGAAGTTGAAAAAATTACGATACCACATTTCCCGAATTTAGCAAATGGACAACCGGATTGGACGATTCAAAATAAGTACAAGGCTGCATTACACAGCTTTAGTAATACTCGTCCAAGAAATAGAGAACTTGCTCAAATTATAGCAAATACCTATCAAACATTCAATCTCTCTTATACACTAGGGATTATGACAGAAACCAGAAATAACCCTCCATTAAATTCACAAAACAAAACATTTCCGTGGATATACTACAGATATAATGAAACCGTAATTGACAATAGAGAACGGTTGATAGAATTATTTACCAATTTAATCACCCAATAATGAATCCTTGGATTTCTATCACAGGATATTGGATGAATTTACCCAGTGTGGATACGGACTATATGCCATCGAAAAAAAAGGAAGATGGGACATTTATAGGATATACCGGATTTCATCATTTAAAGTTTGACGCCGATTTTGTACCGGGAGTTGAAATCGGATGGCGAATAAAAAGTGTATCTTTGCGCACAATAAACGTAATAAAGAATTTATGAAGAAAATTGTCTTACCGTTATTCCTCAGCTTATTTGCATTTGCAACGATGCTTATATCCTGCAATTTTAAGAAATCCACACCCAACGTTTCCGAAGATACGACAGTCGTTACAACCGATAGTTTGAGAATAATTATCAATTCCGAAGCGGTAGATTCCATGCTTTTCATACCTATTGAGGGAGAGTCTTTCCGGATGGATATGGCCGACAGCAAGCCATTGTCGGAATATTTGAGCGAAGCTGCCTATGATACAACATTGAACAAAAGTGGTATTATGATGAAAATGCAGGCGCCTGATTATACAGTCATTTTTTATCATAAAAACAAGTCAGCGGATGAGAGTGATTGGCTTATGATTTGGAAAGAAAACGGTCGAACTAAATTTGCAAATGAATGGTATAATCTTGCGGAAAGTAACCGGAACAAAGTGTACGACCTGCTCGAGAAATACAATAAGCCTATTAAGTAACCATTGTTTTTGCAAAAATCGAAAAATATGAAACTCTGGAAATATAGCGGAATATTCCTTTGGATTACAGGAATCATCCATATTGTTGTCGGCTTTATAATAGGAAAAGATATTTATGCTGATATGCTGCGTGATGGATTGATCAATTCGATGCAGAACAATTTTACCCGTGGTTTTGCGTTTTGGTTCTTTCTCTTTGGTGTATTGCTGATTCTCTATGGCTATACTTTACAATACAATATCGAAAGAGAGCAAAAACCGTCCCCGGCGCACGTAGGATATTCGCTTTTAGCGGTTGGCATTTTCGGTTGTCTGGTAGAACCTGTATCCGGTTTTTGGCTTGTTCTTCCGCAAGCGTTGATTATTATAGTCGCAAACAGGAAGTCGTCTGTGCGGAATTAACGGTTGTAGTAATCCATCTGTTTTTTTATTCAGTTTCCTTTTCCACTTCAATAGCCTCTTGGATATAAGCTTTCAGGACAGGTTTCAATTTGACGATTTCCGCGGCATCGGCAAATCTTATTTGCCGTCCCACTTGGGTATTTTCGCCCATTTTAACTAAAATTCCGGAGGAATCTTTTAATAGATAGCCTTTGAAAAACAATAGTGCAAAATAGGCTTTGAAGGCTTGTATTACAACGATATTTTTTCCTTGCGACATATAACAGGGCTTTCCCCATTTCAGTTCTTCGGTCAATCCGCAATCAAGAAGGATTTTCCGTAATACTTTTATTTCTTCCTGCCATTTCGCAGCTTTGCTGATATATTCGTCAACTTTCGGATTCATATTATTCATTTATTTAGATGTTTGTCTGCAGAAACTGTTGTAGTATAACGGCATGATTGCGGACAGGTTCTTTAGAAGCATACAACAACGTAACTGTTTTATGAATTTTAACTTTTGATAGAAAATCACGAACAGCATCCGATGCTTCCATTTCTTTCCGGTACATAGCCGAAAAGGCTTCCCAATTTTCCGCGGGATTATTATGAAACCATTTTCGCAGCTCCGTGGATGGTGCGATGCTTTTTTCCCATACATCGTATTTCAAATTTTCTTTCTTCATACCGCGTGGCCACAAGCGGTCAACCAATACACGGTAGCCGTCCTTTGCATCAGGAAGGTCATATACCCGTTTGATTTTAATCTGCATAATGATTTGATATCATTTCAGGTATTCTTCGATGATGATTTTTCGTTGTTTCATCATGACATCAAAAGCGTTGGGCATGTTCATCAATTCTTCCATGTTTTCAGGAATTACTTGCCATCGAAGCCCATATTTGTCGATACACCAACCACATTGCGATTCTTCGCCTTCGCGGGTAAAATACTCCCAATAGTTATCAATCTCGCGCTGGTCTTTACAGTTAATCGCGAACGATACGGCATCATTCAGCAGATGATGTTTTTCCGCCGTACTCATCAGGGAATAATTTTGCCCAAAAATCTGCACTTCACACATTTCGGTATGCCCGCTGGGCGTTTCGCCAAGAGGAATGATTGCCCCTTCTTTGAAATTGCTGCAAAAAATAGTTTTATAGTATTCAACAATTTTTGAAATCGTGCCACCGTCGGCGTTAAACCAAAGGCATTGAATGATTTTATTTGTATTCATCTTTTCTGTTACTTTTATATGATACATCAATTTTTTTGCCACTAAGCCTCAAAGGCTCGAAGTTTTTATTTTTGTGTTCATTATGACTCGTATCTTGTACCTTTGTGGTTAACTTATTTTACATAACAAAGCGCCGTATACCTTGTTTAATTAAAGAAACATTGAAATTGATAAGA
>JAVBNB010000103.1:0-30215 GCA_031551825.1 Tannerella sp. | reverse complement strand
TGCACGGGGTTACCGTATTTGCCGACAATATTGGAGTAATACCGGACCATTTCATTCCAATATCGGTTTGTGTTCATCTCTTTGTCAATGATTGCTCCGTCCAATGTGCCGAATGTACCGAATGCATCGGCCGAAAAAAGTATTTTATCCGTTTCGTCGTAGGTAAACATCACTTCCGGCCAGTGTACCATTGGCGCTGTATAGAATTTGAATTTATGAGACCCGGTGTCGAGTATATCTCCGTCTTTTACTTCATATAAACCATCGGTTATGTTGTAGTATCCTGCGAGCATACCGAATGTCTGCTTATTTCCGATAATCTGAATGTCCGGATATTTTTCACGTAACAAATAGATGCTTCCCGAATGATCCGGTTCCATGTGATTGATTATAAGATAATCGAGGGGGCGTCCGTTTAATACCTGATTGATCTTTTCGAAAAATAATTCCGAATAACAGATATCTACGGTGTCGATAAGTATATTTTTATTTCCGAGAATCAGATAAGAGTTGTAAGAAACGCCATGTGGCAATGGCCAGAGATTTTCGAATAATCTTTTCTGACGATCATTTACTCCCACATAATAAACATTGTTTGCAATTAATTTCATACTTTTTTCTATTTTACCCTCCGGTTGTTATGAATCGTAGCGGAGGGATATTTGTCTAAATTATTTTTTATTAGCGTTTTGTTTATCTACCGTTACAGCACCCTTTTTCAGTGCTCTCCAAACGAAGTATGCGCCCATCAGTACAAAAGGAATGCTGAGAAGCTGTCCCATATTGAGCGCCATGCTTTCTTCAAAGGCTTCCTGATCATTTTTCAGGAATTCAATAAAGAAGCGTGATGTGAAGATACAAATCATGAATATTCCGAAGATGAGGCCCTCTTTTTTCCACGCATCTTTTTTAAAGTAAAGCCACATACATAGAGCAAACGTTATTAAATAACAGATTGCTTCATATAGCTGGGTCGGATGACTGGGCGCGGAGAATATCGGCTCGGCGCCTTGCCTCCATGTATGCAGATTTTTGATAAAGCGAAATCCCCATGGAAGATCAGTGGGGTGTCCATAAACCTCATGGTTCATGAGGTTGCCAAGCCGTATCAATGCCGCGACTAAACCCGTAGGGGTGACAAGCTTGTCAAATGTCCACAACATGCTTTTATGGGTGACTTTCTTCGAATAAAAATAGATGGCGATAATGATGCCGAGTACCCCTCCATGACTTGCCAATCCACCTTCCCAAACCTTCAGTATTTCTATCGGATGGGAAAGGTAGTATTCGGGAGCATAGAAGAGGCAGTGGCCAAGACGTGCACCGATTATTGTTCCGAAAAGCGTATAATATAACAGTGGATCAAGCCATTTCGGATTGATATTTTCGCGCTTCCACATTTGTTCCACAATTTTATATCCGATGGCAAACCCAATGATAAACATGAGTGCATACCACCGGATTTCTCTTGGCCCTATGGAAAATATGACGGGATCCGCGGTCCAGGTAATTTCTAATAAAGACATGTTTTTTATACTAATCGTTTAATAAGATCTTCTGTTTCTCCGTAAAGATAATGGATTACCGGGATTTCAATCATGGTATATGCTCCGGGTTGTTGTTTTGTTGAGGCTCGCGCCGCAGCTACTAATATTTGAGCTGTCAAGGCCGGATTGTTTATTTTCATATCAAACTCAATCAGTTGATTTTGTGTTTTTCCGGATACGCCTTTGCGGACAAGATTTACGCCATGCCCCATGTCTAATAGGTTATCAACAGAATCAACCTGTGTTACATGCGTTTCATCATGTGCGAAATAATCATCTTTTTTGATTGCGGCTGCTACGGTGGCGAATTTGTGGCCTTTTTCAACTTCTATGTATACCATGCGGCGATGTATGCCGGTTCCTAAAGGAATCGTCATGCTTAAAGCGGCTTTGACTCCTTTTATTGCTTTGACGGCAACCGTATGTCCCATGCTCATTCCCGGCCCGAAATTAGTATATGTGATTCCTTTTGGAATCATTGCTTCCAGAAGGGCGCGCACGACGGAATCGCTACCCGGATCCCATCCGGCGGCAATAACGGATACGGCTTTGTTTTTCTTTGCTTCTTTGTCGAGGCTGCGGCGCAGATCGACGATCTGGCCATGTATGTCAAAACTATCTACTGTATTGATCCCTAAAGCCAGCACTTCTTTGGCAAACTTTTCAACCTGACGCGTCGGAGTAGCAAGTATGGCAACATCTATTTTTTTTAGTTTTGAAATGCTGTCGGTTACAGTGTAAGGTTTTAATTCCGCAGGAATGTCTTTCGCATTACGGCGTACGACTCCTGCTATTTCAAAATCCGTAGATGCTTCCAATGCTTCCAAAACATATTTTCCAATATTTCCATATCCCACAATTACTGCTCTTATTTTTTTCATACGCTTAAAGGTTTTATTTGATGTTTATGTATTTTGAAAGATGCAAAAGTAATAAAATAATCCCCGATTTACAAGTTTGTCGCGGAATTATTTCCATTCGAATTTTGTAGTTATCGGCCTGATATTTATCTTTACGTGATAATTATCGTTTTTTTTATGTCACATTTTAAAATTCATATATTAGGTTGCGGATCCGCGACACCGACTCTTCGCCATGCTCCGACAGCTCAGATTGTCGACTTGTGGGATAAATTATACCTGATTGATTGTGGTGAGGGGACGCAGCTTCAGATGCGTCGTTATAAAGTGCGTTTCAACAGGCTTAATCATGTGTTTATTTCTCATGCGCATGGAGATCATTGTTTCGGATTGCCGGGATTAATCTCTACTCTCGGAATGCTTGGCCGAAGCGGCGAATTGACAATTCACGGACCTGCCGGCATAGAATCTTTTTTATCGCCCGTTATCTCACAATTCTGCAGGGAATTACCTTATAAAGTACGTTTTAATACGATCGATCCGCAAAAAAGTGAGATGATATTAGAAGATCGTTCATTGGAAGTTTATTCGATCCCTCTTAAGCATCGAATTCCTACCTGTGGTTTTTTGTTTTCGGAGAAACCGCGGGAGCCTCATGTTTTACGTGAGATGATTGATTTTTATCATGTTCCTTTAAAAGAAATCGTAAATATAAAACAAGGCAGGGATTATATTGCGGAGGATGGGACTGTAGTGCCTTATACGCGGCTGACCCGCCCGGCAGATGCTCCGAAGCGTTATGCGTATTGTTCGGATACGGCGTTTTCACCTTCTATTATACCTTCTATAGAAGGCATTGATTGTTTGTATCATGAGGCTACATTTTTAGAAAAGGACAGACCGCGTGCGAAAGAGACATTCCACTCTACGGCGCGGCAGGCGGCAGAAATCGCTTTGCGAGCGGGGGTAAAACAATTGGTCTTGGGACATTACTCTGCCCGGTACGAAGATTTGAACGGCTTTATGGAAGAAGCTGGAGCCGTTTTTCCGAACGTTGTTTTGTCGGAAGAAGGGGAAGTTATAAACGTCTGATGCTTATAATCTATTTTACAACGGCAATTTTTGCAACTACGCTTTCCGAGGCATCGGATGTTGTTGCGAGAACGAGGTAAACTCCTGTTGCTACGCGGTTTCCATTGCTGCTACGGCAGTTCCATACAAGTTGGTTTCCGACGGCACGTCCCTGATAGATCAGATTCCCGTTTATATCCGTTATTTTCACATTCGCATTGTTCGTCAGGCCGGTAATGGTTACTTTGTCATTATGTTCCGGGCGGACAGGATTGGGAAATGCGTACACATCGGAAAATGGACTTTTTCCACTCGTGACTCCACTGTTAAATGAAACAAGGCCACTGTTAGTACCGAAAAAGACTTCTCCTGTTTTATTGTTTACAGCAATACTGTTTATCGTATTTGACAATAAAGGGGAATTGTCTGTATGAAAATTGTATATTGTTTCAGTACCGTCTTCGTTGATGAGGAAAACCCCCTGGCTGATTGTTCCGATCCATTTCTGGTTGTCCGCATCGACAGCGATAGCGGTGACTGATTCTCCACTCAGGAAATAAAATTCACCGTCACGTACAAGGCGTGAGCAGGATAATTGCTCCGGCCTGTCAATAGCGTTCGACGGTGTAGAGCATTTTAGCAGTCCGATATTAGTCCCTATCCATATCGTGCCATTTTTATCTTCCGTCATACAAAGGAATTCTCCTGGCTTGATTGATCCGCCTGTGTTACTCTGGGCATCTATGAACGAATTGAATGAATTGCATACATCGTCGGAAGTATCATCGATGGTTCCCTTATCATCAATGACCACTATTTTAGCATCATCATACGGAACGTTTACCCATTTATGCCCTTTAGATGTGATGAGTATTTTGTCTATCTTATCGACAAAATTGAGCGGAGAATAATAGAGGGATGTCCATTCTCCATTCGCTTTTAATACATTGATCGCATTTTTTGCGCGACAAGTTACCCATAGATTTTTTTTGTTGTCAAAACAAACGCTTCCGATACGGACATAATTCGGGTCTGGTATACCTGTATCTGCTCCGGTTACAGGATCTTTCTTTGTTACACAAGCTGTTAATGTACTGTTATTCATATTGTGAAGTTTGACAAACTCATTGTTTTTAAGTTCAATGACGCCTTCTCCGTAGGTAGCAATATAATAATGATTTTCATCGTCAGGATCAACCGCGACGCCTACATAGTCCCGGCTGTGGCTACCGATCAATTTTATGATTTCATTGTCGGCGATTGATTCATCAAAATTATTCCATTCCTTATTTTCATAAATCATAAAAGTTCCGGGCCAAAGAAAACGATCGAGGTATCGGCCTCCTCCTGCGATAAGCAATCTGTCGTTATGCATAGTCATGAATGCGTCATAGTTGCGTTTAGGGCTGTTTATCGTAATATCCGAAACAAATTTGGTGAATTGGTTATCACTGTTTCTTTGTATGCCGATGAGGCCATTTGTTCCTGACGCAATCCAATATTTTCCGTCTTCTTTCAAAGACGTAACGTCTTCTATTGTTCCCGCATTTACATATATGGGGTTGTCTAATTCGGAGTAAATGTACAAATAATCAGATGTATATGCTAAAAGTTCTTTGTTTTGAACGGTTATGTCTTTTATATATGATTGATTCATCAACATTTTTATCTCTCCTTCGGGTGTCTCATAATAAATTCCGGCATTTTTGACACAAAAGATAAGATGATCTTTAAACAGCTTCATTCTTATAATCGCGTCTTCTTTGTTAAGATCCGCATTGCTTAATATTTTTTTCTCCCAAACATTGGCATCAACAAGATTGGCTTTTGTGTGAGCTTTGAATAATCCTTCTTTCGCGGAAGCGATAATGCTATCTCCCAATATGCAGACGGAATTTACTTTCTTATCCAATTTATAAGTATCCGATATTTCCTGTTTTTCGAGATTCATTACCAAAACTCCAAAATCGGTCGAAAAATAAGCGAAATGTTTATAAAAATAGATGTCGTTGACGGTTTTACTTTGCACATTGGACGAGTTTTTGAGGTGAGGAATATTTTTAAATCCATCCTTATACAGATCAATATTTCCATTACTGTAGACAATGATCAATGTGCGCATGTCGGGACCGTATTTAATCAGGCTTATGTCCGTATCACTCAGTTCGTTTTGTTTTGAATACAAGATGATATCTCCGTCATTTTTTCCATAGCTGTATAATGCGCCGTTTTCCAGCACAAAAACACGTTCATTCGTTTCCGCAACACCTGTCGCTTCGTGATAAGCAAGATATGTATTCCAGTCTTTATTGCTTTGCGCTTCTGATAATTGGGGGAAAAATAACAAACCAATAACCGCTATAAAATAGTTGAAGTTCATAAAGTTTTGAATGTTTAGAGTTTAATAATCGTGTTTTTTTGTTGTCAACGCACGAATTTAAGTCGTTCAGCGAATTTGCGCGTGGCAATAGAGCGGTGACTTATTTTATTTTTTATATCCGCGCCTAATTCTGCAAATGTTTCGTTATAACCATCCGGCACAAATACAGGATCGTATCCAAAGCCTGTTTTACCACGCTTCTCTTCTATTATTTGTCCGTTAATGACACCTTCAAAAAATTCATCTTTGCCGTCTATGATTAATGCTATCACGGTACGAAAACGCGCCTTCCGGTTTTGTTTGCCTTCAAGCGCGTTGAGTAATTTTTCCATGTTGGCGTTTGAGTCGTGCGCGTCACCGGCATAACGTGCCGAACGCACCCCTGGTTCGCCATGGAGCGCTTCTACCTCAAGGCCTGTATCATCTGCAAAACAGTCATAACCGAAGTGTTCTTTTATGTATTTCGCTTTCTGTAGCGCGTTGCCTTCCAGCGTATTTTCCGTTTCGGGAATATCGTCATGACAACCTATATCGGAAAGACTTACGACATTGATCTCACCTGAGACAATTGCGCGTACTTCTTCCAGTTTGTGAGCATTGTTTGTTGCAAAAACAATCGTTTTCATTCATTTATAGTTTAATGCAAAGAAAATATAAAACCATACATATAACGAGAAAAGACGATTAAAATTGTTTTGCGGAGAAAGTCTTTTAATTTATGATTCCGCACGGAAGATCTGACACGGTTGTTATGATTTTATTTGTTCGAAACCTTCTCCATATACACCCTGTACGTTTCCCTGTGATATAAATGCCTG
This sequence comes from Tannerella sp., assembly GCA_031551825.1. GTDB lineage: Bacteria > Bacteroidota > Bacteroidia > Bacteroidales > Tannerellaceae > Tannerella. The sequence continues at coordinate 23,539 of JAVBNB010000103.1, read as the reverse complement.
GTTATCTATGTTTTTTATCATGCGAAAAATCATGGCGCTTTCTTTTTTCTTAGCTAACAGGACGATTACTTTTATCGGTTGTTTGGAATAACCTCCTTCTCCGTTGAGAACAGTACACCCTCTGTCTAAGTCTTTGATGATTGATTGGACAATTTCTTCATGTTTTTTGGAGAAGATAAAAAATTGTACGGATTGATTGTTCGCATTCAGGACGTGGTCGAGTATATACATCTCGATAAACATAATTACGTATCCGAAAACAATTTTATCTATATTATGAAAAACCAGATATGAGCATGAGATGATGACGAGGTCACAATATAATAATGCCCGTCCGATTGAAACATTCTTGTATTTGCTGATAATCGCACCGATAATATCGGTTCCGCCGGTACTGCCGTTTGCCGAGAATATGATTCCTAATCCGGTTCCGCAAAGGACAGCTCCGATAACGATTGCCATGAATGGTTCTCCACTGACAAGCGCTTTGCCTTTCAGTAGCCATTCGAAAAACATCAGGGTAAAGGTAAGGCTGATGATGCCAAACAGCGAATTAATTACGAAGCGACGACCGAGAATTTTGAATGCGAAAACAAGCAATACCACGTTTATTAATGCATAAGAAACCGATACGGGTATTTTTGTAGTATAAAATATGAGGGAGGCAATACCGGTAAGTCCTCCCGGTACTATCTCGTTAGAAAGTATAAATCCGTTAAATCCGAAACCGTACAAAACGGTACCAAAAAAAATCATGATATAATCCCTGATGGGGTGATATATCTGGGCAAAGGACTTTTTCATTTTAAATCACGATATTAACAATTTTCTTAGGTACGACAATTATTTTTTTCGGAGTTTTACCTTCGAGCCATTTTGCCGCATGTTCGTTTTCAAGCACTGTTTTCTCAATGTCTTCACGCGACATGTCTGCCGGCAGCTCAAGGTTGAAGCGGGTCTTGCCATTAAATGAAATAGCATAAGTAACGATATTTTCTATCAGATAGCTTTCGTTATGCGCAGGCCATTCCGCATCACATATCGTAGTTTCATTTCCTGACTTGTGCCATAATTCTTCAGAAATATGTGGGGCAAACGGGGCTAAAACGGCCAGTATTTTTTCAAGTATAGCGCGCTTTCCACACTTCATGGCAGTCAGTTCATTAATGCAAATCATGAATGCGCTGACTGACGTGTTAAAGGAGAAATGTTCTATATCGAAAGTCACTTTCTTTATCAGTTTATGTAGTGATTTAAGTTCTTCCGGTGTAGGTTCTTCATCTGTTACAATCCATTCTCCGGAATTACCGTAGAACAAATTCCATAGCTTTTTCAGGAAACGGTGTACGCCGTCAATGCCATTTGTATCCCATGGTTTCGATTGTTCGAGCGGACCAAGGAACATTTCATACATACGCAACGTATCGGCTCCGAATTTTTCAACAATCACATCCGGATTAACTACGTTGAACATTGATTTGGACATCTTCTCGACTGCCCATCCGCAAATGTATTTGCCGTCTTCCAGAATAAATTCCGCATTTGCGAATTCCGGACGCCATGCTTTGAATTGTTCTAAATCCAGCATGTCATTGCTTACGATATTTACGTCCACATGCAGTGGTGTTACATCATGCTGGTCTTTTAGGTTCAGTGAAACAAATTTGTTTGTTCCGTTTATTCTGTATACAAAGTTGGAACGCCCCTGGATCATACCCTGGTTGATCAGTTTTTTGAACGGTTCGTCATCGCAGATAACACCTGTGTCATATAAGAATTTATTCCAGAAGCGGCTATAGATAAGGTGTCCTGTCGCATGTTCCGTTCCTCCGAGGTACAGGTCTACATTACGCCAGTATTCGTTTGTTTTTTTATCGACGAGCGCTTGGTCGTTGTGTGGATCTTCGTAGCGGATATAGTAAGCCGAAGAGCCGGCAAATCCCGGCATTGTATTCAATTCAAGCGGGAATATTGTTTTATTATCGATTTTCGATGTTTCCGCTATTTGTTTGTTGGCTGTATCCCATGCCCATCTTTCGGCACGTCCCAACGGAGGCTCGCCCGTTTCGGTCGGTAAAAATTTGTCTACGCCGGGAAGCTCCAATGGCAGACAATCTTCCGGTAGCGGTTGCGGCAGTCCGTTCGCATCGTAATAAATGGGGAATGGCTCTCCCCAATAACGCTGGCGGCTGAAAATTGCATCACGTAGGCGGTAATTTATTTTTATTCTTCCTAAGCCTTTTTCTTCGATATATGTTTTTGTTTTGGCAATCGCTTCGGGAACATTCAGGCTGTTTAATACGAGTCCGCCTTCGATTTCTTTTCCGATCTGCGGAGAATTCATCATGATGCCTTCTTTCGCATCGAAGCTATCTTCCGATATATCGCATCCTTCGATAAGCGGAACGATCGGCAAACCGAAATGTTTGGCGAACGCATAGTCGCGGCTGTCATGCGCGGGAACAGCCATAATCGCACCTGTTCCATAACCGGCCAACACGTAATCACTTACCCAAACCGGAATTGCTTCGTTTGTCAGCGGATTGATCGCGTAAGACCCGGTAAAGACACCGGTTATTTTTTTGTCCATTTGACGCTCGCGTTCGGTTTTCTTCTTCGCGGCGGCTTTGTAAGTTTCTACTTCCCCTTTCTGTGCGGAAGTGGTGAGTTGGTCTACCAGTTCGCTTTCTGGCGCAAGTACCATAAATGTAACACCGAAAATTGTATCCGCACGGGTGGTGAAGATGGTAAATTCAATGTCCGAATCTTTTACTTTGAATTGCATTTCAGCGCCTTCGCTACGTCCGATCCAGTTGCGTTGTGTTTCTTTCAGCGAATCTGTCCAGTCAATTTTATCCAAACCGTCTATTAGTCGTTGTGAATAAGCTGATACACGCAAACACCACTGGCGCATCACTTTTTGTTCGACCGGATGGCCACCGCGTTCGGAAACGCCGTTGATGACTTCGTCATTCGCCAGAACAGTGCCTAATGCAGCACACCAGTTCACCATTGTATCGCCAAGGTAGGCAAGGCGATAATTCAGTAATATTTCCTGCTTTTCCTTTTCTCCTTTTGCTATCCATTCATCTGCCGTGAATGAAAGTTCGCAACCGCAGGCAATATTCATGCCTTCTGTTCCTACCTGTTCAAATGCCTGAATGAGTTCTTCTATCGGGCGCGCCTGTTGTTCGTCGTAGCAGTAATAGCTATTGAACATCTTGATAAATGCCCATTGCGTCCAATGATAATATTCCGGTTCGGATGTGCGTACCTCGCGGCTCCAGTCGTAACAAAAACCAATTTTGTCCATCTGTTCGCGGTAGCGGTTTATATTTTTTTCGGTTGTAATTGCCGGATGTTGTCCTGTTTGTATGGCATATTGTTCGGCAGGCAATCCGTACGCGTCATAACCCATCGGGTGCAGTACATTGAAGCCTTGTAAACGTTTAAAACGAGAGAAGATGTCGGAAGCGATATATCCGAGCGGATGTCCTACATGCAACCCGGCTCCTGATGGATACGGAAACATATCTAATACATACAGTTTTTGTTTACTCTCGTCTTTTTTGACTTCATACGTTTTGTCGGCTGCCCATTTAGTTTGCCATTTCTTCTCGATTTCCTTGAAGTTGTATTCCATAACTTTCTATGTCCTGCAATTTAAATTATACAAAATTGTTCGCAAAGGTACAAAATTAAGCACAATAATTAGGATTTCGAGAGTCTTAAATTTTTATACCTTTGCAGATAGTTTCACAAGAATCATTTCTTAATTATGTTGCATCATTATCAATCTTCAACGGTGGAAATACCTCTCCCGCTGAAATTCACAAATCCGTTTTCTTATATGCCACATTCTCTTTGTGTGATGGCGGCGCGAGAAGTGCGTGATTATCTGAGCATGCAAACGCAATGGGCGGCAGAACTTGCGGAAGGGAAGATGTTTGGTGTGTTGATTGTTCAAACGTTATCCGGTGAAATCGGTTATTTAGCTGCGTTTTCCGGCAATCTTGCGCATGGGAATAAACATGACTTTTTTGTGACTCCGGTATATGATTTATTAGATCCGGCCGGTTTTTTTGTTCCTGAAGAAACGCAAATATCTGAAATCAACCGGCGGATTGACATGCTATTAGCGGATGCTGTGTACATGCGTATGAAAGAGGAGCTTGATAATGCGCTTATTGTTGGTGAGCAACGGATAATGAAGGCGAAATCTGATTTAAAACAGGCGAAAGCGACGCGGGATCAATGCCGGAATTTAGATCCGGATAAAGAGGATCTTGCCCGGATGATACAGGAAAGTCAGTTTCAGAAGGCGGAATTAAAAAGGTTAGAGCGAAGTATTCGTGAAGAAGCGGATGCGCTGCGCGGAAAGATTCAGTTGTTTGAAAGTAAAATAAATGCACTGAAAGAAGAACGCGCGACACGCAGTTTTGCTTTGCAAAAGAAATTGTTTGATCATTTTCGTGTTTTGAATGCCAAAGGTGATGAAAAAGGCTTGCTTGAAATTTTTGAAAAATCCGTAGGGAAACTCCCGCCTGCCGGGGCCGGAGAGTGTGCGGCGCCCAAACTGTTACAATACGCTTATCGAAATCAGATGCGTCCGTTGGCAATGGCGGAATTTTGGTGGGGGAATAATTCAGGAACTGATGGTTGCTGTAAACGAACGAGCGAGTTACGTCGGAATGGTTATTATTATCCGGCTTGTAAAAGCAAGTGTGAACCGATTCTGAATTTTATGTTGCAAGGGCTTGATATAGAAAAAGACTCTTTCTATGCTACCATAGGAAATTCGGAAGGACAAATTCCGATTGTGTTTGAAGATGAATGGCTGGTTGCTGTCAATAAGCCGCCGGGCATGCTATCTGTTCCCGGAAAAGAAATGTTTGATTCCGTTTTCTCCCTGATGCAAGAACGTTTTCCGAACGCTACCGGACCTTTAGTTGTACATCGTTTGGATATGGATACGTCGGGACTGATGCTTTTAGCAAAAACAAAAGAAGTACATGAGGCATTGCAAGAAATGTTTGCCACGAGAAAAATCAAGAAGACATATATCGCTCTTTTGGATGGAATGCTAACTGATGAAGAGGGTGAAATAACTCTTCCGTTATGTTCTGATCCGGACAATCGTCCGATGCAAATTGTTCATTACCGATATGGAAAGCAAGCGGTATCACAATATAAGGTACTGAGATGCATAGGTTCACAGACGCTTGTTGAGTTTTATCCGTTAACAGGGCGAACACATCAGTTGCGTGTACACGCAGCTCATCCGGATGGCCTGAATGCGCCCATTCATGGCGATCGCCTATACGGACAACCGGCAGAACGTTTATTTCTTCATGCCTGTTCGCTGGAGTTTATGCATCCGGTTACTGGTGAGAGCATATTTGTAGCTGTTGATTGTTCTTTTGTAAAAGAACAATTTTGGGATTATATTCGTTCAACGATAGATCATGGGATTGAAATGAAAAAATAAGGCGAATCATTTTTCTTTGTTGATTCGCCTTATGTTGGTTTATACCGGATTTATTTCAAAGCTTCGAGTACTTTGTCCATCATTGTCCATACACTGTTTTCTGTCTGAGCGGTATAGAAGTTTCCGTCAACTTCAGATTTTTCATCTGTCGCGATCGCTTTTTGAATGGCGGGTTTTGCCAATGGATGTAAGGCGATCTTTTTGCCTTCGGTAATGCCGGCAAATTCGAAGATCATTCCCGCGGCACAGTGTCCGATCATTATTTTTCCTTTATCTCCAAATGTTTTTATAACAGTCATCATATCCTGATTGTATGGCTTGTCCGCATTTTCGGCGAATTTCGGAATAGCGTCTCCACATCCGAAAACAAGCGCATCGTATTCGTTTTCATGCCCTTTCAGGTTTGCAATAATAGCGTCTGTAATCAAAGTCAGGCCTGAGTTGGTTTTGATTTCTTTACTTTCAGCCACTGCAAAAACTTTATATGAAATACCGTTTTCAATAAATGCTTCCAGATACTGGAATAAACCGAATCCGTTTACCGGATTAACTGCTAATACTGCAACTTTCTTTGCCATAATTTTTAATATTTAAGTGAAACAATAGTTATCAAAAATAAGTTTATTACTTTTGTATTGCAAAGCTACGATATTGAATTTGAAAAAACAATAAGGTACTTATGGATAAGATACTTACATAGAGGTAACAATTGTTGATTAATAACCGGATATGGAAACAAAAAAAATAAAAAATTTTCACGCGGACGGAATTTGTCCGATTCGTGATATTTTGAGCCGATTGGGAGATAAATGGTCTATGTTGGTTCTGATAACGCTTGATACTAATGGAACCATGCGATTTAGAGATGTGCATAACTCAATTGCGGATATTTCGCAACGGATGTTGACGGTTACATTACGTATATTAGAAGCGGACGGATTGATTCTGAGAACTGTATATGCAGAGGTGCCCCCGCGTGTGGAATATCGCCTGACAATAAGAGGTGAGAGTTTGATACCTCATCTGCATAATTTAGTAGATTGGGCGGTTACACATACACAGGAAATTATAGGAAACCGGAACAACTTGCAGGGATAGTTGTATCTTTGCTATAATATTTTAATAACTTTAAATTAGAAAAGTAATGGAAGGAATGATTTGTCAAAGCTGTGGAATGCCGATGCGCACCGCAGAAGAATTTGGAACGAATGGCGATAATAGCCAGAATCAAGAGTATTGTACACATTGCTATCAAGGTGGCGCTTTCACGAATGATGTGACAATGGATGAAATGATTGAAACCAATCTGGAGTATTTAGATGTTTATAACAAAGACGCGGAAGTAAAAGTAACAAAGGATGAAGCACGCGAACAAATGAAGCAGTATTTTCCTACGCTGAAACGTTGGAAAAGTTGAGAGGTCTGGATTTTTTATGCTGTATGCCTAACTTGCTTTCTGAATATAATGGAAATAATGACGGTTATTCCGAGAAGGAAGGGATAGTACAGATAGGGTATTACTTCTACCGGGCTGACCGGCGCCAGTCCTGCGGCGATTAACAACTGGGCGCCATAAGGCAGGAGGCTCTGAACGGAACAGGAAGCGGTATCTATCAGGCTTGCGATTCGTTTCGGATTCAAATTGAATTTATCTCCGATTTGTTTGGCTAAGGGGCCTGTGATGATAAGTGCGATTGTATTGTTTGCCGTGCAGAGATCTGTGAATGCAACTAAGCCGGCAATAGCGCCTTCCGCCTGTTTGGGGGAGTGAATGTTCTTTGTCAAATGGAGAATCAGCCAGCTTATTCCGCCGTTGAAACGTATAATTTCAAACATGCCCCCGGCCATTAATGAAACAATGATTAGTTCGCCCATATCAATAACGATGCCGTTGCTTATTGCAGAACACCATTCCCAAATAGAAAAACCATTGGTTATTAGTCCGATAATGCCGGACAAAATAATCCCGATGCTTAGAACCGTTATGACATTTATTCCACATAGAGCCGTGACTAAAACGACGAGATAAGGAATCACCTTTAGCCACTCAATGCTTTTTGTCTCCACCATCATCTGATGCGAATCCATAAATCCCAGAATAATATAAATGATCAGCACAAGGACGGCAACCGGCATAACAAGCCTGAAGTTTGCTTTGAATTTATCTTTCATTTCAACCTGCTGGGTACGCGTGGCGACAATTGTCGTATCGGAGATGAATGATAAATTATCTCCAAACATGGAGCCGCCTACTACAACACCGACTAACATCGGCAGGTTAAGTCCTGTTTGTGTGGAGATTCCGACGGCAATAGGCGTAAGCGCTGCGATCGTACCACAGGATGTGCCCATTGAAATAGAAATAAAACATGCGGCGATGAATATACTTGCTATGATTATATTTTCCGGCAGGAGGTAGAGGATCATGTTTACTGTAGCATCGACGGCTCCCATGGCGCGTGCCGTACCGGAAAATGCTCCGGCGAGGATAAATATAATAACCATCAACATGATTGTACTGTTGGCCGAGCCGTGACAGAAGATTTCGACGCGCTGCATGACATTTTTGCCCTTGGATAGTGCGATAGCAACCACCGAAGCTGTCAGAAATGCAACGGAAACGGGCATATTGCTTAAATCACGTGTGAAAACAAACGTGAGCATATAAAGTAAAAAGAAAACGCCCAAAGGGAGTAATGCTTTGCCCGAAGGACGTGGATTTGTATCATTATAATAACTCATGATGTTCCGGAGTTTATCATTGCGCTTATTTTGATTTCGGAGGACAAAGATAGTTTATCCGGCTTTAAATAAAAAAGATTTATTGGGTATGGGCTTCTTGATAACAGGTAATTGTAATATTGTTTTATCTTTGCGGGAGTAAGATAAATGCTAAAAATAAGTAAATGTCAATAAAAAAATAACTAAAAATAAGTATATGTTATAGGGAAAATCCTAACAAATGGGGATTTTCCCTTTTTTATGAAAAGCCGACCTTTGCGCTCGATTTAAAAATACATAATCAGTTAAATAAGTCGCATGGTCAATTTATTCAGAAGTAGTTTGCTGCTTCTTTTATTATATACACTGCCTGCCTATTCACAGGAGAGAGGAAGCATATCCGGAAAAATAACTTCTACGGAAGGAGAAATGATAGATTTTGCATCCGTTTACTTTAAAGGTACTACTTACGGTACTTCGACGGATGCCAATGGGCAATATGCATTTGAAGCGCCTGTAGGAGATTATACCTTGGTCATATCAACAATCGGATATGAAACTTTTGAGAAAAGGATAAAGCTGACAACCGGAAAAAATCAACGTTATGATATTGCTATCGCTTCGAAAGAAGAGCAGTTGGATGAGGTGGTCGTTGTCTCTAATGGGATAAGCCGGCTGAAACGTTCGGCATTCAATGTCGTGGCAATTGATGCCAAGTCTATGCAAAATTCTACACAAAGCCTGAGTGAAGCATTGGCGCAGGCTCCGGGTATGAAACTTCGTGAATCGGGTGGCGTCGGCTCGGATATGCAATTGATGATGGACGGCTTCAGTGGTAAGCATATTAAGATCTTTATTGACGGTGTACCGCAGGAAGGAGTAGGCAGTTCGTTTGGATTGAACAATATCCCCATTAATTACGCGGAACGTATCGAAGTATATAAAGGTGTTGTTCCGGTTGGCTTCGGAACGGACGCAATCGGAGGAGTCATCAATATTATTACCAAAAAGAACCAGAAAAAGTGGTTTTTAGATGCATCTTATTCCTATGGGTCGTTCAATACACATAAGTCATACGTTAATTTCGGGCAGACATTCAAAAGCGGTTTTACTTACGAGATCAATGCTTTTCAAAATTATTCGGATAATGATTATTACGTAAATACTTCGGTAAAAGATTTTGAAACGGGAGCGATTAATAAGAAAAATATTGAGCGCGTAAAGCGTTTTCATGATAACTATCACAATGAAGCCATTTCCGGTAAAATCGGGATTGTGGACAAAGTATGGGCAGACCGTTTGCTGTTTGGATTCACTTATTCGCGTATGTATAAGGAGATACAGACCGGAGTACGTCAGGAAGTCGTTTTCGGCGGAAAATTCCGCAAGGGTTATTCTGTTATGCCATCAGTGGAATATCGCAAGAAGGATTTGATTGTTAAAGGATTGGATGTTGTATTGACAGCGAATTACAATGATAATGTGACACACAATGTGGATACTTCTTCCTATGAATATAACTGGTACGGTGAAAAGCGGCTGATGAGCTCCCCGGGTGAACAATCATACCAGCATACCCGTTCGGACAATGAGAACTGGAACGGGACTTTTACTACTAATTACCGTCTTAACAAGGCGCATGTTTTTACGTTTAATTATGTGCTGAATCGTTTTGAACGTTCGAACAGATCTGTTTTGAATAAAAATTCAGGGTCGGATGCGATTCCGAAGGAAACACGCAAAAATATCAGTGGTTTATCCTATCGGCTGATGCCATCGGAACGCTGGAATGCATCCGTGTTTGGGAAATATTATGACCAGTATGTAGCGGGTCCGATTGCGACAAGCTCTGCTCAGGATGAATATGTACGTACTACCAATTCCATCAATGCAATGGGATATGGGGCCGCAGGTTCTTATTTCATCATAAAAAGCCTGCAAACAAAATTATCTTATGAAAAAGCTTATCGTTTGCCTACGAATGATGAGATGTTTGGTGACGAAGATCTTGAAACCGGAGATTTATCCATAAAGCCTGAAAATAGTGATAACCTAAATCTCAATGTCAGTTATAATGAGGCTTTTGGGAAGCATTTTGTGTATGTGGAAGGAGGATTGGTTTATCGTAATGCGAAAGATTATATTCAACGTAAAATCACGAGTTTAAGTGGCGGTAAATATGGAGCGGCTTATTCAAATCATGGACGTGTGGAAACGAAAGGATTTAATATTTCTGTCCGTTATGGCTTTGCAAAATGGGTCAGCATAGGTGGAAATTATACGGAAATGAATGTGCGCGACAATGTGAAGACCATCAATGGCACCAATCAGGCAAGTCTGACTTATGGTGCGCGTATGCCCAACATGCCTTATCGTTTTTCGAATTCGGACGTGAATTTTTATTGGCATGATTTAGGAATGAAAGGAAATCTCTTGACTGTAAGCTATGATAATTTGTATATGCATAGTTTTCCGCTTTATTCCGAAGCTGTCGGCAGTGAAACCGAGTTTATTGTACCGACACAATTCTCGCACAACCTGATGATTTCATATAGTATGAAAAACGGTCGTTATAACCTGTCGTTTGAATGCCGGAACTTTACGAACGAAAAACTGTATGATAATTTCAGCCTGCAAAAAGCCGGTACGGCATTCTATGGAAAAGTGAGGATTTACATAGGGAGTTAAATAATAATTTCAAACTAATTAAATATTAAAGAAAATGAAGAAGGATTTTTTAATGAAAGGTTTTGCTGTCACTTTGTTGGCAGGAAGTGTGTTTGTGTCCTGTAGCGATGATAATGATCCTACGGGTAAACCGGATAATGGAATCGCTGAATCCAGCTATGTTATTGCCGCGTCAGTCGGTGACGAAGCAAACTACCTGCTGACTTCCGAAACGCTGAGAGAAGGTTCCGTTACTGCAGTAAAAAACGGTCTTACAACAGAAAGTGTAACTCAATGGATTTTTTTCGAGAATAAATATCTGTATCGTTTGGTTTATAATCAGGGAAATGCAGGGGTGACATCCTCTTATATACTGAACTCCAACGGAAAGGTGGAAGAGCGCGATTATACATACGAAGTGAAACGTTTTACTTCCTATGGCACGTATAATGATTATATCATCACCTCTTCTACAGGCGATTTGGGTGAAGCGTATGCTGATGAAAACGGTTACCTGCCCAAAGGTTTTCTGTTCTCTTATTTAAATGTGCCGAATGAAACCTATACAACAAATACGAATAATATCGTTTGGTCGGAGAATTATCTCGGAAATGGCGAATATGTAACATTGGCGGGCATACTACAGGTTGGTAATAAAATCTATTCAGCTCCTATTCCAATGGGCTTAAGTCAATATGGCGCAGCGGCAAATAACGGTGAATATGTTATTTATCCGGAATTGGTGAAACAAGAATCGGGAGGTAGCAATAGTAGCGCTTATGTGAAGGGTGAGTTGCAGTGGACACAGTATCCGAACGAAGCTTGGGTCGCTATTTATAATGACCAGAACTTTAATAATCCGAAACTAATCAAGACAGATAAAATCAGTTATGCTTGCGGACGTATGAAATCGCAGTATTACCAGACAATCTGGGCGGCCGATAATGGTGATATTTATGTGTTCTCGCCAAGTTACGCAAAAACCATGACTGCCGATGTGCAGAAAACGACTTTGCCCGCCGGCGTTGTTCGTATCAAATCAGGTGCGGAAGCGTTTGATGACGACTATTACTGCAATCTTGAAGAACAGGCAAGCGGAAAATCTTTTATACGTTGTTGGCACATTGTCGAAGATTATTTCTTGATGTTGATGTATGACAGACCATTGAGCGAAAGTGGATTTGTCGCTACAGAATTAGCTGTTTATAAGGCTGAAAGTAAAAAACTTACTTATGTAACGGGTATACCTTCGGGAAATAATATTTCAGGCTTTGGAAATACGCCGTATACAGAAGATGGCATTGCTTATATGCCCATAACAACAACTGATAGTAACGTGCCTGCAATTTACATGATTAATCCGAAGACAGCGGTTGCGACGAAAGGACTTGCAGTAGAAGCAGAAGCAATCAGCGGTGTAGGTAAGTTGGTCTATTCTCAAGATTAATTTTGATATCCGGTTTCTCCTGCTTTCGCCGTAGTAGTGAAGGCAGGAGAAATTTTTTAATTCTATAAAAACAAACAAATGGTTAAGTTATTAATTGATTTATTGAATTTCTTGAGGACATGCGCTCCGTTACTCACTTCTGTGGCTGTTCTTGCTTTGTTGTGCATCTTATTGGCGAAATCCATAAAGAAGCATTCGGCGGTATATTACATCGTTTTAGCAATACCGTTTGTGTTGGTCGCGTTTCCTTTCGTTGCCCGTATGCTCGGGATTGAAATGGCCGGCTTTAACGGGGTTCCGTTTCTTGGGGAGATTATAAGGGATTATATACACATGGGTACATTCGGGCATCCGTTACTGATCATTATCATGTATATGGGAGCGCTTGACCCGAAGATTTCAATAGTTAAAAAATTGATGTCTATACGAAAAGAATTGTCTATCATTTGCGGCTTTCCGGTTCTCACGCATTCTTTAATCCGTGTTTTCAATAATCTTCCTGGTGCCTTCAAATTTTTCACCGACAATGAAGGATATTTGGCTACCACGAAAGTTGTGAGCGAAGCGGGCGCAGGAATAAGCAGTTTTAGTTACATTCTGGGTATTTTGATGTTGATTATATTCATACCCCTTTGGGTAACATCGTTTGGTGCAGTGCGCAAGCGTATGGGGGGAGTAAGATGGAAGAAATTGCAGCGATGGTCGTATGTCCTGTATGCGACCTTGTTTATTCATGCTATGTGTATTGCGATAGGAGGTATGCTGAATCCAAGAGGGGGCGGTGGCGCTTCAAAACAAGCGTCGGCGATTGAAGTGACAGCTTCTGTAGCTGAGCAAGCGCGTGACGAACGGAGAGGACACGGTGAAGCTGCAAGTTCGGACAGGGAAAACCGTAAGGAACAGGGTGATGCCGCAGCAAGGCCGGAGAGAGGTGAACGAAAAGGGCGGAGTGAAGTGACCGGTTCGGAAAAAACCGGACAGGGACAGCAGGCGGTAAGGGCAGCAAGTAGCGGACGTACGCCAACCAAAGGTTTTGCGGATATTGAAGTTAGCGTTCAGGCGAAACGATACATCCATATATTTTCTCTGATTCTGATATTCGGTTCGTATTTGTTCCTCCGGCTAAGAAAAGCGAAGAAAGACGCGGCAAGAAAGCATAACGCATGAAAATATACTATTTAATCGTATTACTGCTTGCTTTAATGCCTGGCAGCTCCTTTTCGCAGGAGGATATTTGTATCGGTAAAAAATATAAAATGTATTCCGGATATCTTCAGGAGGAAAGGGAATATCAGGTCTATCTTCCCGCATCGTATCACGAGAAAAGTGATGTCCACTCAAAATATCCGGTTATATATCTGATAGACGGGGAGTCCTTTTTTCATAGCCTGACGGCGATACAAAAATCTTTTACTAGAGGCCGTATGTCCCGAATGCCGGAATGTATTATAGTAGGAATTATTAGTACCGATAGAACGCGTGATTTAACCCCGACAAAATCAGCTTATCGCCGTGACGGAACTATTCAGGAAGGGGATCTGGAACTGGGAGGTGAAAGTGATGTTTTCGCCGATTTCCTGACGAAGGAACTTCGTTCTGTTATTGATTCGGTTTTTTATACAAGCGGAAAAAATATTTTGTTCGGCCATTCATACGGAGGATTGTTTACGTTGAACATATTTTTGACGCAAACAGAAGCCTTTGATACCTATATTGCCATTGACCCGAGCTTATGGTGGGATAATGCTAAGCTGGCAGCAGAAGCTATAAACATAGTACAAACAAAGCGGTTTTCCGATAAAACGCTATATGTTGGAGTTGCCGGGATGGCACGTCCGGACAATAAATACATACACCTTGATGTGATGAATACCTTTTTGAACGGAACACTTCCGGCTGCCCGGGAGAATGGTTTGAGGTATTGTTCAAAAATATTCCCCGATGAAAACCACGGAAGCATCCCGATACCTGCCATGATAGATGCGTTCAAACAGATCTATGTATTCTCCCCCAATCCCAGGTAATACAAAATGTTCACTTAAAAAGTGATACATATAGGTCGGTCTGAATATTTGCATTACTTGCAGTAATAAGTTATATTTGCATGTACTTACTTAAAATACAGACAGGTTATGGGTAAAGGTAAAATACATCGTTATAACAAATTGTTCTTAGATAAATTGGCTTATACAGGCAACTATAGTGTGCCTACAACTATTAATAGCTGGACTTATAATGCGAAGGAATATCATGTTACTCAACAGAAAACGACTTCAAATATACCTGCACTTCCGGATGATGAGCATTGTCTGTGGATACAGGTATGTGGTCTGACTACCTTAGAGACAATTGTTACTATTGGAAAACGTTTTGGAATAAATCAAAGTGATCTGCAGGATATACTTACGGCCGATCATGTCACTAAAATTTCTGTTACGGATAAAAGCCTTCTGTTAATCGCGAAAGACTTTTACTATGATGATAAGGAAGTTCTGAATGTGGAGCATGTGTGTTTCTTGTTGTATAAAAATTATGTGATATCTTTTCAGGAAAGTAACAGGCCTATTTTTGAATTGGCCGGCAAAGCGCTGGAGGACAACATAAACAAGGTGAGGGAACGGTCAGTTGATTATTTATTCGGTATTTTACTTGATTCTGTGGTTAATAACAGTGTAGATGTTATAAGCAATATAGAACAATCATTGGAAAACATGGAGGAATGTCTGATTGATCCCGATAGAAGAGGTGAGAATATTGGAGCCAGAATACTTACTGCAAGGAAGAGTATACAAAGGATGAAGCGTTTCATTATACCCCTTAAAGAGCAACTGCCACGTTTTATTCATCCGGATGATACTGACTTAATCAGAAAGGAAAATTTGCCCTACCTTGTGGATATAAATGACCACTTACAGTTGGCTGTGCAGCTTCTTGAAGCTTGCCGTGAAGAGGCGAATGCCGTATTTGACTTGCATATTGCGGATAATGATTTACGAATGAATGAAATAATGAAACGTTTAACTGTGGTATCGACCATATTTATCCCTCTTACTTTTATAGTGGGAGTATGGGGTATGAATTTCAAATTTATGCCGGAAACCGAATGGGATTATGGGTATTTACTTGCATGGATCATACTGATTGTTGTCGGGTTAGCTACGTGGTGGTATCTGCTTAAGCGCAAGTGGTTCTGATGGTTAATGTGGCAGATAATAGGCAAATCAATTTGTCGGATGATTATATATTAGTTAATAATAATTAAAAAATAAATATGTCTCATAAAATAAGGCGAATGGTTTAATTATTTGTAAATAAAAAGTAATACATTTGCCAATTGATAAATTATGAACTCTCTGTTTTAAGATTTTTTCTTTGATTACTAAAGACAATATCTGCATGTTGTTTTAGTAATGTGGAAAAAACAGGGTGTATCTGTTAATTCTAACGTGTTATATGAATTGTATGAATAAAGCATTATTACTATTAGGGTTATTGTTTTTAATACCTAATTTTTTCACTATTGAGGTGTTTGCCCAACATAGTTTTCATCCAGGATATGAAGGGATCTGGGAGTTTGAAAAAGCGGAATATTACGAAAAAGAGTCCATTCAGGGGAAATATGTGTTGAAACAAACTATGGTGGATATCGAAGAGCTGAACCTTCTTAATGAGAAGCTGCATTATCTTCCCCGCATGATCACGATTGAGGATGAAACGGCGGATGTTATATGCCTGCAAGGATTCTATTTTGGAAAATACCGGATCTTGGATCTTAGCCGCGCGAATGAAGCGTTTAGTTTGATTATTATCGGTAATCCGGAAGAAGTTGGTTTGGAGTACAACGGCCGGGTATTCAACGCGCAAGGGATCGAATATCGCCTCCGGCACCTGGGTGATAATAAGCTTTCCGTTACAAGAGAAGGTATTTATTACGAAAACTCCCGGGAAGTGTACGGAGCTGTCATGTGTGTCATGAAAAAAATGAATTAAAAGATCAATATTATCTTAAAAAGATTGATGGCTATGAATAAGAATAACAACAAGAAGCATTTACCCCATTTTCTTTATTTCGTGTTATTTTTCCTGTTTTTCGCAGCGAAAATAAACGCGCAATGTTCCAATCTCAGTATGACCCTGACCCGAACAAATGCCACTTGCGTTTCGAACGGTAAAATCCAGGTAACCCTTTCCGGAAGCGATGTCAGCAATATCCGTCAAAGCGATATGGAATTCAAGGTAGACGGAACGCTTTCCCGCTCCTGGGCAAATTATGCCGGTAACACGATCACCAATCTGCCTGCAGGAACTTATACGGTAAGCATGCGGGCGTTTTGTAATTCAATCGGCGACTGGGTGGTATTCAACAATACGGCGACGATCACCCTGACGTCCTCCTATACAGAAATGGATTCGTATATCGGTGTACCCCGTAAAACGCTGAATTGCGCCCCTACGGGTATGGTGCCTGTTGTCGTCAAAGCGAATACGGGCTCCTCTCCCTTTACGATCAAGATCACGAACTATCCGGCCTCTTATACGGGAATTACCACCTTCACCCTTACAAGGACGTATGCCGGTAATACGGCCACGCAGGAAATCGAAGGATTGCCTGCCGGGGATTATACATTTACGATTGCAGATGCTTGTTCCTATACCCAGACCTTGAATGCGACCGTCGGAAAAATGGATCAGGACTATGCTCCGAATATATTTACTTCATATGTCTATCCTCCTCACGACAGCTATGGCGATTGTAAAGAGGTCGGAATCTATAAAAATTATGTTACCCGTCCTACGGATGAAAATCATTATTTTTTATATAATACATATAAATATTATGATGTCGGTTTTAAAATCAATGGTGCTGATCCGATAATATGGGTTGACCCCGACTCCCTGAAACTCTCGCTGTTTAATTTCACACTCCCTTTCACGATAAAAGAATTTCGGGCGAATTATTCTACCTATAAGCTGACTCCTTACCTTCGAGTAAAAGGGAGTTCCTGTACCTTTCAGCTAAATGACATAAGAATAAGCTATAGTGTCGGCATTTATATTCGATATGACGACCTTGAGTGCAATAAGGCCACCGTTAAATTTTATCCTCAATCCTCTTCCGCTTTCTGTTATCCGTACAAATGGCGGATTGTAAAAGACGGTACAGTGATACAAAACTGGTCATCCGAAGTCTATGACGGGATGACCCAAACAGCTACCAATGTACCTTACGGAAGTAAAATTGAGTTTATCGATCACGACGGTTATACCTGGGAGTCCTTCTTGAATACGAATCCTCCGACTCCTTATTATTATAGTGCTACTACTCCCTGCGAGGAATACGGACGTACTGCGGATACGATACATAATTATTTATATATATATTTTCCGAATGTGGATGTAATCCCTATCGGCACGAAGTTTGAATTTGTGTCAGGCCCAGTGACTCCGCTGCATACGAGTGTTACTACTACCGAAGGAATCTCTCAGTTTTATCCGTTTTCAACGGATTATAAGACATGGGAAACTAAGTTCATCCCTCCCGGCATATACAAATTTAATGTGACATTGCCTGGAGTCGGGTGTACAACACAATCTGTGAGTGTATCTCATACGGTCGCATACATCCAAACCCCTTTTAGTTATACGACAAAAGAAACCTGCGGCGGCTTGAATATCATTCCGACAGGGGGACAATTGGCGTATAAATATAGTGACGGATCAAGTTATGCTATAAACACGTACTATTATATCTATACGATGTCCCCGTATGTAACGATGGATCAGGGGCCGGTGGGAGTTGGCGATACACTGTTTTTTCCGACTTCGGCTCAATACATCTTTGGTATGACTTATTACCAGTACGGGAGTTGTCTTGGTGATGCTGATACGATCAATTATGTAAAAACGCAATTTCAGTTGAATCCGAATGTGACAGCCGCTTATGTCTGTGAAGGCGCGGGCTTAGGTTTTATTCGCGTGGCGGGAATGGGTGGTTCGGGTAATTATTCGTATGAGCTATATGATCAGGGGGTAAAGTCAGCCACCAGTTCGACCGGGGTATTCTCTTATGGTACGGCGGGCAGTATTTATACAATCCGATTGATCGATACGGATCCCGCGTGTGCTGCTTCTTATGATCAGGATGTCCAGATGCTTGATTTGACATCCGCCCATATCCTGTATACCAGCAGTCCGACTAATACTTACTGTTTAGATGAGGATAGTATTTACCTGAAATGTATCTCGTTGGGAGAAACGACTTATACGTGGAGTGGGCCAGGGGTCACGTCGACAAATAAAAACCGTCAGAATCTGGGTATTGCAATCAGTGATCTGGGAGTAGGCACATATACTTATTCCATCACAGTGAAACCTGAAGGTTGCGGAAACACAATGAACCAGAGTATTACAGTTAAAGTCGAAGACTGTGCCGGTGCCCGGGATGATTACAAAACATTATTTGTCAATACGAAAGATTCAATAGATGTACTTGCTAATGATGGTTTTCCTTCTACTTGTGCCGGCTCGGTGGTACCGGTCATTATTGTTTCTCCGACAAAAGGAACAGCCACAGTTGTGAATAAAAAGGTTGTTTATACCCCAAATACCGATTTCATTGGCAGAGACAGTCTTACTTACAGCACAAACTGTAGCGGAACAATCACAACAGCCAAAGTTTACCTGACAGTAATTGACTATCCGGATAATATTGTAGATGCAGATTGTTATATAGATCCTCCGGCAACCGAATGGAGCATCAAAGAGGCCTGGAGTATATCAGATGTTTCATTTGGTACTGAGATACCATACGTAGCCGGAGATTTAGATGATGACGGGATACCGGAAATAGTAGCTTTTGGAAGCAATAGAAGTGGTTTGCGAAATTATTCTCCACTTCATATTATCTCGGGTAGTACCAAAGCCATTACCACAATAACATTACCAGGCGATGGTGCATCGTGTGACGGAACTGGAGTTGTGGGAGTTGCAAAATTACCTAATGGAAAGGCGCTAATAGTAGTAGCTATGTCCGACCTATATCTTTATGCCTATGATAAAAATGGAACTCAGATTTGGAAATCGGATAATCCCTACCACACCCATCGGTTTGTGAATGTAGGTTTTGCTGATTTTAATCAGGATGGATGGCCTGAAATTCATGTCGGACGATGCGTTTTTGATGCAGAAACCGGGAAATTGTTAGCAAAAGGAACTGAAGGTAGTAGTTATGCTGCCGCACCCATTCATTTAAGTCTATACTCATACGGTACATTAGCCATGCATCAAATGGCAGCTGATGTTTTAAACAGAGGTACTCTGCAATTGATCTATGGTAATGAGATTCATGAAGTAAATATCGTTAGCCGAACGGATGTAAACAAAAATAGCATTCGCTTATCGAAAACAGCTCCTACACCCGTCGGATTAACAATATACGATGGGCATGTTGGCATAGCGGATTTTGACAAAGATGGAAATATGGACGTTTTAATCAGTAACATGGAGGGAACAACAACTTGTTTTTATGTATGGAATGTTACGAAAAATACAGTTTCTACTCCGGTTAAGATTACAACAACCGGTGGAGGGTATGGGGCCATTCAAAAAAGTGTCCCTTTAATTGGCGATATTAATGGAGATGGCGCTCTTGAAGTGGTGATTATGAATCCTGCATTAAATCCGAAAGCAAATCTTACAGCATGGAAATATGATGTGGCCACAGCCTTATTCAGCCAATTGTGGACATTGGGAACTTCGGATGACTCGAACTCTACAGGCTTAACATTGTTTGACTTTAATCAAGATGGTATTGGCGAATTAGTGTATCGTGATATTACAGATGTCAGAATAATCAATGGTAGCGGCAAGTCCCATATAACTCATAATGATACAATTCCGGTTTATGACTTGGCAAAATTCAGCGCTAGCTCCAGCACTGGAGGGGAATATCCATTGGTCTTAGATGTAGATGGAGACGGGCAAGCCGAAATAGTTGTATCTGCTAATTCTCGGATACGTGTATTTAAAACCGCCTCAGAACCTTGGGCGCCAGCTCGTAAAGTGTGGAATCAATATAGCTACAATGCTGTAAATGTAAACGAGGATTTAACCATTCCTAAAGTTCAGGTGAGTTCGGCTACGGTATTTCCCGGTAAAGATGGAGTTCTTGGTACGACAGACGATATACGTCCTTTTAATAACTTCCTGCAACAACAAACGACGTTGGGTCAAAACGGTAATCCTATCTGGCCTACGCCGGATGCTTATTCAAACTCATCTATGGTTACCACCTCCGTCTCAGGGAACTCAGTAACTATTAATGTAGGTATAGCTAATAAAGGTGATGCTTCCATAGGTTCTCCTGTTTATGTCACGCTATATAAAAACGTGATATCTGCGGCTAATAAAATTATGACGGGTAGTGCCAATATCCAAATCAATCCGGGCGGAACAGGGGTTGTATCTCTTACCATTGCAGATATTACTTTAGTGAATCCGACCAGCATTATTATTCGTATTAACGACGATGGCACAAAATTTCCTTATCAGCCGGAGTGTGATGATACAAACAATATTATTGCCATTCTCAATCCGGCAATCAACCTGATGATGCAAAAGAATGCTACACTCGAAGGTGTGCCACACAACGGAACGTATGAAAATCCGGTGGCGGCTCTCTACAGTGAAATCATCGAGTACACCATTACTGCTGTCAACGCAAATATTGGCGTCGGAAAGGTTATTATCAGGGATACACTGCCGCCATATTTGGATTTCGTTTCTTCCAATCCAGTTATTATACCGACAGCTTCGGGGACGACTCCTCAACGCGCCGCGCTCGAATGGGTTATAGCGGGTGTTCCTTCCTCGACAGCAACAGTTGTTACAGTCAAAGCGACTCCACAGGAGGGTTCCAGCGCTTCACAGCCCATGTTTATCAATCGCGCATGGGTCACCGTCAGTGATACGATTACCGTTCCGACGAATTC
The DNA here is from genome assembly GCA_031551825.1 of Tannerella sp. Lineage (GTDB taxonomy): Bacteria > Bacteroidota > Bacteroidia > Bacteroidales > Tannerellaceae > Tannerella. The sequence continues at coordinate 2,226 of JAVBNB010000103.1, read as the reverse complement.
AACCTTTCATCAGGGAGCAAGTATCGGGATAGCCACTTTCTCCGCAGGATTCGGAGGGAATATTTACAATGCAGGCGAACAGGCTTTAGACTACAGAACTTCGCCCAGAAGCGGCATTGTAATTGTGCCTGATGAAGGATATCGTTTCGCGGGATGGAGCTACGAGGAGTATGTGTCATTGCGAGGCAAAACGATTCAGGCCGAAGAGGGAATCATGTATTATGATACACTCACGGTTTATGGGGATATTGAGTTGAAGGCCAACTTTGAGTTAGAGGAATTCCCGATCGAATATCACCTGAACGGCGCTGTTAATGCAGGAGATAATCCTCCGATATATACGATTGAGTCCGGCTCCATCACACTGGGAGCGCCCGAAAAAGCGGAAGATATCTTTACCGGATGGACTGGTTCTAATGGAGAAACGCCACAGCAAACGGTAATAATTCCGAAAGGTTCTAGCGGAGAGTTGGAATTCTACGCCAACTTCCTGCGTAGCGGAAGGGAAGATGAGGCCCAACTGCGTAATCCGGAAGAGGATAAAATCTGGGCGGCTAAAGACGAACTGTATATCCGGACTTCAAAACCGGGAAGTGTGGTCAGGATTTATTCTACCGAAGGGGTATTGCAGAAACAACAGACCATTCTGCAGCCAGGAGAAACGAAGATGAAGCTTTCAAGAGGCATCTATGTTGTTACACTTAACAATAGCATCGGAAAAAAAATAATTATTGAATAAAGTTGTTGATCTGTAGTTTTTTTATGAATAAAACAAGGGGTGTGTCAAAAGTTGACACACCCCTTGTTGGTGAAAATTATTTTCTAATTTTATATTGAACTCACGTTACTTAATGATAATCTTGTGTACCGAGCCGTCACTTAAAGTCACCACATAAATACCACGGTCAAGAGTTATCTTTTCCTGACCTTCCGGTATCTCAACTCTCTGTTGAAGAACACCTGTCATAGAATAGATACTTGCGATATCTTTCTTATCCATCTTAATGTATAAGGTATTACCATACGCCCAGACAGAAGGTTTTCCAAAAATATCGTTATCAACAAAGTCCGTAGCATAATCAGGGCCTATAGCAAGAGTCCATGGCTCAACAACATATCGGAGTTCATATTTGTAAGAACCGTCAGACTGTTTTTCTCCGAGCAGTTCAACCTTCTGCTTACTATAAGTGCTGGTCGCTATCACTTTATAAGGCGCACCTGTATAAGCTGCGGTAAGGGTAAAGTGTTGCTGTCCTTCTACATAATGTGTACCCGCGTTAGGAGTGGTTGTGACACCGGTAATTGCCGGAATTTCAATATAATGTCTAACGATAGGATCCGGTGAAGTCGATACGCAAAGTCTCACTTCACCGCGTGAATGAACAAGGCTAAAATACCGGTCTCCATATTGTTTGATTTCCAGTACAAGATTCTTTGCACGCTCCATGCTTACTCCCAATGTATCATCATATTTCAGGAATAAATAACAACCCGGATCGATAGATGTGTCCTCAGTCAATACATACAACGGAATCTTTCCGACGAAGAAGATGGAATCCTGCACATATAATGTATCCGTTTGGGTACAGTTCAAGTCATTATTGCCTGTTGCCGGATTTCTCTGACAATTATTTTTGCTGATGGAGATACGCATCTGCGCGTCTTTTTCCATAGATAAATTGTGAATTGTCATTTTTCCCTGATAACAACCGCTTGTACAATCGCATTCCATCATAGAAGCATATCCCGGAGCAATGACTCCATTTGCCTTCACCATGATGTTTTCATGAATTTCGCCATAACCTCCCACAACAGTGGTTGAAATTACGGTCAAAGAATCTTCGCCCGGTATGCTGAGTTCACTACCCGGTTCCATGTGAATGCGTCTCGGATAAATACCGGCATCTCTCTGTGTAGGCATCTGGTCGTCACTGGTCATCTTTAACACTCCTCTACGATCATCCGGTTGTGAAGGATCTGTATAGAACTCCACTTTATTACGGATACGCAACAAATCCGTACGAACATTAGCATCTCTGTAGACATTGCCGTAGCCATCGATCATATCATCAATAAATGAAATACGGGCATGGTTGGCAACTACTGTATTGAAGATCGGCATATCGAATCCGTTCTTAGCGGCAACAATCACATCACCGCCAACACGGGCGACATCTTTTCGGTTAGCAGCTGAGTTCGGAGTATAGTTCGGTTCGTTGCAACGCT
>JAVBNB010000099.1:0-10851 GCA_031551825.1 Tannerella sp. | reverse complement strand
ATGTTGAAATGAAGTATCCGTCGCTGGATTTACCTGAAAAGGGACAATCTTTGAAATGCTTGAGCCGTGTGCAGGGAAACTTGCATGCACGGTTCTTAGGGGAGTTGGGGGCCAAACGCCCCCTGCTTACCCGATTGTTTCTTTCAAAGGTATACCAGTACCTCGTATCGGAGCAGTGTGAGTTCCACGCTTCTTTTTTGAGATACAGCGAGCAATGGTATAAACAATTAAATTCAGTAGCATGAAAAAAATTATCCTTTACATCGCTGCATCACTTGACCAACGGATTGCAGAGCCAGGCGGCGGATTGGAATGGCTTACCGGATGCCCAAATCGTGAAAAGACAGATTACGGTTGCAAAAATCTATCAGCTTCGGTTGATACGGTTATTATGGGCGGTCGTACTTACCGTGAAATTATGAACATGGATGTAATTTGGCCATATTCGGAACAGATGGCTTATGTTGTATCCCACCATGAATGGGATACAAAGGAGAATGTACGTTTTATCACGGAGAATATTATTGAAACGATTTCTGAACTTCGCAATCAGGAAGGTAAAGATATTTGGTTAGTTGGAGGCGGAGAATTAATTTCAATGTTGCTCGCCGCAGATTTGATTGACGAAATGCAAATTTGCTACTTCCCCATAATTTTGGGCAAAGGCATATCTTTATTTCCTGAACAAAACAAGGAATCTAAGTGGGAAATAATAAAGACAAAAGTATATGATTCGGGTGTGTTGAAAGTTGATTACCAAAAATCTTTATAATTTCATGTAGGGTATTTATATCTTCATGCGGTATAATAGTAAAATGTCCAACTGGATGATAAGCAAAGCAGAGTTCAAACAATTATTCGATAAGTATTTTGATACGATTCGAAGTTTTATCTTCTATCGCTGTGGCGATAGGGATGCAGCATCGGATATGGCACAGGATGTCTTTATGAAGATTTGGGAGAAACGGGAACAACTGGATAACCTTAATTTAAAACCATTGCTTTATAAGATAGCAAACGATATGGTTATAAGCAATTATCGAAAAAGTTCTACCCGTTTAGATTATGAGGTGAGTATGAGTATTCAGATTGATAGTCCCTTGTCGCCCGAAGATGAATTAAACTTTGAAGAATTGGCATCTACTTATGCTAAAGCATTAGAAAAGATGCCGGAATTACAAAGGGTTGTTTTCCTGATGAGCCGGAATGATGAACTAAAGTATAGTGAAATAGCCCAATGTTTGGATATAAGCGTAAAAGCTGTCGAAAAACGGATGAGCGCTGCTTTGCAATTTCTTAGGACAGAACTATTATAATTAAAGAAGATATGAAAACGGATGATATTAAAATAACCCCTAAATGGAGTAAAAGCAAAGAAGATATTTGGGATAGTGTCTTTGAAGGATTGGAAGAAACTCCCAAAGTTATTGAAATGGCTCCCCGAAAAAGATCATTGTGGTTTTATGCGGCTGCATCTATTGCTGCAATAGCTATAATTCTACCCTCCATAGCATTTTTCTATACAAAAAATGAAGTTGCTGAAAGAGGTACACATCTGGCGGTGGTTTTACCCGACGGCTCTAAAGTAGATTTGAATGCCGAAAGTAAAATCGGCTATAAACCTCTCTGGTGGTTTATTTCCCGTGATGTAGAACTGAAAGGCGAAGCATATTTTGAAGTTGAAAAAGGAAGCACATTTGATGTACGTTCCGGGCAATACACTGTAAGTGTACTGGGAACAAGTTTTAATGTGTTTTCCCGTGCCGAAAATTTTAAGGTAACCTGTCTTACCGGAAAGGTGAATGTTTCGGATAAATCGGAATCAGTAATACTTACCCCGAATATGCAGGCATTATTAAGTAATGGCAAACTTACCACTAATGATGTCGAAGATGCGAAAGAATCTATTAATTGGAAACATGGTAAATTTGTTTTTGTTAGCGTACCTTTGCAAGATGTAATTCAGGAGATTGAAAGACAGTATGATATTGAAGTATTGCCTAATTCAAATCTGAATTATTCATATTCAGGTAATTTTACGAAAGCTAAAGATCCGAATGATGTGCTTAAAATAGTAGGTAAACCGTTCGGAATAGAATTTAAGATAAAGTAATTGAAGAAATTTATAGTTATACTTATAATAACCCTTACAGGCACAATTGCAGCTTTTTCACAAGAGCTGCATTTGGTCGTTAATGACAAGCCCCTTAACGATGTTCTGCGGGGATTACCCGTAGAAATTTCTTTTGATGATAATGCCCTTTCCCAATATAAGGTAACGGTCAATCGAAAATTTAATAATCCTCAAAGCGCACTTGATTTTTTGCTGAAAGATAAACCGTTTCGCCACGAAAATATAAACGGAGTTTATGTTATCGCTTCCTATACTGAAAAGATAGAGCAACCGCCTGTTGTTGAAGTTAAGCGGTACTATACGTTTTCAGGGACAATAAGGGATGCAGATAGCGAAGAAGGTTTACCTTACGCTTATATCACTACTCCCGAAAAGACCGTTTCAACTGATGAAGCAGGTTATTTTTCTTTCAAAACCGAGAAAAAAGGAAATCAGCGTGTACAAGTGCAGTATTTGGGCTATCAGGCACAAGATACTATTCTTTCTCCCGGACTAAACGAAATCCGGCTACAATCTGCTGTTTTTACTATGGATGAAGTAATCGTCAGTCCTGCTCCCGCCACAATGCTTATCCAATCCGGCAATAGTCCCGGCGAAATCCGCATCAATCATCAAATTTCAAAATATATTCCCGGAAGCAATGATAATTCCGTATTTAACCTTATGCGGATGATGCCCGGAGTAAGAGCATCGGGCGAGCCATCGGAAGACCTGATTGTGTGGGGCAGTAATATGGGTGAAAGCAAGATAACATACGACGGATATACGCTATTCGGTATAAAGAACTATAACGACCATATAGGTTCGGTCAATCCCTATATGGTAAAAGACATACGCATCTTGAAAGGCGGGTACGGCTCCAATCAGGGCGGACGTATCGGTGCCATTACGGAGATAACAGGTATAGACGGTAATTTTAATGCTCCGTCTGTAAAAGCAACTGTCAGCAATTATACAATGAACCTTTTTGCTTCGGTACCCTTGACAAAGAAATTGAATATCTCTGCTGCTTACAGGCAGACTTTCTATAACCTGTATAACAATGAGAATGTGGATTTATCCAATAGTGAAAATAATCCACAAACGATTTATTCAAGCATATATATAAAGCCTGATTACCATTTCAATGATGCCAATTTAAAGCTATCAGGAAAAGCATTTAAGGATGATTCCTATTACATCAGCCTGTATGGAGCTAATGACCGCTTTAAATACTCGGTAAATCAACCAAACGAGTATGATGTCAATGCTTCTGAAAAGAACAGGCAATATGGTGGGGCGGCTTCTTATAAACGGGTATGGGAAAACGGCTCAACTACAAAAGTTGTGGCTACATTCTCACGGCTTACCTCTTTGTTGGATAATCTCACAATACTGGGAGATAAAAAGCCGACAACAGACGATGTTAGTCATCTGGATAATGAGGTACAGGAGTTTTCGGTAAGACTTAACCATGACTTTAATATCGGAAGCCGTAACAAAGTACAAGTTGGCGGGGAGTGGCAACAATACAGGGTAAGTCTGAACGAGCTATGCGGAGAACTGGATAAGCCGACAGTCTATATTACAGATAATATATTATTGGATAATTTGACTTTAAGTGCAGGTGTACGGGTGGATATGCCATTGAATAAAAAAGTCTATGTACAGCCCCGTTTATCCGGCACATATAAAATATCGGAAGAACTAACTGCAACTGCTTCGTGGGGACTATACAATCAGTTTCTTACCCGTACCGCATACCAATATGATGAATCGGGATTTCAAACCGTATGGACTATGGCAGACAGTACCTTTACAAAGGCAATGCACACTACCGCAGGTATTGCATACAGTAAAAACGGCTTCTTGGTCAGTATGGAAGGATATTATAAGACTACAAAAAACAGTCAGTATTTTTTGGATAATACAGTCTATAAAATAGATAATACGATTTTAGGAGCAGACTTGTTTGCCAAAAAGCTAATCAGAAATCATACTTTATATGGCTCGTATTCCATCAACCGCCTTAGTAAACCGCAAAACGAACTTTCGCATGAAATAAAAGTCGGAGGTATCGGGGCATTCGATCCTTTCTATTTTTCGTTGAGTTATGTTTATGGTACAGGCTTTTCTTATATTTCCACTGGAGGGCACGGACATGGACAAGGCAATGAGGAAGGACAGCATGGCTCCGAACACGAACATACGGATTATTCCGATGAGCCATACAGCCGCTTTGATATAGGTGCTACATACAGGGCACAAATAAAGAAAGTAAGGCTGCAAGCAGGCGTATCGCTATTGAATGTGTTTGGTACTAAGAATATAAAATACAACTATCAGATTTCCGGTCAAAATACTGCAACAAATATCTTCACAAAAGCAACTCCATTTACTCCAACGGTATTTCTTGAAATTATTTTTTGATTTATGGTAGGGTAAACCCTGCTTTATGCGGTTACTATTACGAAAGCGCTTCAGAAAAAAACAAAGTACAAATTCGTAAATTAGTAGATCAAATGAAAAAGTTATTTTATTCGTTGGCAGTAGTTTTATTTGCAGTAACATTCGTTGCTTGCAGTAATGACGACCATGAAGATTTTGGGACATCAGCAAAACAAGATATTGAAGCCAGAGCTGCGGCTTTAGGATTTGATGATGTTGCAGCTTACCAAGCAAGTGTAGCAGAGCAATGTTCAGCGGGAAATCATGAAAATTGTGATATTTATAACGATGGCACTCACGAAGCCTGCGCATATTCCGACCATTCAGGGAAAAACCATGACGGCACCCATCACAATGGAACCGATCATGGAACACATGACAAAGATGGTCATTCACACGGTTCGCATGATGGTAAACACCATTAATAACCTTTATGTACGATGGGATTCAATAAAGGGGAAACAATTTCTTTATTGAATCCCTTTTTTAAAACACATTGCCTATAATAAAATTATCTAACCACAGTTAAGATATTAAGTTTGAAAAATAAATGTTCCATATCCGCTATTGTACTCTCAACCATACTATTTTTGGTTTTTGCAGTTATTCCACATCATCATCATGGTGGGAAAGCCTGCATTGTTATCGAGTTGTGTGAGTTGGATAATGCAATAAACGATGAACATACACATCACAGCGATACGGATAGTGAGCAAAATCACGATGAAACCTGTATTGCTAAATCAAAATTCATCATTCCTACATCTGTTGATGAAACAAAACTAAAAGTATCAGATAATCAAAATGATACTGTTTTATTTCCTATCTTTTTCCTTGTTGGAAATTTATTTAATTATAGTTTAGATAGTTCATTTATCGAATCTGATTACGGTGAGTATATACTAAGCTATAAATCCGCAGCAGCAAATCAATTTCATGGTTTGCGGGCACCTCCTTTCACCTTTTCATAACAGAAAGACTAAATTATAGTCTTTATCCTTTGTGCTTGTAATCTATCTTCCGGTAGATACTAAGCCACCGCTATATCTAATTTTCCGAACAATCCCAAAAAAATAATATAAATAAGATGTTTTTAAAATTGACAAAAGCATTGTGTACCATTGTGTTATTACTTTCGGTTTCACTCCCAAATGCTTATACCCAAACAAATAATAACACGCTTTCTGAAAGCGATAGTATTCAGGTAAATGACTATAAATTCTCATATAAACAATTAATAATACCTGCATCCCTGATGTTGTACGGAACAATAGAAGCAACATTAGCGCCCAAAAATCGCCTATTAAACTATGCCATAGGGCATGAAGTAATAACACACAAACCTGAAAAGTTTCAGATTGATGATATAACGCAATATGTACCTGCGGCGAGTGTATATGCTTTAAACTTAGTCGGGATAAAAGGCAAACACAATTTCAAAGACAGGACGATTATTTTAGGAATGGCAAGCCTGTTCACGGCGGCTTCAGTGAATGGTTTAAAATATACGGCACGAGTTGAAAGACCAGATAAATCCGCAAAAAATTCTTTTCCGTCAGGGCATACGGCAATCGCTTTTATGGGTGCTGAATTTCTTTGGCAAGAATATAAAGATGTTTCAATCTGGTATGGAATAGCGGGATATACTATCGCTGCGGGAACCGGAGCATTCCGCATATACAATAATAAGCACTGGGTAGGCGACGTCGCATTCGGTGCCGGGCTTGGCATATTAAGTACAAAACTTGCCTATTGGCTCTATCCTACTGTTGAAAAGAAAATATTTAAAGGTGGTCAGGAGAAAAAGAACAAACGAAATCTTGCTTTTTACCCCTATTACACAGGTCAGCAGGGTGGTTTATCGCTTTCAATGCAATTTTAAAATATAAATGATATGAACTCTACAAAAGATTATGATTTAACCATAATAGTTCCTGTTTATAATGAAGAAGAAAATATAAACAAACTTGAAAAGGAACTATCTGAATATGTATGTTCTTCATCAGTAAAAACCTGCATACTATTCGTTGATGATGGATCGAAAGACCAAAGCAAAACATTGATACAGGAAGTGTGTCAGCGAAACCGTCATCTTTTTTATATAAGTTTTGCTCGAAATTGCGGATTAAGCGCAGCTATAAAAGCAGGGATAGATATAGCCCAGTCGTCATTTGTCGGATATATAGATGCTGATTTACAAACAGCGCCTAAAGATTTTGAACTTTTATTGCCATATAGAAATGAATATGAAATGGTAATGGGTATCCGTACAGGACGCAAAGATAGTTTAGGAAAAAAACTATCGTCGAAAATAGCCAATAGTTTTCGCCGCATGATGACTAATGACGGCATAGAAGATACGGGGTGTCCACTAAAAATTATTCATACCGAATACGCTAAACGCATTCCGATGTTTACGGGGATGCACCGTTTCCTACCTGCTCTCCTTCAGTTACAACATGGCAGGGTAAAGCAGGTTCCTGTTAGGCATTTTGAACGTACCGCAGGTCAATCAAAATTTCATTTATGGAACAGGTTGGTTAGTCCTTTTATGGATTGCTTTGCTTTCCGATGGATGAAGAAACGGTACATAAACTATACTATTGAAAAAGAAGGTATTAATTAAGCCATAGCAAAAAGTGAATAACGACATTTGGTATTTTGTTTTAGGTTTTTTAGCACAGGGGTTATTTTCTGCCAGAATGCTTATTCAGTGGATTTTATCGGAAAAGGCTAAAAAAGTTGTATCTCCGACTATCTATTGGCAGTTAAGTTTATTAGCTTCTATATTATTTTCTATATATGGGTGGCTAAGGGGAGATTTTGTAATAATTCTCGGACAACTATTCTCCTATTATATCTATATATGGAATTTGAATAGTAAAAACAACTGGAAAAAAATCCATTTAGCTATAAGAACAGTAATTCTCTTAATACCTGCTGCCGCACTTTGCTATGTGCTATATAACAATGAAGTAAGCATTGACAGGTTATTTTCAAATATATCGTTATGGTTACTTCTATTTGGTTCCGCAGGTCAGATAATTTTCACTTTCCGCTTTGTTTATCAATGGTGGCATTCAAGATTGAGAGGTGAATCTGTCCTTCCCTTAAACTTTTGGCTGTTGAGTATAATAGGTTCTCTGATAACTATTGCATACGCAATATTCAGAGAAGATCCGGTATTGCTTATTGGTCAAAGTTTTGGTTTTATCACATATTCCAGAAATGTGTGGTTGATTATAAAAAACTGTAATGAGGATGAATCTAAAAAAGAGATTAAATGAAAATATTAGTTACAGGCAGTGCAGGATTTATCGGATTTCACTTGGTAAAAGCATTGGTTGAAAATAAAGAGAATTTCGTTGTGGGAATAGATAATATAAATGACTATTACGATGTAAACCTAAAATATGGCAGGTTGTCTGAATGTGGAATAGGAAAAGAGGATATAACAGAAAATGAAGTAGTCCATAGTTCATTTTATTGCAATTATGATTTTGGAAAGATTGATCTTACGGACTTTATACAATTAGGTGTTCTTTTTAAGAAGTATCAATTTGATTATGTTATCAATCTGGCAGCACAAGCGGGGGTTCGGTATTCTTTAGAAAATCCCCATGCTTATATCAACTCTAACATTCTTGGCTTTGTAAATATCTTAGAGTGTTGCAGGCATAATAATATCAAGCATCTTATATATGCTTCCAGTTCTTCGGTTTATGGATTGAACAATAAAATTCCTTTTAAGGAATCTGCCACAGTTGATAATCCTGCCAGTTTTTATGCTGCAACAAAAAAAAGTAATGAACTGATGGCTCATTCTTATAGTCATTTGTTCAATTTGCCCTCCACAGGAATAAGACTTTTTACTGTATATGGAGCATGGGGAAGACCTGATATGGCTCCGATGATTTTCGCAAGATCTATTCGGGAGGGCAGAACAATCAAGGTTTTTAATAATGGGGATATGCTTAGAGATTTCACCTATATAGATGATGTTATAAAAAGCATCGTCTTACTCTTGGATAAAACTCCGGATAAAAATTCAGATTCCGCTTTCTATCAGATTTTTAATATCGGCAATTCAAAGCCAGTTAATTTACTCCAGTTTATAGAAGCGATTGAATATGAAATGCAAAAAGACGCTCATTTGGAAATGTACCCTTTTCAATCCGGTGATGTAAAGGAAACCTATGCTGATATAAGCAAATTGACCAGATACATTCATTATAAGCCCAAAACAGTATTACCGGAAGGAATAAAATCATTTATTGAGTGGTTTAACTCAATGGAAAATCAATAGGTGTTAATCCTTAATTATTAACTATGACATTAAAACGATTATTTACGATTGACCACATCTACTATATTCTTGTTTTTGCATTAATGTTCCCATTAATCCTACTCCGGGATTATACGCCTGCAAACGAACTTAGATATTTGAATATAGTTGATGATGCCTTAAAAACAGGGAATTTTTTCTCATTTTATAATCATGGTGAAATATATGCCGATAAACCGCCTTTATATTTCTGGATTATAATGCTCGGAAAAAAGATATTCGGAAGTCATCAAATATGGTTCTTGTCGCTATTCTCATTACTACCCGCTTTTGTCATTCAGTTTACGATGGACAGGTGGACACGAGCTGAACTTCCAAACGAATATCAATCCAGTGCAAAACTATTATTGTTCACAAGCGCTCTATTTATGGGTGGAGCCATTATTCTAAGAATGGATATGTTAATGTCTATGTTTATAACATTGGCATTATATGTTTTTTATAGAATGTATTCAGGCAGAGAGAGAAAATATGATAAGTATTTGCTTCCTCTTTGTATTTTCCTCGCAATATTCAGTAAAGGGCCAATCGGAATAATTATTCCGGTAGTCTCTATACTGACATTTCTAACTATAAAAGGGAAAATTAAGGATAGTGGAAAATATTTAGGGTTTAGAACTTGGGGAATACTCTTATTGCTTTGTTCTGTTTGGTTCAGCTTAGTGTGGGTTGAAGCGGGAAATAGTTATTTGAACGATTTACTCTTTAATCAGACATTCAACCGTGCTGTTAGCTCATTCCATCATAAGGAGCCGTTCTATTATTATTTTCAGGTATTTTGGTATTCCTTCGCTCCTTGGTCAATTTTATTCTTTGCCCTTATCCTGTTAGGGATTAAAAATAAGCTGATAAAAACAGATATAGATAAATTGTTTTTGACTGTTGTTTTAACGTCATTTCTTGTCTTATCTATTGTAAGTGCAAAGATTGAAATTTATATGTTGCCTGTATTTCCTTTTGTGGCTTATCTGTCAGTTATTATATTGATGAGATTAAAGAATAAGAAATGGATTGTATATTTTATGATAGCGTTATCTCTCATAGCAATAATGGCTTTGCCGTTGTTTTTATTGAGTAAAAATGATATTACATTTTCTTGGTTGAATGAAATTCACACTTCCATAATATGGGGATTAATTTCACTTGCTCTATTTGGATTCCTTTCTTTATATTTTCTGATTTTCCGAAAGAATATAATTCGTTCGATTAACAGCATATCAATAGGGATTTTAACCGTGATATTTATTGTATCCTTTGAAATGCCTTTTCTGAACAGCTATGTCGGTTATGAAAATATGTGTAAGAGTGGGATTGAGTTATCAGAAAATTCAAAACAATACATTGTTTATGGAATCCGCCGTCCAGAGAATATGAAAGTATATTTAGGAGAGAGTGTTATCATAGCTGAAAAGGATGATATTATGTCCGATATTTATGGCGGTTCAATACTTTTTATTTCTGATAGAGCATTGAGAAAAGATTTTTCATTACGGGAGTATATTGAGAAAAAGCCCTCTACAAAAATAGGAGATAATCTTGTGGTAAAATTATGAGAAGTGTCTTTCTCCGTTCAAGTTAAAAATTATTTTATTTTTTGGTAGGGTATAATTACTCTTATGCGGTATATTAACATATAACATTTTAACAATAAAGGAATATGAAAAGAGTATTTTATTCATTAGCGGTTCTCGCATCGGTTATCACATTCGTTTCTTGTAGCCAGGATGATGATAGCAACTTTGGAGATATAGATCAAAGTTTGGAGCTTCGTGCATCTACACTCGGTTTTTCAAATGGCGATATCTACAAAAGCAGCGTGCTGAATCAGTGTGCTGCCGGAAATCACGAAAACTGCGATATACTTGCAGACGGAACACATCAGGTTTGTACAAATTCCCAACATTCAGGAATTAAACATGACGGTACCCATCACAATGGCACAGGC
>JAVBNB010000055.1:0-59252 GCA_031551825.1 Tannerella sp. | reverse complement strand
ATAAACAATCCCGTTTACCACTCCTGCTAAGATAGCCGATTCCGTACTTGTGCCTATCAACGGAACATCATTTTTTTCTTTCACTAAAGGTAATCGTTTGGTGAATTGATTGAGCGAGCGAAAACGAGTTGTTAGCCCGGGTGAGATATTTCCGCCTTTGTAAATGCCAGCTGCTTCAATGATCTCATAAGTGATTGCCGTTCCCGCATCAATAATTAGTATGTTTTGTTCCGGTTGCAGGTAATTCGCACCGACAACCGCTGCTATTCTGTCTTTCCCCAAAGTGCTTATTGTTTCATATTCAATATTTATGGGGACCGGAACCTTTTCGTCAAGCCATAAAAAATAAGACAATCCCTTTTTCAGGGCGTTGATTAATATGTCGTCTTTTTCTATTACGGAAGACATAATTCCTTTGTCCGGGTGATATTGTTCGAATAATTCGTTAACCCATGACGTATCACTATTTTCTTTTAAAAAGGACGCTACGATACATTCGCTGTCGAACACGGCAACCTTCAGCATTGTGTTTCCTTGCTCTACGATCAGATTCACCTTTTTGTAAATTGATTTCCGGGGCAAAGATAGTGTAAGCCGGGAAAAATACAAAACAAATTTATTTGTTTTTATTTTGTGCATTTATTCTCCGAATAGAAAGATGAGATAGTGCGAAAAACGAAAGCCAATCTGTTCAATGGTCTTATTTATGAATGAGATATTATGTCTCATACAGGGACATGTTGAAAAAAAAATAGACGATTTTTATATTCATTATGCTTTTTTTTGTAATTATGAACTTTGTTAAATTAAATGAATCGATAATTATGAAGAAGTTTTTACTGATGTTTTTTATGTTTGCATTTGTGTGTGTGGTCAATGCGCAAAATATACAGTTGCATTATGATTTCGGAAGATTTGCATACGACGATGATATGACAGGCCGGCCTCTGTTTACATCAACTGTTGAAATGTTTAAGGTGGATAAATGGGGGAGTACTTATTTCTTTGTTGATATGGATTATAAATCAACAGGAGTCGCTTGCGCTTATTGGGAAATCGCCCGTGAACTGAAGTTCTGGAAAGGCCCTTTTTCCGCACATGTAGAATATAACGGAGGACTGAACTATATGCGAAATGCTTATCTTTTAGGCGCTACTTATACCTATAATCGCGCGGATTTTAGCAGGGGTTATTCTTTAAGCGCTATGTATAAATATATTCAGAAACATTCAGTGGAAAAAACGTCCGAAGACGGCGAAATAACAATCACGGAAGAACCGAATAATTTCCAGCTTACAGGTACATGGTATTTGCATTTTGCCAAAAACAAGAGCTGTACATTTACGGGGTTTGCTGATTTCTGGCGTGAAAAGACAGTCAACGGTGACTATATTTTCCTTTCCGAACCACAGTTCTGGTTTCATCTGAATAAGTTGAAAGGAATCGATGATAACTTCAATTTGAGCATTGGTACGGAGGTCGAATTTAGTTATAACTTTGCTGCCCGGGACGGATTTTATGCCGTTCCCACTGCTGCTATCAGGTGGGATTTCTGAAATGATTTTAAAATAATCTTATATGAGTATGTTTACAAAATTATTCGGACTTGATCCGAAAACAACGACTGTTAAGACAGAGATTCTTGCAGGTATAACTACATTTCTGACAATGTCGTATATTTTGGCTGTTAACCCTTCTATTATGGGAGAAACGGGAATGGATAAAGGAGCTTTGTTTACAACAACGGCGCTGGTCTCTATCATTGCCACTTTAATTATGGCTTTTCTGGCAAAACTTCCATTCGGACTGGCTCCAGGAATGGGCTTGAACGCCTTTTTCGCTTATACGGTTTGTCTTTCGATGGGCTACAGTTGGCAGTTTGCTTTAACTGCAGTATTTATTGAAGGTATTATATTTATTATACTTACGGCAACCAATCTGCGGGAAATGATTGTAAATGCCATACCTGCTTCACTGCGTCATGCGATCGGAGCGGGTATCGGATTGTTTATTGCATTTGTCGGCCTTAAAAGTGGTGGTGTAATTGTTTCGGATGCGGCAACCTTTGTTACTCTGGGTGATATAACAACAGGTATGGCGCTGCTGGCTGTTATCGGTATCCTTCTTACCGGGGTGATGGTGGCCTTAAAAGTGCCCGGCGCTTTATTGATCGGTATTCTCGGTACGACAATCATCGGTATTCCGATGGGAATAACACATTATGGTGGTATAGCAAGTATACCTCCTTCCGTAGAGCCAATATTCGGACAATTTGAAACAGATCCGGCGAAGATTTTTACACTGGATATGCTGGTTGTTGTGTTTACATTCCTGTTTGTCGATATGTTTGATACGATTGGAACCCTTGTCAGTGTTGCATCAAAAGCCGGACTTGTAAAGGAAGACGGGAAGATCATTAATATAAATAAGGCTTTTATGGCAGATGCGGTAGGTACTGCTGTAGGAGCCGTTTTTGGATCGAGTACGGTTACTACTTATGTGGAGAGTGCGGCCGGAGTAGCACAGGGGGGACGCTCAGGCTTGACGGCGTTTGTTATTGCCGTGTGTTTTGCCGTGTCTCTGTTATTTGCACCTGTTTTTATGGCAATACCGGGCGCTGCAACGTGTCCGGTTTTGGTGATTGTGGGATTATTCATGCTGAGTTCAATCCGGAATATTGATCTGGATGAGTATTCCGAATCGATTCCGGCATTTATCTGTATCATCTTGATTCCGATGACGTATAGTATTTCCGATGGGATCCTGATAGGTCTTATAAGTTATGTTTTGCTGAACATGCTATGTGGTAAATTTGACAAACTTACGCCAACAATGTATATTCTTGCCACCCTATTCATATTGAAATATATCTTTATCTGATTATGAGTATTGCCGGTCTATTATTAATTTAGTTTCAAATAACAATAGATGGGATAGTGGTCGGATAAGTTTACACGTGTATCGACACGGCAATTATACGCATCCATGCTTGGTGAGTGGAGGATATGATCGATGCGAAACAGGAAAAAATTCTGATTGTACGATATCCCCATACCAAAACCGGATTCCGCGTACGCATCTGCGAGAGGACCCTGAATCGTTCGGAGCGCGTATGATATGGGAGTGTCGTTGAAGTCTCCGCATACGATTGTGTAATATCCATTAACCTTACGAATCTCATCTGCAATTGTTTCAGCCTGTTTCGCGCGTATCCGGAACGCTTGTCCGAGCTTTTGCTGGATCGAACCGCGAAGCTCGTCGAACGAATCAAGGCTGGCATGCGTGATTATATCTGAATATTTAGAGCGGTCTTCTGCAGTCAGTTTAAAAGATTCTAAGTGATTATTTATGAGTACAACTTTTTTTCCGTGCACATTTATTTCATGAACCGAAGAGCCGTTGTAAGAGGAAGAAAACGGGATTCTTCGCGAATTAGTAATCGGAAATTTTGATAAGACTGCTAATCCGTATTTATAGCGTTTGTTTTCGGGAGATGAAAAAATAATTTCCGCAATATACGGATACATCGGTAACGCCTCCGCGACATCTTTAGAACTCATCAGATTGTTGCGTGAACTGACCATATACTCTTGCAGGCAGACAATATCGGCTTCTGATTCCGCTATATATTGTATCATCTTATTGGGTGTTTTTTTTGTATGATCTTTGTAAGCGAAACTCATAACGTTGTAGGACAAGACCTTTATCATCTCTTCCTGCGGTAATACTTTTGTCTTTAAATGAAGCGGACAAAAGCGAGACAGGGGGTTCCAACAAATAGCGAAAGCGGCAATCACGATAAATTCCAAGAGCCATTTTTTTGTGATCATCCAATAAGCAAGAAAACAGATATTTGCAAACAATAATATCGGAAATGCCAGTCCAAGATAGGCAAACAGGATATGTTTTTCCGGCGATATGATGTCCGAATAGGCGGATACGATAAAAAGCAGCACTAAAATAATATTCAGTGAGGCGAAAAAGGAATGAAACAATAGCTTAAATGGTGTATACCATTTCATTTTTTTATTTTCTGCTCGCATCAAATAATTTCTTTTTTTCTTCGGCGGACAGGCTTTCGTATCCTGAACGTTTCAGTTTATCAAGTATTTCGTCAATTATACGATTTTCTTCATTCTTGCGACGTAAATATTCATCGTCGGTTTTCGGCCGGTCACTTTTATTCTGTTTTTTATTTTGAGAAAAACTTTCATTTGTACGGTAAGTTTTGAAAGTCGGTTTCCGGGTGATGAAGTTAACAAACCGGTCGATTATTTTATTCATAAAACCGGTAATGTCTTTCCCCTTCTGATACTGAATCGCGAATAGTATTCCAAGCAGGGCGCCTCCTATATGAGCTATGTGTCCTCCTGCGTTTTCAGATGTAATGGCGATGATATCAAGCAATAAAACGCCTATTGCTAAATAAATAAGTTTGACGCGCCCAATGAGGAGCAGATTTATCTCATAATTTTTCTGATAAAATGAAACAGCGAAAACAATGGCCATTACCGAAGCGGAGGATCCGGCAAGAAAACTGTTGTCTGCGAATTGTTTCAAAAAAGGAAACGAATTATAAGTTATCAGGAAAAGCATTGCTCCGGCAATACCTCCCAATACGTACAATCCTCCTAACTGCCTTCCGGAAAAAAATTGAAGAAATATCTTTCCGAACCAATAGAGCCACAACATAT
This sequence comes from Tannerella sp., assembly GCA_031551825.1. Classification (GTDB taxonomy): domain Bacteria; phylum Bacteroidota; class Bacteroidia; order Bacteroidales; family Tannerellaceae; genus Tannerella. The sequence goes on along the minus strand of JAVBNB010000055.1, from coordinate 54,558 downwards.
TAAAAAGTATATGCAGAAAATCGAAATGCACAAACATGTATGTAATAATAGTCCATGGACGGTGTGCCAATAGCGTCAGGGATGAAGGCATTTCTATATATTCTAAAAAGGGCACCTCTTTCATGAAAAGCCGCAAGATAATGATCAGGAGCCTTATAATAATAAAAACCCCTGCATTAATATAGATAAATTTAGCCAGGATGGAACCTGTGTTAAATCTGCGGTTTATTTCAGTAAAAATACCTGCCATTATTTTGGTCTTTTTTTCTCCAGTATAAAACAAGTATGATGCCAAACAGCATACCTCCGAGATGAGCAAAATGGGCTACGTTATCAAAGCTGAAATTCGCAACACCTGCAAAAAGTTCGATTACACCGTAGCCGATCACCATATATTTGGCCTTTATGGGAAAAGGGAAGGGGATTATATATAAAGGCATATTCGGAAATAACATTCCGAAAGCTAAAAGTATTCCGAAGACGGCTCCTGAGGCGCCTACGGTAGGAACGTTAATCAGCGAGTTTAATTGTCCAAGTATTGGATCAGAGTAATTCTTGCCTTGTTTCCAAATCTCCGCGCCATCCCTGTATACCATGGCTATTGATTCCGGGTCCAAGTTAGTTTCAAGGGCTTTGATCCTTATGTATGCCACCAATATCTGGACTAATCCGGCACCTATGCCGGTGATCATGTAGTAGGTCAGGAATCGTTTAGGACCCCATACGGACTCTAATATACGTCCGAACATGTAGACCGCGAACATGTTGAAGAACACGTGACTGAAAGAGCCATGCATAAACATATACGTGACAATCTGATAGAGTCGGAAATCTTTCGCGGCAGGATAGTGCAATCCCAATATGCCTGTCAGATTTAAATTAGACATGATAAATGTAGCCAGCCAAAGAAGTACGTTAATGATAATCAGGTTCTTGGTTACTACCGGTATATTCGTATACGAATTGAATTCTCGTTGCTCCATAAAGTCATTATTAAATTCAGGGTACAAAAATATAAAAAACAATAGGCTTTTCATAATTTTTATGCTGCAAAACATCTATTATAAGCAAAAAAAAGCCGTAAAAATTGCAAGAATTCAAAAATAAGATTAACTTTACCGCCGAAAAGTGGGATGTAGAACGTTTTTTACTTATAAATATGTTTACTAATTAAAAATTTATTTTCATTATGAACAAAACAGATTTTATTGGTGAGGTAGCTAAAAAAGCGGAACTCTCCAAAGTTGATGCAAAAAAAGCCGTAGAAGCTTTCATTAAAACAGTAGAAGGTGCAGTAAAAAAAGGTGACAAGGTGGCATTGTTGGGTTTCGGCTCATTCACGGTAGTTAAAAAGGCTGCTCGTAAAGGTGTTAATCCAAAAACTAAAAAGCCTATCAACATTCCGGCACGCAAAGTGGTTAAATTTAAACCGGGCGCTGCTTTGGCAAAAGTTGTAAAATAAAAATTTGAAGACACAACTTTCATAAAAAAGAGAACTTGCATGCAAGTTCTCTTTTTTATGACCGGAGTTATTCATTGAATTTCATTTCAAATCCCCAATGTTTAGCTAATTTTTCAGCTTCTTTCTTCGTTACGTGGATGACTGCACCGTGCTTCGGCAGAAAATGAGTAGCTTTCATTACTCCGCCATCATTGAAATGTCCCAGATTTTTGAAGTTTACAAAATCCGTAGTTTCGCTGAAACCGAAATTATGAGGAGTAATGCCATAGATATCATACATCAATACCCATTTGTCTTCGCCAATTCGTTTCCATACATTGGGCGCTTCGCATGATTTTGGTTCCGGATCATACCAGCGCGGATCAAATTCATAATCCCTGTTTATTTTATCGGAAACCGCATGTTTGATACCTGCTTGTCCGTCATGTGAAACATAGAACATGTGGTATTTATCACCAATTTTCGTTATATCGGCATCAATAGCGGAGACACTTTTGTTTGGGTATTCAAATAAAAGTTGTGGAACCGATTCCAATTTGTCGAAATCTTCGTTTACGTATACGTAATACAATTTATTGGGTTCGTTCCGGAAGCGCATTGTAAAATAGATCATTATTTTGCCCTTCTCTTCATCAAAAATAATTTCCGGCGCCCAGGCGCAGCCTATTTCACTGTACTGGGCAGAAATTTCCGGAAAACGGATGTTGGTGCGTTTCCAGTTAATCAAATCCCATGATTTCATTAATACTAATCCTTTGTTGTTTCCCCAGCCATAAGTGTCTTTGTCACGTTCCCATTCGGTTTGGCGCAGGCCGTCTCTCATGGCGAAAACATGCAGGTCGGTCATTGCTAAATAAAATGCGCCGTCGGGGCCACGGTAGATATGTGGGTCGCGGATGCCTTTCTGGTCGGCAATCGTATCGCCGGCAATAACCGGATTGCCATTGTTCAAAGCAGTGAAACTGTATCCATCAGGGCTTAGCGCCATATAAAGCCCGTGAGTCTCATCCCTGTGAAAAACCATCAGGTAGGCGCTCATCTCTTTTTCTGTCGGTATTGCATTTTCATAACGAAAATCCCAGAATGAACCATTACCATTACCCAAAGATACCAAAGCCGGCCTCAATGCATAAAACCCTTTGAAGTTATTATGGTGCATTTGCGATACATCGATGTTTTGGGCTAATATGATCCAGTCATTTCCGTCTTTGCTGGCAGAGAAGGTACAACTGTTGCCCTGGTTTAATATATTCAAAAAGAAACGATCTCCGAATGTGTTCGGCACGGTAGAAAAGTTTTTGGCATCCGAATAAACCGTAAACGATTTACCATCGGAAATAACTCCGGCATACGCATTTTCATTATAGAATAATATTAGGCCGGACTGATTGCCTTTTCCGACCTGGATTTCAACCTGTGTCATATAGGTTTTATCAGTCGGAGTGATAAGCAACTTGCGCGCGTCGGCAGGAGTTTTTCCTTTTGCGCGGACTGAGAGCGTATTGTCTTTTATGGTAATGGATTTAGGCGCGTATTCTTTCCAGAATGTCCATTGAAGGCCGGGTTCCGTTCCGTTGAAATTGTCCGAAAGTATCACCCCATGTTTAATTTGTTTTTCCGGAATGACCGGATTGGCTTTTGTTGCTGCATGGAACCAGCCGTCCAACGTCCACTCTACCGGTTCAATGAGCGTTTGTCGCCCTAAAGTATGGTATCCGTTGGCGTATGCGTGATAAACAATCCACCAGTTATCGTTTATATCGTCAATAACGGTACCATGTCCTTTTGACCACCAATTCTCATCCTTGTCGTAAGTATGTATAACCGGATTGTAAGGAGAATTTTCCCAGGGCCCATTTACACTTTTGGAACGGGCGACGACTACCATGTGACTTGTCGGAGGCCCGGCAGTACCGCCTTGGGCGGATGTCAGGTAGTAATACTCACCTCTTTTGATAAATTTAGGAGACTCAAGCCACATCCCTTCTGTTTCCCAGTTTTTCGGAAACTCCCATCCTTCATAAGCTTTGACAGGTGCGCCTACTGTTGAAAGTCCGTCATCCGAAAGCTGCACTTTCATACCTTCGCAGAGGTACAGGTAGCGTTTTCCATCTTCTCCGACCACATGCCCGGGGTCAATGTATCCGACTTTCAGATTGACCGGTTTGCTCCATGGGCCTCTTATATTGTCTGCCCAGATAACCCAGTTTGTTCCGGCGGCCGGATAATAAAGATAATACTTTCCATTGTGTTTAATCAAGTCGGGAGCCATGGCCGAACCTTCATATTCCGGAATAATTCTGCATACCGGTTCCCAATTCATCAAATCTTGCGAATGCCAGATAAGAAAGCCTGGCATATAATAGAATGGCGAGTGAGTCATATAATAATCTTTTCCGTCACGCAGGACAGTAGGGTCAGGATAATCTCCCGGTAATATGGCTTTAGGATATTCTTGTGCCTTTACCGGAAAATTTGATAAGATTGAAACAAATAGTGAAAGAGAGAATCTGAATAAATTATTCATGGTTGATAATGTTTTATGGTAGTTCAATTAATTATGAAGGATAATTCCGCCTTCAGGTTGGATGATTAATATAACCTCTCCGTTTTTCTTCACATTTATTTCCTGTAGCTGAGGGGTGCGTTCTTGTTTATCGGAATAGATCGACACCTTTTTGTCCGTTAACATCGGAAGGCTCACTTTTATTTTCTTTACTTCCTTTTCCGCGTTTATTCCGGCAATATACCACTTGTCGCCGTTGCGGCGCGCGATGACGCAGTGTTTGCCCGGATATCCATCAATGAAGACCGTTTCGTCCCAGATGGTGGGTATGTTTTTCATAAAATCAATGACAAACGGCGGACAGTTATTCAGATTGTTGGGGGCAATCGCGAAATTCTGTACCGGTGTCTGAAACAGGACGGCGGTTGCCAATTGGAAGATGTCTGTCGTTTTGCGTATGGTTCCGCCATCGTTGTTGCGGTTATGGCGTTTGTTGAGCAAAACCGGGCCGAAGTCCATTGTTGCTACGCTGTTACGTATAAAAGGGTGCAGGCATGCGTTATAAGCCTCCGTATCATTTGCATGTTGCGTAAATATCAGGTTTTCGGAGGCGAGTACGGCTTCGCTCCCGACAAAGTTCGGATACATACGTTCCCAGCCGCGCGGGGTGGTGCAACCGTGAAATATGACTGTCAGTCCGAAATCGTTGGCATCAGAGAGAATTTCTTCGTACAATTTCATCGTTTCCTGCTTATCGCCGCCAAAGAAGTCGACCTTTATTCCTTTGATACCGATGCTTTTCATCCAGGCCATTTCCTTTTTGCGGACAATGGATGTATTCATACAATTCTTTGGCCCCTGAGGCGCGTCGCTCCAATAACCATTGGAGTTGTACCACAGGCAGATGCCGACGTTTTTACTCTCGGCGTATTTTGCCAGTTCCTCAATTTTATCCCGTCCGATCCGTGTATCCCACCAGTTATCCGTCAGTACAAACTCGTATCCCATTGTTGCTGATAGATCGATGTATGCTTTCTGGTCTTCGTAATTGATGCTTCCGTCCTGCCACATAATCCAGCTCCATACGGAGCGCCCGAATTTGTATTCTTTCGATGCTTCATACAACGGCTTCACCACATCACTTGTAATCGTTGTTTCCACGATAGGTTTCAGATTTTCTCCGACTGTAATGGTGCGCCATGGCGTTTCTCCCGGTAATGAAATGCCGGGTTGGGCACTGCCGATACTGTTGTTTTCTCCCTGTTCGGGAAACGCGATGGAATATAATCCGTCTTTTGTCGCTTCACTGAGTTTGGAACCACAGTAGAGGCTACCAACACCTGTTTCCGTGATCAACGCCCAGCCGTTGTCCCCGACATGGAATAAGCCGGGGAATGTATAGCCTATACCGTATTTGGAAACCATGCCGATCGGTTCGTCGGGAATATACTCTTCTTCATAGCTTGGTTTTGTTCGCATCCAGCCAATCATAGGCGTTGCCTGCGGAGTTAAAAATGTAGTGGTAAAGGACGGAAACCGGAAACCGGTCAATTCTTTTTCGACAATACAGCGGGCTGTTTCACCATTTTGTGCTAACGTATACTTTAATGCGATATCATTGTTGCTTACCCGGAATACGATGCTTATTTTTTCTTTTTTTGGCGTCTCATAAGTACAAATCACTTCGTTCGCATGATAATCGACCTTGCTTTTTTTTATTTTCTTTTCGATATATGTTTCTTTTATCTCGTTTTCCGCTTTTTCAACAAACGTAAGCGCCCGGCTGAAATCACTGATATTCGTTATCATACCGAGCGGCGAATCTTCAAGGATTGATTTGTTTTTGTAATTTACATTATAAAAAACCGCTCCGTTTTTCAGGGAAATGTTAACCTGAATATTTTTGTCCGGACTGTGGACAATCACGTTTTCCGCCGATAATGAAACAGAAAGGCTTAAAGCCAATAAGCTTGTTAGAATTTTCTTCATGGCTGTTATTTCGTTTAGGGTTATATGTTTGTTTCTGTGATAAATAAATGTGTGTAAAGATAACACTTTATTTGAAAAATCTGTTGGTAAACTTTGAATTATATCATAAATGTTGTAATTTTGTCAGGCTAACTGAAATAATAGCAGGTTGATCGTATGACAAATAATGATATACAACAGGTAAAACAGCGTTTTGGTATTATCGGTAGTAATGCGGATCTAAACCGGGCCATCGATGTCGCTTTACAAGTAGCTCCTACGGATTTGTCCGTATTAATCACCGGAGAGAGTGGAGTGGGAAAAGAGGTGTTTCCTCAGATCATACATCAGAATAGTCCGCGTAAGCATGCCCAATACATAGCTGTAAACTGCGGAGCGATACCCGAAGGTACCATTGATTCCGAATTGTTCGGTCATGAAAAAGGATCGTTTACAGATGCCAAAGATTTGCGAAAAGGTTATTTTGAAGTCGCCGATGGCGGTACGATTTTTTTGGACGAAGTCGGGGAATTGCCACTATCCACACAGGTGCGGCTTTTGCGTGTTCTTGAATCGGGCGAATTCATGAAAGTAGGCTCTTCAAAGGTTCAAAAAACAAACGTGCGTATTGTTGCCGCTACGAATGTGAACTTAGTAGAAGCTGTTACGCAGCATAAATTTCGTGAAGATCTTTATTACCGGTTAAACACGGTGCCTATACGTATTCCTCCGTTAAGAGAGCGTCAGGAAGATGTGTTGTTGCTTTTCCGTAAATTCGCGAGTGATTGTGCGGATAAGTATCGAATGCCTGCTATCCATCTTGATGACGATGCCCGCCAATTGCTGATGTCCTATCGTTGGCCGGGTAATATACGGGAACTCAAGAATATAGTGGAGCGCATCTCTGTGATAGAAGAAAATCGTGAAATAACAGCCGATGTGTTAAAAATGCATCTTCCGAATATCTCTATGGAAAAGCTTCCGGTGTTAGCACAACATCATCATGATGAGAATAAAATCTTTAATAGTGAAAGAGAAATCCTTTATCAGGTACTCTTTGATATGAAGAAAGATGTGAACGATTTGAAGAAGTTGGTACATGATATTATGAATGGAAGTGTTCAGATGGGAGCTATGGATGGCAATGTTTACACTCCGGCTCCTGTGCATCAGTCTCCGATACACCACACATCAATACAGGATGCGGAAACCGTAGAAGAAGCTCTTTCTCTTGAAGATGTTGAAAAAGAGATGATTCGTAAAGCATTAGACAGGCATGGCGGACGTCGTAAAAATGCCGCAGCTGATTTGCAAATATCAGAACGCACCTTATATCGCAAAATAAAAGAATACGACCTGGAATGAAAATGTTATTAAAAGTTCTGTTTTTGTTTTTGGCAGGGTGGATATTTTCTTCCTGTTCGATTTCTTATTCATTCACCGGATCATCATCGATCGATTATACAAAAGTGCGTTCTATTTCGATAAAGGATTTTCCGAACATGGCTCCTTTGGTTTATGCTCCATTGTCGCAACGGTTTTCGGAACTGTTGAAAGATAAATATACCCGACAGACTAAATTGCAGATCCTTCGTGATGGAGGAGATCTGGATCTGGAAGGCGAAATAACCGGTTATAACTTCATTTCTATGGCTGTAACAGATGGTACTTACGCATCACAAACCCGTCTTACAATAACCGTTCGTGTGAGATATACAAATAAGATCAATTCGGAACAGGATTTTGAGAGATCTTTTTCGGCACACGATGAATTTAGTAATGATCAAACAATTGATCAGGTGCAGGGAGATCTGAGCGAAAAAATTATGGAGGAGATTATAGATCAGATTTTTAATGAGACCGTAGTAAATTGGTAAGTCTATGACAAGCGCTGAATTATATGAGTGGATAGCAAATCCGTCTTTGTTAACGAAGTATTCCTTACAGGAACTCCGGCAGATGGTGGATGATTTTCCGTATTTTCATGCGGTGAGGATGCTCTATCTGAAAAATTTGGCCGTACTTGATGATGTTCGCTTAGACAAAGAACTTAAAAAAATGTCTGTTTATCTGCCTGATCGCAGACAGCTTTTTATGTTGATAAATGACAGGTTTATTATCGAAAAAAATGAGCGGAATTCTCCGGTTGCGGAAGCGAATAGAACAGAAAAGGTCATTGAGGTTGTAGAAAAAGTGATGCCTCCCGGTGGATCGGATGAGGCGGATTTTGTTTCAACGTTGGTACCGAAGCCTGTATCTCCGGCTGTGGCCACTTCGGATTATGTTAACTGGTTGGAGGAAAATGCGGAAGATATTCCTGCGGAAAGCGGATCAGAAAATCGTTTGAGACATCAGGATTTGATAGATTCTTTTATAGAGAATGAAAGTAGCCAGTTTGCTCAACGTTTGGGTAATGTTGTCGCCGGTAAGGCAACAGAGGCGGATGATGAGAGTGAAATGCCAAAACAAGAGATCTTGGAAAAAGCATCTTTAGATGACTCGTATTTTACTGAAACTCTGGCTCGTGTATATATCAACCAGAAACGATATGATAAGGCTTTAGAAATTATTCGCGTTTTAAGTTTGAAATATCCGGAAAAAAATATTTACTTTGCAGACCAAATTCGATATTTGGAGAAAATTATTAACATAAAAAAATAAAGAAATGTACGTTTTTATTTCAATTTTGATTCTTATTTGTGCCGTTTTATTAGTGTTAATCGTATTAGTACAGAATTCAAAAGGAGGAGGTTTGGCTTCAGGGTTTTCGTCTTCAAATCAGGTTTTGGGAGTTCGTAAAACGACTGACTTTCTGGAAAAAGCTACGTGGACATTGGCGATAGCGCTTGCTGTTCTTTGTGTTGGAATAACTGCTTTTATTCCCCATGAAAAAGTTGTATCAAACTCGGAAGTTTTGGAAAATGTAAGTTCTCCGATAAATACTTCGGCTCCTGATTTTGGGATGTCTCAGCCTGATGCTCAGGGAGGTACGCAAGAACCGGCAGCACAACAGGAAACCCCGGCAGAATAAAATATCTCATATAAAAGAAAGGCGAAAAATGCTTATTTGAAGTGTTTTTCGTCTCTTTTTTTATAAAAACAAAGAAGATGGGTTTTGTACTTAAAAACTGTACTTTTGTACATAAACTATATGAGTTGGTTCAATATGGATCTGAAAATGCTTGAGAAGTGTATGACGTACTATATCTTTGCAGCATAGACGTAATACTTCTTCATATTATTAGTTCTTTTTAAGGTAAAAGTTTATTAATGGTTAATGTGAAAAGTCCCGAACGTGAGTTCAGGACTTTTCAATTTTTTATAGATAGATTGTTATTTTGTTTATTCGACTGAATCGCTTTCTTTCATATTATGAAAAACGTTTTGAACATCTTCATCATCTTCCAATTTTTCGATTAGCTTTTCTATCATTTCACGTTGTTCCGGGGTCACGTCTTTTACATCATTAGGTATGCGAACAAATTCGCTTGATGTAATTTCAAAACCGTTGTCCTCAAGATATTTTTGGATTACTGAGTTTTGAGAAAAATCTCCATAAATGATGATTTCTCCTTCGTCCTCATCTATTTCGTCAACACCAAAATCAATAAGCTCCAGTTCTAAATCCTCTAATGATATACCTTCTTTTTTTATGATATGAAACACACATTTGTGGTCAAACAGAAATTCCAACGAACCGGATGTACCTAAGGATCCTCCGAGTTTATTGAAATAACTGCGGACATTAGCCACGGTACGTGTCGTATTGTCTGTGGCTGTTTCGACAAAGACCGCTATGCCATGCGGACCATATCCTTCATAGTTCATTTCTTTGTAATCGGTAAAATCTTTGGATGTTGCCTTTTTAATCGCGCGTTCCACATTTTCTTTCGGCATATTTTCTTTTTTAGCCGTTTGCATAAGTATACGCAGGCGGGGATTTGTTTCAGCATCAGGACCGCCTTCTTTCGCGGCAATGGTAATTTCTTTTCCTAATTTTGTAAAAACACGGGCCATATTGCCCCAACGTTTCATCTTTCTCGCTTTTCTGTATTCAAACGCTCTTCCCATATATGTGATTTTGTAGTTTAAATTATTAATGTTATTATCTCAGTTGTACCCCAAGTTTATCTTCCAGATTTTTTTGTATTTTAGACATGATAGCATCAATCTGTATGTCGTTCAGTGTCTTTTCTTTATCCTGCAGGTAAAAGCTGACCGCGTACGATTTTTTGCCCGGAATGAGACTCGTTCCTTCGTAGACATCAAACAAGACGATGTTTTTTAGAAGCTTACGTTCACTATCCATCGCAGTTTTCTTAATGTCGGCAAATGTCACATTTTTGTCTGCTAATAATGCTAAGTCTCTTTTCGCTTCCGGAAATTTCGAAATTTCACTGAATGTTATTTGTTCTTTTGGAGTGTCTTTTATTAACATATTCCACGATAGTTCTGCGAAATATACCTCATTGTCAATATCAATCATTTTCAGGATATTTTTATTTACAACGCCGAATGTACCTAACGTGTGTCCGGAAGTGGAAACGATTGTCATGCCTGCGGAATAGATATCGTTCGAGAAACTACCCCAGGTGAGTTTATCCGTATTGATGCCAATCCGGTGCAAAATGTTCTCTATGTGTGCCTTCAGTTCAAAAACAGATGAGTTCTCGTCGGCATGAGCCCAGTTGTTTTCAACTCTTTTGCCGGAAATCCACAAGCCGAGGCGATAATCTTCTTTATATTCCGAAAGGATTTCATTTTCCTTTTTGTTTTCCTCATTTTGGGTGTAGCAATTTCCGAATTCGAAAAAGCGGATATTTTTGTTTTTGTGTTTGATATTGAATTCTACGCTTTGCAACCCACCGAAAAGTAAAGTTTGCCGCATTGCGTTGAGATCGGCGCTTAGCGGATTCATTAGCATGACGCAGTTTGCTGCCGGATACGTTGTTAACTCATTGTAATAGGCCGAACGCGTAAGCGAGTTGTTCAATATTTCATTAAAACCGGCTCCGCATAATTGTTCGGAAATGATGTTTTCCAACTTGTAGCTTTTGTCTGTTATTGTTTGATAACTTAGCGTTGAACGTACATGATCACTGAATTCAATATTATTATATCCGTAAATACGTAAGATGTCTTCTATGACATCGACATCGCGACGAACATCAAACCGGTATACGGGAACGCGTAAGGAAAGCCCTTCGGTCATTTCGGCCGTTATTTCTATTTCTAATGATGCGAGTATGCTTTTTATAGTATCGACCGGTATTTCTTTTCCTATTAGCGTATTTATTTTTTTGTAAGTTATATCAACAGCGAACGGCTCAACCTGATGAGGATATACGTCCTGAATATCTCCGGATATTTTTCCGCCTGCAAGCTCCTGAATCATTAATGCCGCCCGTTTGAGTACATAGACTGTTTGATTCGGATCTAACCCTCGTTCGAAGCGGAAGGATGAATCGGTATTCAGCCCGAAGCGTCGCGCCGTTTTTCGCACCCAGGCAGGATTGAAACATGCAGATTCTAAAAAAACATCCTTTGTGTTTTCCGTAACACCGGAATCAAGACCTCCGAATACGCCTCCGATACACATCGATTCTTCTTCATTGCAAATCATCAGATCCTGATTTGTCAGCGTACGTTCTACACCGTCAAGTGTAACAAATTTAGTGCCTTCCGGCATCGTTCTAACTACTACTTTATTACCTTTTATTTTGGCTGCGTCAAAAGCGTGCAACGGTTGTCCTAATTCGTGCAATATAAAATTTGTAATATCCACAATATTATTGATAGGACGCAATCCGATTGCCGTCAGGCGGTTTTTTAGCCAATCGGGACTTTCTTTTACCGATACATCTTTTATTGTAATACCGGAATAGCGTATACAGGCTTCTGTATTTTTAACCTCTACGGTAACAGGAGTTACCGGATCATCCGTTTTAAAAGATTCAATTGAAGGCTTTTTCAATTCGACTTGTTTTCCTGCCTGCTTCAGGTAGGCGGCAAGGTCGCGCGCGATTCCGAAGTGTGATGTTCCGTCCACACGATTCGGTGTGATGTCAACTTCGAGTATATAATCGCTTTCTACTTTATAATATTCTTTCGCAGACATACCGACCTGCGCGTCCGCGGGAAGCACAATGATTCCGGAATGATTCGTTCCGATACCAATTTCGTCTTCAGCGCAAATCATGCCAAACGATTCTTCTCCGCGTATTTTTCCTTTTTTTATTTTGAATTCATTGTCTCCGTCATACAATGTGGTGCCGATCGTCGCAACAACAACTTTTTGTCCTGCCGCAACGTTAGGCGCTCCGCATACAATTTGCAGGGGCTCACCTGCGCCTATATTTACTGTTGTAAGATGAAGATGATCAGAATTCGGGTGATCCGTACAGGTCAATACCTCACCAATCACAAGGCCTTCCAGACCTCCTTTGATTGTTTGTACTTCTTCTACCGAGCCGGTTTCTAATCCAATTGAAGTAAGGGCTGCGGCTACTTCGTCCGCGTTCATGTCGAAAGGTAAATAGTCCTTCAGCCAATTGTAAGATACATTCATCGTTAATAAAATTATTTACGTTAAACAGACCTGCAAAAGTAGGAAAAAAAAGTGATATAACGACGAATGATAGAATGTGTTTTTTTAACAGTGCTGTTAATCGTCTATAGGATTCGATTTAGTACCCGGCATTGTGCTTTGTTTCACATTGACATTTATTAAAGATTGCCGTAATTGCCTGCGTTCACGTTCGCTTATGGTAATCGCTTTTATCGCTCCCGCGTCATAATAGTCTTTATAGGCATTGGCGTTCTTTTTGTTGTACATTTTTTGCCTGTATGACGGACTGAATACCATACATAATATATGGTTAAAGTCAAGATTTCCAGTGCCTCCGGTCATTTCATTATAATAAAACCTGTTTCTGGCGCTTGCCGGCATTACTTCTTCTAATTTTTTCCTGTCTTCGGCCGATAGCATAAGGGTTCTGCTTTCATTGACGGAATCCATTTTTTCCATGTACAATACATACATCGCGTAAACGGCAGGAGGCATGGAGTATGGATCAATATTGTGTATTCTGATAGAATCGTCTGTCTCTTGCTCAAAATCCTTTATTATTCCTATGCCGTATTTGTTGTCTTCTTTATTCATCCATAAGGGGGTGATCAAGCGTCCATCTTCAATCGCTTTTTTTGTATCCTCGTTTATTTCGAGATTTAATTTTCCTTCCAGAATATTAATCAGCCAGATCGAATCTTCTTTGCTCCATTCCTGAGCATGGATAAATCCACAGGATGAAATGATGTATAAACACAGAATAAGTAATCTTTTAGCCATAGGTGATGTTTTTAATATATTTATTTTACCAGACAAAGATAATGCAAGTCGGAAGTAATACAAAAGAAAATTCATGTATTATAGGAATAATTATGATTATAAAACAAAATAATGTTAAATATTTGTTTGGTGTTTTAGAGAAAATACTGTAATATTGCGCTGATATATTAATCATTAAAACTTTATGTTATGGGACTGTTTGACAAGATTAAAGAAAAGGCATTCAATGAGTTTATAGACATCATAGAGTGGCTTGATAATACTCAGGATACGATGATCTGGCGTTTTCCTCGTTATCAGAATGAGATAAAAAATGGCGCGCAGTTAACGGTGCGTGAGTCACAGGTCGCTATCTTGGTAGATCAGGGTACGTTTGCTGATATTTATCAGCCCGGGCGTTATGAATTGACAACTGCCAACATGCCGATACTTTCTACCCTTAAAGGATGGAAATATGGTTTTAATTCTCCATTTAAGGTGGAGGTCTATTTTGTAAATACCAAACAGTTTCTGAATTTGAAATGGGGGACGAAAAATCCGATTATGCTGCGCGATCCTGAATTCGGACCGATTCGTATGCGCGCGTTCGGAACCTATTGCTTCAAAATAAACAGTGATCCGACTAAATTTATTAAAAATGTAGCCGGAACAGATGGCAATTTTACGACGGAAGGAATACAAGAGCAGTTACGTAATTTTATTATCACTAAATTTACCGACCACTTAGGGGAATCTAAAATCGCTGCGTTAGATATAGCTTCTAATTTGAATGAATTTTCTGCCGCGCTACAAAATAGCCTGAATACCGATTTTGATGAATTGGGAATTGAAATTACTAAATTTCTTATAGAAAATGTGTCTTTGCCGGAAGAGGTTGAAAAAGCGCTGGATAAACGTACCAGTATGGGGATTGTCGGAGATATGGGTAAATATACTCAATTTCAGTTTGCCGATGCCTTGAGGGCTGGAGCGGACAATCCTGCTGGAGGCTCGCCTGCCGGTGATGCGATGGGTATGGGAATGGGTTTTGCCATGGCTGGGCAAATGGCGCAGCAAATGATGAATCAGCAAGGAAATGGCCAGGTTAATCAGCAGGATGGGGCAGTCCCTCCGCCGATACCGCAGCAGAAAGTCTATTATGTGGCGGTAAACGGTCAGCAGACCGGTCCATTTGATATATCACAATTGCAACAAATGATAACACAGGGACAGTTTACGCGACAATCATTGGTATGGGCACAGGGAATGGCCGAATGGGTCGCAGCTGACGCTGTCACGGAGTTGACTCCGATATTTGGCGTTGTTCCTCCTCCGATACCATCCGAATAGCATATTGAATTTAGTTATGGATGAAGTACGTGATTTTAACGTGTCTGATGATACTGTAAAATCAGGCGATACGGTACAAGGTAAATGTCCTGCGTGCGGAGGAATTCTTATCTACTCACCGGAAGGTGAGACGCTTGCCTGTGAACATTGCGGGGCGAAAGTGGCGCTTGATCTGACTCCTGCGAATATCCGGGAAAATGATTTTGCGGAATGGTCCGAACATCCCGAAATGTGGTATAAAGCTGAAGCGCTTGTCGCGGAAGTTGCTTGTGGGCAGTGTGGGGCACATACGACATTTCCGGAGAATACCACCTCTTTCTCATGCGCTTTCTGCGGAACGCCCATTGTATTGAAAGAATCGCAACATCGTCGCGCGTGGAAACCCGAATATGTACTGCCGTTTAAAGTCGGAAAGAAAGTTTGTAATGAGCGTTTTCGCAATTGGGTATCTTCGCGGTGGTTTGCTCCTTCCGGATTTGCGAAGGAACTATCGGCAGAAGAACGAATGAAAGGAGTCTATCTCCCTTACTGGACTTATGATGCGAATACGGTTACCGTTTATAGAGGAGAGCGTGGTATAAGCCGTCAGGTTACGACAAGAAGTAACGGAAAAACGGCTACCCGTACGGTTACGGATTGGTATCCGGCATCGGGGACTGTTCGCCATGCTTTTGATGATGTTTTAGTGCCGGCATCAAACAGTTTGCCGATGGATATATCAAAGGTTCTTACAAATTGGGATCGAAAGAATTACGTTGCCTATAAAGAGCAGTTTGTTTATGGCTTTCTGACAGAATTATATCAGAAAAATTTTAAAGAATGTTATCCTCAGGCAGAAAAGCAGATGGAGTCATATATTTCAGCTCTTGTGCGGTCGGAAATAGGAGGAAGCCAGCAGCGTGTACATAGCCAGGGTACAACTTATTCGGATTTGAAATTCAAACATGTACTTTTGCCTGTCTGGTTAAGCGCTTATCGGTATAAAGACAAAGCATACATATTTGCGATAAATGGTCGTACCGGGCAAGTCTTTGGTCAACGTCCGTGGAGCATGCCGAAAATTATACTGTTGATTTTGTGTATTGTCGCTGTTCTGGTGCTTATTTTTTACTACGGAGGGAGTGGGTAAGTGCTGCCTCTTTACGTTTTGCAATGACGAGAGGAGCGCTTTCATAATATCCAAACGCAACAAGGAAAGCGATTCCCATACAGCAGGCGCTAAATATCAGCGAAGCATCCAATCCAAACTTTCCGCCTAACATCCCGGCGATGGCAACACCGACAACGCCACCCAAAATTTCGCCTGTCAATTGGACGGCTCCAATGGCGGATGTCGCATATTTGGGGTCGACCGATTCACCCGGAATGGCCACAAGGTATAGCGGAAATACGCCGGTACCGCACCAGCCAAAGAACGCGCATACAGCGAGCGCCCACGGCGAATCGAAATAAATAAAACCAATCGGCGCTATCACTGCCGCTAATAAACTAAACAGAATTGCCATCGGTTTGCGTCCAACCTTGTCTGACCAGGCGGGAACGACCATGCCCCATATAATGGCGCCTGCCCCGAACGCTGCCATAATCAAACTCATAATGGTTGCTGCCGTGTCCGGATCAGTAGCCGTCAGAGCGGCCAACTTTACATTCATCAGGTATAAGGGAGTAAATGTCAGCATGCTGACATACCATGTGATGATGAAAACACTGTAAAATAGCGATGTGATGACGTTTCTATTTTTAAGTATAGTGAGGCTGTCTCTGAATGAAATCTTGTCGACTTTTGAGATGGAACCTTCTACTTTAGTCATGTCGGGTTCTTTTAATACTTTATAAATCAAGAATGCGATAATTAAACCCGGTATCAATGTAATGAAAAATGTAGGTCTCCAACCAATTGTTTTGTAGAGCGCGACTAAGATAATCGGCCCTAATAGGCTGGATATCAGTCCTACGGAGGTTGTTGTGATAAGTCCCATGTTAAAACCGCGTCGCGAAGGAGTCGATTGTGCTAATGTAAACGCTTGCTGTACAGGCATGACCGGGCCTTCAAACAAGCCCATGAGTAACCTGATTCCAACGAGCATGGCAAAATTCTGCGCTAAACCGGTCAGGAAAGAGCAGATAGAAAAGCAAAGGACTGAAATCCAAAGAACACGTTTTTTATTTGCCGTGATGTCGGCGATTGCAGCGCCAATATAGCCGGCTATACCCCAGGATAATGCAAACGCCGACATGACAAATCCTAATTTTTCCGGCCCCATGCCGATATCGCCCATAAACGGTGCCAAAGTCGCGATTGCGAATCGGTCAAACATAACAAAACCGAATGTGCACATTAAAATCATGACCATCCAGTTCTCGTATCTCCAAAATTTTTTATTTTTGTTCATAATATGATTAGGTTTTTATGTAAAAAAATGATCTTACTTATACGCTTTGTGAAAAGAGAGGGTGGGTTTCGTGTGGAATTTTTTGATGTGTTTTGAATTTATTTAAAAAAGGCTGTCCCTATTTTTAGGGCAGCCCTTTTTAATCAATTTAATTGTTTATTTCGGTTGCTTTCCGATATAAGCGAGAATACCGCCGTCAACATATAAAATATGTCCGTTTACGAAATTAGATGCTTCTGACGCGAGAAATACCGCCGGACCTCTCAGGTCTTCAGTAGTACCCCAGCGAGCAGCCGGCGTTTTAGCAATGATAAACGAATCGAACGGATGGCGTGAACCGTCGGCTTGTTTTTCGCGTAATGGCGCTGTCTGTGGAGTTGCGATATATCCCGGCCCAATACCATTACACTGAATATTATATTCTCCATATTCAGATGCGATATTGCGTGTCAGCATCTTTAGACCTCCTTTTGCAGCTGCATAAGCAGAAACTGTTTCGCGTCCGAGTTCGCTCATCATCGAACAGATGTTGATGATTTTGCCGTGTCCCTTTTTCATCATTGATGGGATGACGGCTTTTGCCATGATAAATGGTCCGTTCAGGTCTATATCAATAACTTGACGGAATTCGGCGGCTGTCATTTCGTGCATCGGAATGCGTTTAATAATACCTGCGTTGTTAACAAGAATATCTACAACTCCTACTTCTTTTTCTATTTTTGCAATGTTAGCATTCACTTCTTCTTCGTTCGTCACGTCGAAAACATATCCATGCGCGTGAATGCCTTTTGCTCTGTATTCTTCCAGGCCTTTTTCAACCAGGTCTAACATGATGTCATTGAATACAATCTTTGCTCCGGCTTCAGCCAACGCGGTTGCGATTGCGAAACCAATACCGTATGACGCACCTGTAACTAAGGCGACTTTTCCTTCTAATGAAAATTGATTATTCATAGTGTTGAAAATTTTGATATTATTATAAAACCTTAATAATTAGTGGTTCTTCGAATCCTTTTGCAAAATAACTCATATAATTACGGAAGTCATTAAGTGTGTGGAATCCAAATTTTTCCCATCCGTAGCCCGTGTAATATGTAATGGGCTGACCGGGATAGTAAGATGTTGCTGCTAAAACGTGTGAATGAGTTTCTTCTTTTTGTGTTTTAGAATTAATGATCGTATTTGTATGAGAGAAGGCTCTCTCTATTCCCTTGGGGAAAATCATACCAACAAAAATCTTTCCGACATCCCCGTTTTCGGGTTCTTCGTATACAACAGCGGCAATTCCGTTATCCGTGTATGCCGTATAGGCTTCATCATCTTGCGCGCGTTTTACAATACCGGCAGCGACAGTCAGTGTATCTTTTGTTCCATACTCCTGTGTTACTTTCGTTAGTTGTGAACCCGCGTCTATCGAAAATGTACGACTTTCGCCGAATGTCTTTCCATCGACTGTAATATCTTTGTATGTGAGTTTGAACGTTGTACGCAAAGGTCCATTCTCCAAAACTTCTTGTTTGGCGAAATTTTCATTTAAGATAAGGCTGTCGTTTTCAAAAGGAGCCATCATACCCCCTCCGAGTGTGCGTCCTACTTTGTAATCATCAAGTCCTTCTCCATGATCTTCATGATATGACCTGACTCCGGCAATGTCATCTTTATACCATTTGTCGATAATTAACTCGTTTGTTCTTTTAAACCAAAAGTCGATTCCGTTGCTTGGTCCGTCAGAAGCTATCAGAGCGGGTCCATATATACGGAATGCGACACGATCATTTTCCCATGCGAAGTCGTCTTTTCGTTCAGTAATGAATCGACCATACGTCTTCGCTGAAAATGTTTCCGGTGCGCCGATTTTGATTGTATAGGGGATTGTCTCTTTTGCTTTGATGTCTGCCTGGAAGATCAATTTTCCATCATACGTTAATTGTGAAGGCAACACTTCGCCTTTTTGATTTGCCACCATGTACGCCTTTCCGGAAGGGAGTGACATTAATTTCTCTGTGGGTATTTCTACCATTTCCAAACGATCGAAATCGCTTGGGTTTTCTACAGCTATATTGATGCCGGACTCGCACGATATCAGTCCGAAAAATGCGGAAATTAAAAAAAATATTTTTTTCATAAGTTGATACGCGTTAAACATTTATTTTTTATATTATCAGCGCAGTTTGTCTGCCGTAAAAGTATCCATATCGTCATAATCCAGATTTTCTCCGCACATGGCCCAGATGAAAGTATAATTACTTGTTCCCGCTGCGGAATGAATAGACCATGACGGCGAAATAACCGCCTGTTCATTGCCCATGAAAATATGTCTTGTTTCCTGAGGTTGCCCCATAAAGTGGCAAACTGCCTGCTGTTCAGGTATTTTGAAGTAGAAGTAGGCTTCCATACGGCGAGAGTGTGTGTGGGGAGGCATCGTGTTCCATACACTTCCCTCTTTTATTTCAGTCAATCCCATTTGTAACTGGCAGCATGGAATTATTTCGCTTAATACTAACTGGTTGAGAGTTCTTTCGTTGGATAAAGCTTTTACTCCCAATTCCCGTGTACGGCGCATGTCTTTGGTAATGGCTGCCGTAGGATATGCTGTGTGAGCAGGCGAAGAAGCGAAATAGAATTTCGCAGGTTTAGATGCATCTTTGCTTTTAAAAATGACATTTTTTGAACCACGACCCACATACAGAGCATCTTTGTATGACATCTCAAACTCTTTTCCATCGACAGAGACAACGCCTTCGTTTTCTATACAAATGATACCAACTTCGCGACGTTCACAGAAGTATTCCGAACGAACTAAATCAACAGTTTCTAATTTTAAACTCTCTTTTACAGGGAGCGCTCCGCCTATGATCAGGCGGTCATTGTGCGTATATACCATAGTGACTTCATCACCGGTAAATAGCTTTTCTACCAGAAACTCTTTTCTTAATTGTGTTGTGTCGTAATGCTTTACATCACACGGGTGTGTACCCCAACGCTCTTCAATTGTTGTTTTCATATTTTTGATTAAATAATAATAACCTTTTATTTGGACGGTAAAGGTAATGAAAAAATATGATTTGAGAATAAAAAGGGAAAAAAACATTAATATTCGTACTTATTTAGTATCTTTGCACGTTGAAAACAGAACATTATGGTGAAAAAGGTTTTTGTGAGTGGTTGTTATGATATGCTGCATAGCGGGCATGTCGCTTTTTTTGAGGAAGCCGCACGATATGGAGACTTATATGTGGGTATAGGTTCTGATCAGACTATTCAGGAATTGAAAGCACGCAAGACGGTAAATACCGATGCGGAGCGTTTATATATGGTGAAAGCATTAAAGGTTGTAAAAGACGCCTGGATAAATAGCGGAAGTGGTATTCTTGATTTTGACGAAGACGTAAAGCGGCTTAAGCCGGATTTGTTCTTTGTCAATAGTGATGGGCATTCGCCGGCAAAAGAACAATTTTGTAAAGAATTCAACATTGAGTATATTGTAAGTAAGCGGATTCCTCATAGTGGACTTCCGGTTCGTTCGACGACGGCTTTGCGAAAAGAATGCCTTATTCCTTATCGTATTGATTTAGCCGGCGGTTGGTTAGATCAGCCTTTTGTAAATAAACTTTGTTCGGGTTCGGTAATCACGGTATCAATAGAACCTGATTATGAATTTAATGACCGTAGCGGTATGTCTACCAGCTCGCGTAAAAGAGCGATAGAGCTGTGGCATACAAATATTCCGGAAGGTGATAAGGAAATGCTTGCGCGTACTCTTTTTTGTTATGAAAATCCTCCGGGAACGAAGTATGTGAGTGGCTCTCAGGATGCCTTAGGGATTGTTATGCCGGGGCTTAACCGCTTTTGTTATAATGATGGTTATTGGCCGGAGAAGATAGATAAGGTAGTTGATAATGATATTCTGGAATGGATAGAGCAGCGAATCTGGCTTTTGCCGCTTTATCCCCGTCTGTCGGACTATGATGTATTAGCCGATACCTGTATCAGTGAAAAAGAGGTAAGAAATCTAAGTCTTGCTGCTGAAGCATGTTGGAATGCAATCCTTGATAAAAATGCCGAAGCTTGGGGGGCTGCTTCTATAGCCAGTTTTGAGGCGCAATTGAAAATGTTTCCGCACATGGCCCCAAGAGACGTAAGGGAGGCGCTTGAGCCATATAAACCGGACGTTTTGGGGTGGAAGCTTTCGGGTGCCGGAGGAGGAGGATATTTGGTCTTTGTGAGTGAAAAGCCCGTAAAGAATGCTATTCAGGTAAGGGTGCGAAGAGATAATATAGAATAAAAAGCAGCAGATGAAAGGAATTGTGTTAGCCGGAGGCTCCGGTACGCGTTTATACCCGATAACAAAAGGGGTTTCGAAGCAAATGCTTCCTATCTACGACAAGCCGATGATATACTATCCGATATCCGTTTTGATGCTTGCCGGAATACGTGAGATTTTGATTATCTCAACGCCACAGGATTTGCCTGGATTTCGCCGGCTTTTGGGAGATGGTACGGATTTTGGAGTTCGTTTTGAATATGCGGAACAACCATCGCCAGATGGTTTGGCACAAGCTTTTATTATAGGTGCGAATTTTATTGGCAGTGATGATGTGTGTCTCGTACTTGGAGATAATATATTTTATGGACAGGGTTTCTCTGCCATGTTGAAAGACGCAGTTGAGAATGTCAGGCAGGAAAAAGCAACGGTTTTCGGATATTACGTGAACGATCCGGAGCGTTACGGAGTCGCAGCTTTTGATAAAGCCGGAAATGTGTTGAGTATAGAAGAGAAGCCGGAAAATCCGCAGTCTAATTATGCGGTTGTCGGACTTTATTTTTATCCGAACAAAGTGATAGATGTGGCGCGGAGTATAAAACCTTCCGCTCGTGGAGAATTGGAGATTACAACGGTCAATCAGTGCTTTCTCAAAGAAAATTTGTTGAAAGTAAAATTGTTGGGTCGCGGATTTGCCTGGTTAGATACCGGAACACATGAATCCTTATCGGAGGCATCTACGTTTGTGGAGGTTATTGAGCGTCGTCAGGGATTAAAAATTGCATGTCTTGAAGAGATTGCTTATCGAAATGACTGGATTGGCGCTGAAAAACTAAAGCAATTAGCGCAACCCATGATAAAAAATCCATACGGACAGTATTTGATAAAAATTGTAGAAGATAGATAATATTGTGCTATCTATCACATTTATATATTAGTGCGAAATAATTATTTTATAATTGGGTGTAAGTTGTTGATTAGTAGTTTGGTGTTTGGTTAAATGGAGGGTGTTGGCTGAAAAAAGAGAAAAAAAACACTATTTTATTTGTATTAGTTAAAAAATGACGTTATCTTTGCATTGAATATGACTTTAAGATAAAGTTATCTAAGGAATAGATTATAGTTAAGTAATTTGAAATAATGTTAAATTAAAAGTGTATAATTATGAAAACGAAGGTTTTACTGTTAGCTTTTTTATGTGGATTGGTGATGTCAGTTTCTGCGCAGGAATACCAGCCTCAAGTTGGATTTAGTACAGAAAATGGCTCCAAAGTGAATTTCAAGAAGAATAAGGCAAGTGACAATTGGTTTATTTCTCTTGGTGGTGGTGCAAGCATGTATCTCGGTGACCAAAATAGCGATGCTGACTTTGGGGATCGTGTTAACTGGGCTGCAGGACTCTCTATCGGAAAATGGTATAATCCGTACATGGCTTTTCGTCTTAAACTTACAGGCGGTCAGCTAAACAATTTTACAAACATTCGCTTGAATGGTCAACCAGTATTGTCAAATCAGGATTATCTTTATGGTAATGCTCATATTGATATCATGTGGGATGTTACAAATTTCTGGGCGCCTTACAATGAGAAAAAAGCAGTTCGCATTATTCCGTTTGTGGGTGTTGGTTATGCAATCCGTCCGGGTAAAACTGTAGATGGTTATGTATACAAACGTTCAGAATCTCCTTCTATCAACTTGGGTATGCAGATACCGTTCCGTTTGAGCAATCGTGTTGATCTTTTCCTTGAAGGTGAATATGCTATGTTGAACGAACAATTCAATCGTGTTGACATGGGTCAGGAAGAAGATCGCATGGTTCAGGCTTTGATAGGGCTTAACTTCAAGCTTGGAAGAACGAACTTTGAAGTTATTGAGCCGATGGATTATGACTTGTTGAATGACCTTAATTCTCAGATCAATGCTTTACGCGCACAGAATGAAGAATGCTGCAAACGTCCGAAATCTTGTCCGGAATGTCCTAAAGTAGAGCCTGTTATTGAATCGGTAGAAAGTTTGAATAATGTTGTATTCTTCCGTTTGAACAGTTCTGTTATCGACAAGAACCAGGAAGGAAATATTTTCAATACTTCTGAATATGCGAAAAAACACAATTTGCCAATTAAGGTTGTAGGTTTTGCAGATAAGAAAACCGGTAATACTGATTATAACATGGGTCTGTCTGAAAGACGTGCTAGAACCGTTGCTAAGAGACTTAATGAAAAATATGGTATTCCGACTGAAAAGATTTCTATCGAGTGGAAGGGTGATACTAAACAGCCTTACGAAGTTAATGAATGGAACCGTGCTGTTATCATGGATACTAACGAAGGTAAGTAAGTATCAGTTCTAATCATATAAAAATAAAAAGGTCGGTGGATTTCCATTGACCTTTTTTTGTGCTTATAGCAGACATCTGTTTAAGTATTTATATATTTGTGGCATCAATATAAATTAAAAATTAAATATCATGACAGAGAACGAAGAAATGTTATTAGATAAAAATGATGATTTGATCATCAATGATTTTTTTGATAGTAAGTCTTTTTTTCTTAAGGGTATCGATAACATGGGGTGGGGGATTAAAAATCGACTAAGCCGTACGTTTAATCCTAAGACAGGACGTGCTGTTATGTTGGCTTTCGATCATGGTTCTATTATGGAGCCGACCTTAGGATTGGACAGATTAGATACATCCGTATTGCCTCTCATACATTATGCAGATTCACTGATGTGTACACGTGGCGCTGTTCGCTCGGTCATTCCTCCGACTACCAGAAAGCCGGTTTGTTTACGCTATTCTTCCGGTTCAACAGGATTGTCGGAGTTGAATAATGATAGTGTTATTGATATTGAAGACGCTATCCGTTTGAATGCGTCTGCCTTGGGAGTGACGATTGCGCTTGATGATAAATATGAGGCGAAGACAATAAAAAATCTTGTGGTCGCGGCAGATAATTGTTATAAATACGATATTCCGGTTATAGCAATTACTTCAGTGAATAAACAAGATCGTGATGCCGCTTATTATGCAATGATGGCGCGTGTTTGCGCAGAGAATGGTGCGAATATAATTGAAACATATTATACGGAAAAAAACTTTTCAAAAATAGTAAATAATTGTCCGGTGCCGGTGATTGTTGCTGGAGGAAAAAAAATACCGGAGTACAAATTTTTGGAGCTTTGTTTTCGTGCGATAAATGATGGGGCTGCAGGAATCGCTGTGGGGCGTAATGTGTTTCAGGCGTCCTCACCCGTTGCTATGATTAAGGCTATATCGGCGATTGTTCATGATAACCTGATTCCGGAAGATGCGCTTCAATTGTTTAGAGAATTATCGAATTGCAGCAAGTAGATTTAAATGTCTTCTGCCTTTGATGAACGTGAGTCTTCTTTTTTTAGTTTCTCGCGATCATATATCTTTTTAGATACATGAATATAATGTTTTGGTAAAGGATGTCCATGTTGTTCGATTTCCGCATCACGGCTTCCTTTTCTATTCGCTTTGATGTATTCATCAAGAGGTGTGCGTTTCTTTTTTTTATTTTTCTTCATGATTTTTACTGTAGAATGTGATGCGAAGGTATGCTAAAATGTTTTAAATAGAATACTTTTTTAAAGAAATATTGTACCTTTGAAGTATATATTTTTTTTGTTTTTAATGGGAATGAGAGAAGAGAAAAGTCCAAAATACGATACTAATTTTTTTGAGAGGTACGCGCGCGTATCTTTGATAGATTTGGTAGACAGTCGTTTTGTCGGATTGAAAAATTATGATCGTCCGGATTTGCAGGATGAAGAGAGAGGAATTGGCATAGAAGTAACACGCGCTATACGGGAGAATAAGGATGTTGCTAATGCGTTGATTAATGAAATGGTGGGTCGTCCGATAATGGAGGTTTCTGAGGATGACTGGATTGATGTGACAAAGTACGGCTATGGTTATGGAATACATGATAATCTTATAGGAACAATCGAATATGAATACTGGGCAGCTGCGTTGCCGCTAAAGCGAATCATAGAAAGTAAGGTTCGTAAAGTTTCAAATGGCTTTTATCGTGATTTTTCCGTTTACGGATTGTATATTTTTTCCAAAGAAAATCTGACGGATGATATGGTTCAGTCCGCTATTTCTTATACGGCCGGTCTACAGGAACCGAATGAAAAAAAATATACGAATATGTATATATCGCAGATACATGAAATATTTGTTTGTAACCTTGAAGACGCTTCGTTTGAGATGGTAGAAATTACCAAGGAGCAATGTCGTAAGTTTTATCATGAAGCTATAAAGAGAGATTAAGGGCTATTGATAGAGTATTGATTATTTAAAATAGAGAAGAATGGAATACAAAATGATAGTGCTGGATGTCGACGGCACATTACTTAATAATGATAAAATTATAACGGCCCGGATGAGGGCTACGTTGATAAAAGCTCAACAAATGGGACTCAGATTAATTCTTGCTTCCGGACGTCCTACCTGTGGCGTTCTTCCTTTGGCGAAAGAACTTGATATGGATAAATACGAGGGGTTTATATTGTCTTATAATGGCGGGCAGATCATGAATGTGCAGACAGGGGAGATTCTGTTTGAAAAACGTGTAGATCCGAAGATGATTCCTTATTTAGAGCGAAAAGCGATCAAAAATAATTTTGCGATATTTACTTATTATGAGGATACGATCTATGCGACTGATATATCAAACGAACATATCATACGAGAAGCCGAGCTGAACTCCATGCGTTTGAAAGAGCCGGATAACTTTTCGGAGGCGATTACTTTTTCACCCTATAAATGTATGTTAGTTAGTGATGATGAAAATGCTCTGATCGGATTGGAAAATCATTGGAAAAAACGTTTGGCCGGAGAGTTGGATGTTTTTCGCTCGGAAAACTATTATCTTGAAGTTGTTCCTCCATTTATAGATAAGGCGAATACATTGAGCGTTTTACTCGGAAAATTAGATGTAGCGTCCAAAGATATTGTTGCGATAGGTGATGGTGTTTGCGATGTGACAATGATACAATTAGCCGGATTGGGAATCGCGATGGGAAACGCACAAGAGTCAGTTAAGGCCTGTGCCGATTACGTGACATTGTCAAACGAAGAGGATGGGGTAGCCGTTGCGATAGAAAAGGTTGTGATTTCAGAAATACGTCCCACAGAGATTCCTTTGGATAAGCTGAATGAGTCCGGTAAGCGGGCTTTGATGGGAAATCTGGGAATTCAATATACATACGCCTCGGAGGATAGGGTAGAAGCCACTATGCCTGTTGATGAACGTACACGCCAGCCTTTTGGTATTTTACATGGCGGGGCGACGTTGGCTTTAGCTGAAACCGTAGCTGGCTTAGGCTCATTGATTTTATGCAAGCCGGATGAGGTGATGGTAGGGATGCAGGTCAGTGGAAATCATGTGTCATCGGCTCATGAAGGGGATACTGTGCGAGCTGTGGGAACCATTATACACAAAGGGCGCTCTTCGCATGTCTGGAACGTGGATATATTTACCTCAACGGATAAATTGGTTTCTTCTATCCGGGTGGTTAATAGCGTAGTGAAGAAGCGTTGATTTTTCTTTTTACTATTAAAACGAAAAACCTACGCTATAAAATAGATTATTTCCGTATGGAGAATATCTGTGTTGTGCTACATCATATTGCAGCATTATTGTGAATGAGTTTATGTGTACTCCCGCTCCGACAATGAATGCCGGTACGATATCAGACTCCTTCTCTCCCTTGAAAGAATGGTGCATATAGTTGATTTCGGGTTGCACATGGATAACAAGGTAGGGTATCGGATAATATCGTCCGAATAGATTGAATCCTACATAATTGAATTTTTCAGAGTCTTCGTTTTTATAGTTGTAGTAAGTATATGAAACACCAATTCCGGCATTTAGTTGTGGGGTAAAGTAATATCCTACCTGTGGTGCAATGTTTATGATGGTGCTGTTATTGTCGAATCCCAGGCCCAAATTGCCTCCGAGTGTAATTTTGCTTCTGTCAAAATGGAAACTTTCCTGCTGTGCCCGACAAGGAAATGTGGCTATGGCTATAAGTACTGCAATGAGAATTCGTTTGTTCATATCTGTATCGTTTAATATCGACAATCTAAATTAAAAAACCTCCCCATTGCTATCATTCGATAAAGCAGGGGAGGTATATAAGAGCCGCACAGTAGATGTGTGTAAACTCCGTATGACAGGATTTGAGTGCCTTTACCACCTTTGTAATCCGTTGTGCTTACGCATTTCCCGAAGGAACTACGGCCCGCCATTGGCGGTAAGAGCTTGTCTCGGAATTGTATAAAATTTGATGAGTTTTCCAATCGAACATGTGCGGCCTAACTCATTTCTTTCCTCAAAGTTAATAAAAAAATATCGGTAATGCAAGTATTTACGGAACAAAATTCCGTTTTTAACATTCTGATTTTTATTTCTTTGCTTTTGCTATAATCGCCTTGAATGCTTCCGGATTGTTCATCGCCAAATCGGCTAAAACTTTACGGTTGATTTCAATGCCAGCTTCCTTAAGGCCACCCATCAGGCGAGAATAAGACAAACCTTCCATACGCGCTCCGGCGTTTATACGTTGTATCCATAACGCGCGGAAATTTCTTTTCTTATTACGGCGGTCACGGAATGCATAAGTTAAACCTTTTTCCCATGTATTCTTTGCTACGGTCCACACGTTTTTACGAGCACCGAAATAACCTCTCGTAAGTTTCAAAATCCGCTTTCTTTTTGCTCTCGAAGCAACATGATTTACTGATCTTGGCATAATTGTAATTTTTTTTGAATGTTAGCGTCACTCTTTTAGGATGATCTTGGGTGCTAATCATTCGGTTAATAAAATGTAATAAACTCTTGCTAATGAAATTATTTTAGACAAAGTAATTTCTTGATGTTATTCATGTCTGCATTAGCAACTAACCCTGTATGAGTCAGATTTCTTTTTTGCTTTTTAGTCTTCTTTGTCAGAATGTGACTTTTGAAAGCATGTTTTCTTTTGATTTTACCTGTTCCGGTAAGGGCAAACCTCTTTTTCGAACCGGAATTAGTTTTCAATTTTGGCATAACTTTAATTTTAGATTGTTAATTATTAATTATATAAATAGCTCCTCTCGGATTTTTTTTACTCTTCAGCTTGAACCTCTTTTTTTGTACTTGGAGATGAATCGCTCTTCTCTTTGGGTACGGCAGGCTTGGCGGTTGTACTTGCTTTTCTTGGAACCGGAGACATCATTATGATCATTCGTTTACCTTCCAAAACCGGCATTTGCTCTACTTTTCCATATTCTTCCAAGTCATTGGCAAATCGAAGTAACAAAACTTCTCCCTGCTCTTTGAATAAGATGGAACGTCCTTTGAAAAAAACATACGCTTTCACCTTTGCGCCTTCTTCTAAGAATTCTTTGGCGTGTCTAAGTTTGAAGTTGTAGTCATGATCGTCAGTTTGAGGACCGAATCTGATTTCTTTAACGACGATTTTGACAGCTTTCGCTTTTTGTTCTTTCTGACGTTTTTTTTGTTGATAAAGAAATTTCTGATAGTCAATTATTTTGCAAACAGGAGGATCTGCGTTTGGCGAAATCTCAACCAAATCAAGTTCCATGTCTTCTGCCATTTGTAGTGCCTTTGATGTTGAGTAGACGCCTGGAGTTATGTTTTCTCCTGCAAGGCGAACCGACGGAACGTTGATGCGTTCGTTAATCCTGTGTTGTTCTTTATTTCGATCGTTTCTCATTAAAAATTATATAAAATTTACCTCCTATTTTTTTTGTATCAGTTATTTTCTTTTTCCCATTTATTCATCATCTCGTCAATTTCTTCCAAAATTTGCGACGCAAAGGTAGTAATTTTAATTGAACCTTTATCACCTTCGCCCTGTTTTCTTATGGAAACTTCATTATTTTCCATTTCTTTTTCTCCGACAATCAACATGTAGGGTATGCGTTTAAGCTCATTGTCACGTATTTTTCGACCGATTTTTTCATTTCGGTCGTCGACAACAACACTGATGTCATTTTTCTCTAATTCACGTGCAACTTTATGTGCATACTCATTGAATTTTTCTCCGATAGGTAATACTGCAACCTGGTCGGGTGTTAGCCATAATGGGAATTTTCCGGCTGTATGTTCAATTAAGACAGCGACAAATCTTTCCATAGAGCCGAACGGCGCACGATGTATCATCACCGGGCGGTGCTTCTGATTGTCTTCTCCTGTATATTCAAGCTCAAAACGTTCCGGCAGATTATAATCAACCTGAATTGTTCCTAACTGCCAACGACGCCCGATGGCGTCTTTTACCATAAAGTCGAGTTTGGGGCCGTAAAATGCCGCTTCTCCCAGTTCAATTCTGGCGGGCAGTCCTTTTTCTTCACATGCTTCTATAATTGCGCGTTCGGCCTTATCCCAGTTTTCATCCGATCCCAAATACTTTTCTTTATTATTGGGGTCACGTAATGATATCTGTGCTTCGAACCGGTCGAAATTAAGCGCTTTGAATATGATGAAGATGATATCCATCACTTTCAGGAATTCACCTTTCAACTGTTCCGGACGGCAGAATAGGTGAGCGTCATCCTGTGTAAATCCGCGAACACGTGTCAATCCGTGTAATTCTCCGCTCTGTTCGTAGCGGTATACTGTTCCGAATTCGGCAAGGCGAAGCGGCAGGTCTTTATAGGAACGCGGAAAACTTTTGAAAATCTCACAGTGGTGAGGGCAATTCATCGGTTTTAGTAAAAATTCTTCTCCTTCCTGAGGTGTATGTATCGGCTGGAAAGAGTCTTTTCCATATTTCGCATAATGACCGGATGTGACATACAGTTGCTTCCCTCCAATGTGGGGTGTCATTACTTGCTGATAACCATATTTCTTTTGTATACGTTTAAGGAAATCCTCTAATTTCAGGCGTAATTGAGTTCCGCGTGGCAACCAGAGCGGAAGGCCTGCGCCAACAGCTTGGGAAAATGTGAATAACTCCAATTCTTTGCCAATTTTCCGATGGTCGCGCTTTTTCGCTTCTTCCATGAGGGTGATATACTCATCCAGCATTTTCTTTTTAGGAAATGTAATTCCGTATATGCGAACGAGTTGTTTGCGTTTTTCGTCGCCACGCCAATAGGCTCCTGCAATACTTGTTATTTTAATGGCTTTGATATAGGAAGTATCCGGAAGGTGTGGACCACGGCACAAGTCGGTAAAGTCTCCTTGTGTATAGGTAGTTATGCGTCCGTCTTCAAGTTCGCTGATAAGTTCTGTTTTGTAAACCTCTCCGCGTTCCCCGAACATATTCATCGCATCGGACTTTGAAATGTCCTGGCGTTTTATTTCTTCCTTTTTGGCTACTAACTCAGCCATTTTTGCTTCAATTTTTGGAAAATCCGCATCGGTTAATACGGTGTCGCCAAGGTCGACGTCATAGTAGAAGCCATTTTCTATGGCTGGTCCGATGCCAAATTTAACACCGGGATAAAGCTCTTGCAGCGCTTCGGCCATGAGGTGAGCGCTTGAGTGCCAAAAGGCATGTTTGCCTTCTTCATCATCCCACTTTAGTAATTGAACCGTTGCATCGCTATTTATCGGACGTGTCAGATCCCATGTCTCACCGTTTACTTTAGCGGCTAATACATCTTGTGCCAGTCTTGAGCTGATACTTTCGGCTATTTGAATAGCTGTTGTTCCTTCGGGAAATTCTCTGACAGAATTGTCCGGAAATGTAATCTTTATCATTGTCTTAAATAATAAAATATTTCAAAATTTGGTGTGCAAAGGTAATAAATAATTGATTGTTATTGCCAAAAAGATGTTACAATTTAATTAATTTTTTTCTCTTTTACTGGAAAGGAAAAATGATTACCTGTGTTTATGGGCGGATCTTAATTATTTGCACTCATGCGTTTTATAATGCTGTAAGCTTCGATGATTCCAAGTTCTCCGGCTTTACTGAGATCCGCGATGCCTCTTTTGGCGTCTCCCTGTGACAGCCGCGCTAACCCCCGGTTGAAATACGCTTCTGCGAAATCCGAATTCCGGCGTATGGCTTCGTTGTAATCTAAGATGGCCGCCTTGTAATCCCGTTGTGAGCAACGAAGGTTTGCCCGGTTGAAATAGGCGAAAGTAAATGAGGGGTCTTGTTGTGTCACTGTATTATAATCGCGAATAATCATCTCGTAGGTATACGTTCGACTGTCGCGGTCTTTTATTACAGATGAAGCAGGGGGAGTATTTTTGTTGTTATTTCCGAATTGTATGCTCATTGCTTCGGCAAGTTCGTCTTGTGTGGAATTTGACAGATCGTATTCCATTTGTTTATATCGTACTGCCGCACGATTGAAATAAGCTAACGTATAAGATGGATCTATGCTTATTGCCTGATCGAAATTATTAATCGCCTCTGTGAAATCCTGTACAAGCATAAAGTCGATTCCGCGTCCAAAGAAATAATCGGCATTTTTATTGTTTTGTTCAATTTTGGAAGAATATTCATTGATGGATGCGAAATGCGCGTCTATCTGAAACTCGTTCAGTGATGCCTCCTGGTTGGTTATTATTAATTTCCATCCGAGAACTTCCCGTTCGTTGAATAATTCAATCGCTTTGTCATAATAGAGGGCCTCTTTTATCTTGCCTGTTTTTTCATAGTATGTCAGTATAAACTGAGGCTCAAGGTCTATGCGGATATTTTTATCCTGTACACGCCCACGTATTTCGCTGTGGTATTTGCTTTTTTGTTCATTGTCCTTGTCGTATACGACTAAACTGTTGAATTTATTGATGTTTTTATCAGATTCTTCGCGTGTCTCTTTCTTATCTTTGTCTTCCTTGCCTTTGTCTTCGGCATTCGGACTATCTTGTTGGGAAGAGGTATTCGTTTGTGCAGTTTGTTTTCTCTGATTGCCGTGGTTTTTCTCTAATTCCATGGCATACCAGTAATCCCTGTCTGCACCAGCCAGGTCATTGATGTTGCGTTTGGCTTCGGAGCGATTGTAATATCCGGGCAAAAAGTTCGGATACTGTTCCAATATTACGTCATAATCTTTTATTGCCGCACGATATTCACCAATGCTGCTTAGTAGTAACGCGCGATTGTAATAGGCCATGTAATTATCCGGTTCCATTGTTATTACAACATCAAAATCTTCGATCGCCCGGTTGTTGTCCCCGACCTGGAAGCGTAACAATCCGCGATTGAAGCGCGCGATCAAATTGTTGCCGTTAATTGCTATCACATGATCGTAGTCAGACATGGCTCCGCGCAAGTCATTCAAGTTATAGCGAATTAATCCCCGGTTAATATAAAAGCCTTCTTCGCGTGGATTTAATCTGATAGCTTCATTCAGATCGGCCAATGCTTCTTCCATTTTCTCTGTCTGATAATACAATAGGGCGCGATTTCCGTATGCAGGCGCGTAGTATGGATCAATTTCGATAGTTTTGTTATAATCCGCCAGCGCGGTAATCGTGTCTCCTGTTTCTAAGTGCATGGAGCCGCGCGCCATATAACTATTTGCTTCTTTGGGATATGCTTCTATTATCTCATTGAAGAGCTCTTTGGCTTTTTCATAATCTTTCTTTTGTATATAAGCTATCGCGGTATTGGTCATCATCGGACGGTCTTTGGGCCTGAATTCAATCCCTTTTTGATAGTCTTCTATTGCGAGTTCGTATTTTCCCTGACTTTGGCGGGCGATGCCACGTGCGTAATAAGCCTGAGCCATAAACGGATTTTGTTGCAGGGCCAATGTACAGTCTTCTTCCGCTCCGCTAAAATCATCCAAATTAAGTTTTGCCACGGCACGAAAAAAATAGGGTTGGGCTAACCAGGGTTTGGCTTTAATGATCTGGTTGAAATACTGGATTGATAGGATATAGTCTTCAAAATACAAGGCGTTGCGCCCGATGGCCATAACGCGGTCTGTATTGATTTGAGCAACGGATGAGAATATGCATAATTGCAGAAGAACGAAGACTATCGCTTTTTTCATCGCTTGACGGGTTTGGTTTTATAATCACAGGAAATGTTTCCTTTTATGAGATTATTCAGCTTGCCTTTATTTAATTGGCGCCGTATAGGGGAGATATTGTCTATGAATACATGCCCTTCGAGGTGTTCATATTCGTGTTGCACGACGCGGGCGGCAAATCCTTCGAAAGCTTCTTCATGTTCTTCAAAGTTTTCATCCATGTATTTGATTCGTATTTTTGCGGCGCGTGTCACCTTCTCGTGTATCCCGGGGAAGCTTAAGCATCCTTCCTCCATCGAGATTGTTTCGTCGCTGTGTTCCGTAATTTCAGGATTTATCATAACGCGTTTAAAGTCCTTACACTCCGGATAACTTTCAGCTACTACATCTGCATCTATGACTAATAAGCGTATGGATAGACCTATCTGAGGGGCGGCTAATCCAATGCCTTCCGCATTATACATGGTTTCAAACATGTTGTCAATCAGTTCTTTTATTCCCGGGTAGTTTTTATCTATCGCCTTGGCTTCTTCCCTCAAAACTGATTGGCCGTAAGTGTAAATTGGTAATATCATAGTTTTTTTTGTCAAATCAAAATTTATGAAGTAAATCTTCTTTTTTCTAAATATCCCTGCAAGATAAGCACAGCGCTTATTTCATCTACTAATGCTTTGTCTTGCCTCCTCTTTTTTTTTAACCCTCCATCGATCATAGCCTGATGTGCCATCACGGAAGTAAATCTTTCATCAAAATATTCGATAGGAATCTCCGGTATGATTTTACGCAAACGGTTGACAAAAGCCTCTACATATTGCATATTTTCGGATGGTTCGTTGTTCATTTGTTTAGGTTGTCCCACAATAAATAAATCAACACTTTCCCGTGAAACATATTGCTTCAGAAACTCAACCGCTTCACCACTCGGAACAGTGCATAGTCCGTTTGCTATAATTTGCATTGTGTCGGTAGCGGCTAGTCCGGTGCGTTTACGTCCATAGTCAATAGCAATAATTCTTCCCATCAGGGTACAAAGTTACAGTTTTTTTTCAATAAGCGTTTGATTCGCCTTTAAACATATTGATTATAGTTACGACTATAATTTTCAAGTCCAGAAAAAAAGACCAGTTTTCCAAATACCATACGTCGCGTTTTACGCGCCCTTCCATTTGTTCCAGCGTGCGTGTTTCCCCACGATATCCGGTTATCTGCGCCCAGCCGGTTATGCCTGGTTTAACAAGATGTCTTATCATATATTTATCGATCAGTATCGAATATTGTTCTGTATGTTTAAGCATGTGAGGGCGTGGTCCGACAACAGACATATCTCCTTTGAGTACGTTTATGAACTGTGGAAACTCGTCTAAATTCGTACGTCTTAGGAAGCTGCCGATTTTTGTTGTTCGCGGGTCGTCTTTGACCGCCTGTTGCTTATCGGCTTCTTTATTTAGACGCATTGTGCGGAATTTATAACATTCAAAAACCTTGCCATATAATCCGTTTCGCTTTTGTTTGAATAATATCGGTCCTTTTGATGAAAGTTTAATAAATGTTCCGGCAATGATATATAACAGGGGAAATATGGTTACGAGTACAGCCGCCGAAAATACAATATCGAAACATCGTTTGATAAAACGGTTGTATGGTGATTGCAGAGGCTCGGTGCGGACTGTAAGAAGCGGAACGGACTCCAATACTTCAAGAATCATACTCTTTTTTACGTTTCTGTAAAATTCGGGAATGATATAGAAGCGGATCATGTTTTTTTCCGCAAAATTGAGTAGTTCGGATATTTTTTCACTGTTTGTACCCGGAATAGTACAGTAAATTTCATCTATTTCGTGATTTTTAACATATTCTTCAATCTGGTTTATCTGGCCAAGGTAATTTGGAAGGATATCTTTTAAAATGGTGTTGTCATCAAAAAAGCCAAGTACATTGAACCCGTATGACAGGTCGGTTTTGATAACCTGGTAAAGCTCCATCCCGTTTTTACCTGCGCCGACAATGATGATATTTTTTGCGTTATATCCTTTTCTGCGATATGTTTTTACCATGATGCGTACTAATACGCGCCACAGTGAAAAAATAAGGAGCGATGCTAAGTAATAAATGACAATGAATGTGGCCAGATCGTTTCCGACATTGAGAAATGTAAGGCAGATGGCAAACAGGAAAATGAATATTGTAACAAAATAAAATGAGCGTTGCACAATTTTGTCAAGAAAAACGACGGACATGTGTAATTTCATCGGAACGAAATACAAGGAGAAAAAATAGCAAAAATTGAAAAGTAAAATAATCTCCCGCATTTTCGGAGCCATCATGGCAGTGTATAGCGGATCCAAAAAGTTATATATACAGAAGAAAATGAGATTCAGTACCACCAAATCACCAGTTCCTATGAGCCATTGAATAATATATTCCTGTTTGTTATTTCGTATCATATTTTCAAAATCACATAGAGGCAATGCGAGCCAAATGCTCTGTGAAATAAATAAACATACTTGTTATTTCTAATGTAGCGTCTATCTTTTGATTTTTTG
The DNA here is from genome assembly GCA_031551825.1 of Tannerella sp. Taxonomy (GTDB): domain Bacteria; phylum Bacteroidota; class Bacteroidia; order Bacteroidales; family Tannerellaceae; genus Tannerella. The sequence goes on along the minus strand of JAVBNB010000055.1, from coordinate 18,765 downwards.
CAAAAGTAGTGCATATTTGTGAATTATCAATATGTTTTCGAAATAATTGCCCAGTTTCTTTATCGTATATATCCAGTAGCCCGTTGTTCGCGGAATAGCTTGAATCTATGATAGAATACAAATGTATAAAAAATTTGTCAGAACCCAATAATTTCTTACCTTTGCGGCGGATATTGGTTGTGCAGTATTCTATCCGTTTTTTAATATTATGGCGAAGTTACGTTTTTTTAGTTTGGCCAGTGGTAGCAGTGGTAATTGCTATTATATAGGCACCTCTTCTTTTGGTATTTTGGTAGATGCCGGGATAGGGGTGCGTCAGATAAAAAAGATATTAAAAGAACACGGAATTGAATTTGAAAAAATACTGGCTGTATTGGTTACGCATGATCACGCGGATCATATAAAATCTGTGGGTTGCCTTGGTGAAACACTTAATATTCCAGTGTATGCGACGGAATTGGTACATGCCGGAATACGTAGAAGCCGTTATGTGGAAGAGGTTTTAATACAATGTCGTCGCGTGGTGGAGAAAGAAACTCCTTTTTTTATACGGGATTTTAAGATTACGGCATTTGAAGTGCCTCATGATAGCAGTGACAATGTTGGTTATTCAATAGAATATGGGGATCAGACATTTGTTATTGTAACGGATGTGGGACATATAACCGATACGGTCCGTAAGTATGTTTGCCAGGCGAACCATTTGGTCATTGAGGCCAATTATGATGAAGAGATGCTGAAGTCCGGTTCATATCCGGTTTTTTTAAAGGAACGGGTGTCCAGCCAGTCTGGTCATTTGAGTAATCGTGATGCTGCGGAGTTTTTGGCAACGAACTATACTCCGGCACTTAAGGATATTTGGTTATGCCATTTGAGCCGTGATAATAATCATCCGGAATTGGCTTATAAAACGGTTGATCTCCGTTTGTTTCAGGAAGGAATAAGGGTGGGAAAGGATGTGTCACTTGTGACGTTGAAGCGTATGACTCCTTCTGAGGTGTATGAATTTGAGGTAAAAGAGGCGGATAGTCTATGATTATGGCATTGTTTTTGTAAAAAAAAAGAGGTGTACTATTATTAAAATCTTAAAAAAATGAAAACTATTTTTTTTGAAAAAAAAATGTATGCTGCTGTTTTTTCAGTGGTTTTGATGTTTATATTTTCCTCTTGTTCCACAAACGAAAGACTTAAAGATTTGGTTGTGGATGTGGAGAGTATTAGTTTGAATACTTCCTCTGTAAATCTGCTTCTAAACGAATCTAAGGATTTAATAGTAACGTTTAATCCAGCTGGGGCCACGGATAAGAAAGTATCATGGAGTAGCTCGGATACCGGAGTCGCAACTGTTAGTAGTGGCGGTACGGTACAAGCGGTGGGCGTCGGAACGGCGATAATAACAGTTAGATCATCAAATGGAAAAACCGCAACGTGTACAGTTTCAGTCAGTTCTTCGACCGTAAATGTTGAAAGTATAGAATTGGACAGAAATGCATTGTCTCTCACTGTGGGAGCTTCCGGTGTGTTAATTGCAACGATAAAACCATTGAATGCGACAAATAAAACGATTGTGTGGGAGAGTGATAATACGCAAATCGTGACAGTTGATAATAGTGGCAGGGTCTTCGGTATAAGCACAGGAAGTGCGAAAATTACGGCAAAAGCCGGATCTTTTTCCGCAATTTGCAATGTATCAGTAACAAGTGAAGGTATTCCTGCGACAAAAATAGAGCTGAATAAAATATCTCTGTCTTTAGCGGAGGGTGCCGAAGAACAGTTAAAAGCAACCGTTTCTCCATCGAATACGACAGATCTTGTTGTATGGCAAAGCCTGAATCCGCAAATAGCTACAGTGGACAATAGCGGGACAGTTAAAGCTATAGGCCTGGGGACCGCTAATATTGTTGCTAAAGCAGGAGATAAAACTGAAACCTGTGTTGTTACGGTAACTCCGGCATCAGAATCGGAGGTTGTAACGGCTATAGCTTTGAGTAAAACAAGTCTGGCTTTAATAAACGGTGGATCTGAAACCATACTCGCAACAGTGACGACTACAGACGGAAGCAAGCCTGTTGTCTCCTGGGTCAGTAGCAATATTCAGGTTGCTACAGTTGATGGTGGCGTGATAACTGCAGTGGGAGTTGGTGAAGCGGTTATTACCGCTACTGCGGGAAATAAATCAGCTACATGCGCGGTCACGATAACTTCGGCGCCGGAATCAGAAATTGTAAAAGCTATAGTTTTGAGTAAAGAAAGTCTGACACTAATGACAGGAGGGTTTGAAACTATATCCGCAACAGTGACGACTTCAGACGGAAGCAAGCCTACTGTTTCTTGGACCAGTAGTAATATTCAGATTGCTACGGTTGATAATCATGGAGAGGTAACGGCAGAAGGAGTAGGCGAAGCTATTATTACTGCTACTGCGGGAAATAAATCTGCTCAATGTAAGGTTACCGTGACCTCTGTATTTGTCGCGATAACAGGTGTGCAAGTTAGTCCTTCTGCGTATACAATGACTGTAGGACAAGAGTTGCAGTTGTCTGCTCAGATTGCCCCTTTGAATTCAACATCTAAAGAAGTTTCATGGCAAAGCGAGAAGCCTAATATGGCCACCGTTGGCATTATGACCGGTTTGGTGAAGGCGCTTTCCGTTGGAAAGGTGATGATATTTGCTATTGCGGAAGAGAATCATAATATAACAGGCTCCTGCGAAATAACGATAGTCCCGGAATATATTCCGGTGACAAGTATAAGCCTTGATGAAATGAATCTCGTGTTAACGGAGGGTGGAAAGCACAGTTTGAGTGCTGATATAATGCCTTCTAACGCGACGGTTCAGACCGTCACATGGATCAGCCAGAATAAAAGTGTTGCTACGGTTGATAGTCATGGAGAGGTAACGGCAGTAGCGAAAGGAATGACTGTGATAACGGCGGAAGCGGACGGAAAGTCTGTTTTCTGTAATGTTACAGTGGAAGCTCAGGAGGGACAAACGGTTGATTTTGCAGATGAGATTTTTGAGGCATTTTTATTGAATAAATTTGATTCGGATAAAAATGGGAAAATATCAACCTCTGAAATCAAAGATGTTACAGAGTTATATTGCAATTCGCAAAACATAACATCATTGGATGGTATTGAACATTTCAAATCACTGAGGATTTTGGATTGTCACAGTAATAACATCTCATCTGTGGATCTTAGCCGAAATTCGTTGTTGACTTCGCTTGATTGTGAAAGTAATCAGATATCGTCATTGGAGGTCGATATGTTGACAAACCTGGAAGTGTTGAAATGCGGTAATAATAATTTATCCGCGATTGATGTAAGCCGAAATAACCGATTGAGAGTCTTTTCTTGTTCTGAAAATAATCTGAGCCAATTAGATGTTAGTATGAATCCGGCATTGACTGAGTTGTATTGTGCGAGTAATAATTTGTTATCCATTAATGTCAGTCAAAACCCGAAGCTCGTCTATTTCTCATGTGGAGATAATAACATTGGAAATCTGGACGTAAGTAATAATCCATCATTGTATAATTTATATTGTCAAAATTGTAATTTAACATCATTGTCGTTGAATAATAATCTGAAATTGATACGTTTGGACTGTAGTAGCAATAAGTTGCAGTCATTGGATCTTTCGGCACATGATAAATTGTCAATATTGTATTGTGGCAACAATCAGCTTTCCGGTGATCTGGATATAAGCTCTTCTAAAAGTATAATGGTATTGGATTGCCGGTCAAATTCTATAGCAAAGGTGTATATACACCAACATGTTAAGGATTTGGTAGATAGCGGAGTGATAAAACCTTCGAATTTTACGTATGACAATGAGGTGGAGATTGAAGTGAAATAGGATTTATTTTATCAGTTCTTTGATCTTGGATTCGACTTTTTTCTCAATTTGAGGGGTGATATTGTCTTTGACCTGTTTTAACAAAATGGCCATAACCGCCAGATCGTCGGTATACCCCAATCCAGCTATGAAGTCAGGAATGAGATCCGTCGGAATAATGAAATATCCCAACGCGCCTATGATATAGGCCTTTTCTCTGATGGGGACATTGCCGTCTTTCAGGGTATAATATAGTAGAAGAATAGGACGTAAGACCGACGCTTCTACTTTTTTAGCGATATGGCCAATCTTTTTCCAGAATCTTTTTTCATTATAGTGAGATTCGAAAGATAATGCAATGTCCATATTCTCTGATAGCTGTTTTTCTTTGTTTTCCATGTATCAAAGGAATCTATTTTTTTTCAAATAACCAAGATTTATTACTTTTTTATTGTACTTTTGCACTTCTTAAAAAGGCAGAGAGGGAAGTGAGTCGCTATTTTATTTATCTTGCTTATAATGGTACGCGTTATTGTGGTTGGCAGAATCAACCTAACGGGATTAGTGTGCAGCAGTGTATAGAGGAAACTCTTTCAACTGTTTTATGCCGGGATATATCGATAGTTGGTGCCGGACGAACGGATGCGGGTGTTCATGCCCGTATGATGATTGCTCATTTTGAGATTCCGGAGGCGATCGGAAACACAATTCTGTTAACCGGGAAGCTAAATAATATGTTGTCTAAAGATATTGTGGTATATAAAATTGTTCCTGTGGCGGAAGATGCCCACGCGCGTTTTGGTGCGCTATCCCGTACTTATGAATATATGATTTCGGATAAAAAAAATCCATTCAGCTATGAATACGTATGCAGGATGCCATTACAGAAGATTGATTTTGAGGCTATGAATGAAGCATGTGCTGTTTTGTTTGATTATTCCGATTTTACCAGTTTTAGTAAATCGCATACGGATGTTAAAACCAATCTTTGTCGTATTTATAGGGCCGGATGGAAGAAGGAAGGCGATATCTGGGTATTTACAATTAAAGCGGATCGTTTTTTGCGTAATATGGTGAGGGCTATCGTCGGAACCTTATTGGATGTAGGGCGAAGTAAGATATCAATCGATGATTTTCGAAAAATCATCGAGGCAAGAGACAGGCGCAGGGCCGGTATGTCTGTTCCAGCCGAAGGGCTTGCCTTGATAGATATTGAATATCCGGATGAATTATTTCTTAATTCTTTAGCTATTTAAACGATTGTTATGTGGGTTTCGTTGGCATTTTTATCGGCCTTCTTATTAGGCTGTTATGATATATGTAAGAAGAAGTCGTTAGACGGCAATGCCGTAATTCCGGTATTGTTTCTTAATACATTAATATCAAGTCTTATCTTTATTCCATTTGTAATATTGTCCTATTTTACGGGCTTGTTGGATGAAACTTTATTTTACGTTCCGCGTGTATCATTCGCAACCCATAGCTTAGTTATGTTGAAGTCTGTGATTGTTTTGAGTTCTTGGATTACAGGGTATTTTTCCGTAAAAAATTTGCCGTTGACGATTACCGGACCTATAAAAGCGACACAGCCGGTTCTTACGCTGACAGGGGCGATGCTTATTTTTGGAGAGCGTTTGAATCTATATCAATGGACCGGTGTTCTGTTGGCCATATTGTCATTCTACATGTTGTCCGCTTCCGGAAGGAAAGAAGGTATTCGTTTTTCGCAAAATAAATGGATTTTTTATGCTGTACTATCTGTTATTTTCGGAGCAATCAGCGGGTTGTATGATAAATATCTGATGAAGTCATTGGATGTCATGACGGTACAGGTCTGGTTTAATATCTATCAATTATTAATGATGGTTCCTATACTTATGCTCTTGTGGTATCCACGGCGAAAACGAAACACACAATTTACATGGAAGTGGAGCATTGTCTTTGTGTCGGTATTTTTAGCTTTAGCAGATTGTGTCTATTTTTACGCATTAAGTTATCCGGATTCGATGATATCTATCGTGTCGATGATACGCCGGAGCAGTGTTTTGGTGACGTTTGCCGCCGGGGCTTTATTCTTCCGTGAGAAGAATTTAAAAAGTAAAGCATTTGACTTGTTTTTAGTATTATTAGGAATGATATTCTTATATTTGGGGACGAAATAGCGAGTTCTATATTACGATAGTGTTAAAATTTAATTTTGTACATATGAAAAGGTTTGCTGTTGGTTTATTATTACTCTGTTTGACAATATGTGTAAAGGCACAAAAAATGGAAGATTTTTTTGTTAAAATTCCGGATGATCTGATTGTGCAATTGGAAGAGGCATGGCGAAAAGACCTCATTGATTTGTATAAATCAGGAAAGCCTGCAACACTGGAGAATACGATGCAGGGAAAATCCACTTTGTCTAAACTGACAGAGGATTATATGTTGTTACAATCAACGGAGTATAGTACGGTTGAATTAAAACTTCTTCCTCTTGTGAATAATACATATATAATTTGTATGATAGAAACGGTATATGCTCCCGTTGCTGATAGTCGTGTTGCTTTTTATACAACGGAATGGCAACAGGTTCCTGCGGACGGCTTATTTACTCCGGTTATAGAGGAATGGTTTTGGAAAGGGGATGATGCATCACCGGAACTTCTTGATGCTAAGTCTAAGTTGGATATGTATTTAGTGAAATATAGCCTTTCCGCAGATAATATGATTCTAACGGCAGAATATACGACTCCTCAGTATCTTGATGAAGAGTATCAAGAGAAGGTTAAATCTTTATTGAAAACTGAGCCAAAAGTATATGAATGGAAATCCGGACGTTTTGAATGAGTCATATTTCTGATAATTATTTTTAACAGGAATGAATTCTTTTGTGTGCCGTACAGGCATTACCTTTGCATGGTGGTATGATATATAAAAATAAAGCAATGAGGACTATTTTTTTGTTGTGCGGGCTTATTATAGCCGAGATTTTAAGTATGGGTGTTTATGCACAAGCTCCTTATAATGAACGTGAAACGGAGAAGTTGCGTAATTTTCTTCTGCAGGAATCTGCAGAGGCCGGTGTGAAGAATTATCAGCAGTTAGGAATGACGCGAATGGATAGTATTGATTGGGCAAAGGCGCCGGGATTATCATGGAATGGTCTGACTTATTTATTGGAGCGAGTTAGCTGGGGCGGAAAAAATCTTTCCGGGCATATGGACTTCAGTGATTTCGCGGCTCTCAAATATTTGTATTGTAGTTTTAATGATATTAAGTCGGTGGATGTTACGAATTCTCCATCATTGTTAAAGTTTGATTTTTATGAAAATGATCTTGATGCTATAGATGTAACGACAAATCATCAATTAGATTATATTCGTGTTGGTTATAATCATATTAGTTCCATTGATTTGTCGAATAATCCGAATTTGGGCTTCTTTTGTTGTACTAAAAATAATGTGGAAACTTTGGATTTTTCAAATAAGGGCAGATTATATACGGTCTATTGCATCGGAAATAACCTTCATTCTTTAACGGTGGAGAATTGTGTCGAATTAGGGACGTTACTATGTGGAAACAATTATCTAACAAGTCTTAATTTGTACAATCTGCCATCCTTAAAAACATTTTCCTGTGCTTATAATAAGCTGACTGATTTGCAATTTTATAATTGTGAATCAGCGAATGAGATCTTATGTAATAATAATGAGTTATCTTCCTTAGATGTTTCTTATTGTGGAAAATTATCTATTCTGAATTGTAATAATAATAAGATCGAATCATTGAAATTTGATGGTTGTGTAGCTCTAACCTCATTGTCTTGCGACAATAATTTGCTTGATTCGTTAGTGGTTTCCGGTACTCCATTGTTGTCAACGCTGTCCTGCACGAATAATAATCTTTCATTTTCAACATTGCCCCCTGTGACAGAACAGTTAGCCGATTATTCTTATTCGCCCCAGAATTATGTCGCATTGGAATGCAAATACGACAGTATTGATTTGAAGGACACTTATGTGATAAGTGATAGCACTTCCAGATATTCATGGTATTATAATAATACTATTATATCTCCTTTGGAAAGTAATGATGGATTGTTTGCTTTTGATGCATCATACATAGGGAAAATTTTTATCTGTAGAGTCATGAATAAAGCTTTGCCTTATTTGGTTATGCATTATGATGTGACATTTACTCAGGGAGAGGATTATACGAGTAATGTGAATCCGGAAAATCATGAATCGTCTGTTTATGCGAGTCAGGGATATATTCATGCTGTAATGGCGTCGTCCGCTACCATCAAAGTATATTCGTTACAAGGTATGCTACTGATGATGAAAAATATTGATGAAGGACGTACGGATATACCTGTTGAACGTGGAATATATGTGGCCGTTGTGGATGATAAGATTCATTATAAGCTGATAGTCAGATAGTAATATTGTGGCATAGTATTTGTAAGATATCATGTGAAATTACGAATAAACGAATAAACGGAAAGGATTTCAGTTATGATGAAGAATAATTATACAAAAAGACTTGTTGATGTCATAGAATATAGCCGTGAAGAAGCTTCGAGGCTTCAGAACAGTTATATAGGAACGGAGCATCTGATGCTGGGCATTATCCGTGAAGGAGAAGGCAAAGCGTGTCGGATATTGCGTGATATGAATATTGATATGTCCGAAATGAAGGGTGTTATTGAAAATGAGGTGCGTAATGTGATGGATACGACAGCGAATACTTCATTGAATGATATTGTAATTAGTAAAACTGCAGAGCAGATATTGCGTCTAAGTATGCTTGAGTCGCGCCAGTTGAGAAATATCCAAACGGGAACCGAACATCTATTATTGTCTCTTCTTAAAGAAAAGTTTAATATTGTGACGGAATTTCTTGAAAGCAAAGGCGCGAATTATCAGGCTGTTTATGATAGAATTGCGGAGGATAGCCTGACTGATGAATTATCAAAGGATGCTCTGAAGCAATCGGAAGAATATTATGAAGATATAAGTGACGGGTATACCGACAATGAGGATGATGAAGATGAGGATGATTCATTTAATCCTTCTTCGCGTAAAGGTTCTTCCGGTTCGACTGCGGGAGGAAGTGCTGCGCAGGCGACAAAGTCGACTTCGGATACTCCTGTGATTGATAATTTCGGAATGGATCTGACACGTGCAGCAGCAGAAGGCCGCCTTGATCCTATTGTCGGGCGTGAAAAAGAAATTGAACGTCTGGCACAGATATTGAGCCGCCGTAAAAAGAATAATCCGGTTCTTATCGGTGAGCCGGGGGTTGGAAAATCAGCCATAGTTGAAGGATTAGCTTTGCGTATTGTCCAGCATAAAATTTCGCGTGTGTTGTTTGATAAACGCGTAATCAGTTTGGATATGGCGGCGATTGTTGCGGGAACGAAGTACCGCGGACAGTTTGAGGAAAGAATCAAAGCGATACTGAATGAAATGGCAAAGAATCCGAATATTATCCTGTTCATCGATGAAATTCATACAATTGTAGGTGCAGGTTCGGCTTCCGGTTCCATGGATGCCGCAAATATGCTAAAGCCGGCGCTGTCTCGTGGCGAAATTCAATGTATAGGCGCTACAACGTTGGATGAGTATCGTAAGAATATAGAGAAAGACGGGGCATTGGAACGCCGTTTCCAAAAAGTGCTTGTAGATCCTACTACGGCGGAAGAGACTTTGCAGATACTTCATAATATAAAAGAACGTTATGAAGATCATCATAATACCCGCTATACGGAAGGGGCGTTGGAAGCATGCGTTAAGTTGACGGAGCGCTATATCAGCGACCGTAATTTTCCGGATAAAGCGATAGATGCTTTAGACGAAGCCGGATCACGTATGCATATTTCTAACATTGTGGTTCCACCGTATATAGAAGACTTGGAAGGGCAGATAGAATCTGTAAAAGAAGAGAAACAGGCGGCCGTAAAGTCACAGAACTTTGAATTAGCTGCGAGCTTTCGTGACAGGGAGCGTCACCTATTGTCTGAGTTGAATGTTGCCAAAGAGAAATGGGAAAAAGAAATGCAGGAACATCGTGAGACCGTTGATGAGGATAAGGTTGCCGAGGTTGTCGCCATGATGTCCGGAGTTCCCGTGCAACGTATTGCAAAGACGGAGAATGCGCGTTTGCTTGAAATGGAAGATATCCTGAAGAAAAAAGTAATAGGGCAGGATGAAGCCGTGTATAAGATCGTAAAAGCAATTCAGCGAAATCGTATCGGCCTGAAAGATCCGAATAAACCTATCGGAACATTTATGTTTCTGGGGCCTACCGGCGTCGGAAAAACATATCTTACAAAAGTGTTGGCCGAATATATGTTTGGCTCTGCGGATTCTCTGATACGTATTGATATGAGTGAATATCTTGAGAAATTCGCCGTGTCGCGTCTTATCGGTGCGCCTCCGGGGTACGTGGGGTATGAAGAAGGCGGGCAATTGACGGAAAAAGTTCGCCGCCGTCCATATTCAATCGTACTGCTTGATGAAATGGAGAAGGCGCATCCGGATGTATTTAACCTGTTGCTGCAGGTTCTTGACGAAGGTCATCTGACGGATAGTCTGGGTCGTCATATCGATTTCAAGAATACGATCTTGATTATGACGTCAAATATAGGAACAAGGCAGTTGAAAGATTTCGGACGAGGTATCGGATTCCAGCCACAGGGAGGTGATGCGGATAAAGGCTTCGCAAGTAGTGTGATACAGAAAGCTTTAAATAAGGCTTTTGCTCCGGAGTTTCTGAATCGTGTGGATGATATAGTGGTATTTGATCCGCTTGAAAAAGAATCGATTAATAAGATCATCGATATTGAACTTAAGAAAGTTTTTGAAAGAATCGATCAGATCGGTTATGATATAAAACTGACGGATGCTGCTAAAGATTTCATCGCGTCGAAGGGTTATGATGTTCAGTTTGGTGCGCGTCCATTGAAGCGTGCTATTCAGAAATATATTGAAGACGAATTGGCAGATATTATTATTCGTGAAGAAGTGAAGGAGGGAGACGATGTATTGCTCGATTATGACAAGGAAAAGGATAAAATTGTGCATACGGTGTCTCAGAAAAAGCAATGAAAGAGTTATGATATAACGACAAAATGTCAGATGCGTGGCGTCTGGCATTTTTTTTGCTTTTAGGAGGACGTGAAAAAATTAATCTTAAACAAAGAAATATGGCAAAAGAAGAAAAAAAACAAGGTAGTATCGGGGTTACAAGTGAGAATATATTCCCGGTAATTAAGAAATTTTTATACAGTGATCACGATATTTTTCTTCGTGAGGTAGTTTCCAATGCTGTTGATGCGACCCAAAAACTGAAAACTCTTTCTTCGGTTGGTGAATTTAAAGGTGAGCTTGGCGATGTGTCGATACGTATTCGTATTGATGGGAAGAAACTTATTATTTCGGATAGGGGTGTTGGTATGACTGCCGAAGAAATAGATAAATATATAAACCAGATTGCCTTTTCCGGAGCGGAAGAGTTTGTTAATAAATATAAGAATGATGCGGCTTCTATTATAGGGCACTTTGGTTTGGGGTTCTATTCTTCGTTTATGGTAGCGAAAAGAGTGGAAATTATAACTAAATCTTATCGTGAAGATGCCGTTGCCATGAAATGGAGTTGTGAAGGCACTCCCGAATATGAAATGGTGGAAACGAAGAAAGATGACCGCGGAACGGATATTATACTCCATATCGATGATGAAAATAAAATTTTTCTTGAACAGAATAAAATTACGGAATTACTGACAAAATATTGCCGTTTCCTTCCCATACCAATTGTTTTTGGAAAGAAACAGGAGTGGAAAGACGGCAAGTATGTGGATACGGATGAAGATAATGTAGTAAATAATACTACCCCTGCATGGACGCGTAAGCCAAGTGAATTGAAAGATGAAGATTATAAGGCCTTTTATCGGGAGTTATACCCAATGGCTGAAGAGCCGTTGTTCTGGATACACCTGAATGTTGATTATCCGTTTAATTTAACCGGAATCTTGTATTTTCCGCGTCTGAGAACGAATATGGATATTCACAAGAACAAGATACAGTTGTATTGTAATCAGGTATTTGTTACGGATTCGGTAGAGGGCATTGTGCCGGAGTTTATGACATTACTCCATGGGGTACTGGATTCTCCGGATATACCGCTTAACGTCTCCCGTTCGTATCTGCAAAGTGATCAGAATGTGAAGAAGATCTCTACACATATAACCAAAAAGGTGGCTGATCGTTTGGAAGAAATATTTAAGAATGACCGGACGCAGTTTGAAAATAAATGGGATGATCTGAAAATATTTATCCAGTATGGAATGCTCAGTGATGAGAAGTTTTATGAACGTGCTGTTAAGTTTGATTTGCTGAAAGATGTAGATGGCAAATATTTTACGCTGGACGAATATAAGACACTTATAGAAGGAACCCAGACGGATAAAGATGGTGTGCTTACGTATCTTTATTCTACTAATCCGAATGATCAGTATAGTTATATACAGGCTGCAAAAGATAAAGGCTATAACGTGTTGCTGTTTGACGGTCAATTGGATATGCCGATAGTGGGTCAGTTGGAGCAAAAGTTCGAGAAAACCCGTTATGTGAGAGTTGACAGTGATACGATTGGTAATATCATCCGTAAAGATGATGTGCAGGCGGTGAATCTCGGTGAGGACCAGAAGAATGCATTGCAGGAAGTTTTCAAGAGTCAGATTCCGGTGATGGAGAAGACGGATTTTATTGTTTCGTTTGAGGCTCTTGGTGCAGAATCGAATCCGGTTATGTTGACGCAGAGTGAATATATGCGTCGTATGCGTGATATGGCTGCGATACAGCCGGGAATGTCGTTTTATGGAGAGATACCTGATAGTTATAACCTTGTTCTTAATACGGACCACAAACTTGTGAAGAAAGTGTTGGAAGATGAGGAGAGCGCCTGTGCTAATAAGGTGAAGCCTGTGCTTGATGAGATAAAAGGATGGGAAGCCCGTCAGAATGATCTTCGTGACGCACAGAATAAAAAGAAACCGGAAGAGGTTACGGAAGCGGAAAAGGAAGATATGACGAACACAAACAAAAAGTTAGATGAGTTGCGTCAACAGCGTAATCAGATTTTTGTCGATTATGCGAAGGGAAATCAGTTGGTAAGTCAATTGATTGATCTTGCTTTATTAAGTAATGGTATGCTGAAAGGTGAGTCTCTAAGCCGCTTTATCAGACGCAGCGCTGAAATGATCCAGGCATAATGTCTGTTTAAACTGTATTTATTTAAAACAAAGGTTACGCAGGTAAAAAGCCTGTGTAACCTTATTTTTTTGTGATATTTTATGGAATTAAGGAATTCTTCGTATCTTTACGTTTTAATTCATGATTATTAATAAGATAAATATATGTCAGACAGTGTAGTAATTATTCCGACTTATAACGAAAAGGAAAATATTGAAAGTATTATCCGTACCGTGTTTGGTTTGGAAAAAACCTTTAATGTACTTGTTATCGATGATGGTTCTCCTGATGGTACGGCAGATATTGTCAAACGATTGCAGCAGGAGTTTTCTGATTGCTTATTTATTGTAGAACGCTCAGGAAAACAAGGACTTGGAACTGCTTATATTTGTGGCTTTAAATGGGCTATTGAACACGGATATGACTTTATTTTCGAGATGGATGCTGACTTTAGCCATAATCCGAATGATTTGTTGAAACTTTATGCTGCCTGTGCGGAGCAAGGAGCAGATGTGGCAATCGGTTCGCGCTATATTAATGGTGTTAATGTTGTGAACTGGCCTCTGGGGCGTGTGTTGATGTCGTACTATGCATCAGTGTATGTGCGCTTTATAACAGGAATGAAAATAAAGGATACAACTGCCGGCTTTAAATGTTATAGGCGCATTGTGCTTGAAACGATAGAACTTGATAAAATTCATTTTAAAGGTTATGCTTTCCAGATAGAAATGAAATTTACAGCATATAAGTGTGGATTTAAATTAGTTGAAGTGCCTATTGTTTTTGTTAACCGTGTACTGGGTACATCAAAAATGAATACATCTATTTTCGGAGAGGCGCTGTTTGGAGTATTACGCCTTAAATGGTGGAGTTTTTTCCGTAAATATCCGAAGGCTGCGGATCAGGCCCGGTTGACAGCGCACACAAAATGAGAACGTTAATCAAGGATGCGTTAATTGTAAACGAAGGATGTTCGTTTAGAGGTTCCGTATTGATTGATGGCAAATATATATCGTCAGTATATGAAGGCGATGATTTACCTGCGGAATTATTGCAGGATGTAAAAGTAATAGATGCTTCCGGTAAGTGGTTATTACCGGGGGCGATCGATGACCAGGTTCATTTCCGTGAGCCGGGGCTGACACACAAGGGTGATATGTGGAGTGAGAGTCGTGCGGCTGTTGCGGGTGGTGTGACTACTTATATGGATATGCCGAATACAAATCCCCAGACTACGACTATTGAAGATTTGGAATGGAAATTTCAACGTGCAGCCGAGGTGTCTGTAGCTAACTATTCGTTTTTTTTCGGCGGAACGAATGATAATGCTGATCTTATATCACGTCTTGACCGTAGGCGTATACCGGGAATAAAGCTTTTTCTCGGTTCTTCAACAGGAAACATGCTTGTTGATAAAGCAGATTCTTTGTGTCGTTTTTTCGGAGAAACGGATATGCTGATAGCTGTTCATGCGGAAAAAGAAGAAATTATCCGTAGAAATAAAGAGTATTATGTTGCCAAGTTCGGAGAGAATTTAGACATTTCCTTTCATTCAAAGATACGCAGCGCTGAAGCTTGTTACGCTTCATCTTCCGAAGCTGTAGCATTGGCGAGAAAACTCGGAACACGTTTACATATATTTCATTTGTCGACGGAAAGGGAATTGGCATTACTCGACAGGGGGCTACTATCTGAACGGAAGATCACCGGCGAGGTCTGTGTACATCATCTTTGGTTCTGTGACGATGATTATGAAAAATTCGGAAATCGTATCAAATGGAATCCATCCATAAAGACGAAAGTCGATCGTGATGCTTTGCGTGATGCTCTGAATAATGACACAATCGCGATTGTGGCAACAGATCATGCACCTCATCTGCTTTCTGAGAAAGAGGGTTCATGTCTGATCGCGGCGTCAGGAGGTCCGTTGGTTCAACATTCATTGTCGGCAATGTTGGAGATGGCTGCGGACGGAGTTTTTACGAAGGAGAAAGTGGTGGAAAAGATGGCGCACCATCCGGCGGAATTATATGGAATAGATAGGCGCGGGTATATTCGTGAAGGATATTATGCGGATTTAGTGTTGATTGATCCGGCCAAATCAGTTACGGTAACGAAAGACAATATATTGTATAAATGCGGATGGTCTCCGTTCGAAGGGTATACTTTTCGTAATTCCGTATGTAGGACATTGGTGAATGGAAAAGAGGTCTATGTCGAGGGGATAATCGTTGATGAATCCATAGGGATGGAGGTCAAATACAAATGATGATCGCTGTTTATGATTTCCAAATGTTAAAATCGAGTTTTTTTTGAAAAAAAAAGAACTCAAATGTAAAAAACCTCCAAAAACATGTTTTATAATATAAAAAAAAAGTTGCAGGGGTGTCAAAATATGCTCACCTTTGCATCGATAACCTAAACAATCTTTTTGCCTTAGAGACTAATACCTATTAAAACCTGTAAAAAGGGAGCCTTTTGAGAAAAAGTCTCCCTTTTGCCTGTTTATATCACACACTTAGAATTCTACATCCGGTTGTTTGCCGAAATTTTGTGTTTTTTTGTAAATGAAACCGTGCGTATCTTTTTGTTTTCCTGTCTATCAAAATGATATGTTGGTGATGATCCGGCAGTAAAGAAACAAATAAGAAATGACTATTCGATAGCTCTATTATTGATAATGACCGTATACAAATTTTTAATACTAAAGTGTTATGATTAAACAGATCTTTTTTTTCTCATTCATTTTGATGTTGTTAACAGGATGTACAACGAATGAACCTACAAGTATTGCATTTGTGGATTTGCAGACCGAGATGCGTGAAAATCCGGAAGGACTGGGCATGGAAAATCCTCGTTTTTCATGGAAACTTACAAGTAATAAGCCGGATGTTATGCAGAAAGCTTATCAGATTGATGTGGCGATTTCCGAAAAGAATCTGAATGCGGGTTCCGACCTGTTGTGGAGTTCGGGCCGTGTGGAATCGGATCTATCCGTATTAATAGATTACCGCGGGAAACCACTTGAATCAGGAACAATGTATTACTGGCGCGTTACGGTATGGAGTAACCATGGGGAAATGGCGCGGAGTGATATTCGGTGCTGGTCGACGGCATTGCTGAATGAATCCGACTGGAATGCAAAATGGATAGGGGTGAATGATCCGGAAAATCTGAAAGTGGAAGAAAACAGAACGACTCTTTCCGCCCGCTATTTTCGAAAGGAGTTTACGGTGGAAGCAAAACCTAAACGTGTGGTATTGTATGTTTCGGGTGTGGGTTCGTCTGTTTGTTATATGAACGGCAACAGGATCGGCGATGATGTTTTCGGACCTCTTCCAACCTGGTATGATGCCTCTGTGCCTTTTCTGACTTATGATGTTACATCAGTGGTAAAAAAGGGAACGAATGTAATTGGTGTTGCGTTAGGCAACGGGCGCTTCCAGACTATGCGTGAGAAAGGAATGTTCGGATTCGGACTGCCTCGTCTTATTGCACAGTTGGATATCGAATATGAAAATGGTAAGCGTGAAACGGTTATTAGTGATGAATCATGGAGTGCGACAAACAAAGGTCCCATTGTCGAAAATAATGAATTTGATGGTGAGAAATACGACGCGCGCTTTGAATTGGGAAAGTGGACAGAAGCCGGATATGTTGATTCGGCTTGGCAGTCTGCAGACTTGATGGAGGCGCCTAAAGGTAAGTTGGTTTCGCAATTGTCGCCAAGCCTGAAGGTTATGGAAGAGCTAAAGCCTGTATCGGTAAAAGCTGTTGGTAGCGGACGATATATTGTTGATATGGGACAAAATATGGTCGGTTGGCTGCAAGTGCGGTTGAGAGGACAAAAAGATAAACCCATAACGATACGTTTTGCAGAAGTGCTGAAAGAAAATGGTACAGAGCCTTATATGGATAATCTGCGGGGAGCGCTCGTTACGGATGTTTATACTTCGGCCAAAGACGGTCGATTTGAATGGGAGCCCTTGTTTGTGTATCATGGTTTTCGTTTTGCAGAAATATCGGGTTTGGATTACGAGCCGACCGTTGACGATTTTACGGGAAAGGTGATTTATGACGAAATGACTACTATCGGAACGTTTGAAACGTCCAATAATATGATAAATCAGATATATAAAAACGCGTTTTGGGGTATTCGCGGAAATTACCGTGGTATGCCGACTGATTGTCCGCAACGTGATGAGCGTGTAGGGTGGCTTGGCGACCGTACTACAGGTGCTCATGGAGAGAGTTTCCTGTTCAATAATGTTTTGATGTACAATAAGTGGTTGGTTGATATTGAGGAGTCCATGAACGAAAACGGCAGTATTTCTGTAGTATCGCCTCGTTACTGGACAGTATATAACGACGATGTAACATGGCCGGCCGCGTATTTTTATATTGCCGATATGCTTTACCGGCAGTTTGGTGATGCTTCTTCGATAAAAGCGCGGTATCCATCCATGAAGCGTTGGGTTAAACACCTGACGGAAACTCAAATGCAGGATTACATATTGATGAAAGATGAATACGGTGATTGGTGTATGCCGCCGGAATCAGCGGAATTGATTCATTCGCAGGATCCTGCCCGAAGGACAAGCGGACAGGTGTTAAGTACTACCGTATTTTACAGTATACTTCAACTGATGCAAAAGTTTGCCGTGATGAATGGTGTACCTGATGATGTGAAAGAATATGCAGAATTAGCCGCTAAGATAAAAGATGCTTATAACAAAAAATTCTTCAACCCAGAAACGGCGCAATATGATAATAATACGGTGACGGCAAATCTACTGTCGCTACGACTTGGGCTTGTGCCGGAAGGATATGAAGAAAAGGTTTTTGCCAATATCATGGAAAAGACCGAAAACGACTGTAAAGGTCATGTCAGTGCCGGTGTGCTTGGTATTCAACATCTGATGCGGGGTTTGACAGAATACGGTAGTCTGGAGCTGGCATACAAAATTGTGACGAATGAAACATATCCATCCTGGGGTTATATGATTAAAAGCGGTGCGACTACAATTTGGGAATTATGGAACGGTGATACGGCAAACCCGGCGATGAACTCAAGAAATCATGTGATGCTCCTTGGTGATTTGCTGATTTGGTATTATGAAAACCTGGCTGGAATAAAGAATGATTCGTCTTCTGTCGCTTTTAAAAAAATATGGATGGAACCTGTTTTTCCGGAAAAGTTGAGTTATGTGAAGGCATCGTACGAATCTCCCCACGGAAAAATAAAAAGTCATTGGATACGGAACGGCAATCAATTAATATGGAATATTGAGATTCCTGTTAATACAACTGCAACTGTAAAACTGCCATTGAAATTCGGTATAAGGGCAGATTCTTCTCAACCGGGTATTCATTGGGTAAAAGAATCGAATGGTTCATTGATGCTAGAACTTGGTTCGGGAATGTATACTTTACAATCGAAATAAAAGAAAAAGAAGATACGGTCCCCAATAGTCAGTAGCTATTTGGGGACTGTTGTCGATTATCAAACTTTGAAGGGTTTTTATTTACGACTGTTTTGATGTATTTGCTGAAAGATATAAAAAAATACAGGCATGACCGTGCGTATCTTTTAGTTTGCCTGTCTATCAAAATATAAAGACAGGAAAAAATGAAAAAAGATGATTTGCGTACATTAATAACGTTTTTTTTTGAAAATAATTTTTG